>CAJLRL010000006.1 GCA_905209075.1 uncultured Lachnospiraceae bacterium | reverse complement strand
TAGCGATTGGATCAAGAAGCTCGTTAACAAGCTTAACAACCTCTGGACGTCCTGTGCGCTCTGCCTTAGGAGCATCTGCCTCTGGATTCTTCCAAGACTCAGGAACCTCTACCTTATGTACAGCGTCAACACCGGCATCGATAGCCTTGTAGTTCATCTCTACTACTGCGTCACCCTTCTTTGAGTATGACTTCTTAGCAGCAGCCTTCATGTACTCTACAGCCTTATCGATAGGCATTACGTCAGCAAGCTTGAAGAATGCAGACTGGAGAATTGTGTTAGTTCTCTTACCCATTCCGATCTCGATAGCCTTGTCGATAGCGTTGATTGTGTAAAGCTGGATGTTGTTGTCAGCGATATATTTCTTAGCGTCAGCGTTGAGGTGATGAGCAAGCTCTTCATCTGACCACTGGCAGTTGATCATGAATACTCCGCCCGGCTTAACATCCTGAACCATCTTCATGCCCTGGATAACATATGCAGGGTTGTGGCATGCTACGAAGTCTGCCTGGTTGATGTAGTATGGGCTTCTGATTGGGTTGTCACCAAATCTCAAGTGAGAAATTGTAACACCACCAGTCTTCTTTGAGTCATACTGGAAGTATGCCTGGATGTATTTGTCTGTGTGGTCACCGATGATCTTTGTAGAGTTCTTGTTAGCACCTACAGTACCATCTCCGCCGAGACCCCAGAACTTGCACTCTTTTGTACCAGGTGCAGATGTGATAGGAGCTGGCTTAACCTCTGGAAGTGAAAGATTTGTAACATCATCCACGATTCCAACTGTAAATCTGTGCTTAGGAGCATCCTTCTCAAGTTCTGTATATACAGCAAATACTGATGAAGGTGGTGTATCCTTAGATCCTAATCCATAACGTCCGCCTACTAATACAACATCGTTCATTCCTGCTTCACGAAGTGTTGTGGCAACGTCTAAGTATAATGGCTCACCAAGTGATCCTGGCTCTTTTGTACGGTCTAATACAGCAATCTTCTTTGCGGTCTTTGGAATAGCATTAAGAAGAGCCTCTGAAGACCATGGACGGTAAAGACGTACCTTAACAAGTCCGACTTTCTCTCCCTTTGCTGTTAAGTAATCGATTACTTCCTCAGCTACATCGTTGATAGAACCCATAGCGATGATCACACGCTCTGCATCTGGAGCTCCGTAGTAGTTGAATAATTTGTAATCTGTACCAAGCTTAGCATTAACCTTGTCCATGTACTTCTCAACAACTGCTGGAAGTTCATCATAGAACTTGTTACATGCCTCTCTATGCTGGAAGAAGATATCTCCGTTCTCGTGTGATCCACGAGCTGCTGGATGCTCTGGGTTTAATGCATGTGCTCTGAACTCTGCAACGGCATCCATTGGACACATATCTTTGAGATCTTCATAATCCCACTTCTCGATTTTCTGGATCTCATGAGAAGTACGGAATCCATCGAAAAAGTTGATGAATGGAACCTTTCCCTCAAGTGCTGCACAGTGTGCAACTGGTGAAAGATCCATAACCTCCTGTGGATTTGTCTCACAAAGCATTGCGAAACCAGTCTGACGACAAGCATATACATCACTGTGATCACCGAAGATATTCAGTGCATGTGAAGATACTGTACGTGCTGATACGTCAAATACACAAGGAAGGTTCTCACCTGCGATTTTGTACATATTAGGGATCATAAGTAAAAGTCCCTGTGAAGCTGTAAATGTTGTAGTAAGTGCACCGGCTGCAAGAGATCCGTGAACTGTACCAGCGGCACCTGCCTCAGACTCCATCTCAACTACTTTTACAGTGCTTCCGAAAATGTTCTTCTGTCCTGCTGCTGACCACTGATCAACTGTATCAGCCATTGGGCTAGAAGGTGTGATAGGATAGATTCCAGCTACTTCTGTGTAGGCATATGCTACATGAGCTGCAGCGGTATTTCCATCCATTGACTGTTTTGCTCTAGACATGATATTTCCTCCTGTTTTAAATGTTCAATTTATAGACATGAATCAGAATGTCTCTAATTTAATAATATATGATACTTCCAAAAAATCAAGTTTTTTTGGAAGTACATTTGGTAAATTTACACTTATTTCTCATAAATACATTTTTTCAAATTCAGATACTGTAAGCGGTCTGTTGCATAAATAACCCTGGGCATACTCAAATCCGCATTCTTTTAGAAATCGTTCCTGTTCTACAGTTTCCACTCCTTCAAAAATAATCTCCCTTCCGGAAATCTTTACAAGCTCACCGATACATTTAAGGATATCGGCATTTTGTTCTGACATTTCCTTCTCCAGAAAGCTTTTGTCTATTTTTATCACATCTGCTGGAATATTTGTAAGAACCGATAATGAAGAATATCCTGTTCCAAAATCATCTATTGCAACCCTGAATCCCATGCTCCGAAGCTTATTTAATGTGCTGGATAAGGCATCATGGTTTTTGATCATTATGCTTTCGGTAATTTCAATCTCTATCTGTGATGGTTTTACAGGATACTTATTCATTATTGAATTGATCCTGCGCACAAATTCCTTTCCTTCAAGTTCAAAATGCTTTCCTGAAAAATTAACAGATATTACCATATCACGTTTATGCTGCTGTTTCCATTTTGTAAATGTTTTAAGAAGCTGCTCAAATATATAAAAATCAAGCTCTGTTATGTAACCTATCCTCTCAAGCGAATCAATAAACTTCACCGGTGGTATGACCGAACCATTTGGTTTTTTCCACCTTGCAAGTGCCTCTGCGCCATACACCTCACCTGTTATGATATTAAATTTCGGCTGCAGATACATAAGGAAATCGCCTCTGTACAAAGCTTCATAAAATTCCCCTACTATATGCTGCTCTTCACTTCTTTCTTCACGGAGACGGTTCCCGAAAACTCTGTATTTACCGCCTCTGCTCCTTTTTGCCTTCTTCCATGCAAGATTTGCATTTTCAATTGCAACGTCCGGATCAGTATTTTCCTCTTCTATAAAATACATTCCTGACGTTATCCCGATCCCACAGCTTGGATACTGATGATTATGCAGATTTACAAAATGTTTCTGCCTGCTTAGCACTGATTCTTTTATTGTCTCTTTGCTTTTTCCTCTCACCAGAAGAATAAAAAAGTCTGAATAAAGCCTGCATGCAATTATTGCCCCATCAGTCTCATTTATATCATGTGCCAGATATTTTAAAACTTTATCGCCTATCTGGTATCCGTAATTTTCATTAATATATCCAAAATTATTAAGGTCAAAATATACAAGGCACATCATACTTTTTCCCTTATATTCCTCAAGTGCCTTGTTATACTCACTTTTAAACGGGTCAAGATTTAAAAGTCCTGTAAGAATATCCCTGTTCTGGACATTTCTAAGAAGTGTATTGCTCTCATCGATCCTGGTCCTAAGAGAAACAAACACACCTATTATCCTTGTCAGTTCCCCTAAAATATTGAGTTCATTTTCAGACCATTTTCTTTTCTTATCAAATGCATAAAAACAACACATTCCACATCTTCCGTTAGATGTTTCAAACTTACCGATCAGAATATTTGCCCTGTCTATATATTCTGCCGGGATTTTAACTCCCTGTTTTGCCGATACACTCTGCCATCCATACAGATATCTGCCATCAAACTGTTTTATGTTGTCCGTGTAGTTAAGCTTATCCTTTAATCCCTGAGCCGGAAAAACCATCTTTGAAAAGAACTCTATTTCTCCGGAGGAGTTTGTAAGAAGGAAATTTTTGCCGTCAGCCATCTCCTCGCATACCGTAATCTCATCCAGCCTATATTTAGAAAGCATCTGTTCAAGCAGCAGATTCAGCGAACCATCTATATTGCGCGCATGTGACAGGATATTTATGGCAAAAGCAAGAAAATCCCTGTCCCTGCCCTCAAGTTGTCCCCTGTTTTCAGCTACATGCTCACTTCTTTCAAGCGGTCCTACATCTTCTTCCTCAGCAACCCTGAAGCCATTTTTTCCCGATTTTTTTGCACGGTACATTGCATGGTCAGCCTTTTCAAAAAGTTCCTCATATGTATCACCATCAATTCCTGATACCGCAAGACCTATGCTTGTCGTTATGCATCTTACAACATCATCACCGCTATATTCCTTTGCAAGTGCATTGCACAGATTCCTTGCCTTTATAGCCGCCTTCTGTGCATCTACTTTTTTCATGAATACTAAAAACTCATCACCACCGACACGTCCTATTATATCATTTCCTCTGAACTGTGATCTTATGCCGCCTGCGACATCTGATATAACAGTATCCCCGAATGTATGTCCAAATGTATCGTTTATACTTTTAAAATTGTCGATATCTATCACAAACATAACATGCGTATCGTTTGGATATTTTTCCAGAGTCTTATCAACTTCTATCTGAACCTCCACCTTATTAAGGAGCTTTGTGAGCGGATCACGCCTGACACGATCCTGAAGCATCATATCTCTCTCAACATTGTGGCTGCGCCCTATTATGCGAGCAATTTTTCCTTTACTGTTTACTATACTTTTATATAGGATCCGAAGCCATACATAATGTGGTGGCAGCCCGTGTTTTGCCATATTATATCTTACTTCGACGGAAGCTGTGATTTTCTGGTTTACCGCCTCTTTCATTGCACTTACAAAAATTTCCCTGTCGAGTGGATGAAAGTTTTTTACCTCTTCATCAAAATCATAATATTCATCTGAGCATTCTTTTTCGCCTCTCATCTGCATTATCCTGTATGAACGCAGAAGCTTGTTGCTTTCTATGTCATAATCAAATGGTATCTCATCTGAGACCTGCTCCATAACCTCGTATTGATGATTCAGCAGTTCAAGCTGTAGTTCAAGCTGTTTCCTGTCATCTGTATCAATGGCGATCATCAATATGCGTGATCGTGTATTTTTTATAAAATGTCCTGCAAATCTTATCGTCACCCATTTGTAGATATCATTGCTTGTGTAGATCCTTACTTCACATTCTGCATTCTCCTGCCCTTTTAAAGCCGTACACAACGCATTTGAATATCTGACCTGATCATCAGCAAAAATCATTTTTCCGACTTCCATCTGTAAAAGCCGGCTGCCTGTGTATCCTGTAAACCTGCAAAATTCTTCATTTACAGTATTAAAGTGTGCCTTATCTTCTATTATATCAAGCACCGCCATTCCAACAGGAATGTCCAGTATTTCTGACCAATCACTCATTTTAAAACCCCTAATTTTCTATTGATCCCGCCTTATCCAAAGCTGCTTTTTTATGCTTTATCTGTAATCGTGAATCATTTATTTAATAGTTCATTATAACTATATCACATTTTATAGGTATTTTTCTACAGAAAGACTTGCAAAATACTGATTTTACGATAAAATATAATGCGCAAGCGATTAATATAAATATAGAAAGGCAATAATAATGATTAGTGCAAATAATATTACCTTAAGAATTGGAAAAAAAGCTTTATTTGAAGACGTAAACATAAAATTCACAGAAGGAAACTGTTATGGACTTATCGGTGCCAATGGTGCCGGAAAGTCAACCTTCTTAAAAATCCTTTCCGGACAGCTCGAGCCTACAAATGGTGACATCGTAATAACACCCGGACAGCGTCTTTCATTTTTACAGCAGGATCACTTTAAATACGACGAATATACTGTACTCGACACTGTGATCATGGGAAACAAACGTCTGTACGATATCATGAAAGAAAAAGAAGCGATCTATATGAAAGAAGATTTTTCTGATGAGGATGGCATACGTGCAAGTGAACTCGAAGCTGAATTTGCGGATATGGACGGATGGAACGCAGAATCAGATGCAGCAACACTTTTAAACGGACTTGGTGTAGCTGTAGAGGATCATTACACACTCATGGCAGATCTTCCGGGTGCAATAAAAGTCAAGGTTCTCCTTGCGCAGGCACTTTTCGGAAATCCTGATATCCTGCTTCTCGATGAGCCTACAAACCACCTCGACCTTGACGCTATAGCATGGCTTGAGGAATTCCTTATCAATTTCGAAAATACTGTAATTGTTGTATCTCATGACCGTTATTTTCTCAATAAAGTCTGTACTTCAATAGCAGATATGGATTACGGAAAGATCCAGTTATATGCCGGAAACTACGATTTCTGGTACGAATCAAGCCAGCTGCTTGTCCGCCAGATGAAGGAGGCTAACAAGAAAAAAGAAGAAAAGATCAAAGAGCTGCAGGAATTCATACAGCGTTTCTCTGCCAATGCTTCAAAATCAAAACAGGCTACATCCCGTAAAAGAGCGCTTGAAAAGATCCAGCTTGATGATATCCGCCCTTCAAGCCGTAAGTACCCTTACATTGATTTCCGCCCTGAGCGCGAAATTGGAAATGATGTACTTTTTGTTGAAGGCATTTCAAAAACTATAGATGGTGTAAAAGTACTCGACAATATTTCATTTACTGTAAACCATGATGACAAGATCGCATTTGTCGGAGGAAATGAGCTTGCAAAAACTACTCTCTTTAAAATCCTTGCAGGAGAGCTTGAGCCTGATGAAGGTTCATTTAAATGGGGTGTTACAACAAGCCAGTCTTATTTCCCAAAGGATAACACAGCAATTTTTGATACAGATGAGCTTATCGTAGACTGGCTCACACAGTATTCTGAAATTAAAGATGCAACATATGTGCGCGGTTTCCTTGGACGTATGCTCTTTGCAGGTGAGGATGGTGTCAAAAAAATGCGTGTTCTTTCCGGTGGTGAAAAAGTACGTGTTCTCTTATCCCGAATGATGATCATGGGAAGCAACGTACTTATGTTTGATGAGCCTACTGACCACCTCGATATGGAATCGATCACTGCGCTTAATAATGGCATGATCAAATTTCCTGGTGTTATACTTTTTGCCTGCCGTGACCATCAGGTAGTCCAGA
Source organism: uncultured Lachnospiraceae bacterium (assembly GCA_905209075.1). Lineage (GTDB taxonomy): Bacteria > Bacillota > Clostridia > Lachnospirales > Lachnospiraceae > Roseburia. The sequence continues at coordinate 101,464 of CAJLRL010000006.1, read as the reverse complement.
CAACAGCAAACCGTATTATAGAATTTCTGCCAAACGGCACAATGATCGATAAGATCACAACATATGACGAATATCTCGAAAGCGATGAAATGGCACGTAAACGTCAGGTTTATTCTATGTCATCAGATGACGAAAGTGATAATTAAATCCTATATAGTATATGCGAAAAAACCGTGGAATAACATCCACGGTTTTTCGTATATTTATATATTATTTTCCGATAACGATCCAGCGACACCAACATTACAAATGTGCGTAAGCATATTATCATGTGTTAACACACATGATAAGCCTGCGGCTGATACTTATGCGCATTCGCACGGATATAATTCGCTCCGCTCATTATATCTTATGTTTCAGAACTGTATACTGATCCAGTGTTATGATTGTATGTGTATTTTCCAGAGGAAGAGTATGTATTTGATTTCTGTGCTTCGTTTTTTGCATAATATCCTATCATTGATGTTTTTGCACTGACACCATATGCATAAGAACCAGTTCCTGAGAATAGGCTCTTGACATTTGCCATATCTGAACTCTTGAACTTTTTCTCGTCAACAGAAAGCTCTCCTGTCTTCGAATCTATTGTAATGCCGATTTTTGATAACGCCTGCTCGTTAGATTTCGTGTACGACTTCAATGAATCAAGCGATGAATCGATTTTCGAAGTCTGTGATTTTGAAGCTGCTGAAACAAAGTCATTATAATCAGATGCAAATTTAGATACCTTTTTATAGATTGCATCTGTATCATACCCTCCTTTGGAGTTTTTTGAAAATGTTCTAGATGATACACTATATAAATCCTTTGCTGAATCTGCCACCTCATCCGCAGCTGACTCAATTTTTCCCAAAGTCTTTGCAGAATCCTTTGATGTAGAAACTGAACTTGGAACAAGTGAAGATGCCTTGTCATCCAGTCCCTCCGAATAATACGTTTTGAGCAGCTTATAATAACTTCCTGTTTTTATACTGCTATATGTACTGATATCAATGTTTGATAAAAACGATGTTGTGCCAGTACTTCTTCTAGAATTGCCAACACTCGAAAAAAGCATTGAAATTGATGAAGAATCCCATCCACTTATTCCTACCATAATATCACTCCTTTGATATTGTCTGTTAACTGTTAAGTAAAATATAGTCTGTTTTTACTAATTTGTCAATTATCATTTATATTTTCGATCTGCCAGTCGATAGGCTTTATGCCATGTGACTGCAGAAATTCATTCGCCTGACTGAAATGCCTGCATCCGAAAAATCCTCTGTATGCTGAAAGCGGACTTGGATGAGGAGCCTTAAGTATCAGATGCTTAGGATTTGTAAGCATAGGTATCTTTGATTGTGCAGGTCTTCCCCACAACATATATACTATAGGTCTGTCCTGCTCATTTACGGCACGTATCACCGCATCTGTAAATTGTTCCCAGCCATGTCCCTGATGCGAATTAGCCTGATGTGCCCTTACCGTAAGTACAGTGTTTAAAAGCAGCACCCCCTGGTCTGCCCACTTTTTAAGGTATCCGTTATCTGGTATTACACATCCCAGATCATCATGCAGTTCTTTATATATGTTTTGTAATGATGGTGGTATATCCTTCTGTGATGGCAGTACCGAAAATGATAATCCATGTGCCTGATTTACATTATGATATGGATCCTGACCCAGAATAAGTACTTTTACCTTATCCAGAGGTGTAAAATGCATTGCATTAAAAATATCCTCAGCCGGTGGATATATAATATGATTTGAATATTCATCTCTTACAAAATTGTATAAATCTCTATAATATGGCTTCCTGAACTCGTCTCCGACCGCCTTTGCCCATTCTCCGTCAAGCATACTCATATATCACACCACCTATCTTCTGACTGACACGCCTTTATCTGCCAGATATTTTTTCAGATCCATTATCTCAAGTTCTTTATAGTGAAAAAGTGATGCTGCAAGTGCTGCGTCAGCTTTTCCTTCTGTCAATGCCTCATAAAAATGTTCTTTCGTTCCAGCTCCTCCTGAGGCAATAACAGGAACAGATACATTTTCTGATATCAGTCTTGTAAGTTCAATATCATATCCGTTCTTTGTTCCATCGCAGTCCATGCTTGTAAGAAGTATCTCTCCTGCTCCCATTTTATCAGCCTTTATGGCCCACTCTATGGCATCAAGCCCTGTATCTATTCTTCCACCATTTTTGTATACATTCCAGCCGCTTCCATCTGTTCGTTTTCTGGCATCTATCGCCACAACCACACACTGGCTTCCGAATTTATCAGCCGCATCACTTATAAGCTGTGGTGTATTTATTGCTGAAGAATTGATAGAAATCTTATCTGCGCCCTCTCGTAACAGTGCTTTAAAATCATCGACAGTACGTATTCCACCACCAACCGTAAAAGGTATAAATACATTCTCAGCCACTTTTCTTACCATATCGACAACTGTATTCCTATTGTCACTCGATGCGGTTATATCCAGAAACACAACTTCATCTGCACCTGCTTTGTCGTATGCTGCAGCAATTTCTACCGGATCTCCGGCATCACGGAGATTGACAAAGTTTATTCCCTTTACAACACGTCCGTTATTGACATCAAGACATGGTATTATTCTTTTTGTAAACATATTATGCCTCCCCTATCTGTGCAAAGTTTTTAAGTATTGAAAGTCCTATACTGCTGCTTTTTTCAGGATGGAACTGGCATGCGAAAACATTACCTTTTTCTACTGATGCATGTATATGGACACTGTACTCTGTTGTCGCTTTTACTATCGACTCATCTGCTGCTTTCAGATAATAGGAATGTACAAAATACACATATGGATTTTCCGGCAGCTTCTCAAAAAGCCTGCCATTATTTTGCAGTTCAAGTGAGTTCCAGCCAATATGAGGTATTTTTAAGCCTTCTTTGTCAGGTATCTTAAGTATCTGTCCATCTAGTACATGAAGCCCTTCTACCCCCTGGCTTTCATCACTTCCTTCAAATAAAAGCTGCAGCCCAAGGCATATCCCAAGAAATGGTTTGTCCATATCTGCGACCTCATGTATTACCTTGTCCAGCTCATACTTTTTAAGCTGCGCCATGGCATCACCAAAAGCACCAACTCCTGGAAGTATTACCTTGTCTGCCTTTAGTATCTCGTGTCTGTCTCTTGTTATCACGCTCTCACATCCTATTGCCGAAAGCGCTTTTTCGACACTTTTTAAATTTCCTGCGTTGTAGTCAATAATTGCTATCATTCTATCAAATCCTTTCAGATCATGCATTTCCCCAATGCCTGCGTACATTTCCAACAATTCTTGCTGTCATTTTATTACATTTTTGTATGTTTCGTTACATCTCATTACACATCGTACTTAGTGTTTTTCTAGCAGGCTTGTTCTTTTCTGACATAGTTTTATTCGCCATTCTTGAGCCTCCTTAAATCAGAGTGCCCCGAATGCACACTACATTGAATTGTAGCATATTCCAAGCACATTGTCTATTTCTTAAATCTGTTCTCTTTATGTTATACTGTTATTGTGTAATTGAAACGAAAGCAGGATGTGATTTTCCGATTATTAGATGCCCTCTAGTTTACAAAGGAGGGTGATGCCCTATGAACACGCTTGAAGTTTTAACTTTAGTGCTAGTAATTTTTGCGGCTCTGTCTTACATAGACGATCATAATAATAAAAAGAAATAGCATCCTCCGACCAAAGTGAATGCTATTTCTTAGTTGCAACTGAGGGCAAATCGGATATTACATCCGATAACCTTCTTAAGCTGATTATACGCTAGGGCATTTGAGAAATCAAGTGTCCTTTTTAATCGTCCTGCGATTCCGCTTTTTCATTAATATTCCAATGAAATCATTTGTGCTGCTGATATAACTTTTATTTCTGATCATACAGTCCAAGTTCTTTGAGTTTTTCTATAATAGACAATGTATAGTCATTTCTGCTCCCTGCATTATATAATTCAACAGCCTCGTCATAAGACATATTGTAATTGCTGCTTAATGTATCTGTTATGATCGTTTTCACAGCGTCCAATGCCTCTGTACATCCTGCATCATTTGCATTATCCGCATTTACACTGCATCTTCCGGCTGCACATACTAATGAATCCAGCGCCATATCGTCATTGCTATTCTTCTTGAAGGCTTCATATGCTTCATACTTTTCTGATACTGATGCAAGGATCTGGACTTTTTCAAACATTCTTTCGTTTTCTCCTTTTAACGAAAGTCCACTCAGTTCGCTATAAGCTTCGATATATTTAGAAAATGCCTCTGTGTCATTTTCCTGTATTCCGGCTATAGCATCATTGTATGCAGTCTTTGCATTTTGGATCGTGACTGAATTTCCAAGCAGGCTTGTGCATATCATTACAAATGCAAATAACGATGCCACGAAAACACAGATAAGAATAACAGGTCCTTTTGGAAGTTTTGGACTGTTATCCACTTCTTTTGGTTTTTTCTCTTTTGGCTTTTTAACCTTTTTAGGTTTCGGTTCTTTTGCCGGCTTTTGCTTCTTTTCTTTTTTAGGTTTCTTTTTCTTTTTTTCTTTCTTTTCAGATGCTTCCTGGCTCTCAAGTTCTTTTAATATCTGCTGGTTTTCTTCTGATAAAACCTCGGCCTGATTTTTTGCATCATCTGCATTATCTTTTTGAGGTTCTTCTGTTGTGCCTCTTTCCTTGAAAAGAGCCTCAAGTATTCTGGCAAAGAATCCCTTTTTCTTTTCTTTAGCCGGCTGTTCATCCTGATTATTAATATTTCCACTATCCTGATTTTTTGCTTCCATTTCATTTTCAGCGAATTTTTCAAACTCGCTGTCTCCCTCATCCTCTGATACTTTTCCGTCTTCTGATAACATATCCCCTAAATCTGCAAGTCCTCCATTATTTAACAGGTCTATAAGATCTTCTCCTGCATTTCCTGCCAGATCAGGTTCTCCTATATCTGAAAGCGGAGTTTCATCTGCATCAGCAGGAGTCTGTTCCTGCTCTTGTGATGACGCAGGCTCTTTTGCCTGCTGAACAACTTCCGGTGTATTGTTATCATCTGACTCAGATTCCACATGAGGTATCTCATCGCCGGGTATCTCATCCAGGATGAAATCATCCTCCTCATCACCCAGCTGATCATCAAATGATTCCATCGCACTGTCTAATTCATTTATTGCCGCATTATTTTCTGCCCTATCATCCTGCTGTGGCACCTCGTCGGGTATTTTAAATGAATCATTTTTTTCATTTTCAGAAAGAACTTCCTCAAGCGTAGCATCAGATTCCGATGGTGCAGGTGTCTGTACATCTTTTATTCCTGTCTGTTTTTCTGAAAAAGCGTCATTTTCGAGATCTCTTTCAAAATCTGATATGTATTCATCATAGGCATCGCTTTCCAGTTCCTTTTCAAACTTTCGCAAAAAATCATCCTGGGAACTTGTATCTGTCTTTGATGGTGTATCTGCTGCATCATCAGATTCCGATGGTCTTCCGTTCATCGAATTAAGAAGATTATCAAGATAATTTTCTGTTGATTTCATGTTTTTGTCGTCCATAAATAATCTCCATTTAAACTACTTTAAGGGATGTAGCTTTCCACCACATCCCTTAAAATATTTTCTCTTTATTTATTCGTTCCAATAAGCTTGTCTATTGCATCTACAAGTTGTCCGATCTCCGGCTTTGTAAGCTGTGCATCAGCTCCAAGCTGTTCTCCTTTTATGCGCATTTCTTCATTGACAAGTGATGAGAAAATTATAACAGGGATTTCTTTTAATGCTGCATCGCTCTTTACAAGCTTTGTAAGTCTGTGTCCATCCATAAGCGGCATTTCAATATCTGTGATGATACAATTTAATTTTTCGGTAATATCTCCTGCTGCCTTAAGCTCACAGATCTTATCCCATGCCTCCTGTCCGTTTTCTGTGACTACAAGCTTTACATATCCTGCTTTTTTCAGACAGTCTGTTATAAGCTTGCTAAGAAGCGCAGAATCCTCTGCGATAAGTATTGTCGAATCGCTTCTATCCCTGCTTTCCATATTGTCTATGTCATTTACCCTCAGACCTGTTTCCGGACTTATTGATGACACGATCGATTCAAAATCAAGTATGACAACAAGCTTATCATTCATCTTTATAACACCCGTTGCCGTACTTCCGTCTCTACCCTGGATAGTAGAATCCGGTTTTATTATATTCTCCCATGATACTCTGTGTATTCCTATAACTTCGTCTACATGGAATGCTACATTTAATTTGTTGAAATTGGTTATGATAAATAATCCTTTTTCATCTGTCTCCGGTAATCCAAGACATTTTTTAAGATCAATAACTGTTATCATTGTATCACGCGGCATAAATATACCTTCCACACTTGGATGTGAATTTGGAACCGGTGTAACCGGTGTGTACTGCAAAATCTCTCTGATCTTTGCAACATTTATTCCGTAATGATTATCTCCTAATGTAAACTCTAATACCTCTAATTCATTGGTTCCTGACTCTAAAAGAATATTTGTATCCATAGAAATTCCTCCACCCTTCATTTATGATTCGTATTTATAATTCTACTGAATAATCTTTATCGTTCATATGTACCATCAAAGATACGCTGTCACTCTGTGGCTGCAGTGACTGTGGCACCTTAAACAGCAATACTACATCTACTGAAGCTCCTGCCTCTATTGTCCCCTGATATGTGGACAGTGAATAGGTAAGGAATGTGTTCTCCGCTTCATATGACTCACTGCCGCCAAATACCGCCTTATAAGTATGTCCATTATTAAACGCATCTACTGAAACAGCACTATCTGTCGGATTTGATATCGTAAATTTTAAAATAGCATACTGATTTCCAGCTCCTGCCTCCAGCGAATAAACTCTTCCTTCCTGAAAGTTATCTGCTGTATCAAGACCATTGTACACCACAGACAGGCTGCTTTGTCCAAGCGCATCGGCTAATGAAACTTTTTCTGTCTTATCTGTTTGTTCATCTGTAGTGCCGGAATTATCCGGCTGTTCTGTTTCCTGTTCTTTAGTCTGTTTTTCATCCTCGTCACCAGGCTGTGCCGATGTCATTCCATCTTTTTGATATATGTTATATTTTGAAACGGCATATGCGGCATAATGAACCACGACATCCTGTTCATCTGCCGTCATCTCATACAGTGAAGTTCCACATCCTGTAAGACTGAATGAAAAAACGAGTCCCATGAGCATAGTACTTAATTTTTTTCTTTTCATTTTCACTGTGACTTTTCTCCTATGTTTTATATTCATAGTACCACATTTTTTAACTGTTTACAATACATAATTCCAGTTCAAACCAGAATTCTACTCCATCCTCCCTGTTTATCACTCCACATTTTTGGTCGTGAAGCTCCATTATGGCTTTTACTATAGATAATCCTATCCCACTTCCACCATATTCTCTGGTCCTGGCCTTATCTACTTTGTAAAACTTGATCCATACTTTGTCAAGGGAATCCTCTGGTATCTGCTTTCCGGTATTAAACACGCTTACTCGTAATTTATTATCCACCTTTTCGTATGATACCACAATCTCTTTTCTGCCTTCGCAGTGATTTATCGCATTGCTTATATAATTTGTCAGCACTTCCTCTATCTTGAACACATCACCCCAGACATATTCATGTCTGCTATCATCAAACACGATATTTATATCGTTTTGTGCTGCCATAAGTGATGATGAATTTATAACTCCTGCTATAACTTCTGTTATGTCAAACCGCTCAATTTCAACTGTATCCTTGCCAAACTCAAGTTTGTTTAATGAAAGCAGCTTCATTACCATGCGGTTCATCTTGTCCGTCTCATCCATTATTACTTCACAGTAAAAATTGCGGCTCTCCTCATCATCATTGACTGCATCCTTAAGTCCTTCCGCATATCCTGATATAAGTGCGAGCGGTGTCTTAAGCTCATGTGATACATTTGAGAGAAATTCTTTCCGCATCTCATCTATTTCTTCTTTTTTCTTTATATCACGTTTTAATTCATTATTTGCTATTTTAAGCTCTGAAATTGTATGCTCAAGTGCACCAGACAATTCATTCATGTGTTCACCGAGTTCATCGATCTCCCTTGCTCCATGTTTTGTATGGATATATTCTGCTTCAAAATCAAGTGCAGCCATCCTCATTGACAGATTCGACAGGCTGCGTATCGGTCTTGATAAATTACGTGCAAGAAATACGATCACGATAATACCTATTATAACTGCAACAAATCCTCCTATCAAAAAGAACTGGTTTGAAACGTTTACGCTTTCCCTGATACTTTCTATCGGAGTTTTCATATATATATAATTACCATCAGCCAGTAATGTATTTATTATAATGTAGTCAGTTCCAAGGTTTGAATCCCTCTGCCTTATGATCTTTTTACTGTTATATTCTGCCGAATACTTATAAAGCCCCGCTTCAAACAGCAGCCCCATTATCTCCTGACTGTCAGCAGGTCCTTCTATTACTACCTTGCCATACTTGTTAAATACAACAACGTCTATATTTCCTCTCGCACATTTTTTCTTTAAGGACAGATTAAATTGTGAATCCGAAAGATCATCATCAACTGCTGCACGATTTACCATATCGTACACTGAAAGCATTTCTTTTTCTTTGCTGTACACATAATATTTTTCAAGCAGCGTGTTATTCATGATCCAGAAAATCCCGACCACACCTATTACAAGTATGAGCATTGTGAATACGAGCTGAAACGACAAAGATGTTTTCTTTTTCATGATCATTCGACCTCAAACTTATATCCAAGGCCCCATACGGTCTTTATATAATTTCCCTTGTCCATCATTTTACTGCGGAGTTTTTTGACATGTGTGTCTATGGTCCTTGCATCTCCAAAATAGTCATAACTCCAGACAGAATTTAGTATTCTTTCCCTGGAAAGAGCAACTCCCTGATTATCTATAAAATACTCAAGAAGTTCAAATTCCTTAAAGCTTAAATCTATATTTTTTCCTTCGATCGTTACTGTATGCGCTGTTTTGTCCATTTTTATGCCTCCGACCTCACGCACATCGGCTTCCTGCCCTATTTTATTAGTTCTGCGAAGCAGGGCAGTAACCCTTGCGACAAGGATTTTCGGTGAAAAAGGCTTTGAAATGTATTCGTCTGCGCCAAGTTCAAATCCGTTTAATTCGTCACTCTCATCACCTTTCGCTGTGAGCATAATAACAGGTACTTTCGAAGTCTGCCTTACTTCCCTGCAGACCTCCCAGCCATTTAATTTCGGCATCATGACATCGAGTACTATGAGCGCTATGTCCTTATCCTCATAGAATTTATCAAGCGCTTCCTCTCCGTCTCCAGCCTCTATCACCTCATAATTTTCTCTTACAAGGAAATCTTTTACAAGTTTTCTCATTCTGCTTTCATCATCAACGACAAGTATTTTTATTCTTTCCACTGTGTATCCGCCTCTTTCTGATCTAATGCCTGTTCTCTCTCGTCAAGCTGCTTTTCCCACGCCTCATATTTGTTTACTATCTCATCCTCATAATCTGTTATATAAGGACTGTGTCCGCTCACATATGTGATCGTAAAAAGTGCAACTATCACAACTGCAAAAATAATAGCAAAAAAGAGTGCAATATGAAATTTCTTTTTGTATTTCATTTCATGCCTCTGCCTTAGTTTTTCCTCATCAGGTATCCGTATACAACGGATGTCCGTGTTTTCTATATATGGGTTTGCATAAAGATACTCCTGAAGCTCTATCAGGAAAGCAAATCCGACCGCCGTCTTAAACATTCCCGGTCTGCTAAGCTGGGTATACAGTTTTGCGACCTCAAAGGGATCATCCATTTTTGTTTTTTCTTTTATATATTTAATACCATTTTTTTCTTTTCTGGCAATTTCTGCCATACCTTCCGACTCAAAATCGAAACCATCAACTCTATACATTTTATACCTGTGTCCTTTGATTTATCATGCTTGCAAGATATCCTGCCCCAAATCCATTGTCAATATTTACCACACTTACACCACTTGCGCAGGAGTTCAGCATTGATAAAAGTGCCGCTACTCCTCCAAACGATGCTCCATATCCAACACTTGTAGGCACTGCTATTACCGGGCAATCAACCATTCCTCCAACTACAGATGCTAATGCCCCCTCCATTCCTGCGATTGCTATCACAACATTTGCATTTATAAGATACTGCGAATTTGCGATCAATCTGTGAACACCTGCAACTCCTACATCGTACAATCTAAGTACTTTATTGCCGTAAGCTTCTGCCGTAAGCGCAGCCTCCTCAGCAATATTGTAATCACTTGTCCCACCAGTTGCTATCACTATCTGTCCGTTTCCTGACGGCTTAGGGATTCCTCCGACTATGCCTATCTGTGCTTCTTCATAGTAATCAAACTTTATACTTTTTGATAGCTTACGGGCTTTTTCTTTTGATATTTTGGTAATAAGGATCCTGTCCTGTCCCTGCCGGTTCATTTCATTTACTATTCCACTTATCTGTTCTGCAGTTTTGCCCATTCCATATATAACCTCTGCAACTCCCTGCCGCAGCTCCCTTTGCGTATCAACTTTTGCATAGCCTATATCCTGAAATGGTTCAAGTTTAATTTTATCGACAGCGCCATCAACTGAAAGCTTACCTGTTTTTACATCATTTAATATTTCCGTAAGTTCGGATTTTTTCATTACTTATCCCTCTCAACTATCTCTCCGGAACGATATGCCCCGATAAGTTCCTTCAGATCACTTATTTTCTCACGCATCTTTTCACCGACATCCGTATCTCCGACAAGGATTCTTTTATCCATATTTTCAACTGCTTCCCGCCTTGAAACTATATCTCTTTCATCTCTTACAGCTGTTTCAGGTGATTCAAATGGTTCATGTGCTGTAAGTGTAAGTCCATAAGAATTATATATCAGTGTATATCCGGCTATTCCGGTTCTTCTGCGATATGCTTTAGAAAAACCACCATCGATCATAATAACCTTTCCGTTACTCTTTACAGGACTCTCCCCTTTCATTCTGTGGACAGGAACATGTCCGTTTATTATATGTACCCTCGATCCATGTAAGCCGAATTCCTTTAATACTTTATCTGCATATTCCGGTTTTTTTATGTATTCATAATAGGAATTCTTAGTTTCTGTTTTTAATGTTTCATCATCTACAAAATATCTCTCAAATGTGGACATTTTTTTTCTGCCATACAGCGGGGAGTATGGTGCCGTCCATATATACCACATAATGTCGACTCCTTTTTCTTTTTCCAACGGATCATCTGAGAAAAATGCCTTTCTGACATATGTCTCAAGCACATCAAATAATGCCTTTCCACTGTATAATCTTCCATATACGTTTACTTTTGCAAATTCTCCATAATCATCAAACGGAATGCACCCGTGGAAAAGAAGATTTCCATTGTAGACTTTGTACATACTTCCTTTTTTAAGCAGAAGTTTAACATGCGTCTTTAATTTGTCACAATGTATAAAAGATGAGCGGAGACGGTTCATAACTTCCTCTTCTTCATCTGTAAGCCTGTATGGATCATCTGGATCTATCGTAGGGAAATATGTATCAAGCATTTTATATGTCTTCCCCTCTATTTCAATAGTTCCTTTGACATAATCTATATGCTCAAGTAAAAGCCTGTCGTTCATACCATATTCAGGCCATTTTTTTATGAGCTGTCCCTCAAGCTTAAATCTGATCATGGCAATCGCCTTGTGCATTTTTTTTGTAAGGTCATTTTCGATATTATCAGTTCCAACAGGTGCTACCTTGAATACAAACCTGTCACACGGATCATCTGCATAAGCTTTCATCGCAAATGTTGCAAGTGGCAGCATATTTATTCCATATCCTTCCTCAAGCACATCAAGATTTCCATATCGTATGCTGTTTCGTATCACAGTTGCGATACAGGCAAGGTTTCCTGCCGCTGCACCCATCCATATGATATCATGGTTTCCCCACTGGATATCCAGAGAATGGTAGCTGCACAGCCTATCCATTATAAGATGTGGGCCGGCGCCCCTGTCATAAATATCTCCAAGCACATGCAGATGATCGATTACAAGCTGCTGTATGAGTTCAGACAGCGCATCAATAAAGTCCTCCGCTGTTCCAAGTTCAACTATTGTATTTATGATTGAGTCATAATACGCCTCTTTATTTAGCACCTCAGGCTTTTCTGTGATAAGTTCCTCTATCACATATGCATAATCTTTTGGCAGTGCTTTTCTTACTTTTGATCTTGTGTATTTTGACGATACAGTCTTACATACTTCTATAAGCCTGTACAGTGTAGTCTTATACCATAAATCTATATCTTTTTCTTTTTTTCTTACAAGCTCCATCTTTTCGCGCGGATAATATATAAGTGTTGCAAGTCCTGACTTATCTTCACTGCTTAAAGTTCCTCCAAATACGTCATCTATTTTTTTGCGTACCGCACCTGATCCGTTCTTAAGGACATGCGAAAATGCATCATATTCACCATGCACATCCGACAAAAAATGTTCCGTTCCTTTTGGCAGATTTAAAATTGCCTGTAAATTTATTATCTCCGTTGATGCATTTCCTATTGTCGGATACATCTCTGAAAGCTGTTCTAAATAATGTAATTGTATCTTATCCACCCTTAAACTCTCCCTTATCAGACTTCGTAAAATTCGTCCATAACTTCTTTGACTTCCTTTTCAAGCCTGTCATTTGTATATACGCATTTCATTATAGCACGCTTGATATTATATTCATAATTTGTTCCTTCACATTTATCCAATACCTCACGCAATGTAAGCTGCACAAGTTCGACATTATGTGTATCTTTATCTATAACAGCGCTCTCATATACTTTCCTGTTGTAGTTTTTACTTACAACCTCATATTCCATAATAGCCATTTCACGCCATTGCCTAAAAGTAAGTGACATAAATCTTCCCCCTTATCTGTGGAAACCTTTTATCTGTTTCCCAGCTTTTTGTCAATGCAGATAATGAAAGTTTTATTATCTGCTCTTATGTTATTTTACCAATTGCGGCTGTATGAATCAATGCCGGAGCAAGGACTTTTTAAAAATTTCAAATAAAAAAAGTGCAGCACTCTTAATGCGCACTTTTTTTATTTAAACTTCAACATTTACTTTCTTTATATTATTCTCCTTTTAACTCTTCTCTCCTTTCATTCTTAGAAAATAAACATTTCCATTTGACAGTAATTGACGTTTCCTATATATTTAATTTGTGTTTTGACAATAATCATTATATATAAGCACGAATTTCATTTCATGCCTATAATTTTACCTTTTTAACTATTTTTTTTAAGGAGTGTAGGTCAAAAATGAACCATACGGAAATGGCAGATAACATTTCCACCAATCTTGAGATTGAACGAAGCCGTCTTGGATTAACACAGGCTCAGTTCGCAGAGAAACTGGAAATGTCCTTATCATCTTACAAACGGATAATAAATTGCGAAACTACAAAGCTGGATGTCTATACCGCATACCTTATCTACAAGATAACCGGAAAGTATACATGCGAGCTGGCTGGCTACAGGGACTCATACATTGATGTAGTAAAAAAGCTGAAATTTCTTTCTAAAAGACAGTTAAATTACATTGATGCGCTGACAGATGCAGAACTAGCGTTCTCCAATTCGATAACGCAGTCCGGCAAAAACCCTGATGATTATATTCCTGTTCTTATCCCTACAGGCGATATGAAAGACGGCATGTATCTTGACTCATGCAATTCCGAAGATATCAATATATCACATTACCGGAAGATCTTTGGCAGTGAGCTTCATTTTGGCATTAAAATAACAAGTAATCATCTTCATCCTGTATACCATAAGGATGATATTATTTTGATCAGCCGCAATCCAATACGGGATGGTGATACAGGTATTTTTTTAAACACGCAGACACATTGTGCATACATAAGAAAGTTCCATCAGACATCCCCCTGTTCACTTGAGCCTATAAATAACTATGGCGAAACATTCTATGTCGACAGCAACGATGTTGATGATATGAATAAGTGGATCAAATTAGGTTATGTTCTAACAAAAATAAGATAAAATAAAAAGGCAGATGCCTTCTCTGACCGCCAGCATAATGCTTCGGTACCGGAGAAAGCACCTGTCTTTTTTAATGAAAATAAATATCCCAAAGCTGATGACGGGAATCGAACCCGTGACCCCTTCCTTACCAAGGAAGTGCTCTACCTCTGAGCCACATCAGCCTGAAACGATGTCGTTTCAACTAAATCAGTTTACAATACAATCTGTTGTTTTGTCAACTGGAAAATATAAAATTGCAGACTAACTATTATAATATCCCAAAACCTTATTTACATAATTCTGGGTTTCAGTAAATGGTGGTATCCCGCCATATTTTGCGACATTTCCCGAACCGGCATTATATGCGGCAAGTGCCAGTGAAGTATCACCATTATACTTGTCGAGCAGTTCAGATATGTATTGGGCACCTCCCATTATATTTTGATATGGGTCGTATGAATCAGAGACCCCCAGCTCTGCTGCTGTAGCCGGCATAAGCTGCATGATTCCGGTTGCTCCCGAATGGCTGACACAGGCTGGATCAAAATCAGATTCACATTTTGCGATCGATTTTAAGAATTTAGCATCCACACCATATTTTTCGGCTGCTTCATCAAAAATCGCATCCAGTTCTGCAGAACATTCAAGTCCCTCCCCGCTTTGCGAGGCAGATGTGGTATCACTTGTGGACGTACCGGCTGCTGCATCAGATGCATCATAAGATTCAGAAGAAACTGCTGTATCCGTTGGACCGGATGATACAGGCTGTACGGCATCAACTACTGTTTCATTAGTTGCTACCTGGATATTTATCCCATACTGATCAAAAAATCGCTGGACAACGGCACAGTCAACCGAACCATTTTCGCTTTCTTTGACAAGTTTATCTATCATGACAGCTGCTGTTGCTTTTTTTGCAGTATCAAAAACCTCGCTAAAGCTGGCTTCAGATGATGCAGCAGACGTACTTGCGTTTGGATCATCTGTCCCTGAGGCATTTGCCGTATTGTTTAGTGATTCTGTATCTATATATGATAAAACCTTTATATTCATATGTATTCCTTTCTTTTTACCTTATGTAATAGTTATTATAACATAAAAATCATTGAAAATATAGTAAATATGTTGTAACCTATTTTTAGATTTTATTATAGATAGGAGAACATACATGAAAAAGACACCATTTGTTACAAAGGAACAGATCGAAGAAATAGTAAAAACATACCCTACTCCATTTCATCTGTATGACGAAGCCGGCATTAGAAAAAATGCCCAGGCTGTCAAGGATGCATTTTCATGGAATCCGGGATTCAGGGAATATTTTGCAGTAAAAGCTACACCAAACCCATATCTGCTTAAGATATTAAAAGAATATGACATGGGATGTGACTGCTCATCATATACAGAACTTATGCTTGCAAAATCATGTGGATTTGATGGAAAACATATCATGTTTTCATCAAATGATACACCTGCTGAAGAGTTTGCATATGCAGACAAGCTTGGCGCAATAATAAATCTTGATGATTTTACACACATTGATTTTCTTGAAAAGACAATAGGATATATTCCTGAAACAATAAGCTGCCGTTTTAATCCGGGTGGAGTATTCAAACTTTCAAATGGCATCATGGATAACCCTGGAGATTCAAAATACGGAATGACAAAGGATCAGCTGTTTGAAGCATTTAAGATCTTAAAATCAAAGGGCGCAAAATATTTTGGGATCCACGCATTTCTTGCAAGCAACACAGTTACAAATGAGTATTATCCACAGCTTGCTAAGCAGCTTTTCGAGCTTGTTGTCGAACTTAAAAACGAGACAGGATGTGACATCAGATTCGTCAACCTGTCAGGTGGTGTCGGCGTTGCATACAAACCAGACCAGACTCCAAATGACATAAAAGTTATCGGCGAAGGTGTACACAAAGTATATGATGAGGTTTTAGTTCCTGCAGGCATGGGAGATGTTTCCATATATACCGAGATGGGACGTTTCATGCTGGCACCATATGGCTGTGTTGTCACAAAAGCCATTCATGAGAAACACATCTATAAAGAATACATAGGTGTTGATGCATGTGCTGCCAATCTCATGCGCCCGGCAATCTATGGCTCATATCATCATATTACCGTACTTGGAAAAGAAGATGCCCCATGCGACCATGTGTATGATGTTGTAGGTTCACTTTGTGAAAACTGTGACAAATTCGCCGTAGATAGAAATCTTCCAAAGATCGATATGGGCGATTACCTTGTGATACATGATACAGGCGCACATGGATTTTCTATGGGCTATAACTATAATGGAAGGCTCCGTTCAGCAGAGCTTCTACTCAAAGAGGATAAATCCGTACAGCTTATAAGAAGAGCAGAAACACCAAAGGATTACTTTGCTACATTCGACTGCTTTGATGATATAAAGATCGAAGAGTAATCAATAACTATTATCAGCCATCTAAAAATCCCATTAAATTTACATTCAATGGGATTTTTTTATGCTATGACAAACAAAAAATCGGTTATGGCATACTTAAGGAAGGAAAAGTCCATAACCGAATATCAAAAGCGTATATACATAAAAATGATATACGAATAATTTTTAGTCGGAACTGAAAGCACCCCAACACTTTTTGTTAAAACACAACAGCTCCTTTTGATGATTTAATGATATCATCTAATTGTGTCATAAATGTATCCATGTACTAAATATTTTCTTAATTTTGAAAATAATATAAGAAATTTTTATAGCTCTAATATGTACTTTTCATATGCATTTATAACTGTCGTATCACCAACATGATCTATACGCTTATAATTACGTCCATAACACATATGGACATGTCCATGGACAAAATACTTCGGTTTGTACTCTTCTATTAGTTTATTAAAGATCTCAAAGCCCTTGTGGCACATGTCCTCACCATCATTTAAGCCTCTCGCCGGAGAATGGGTAACTAATATGTCAAAACCTTTTTTACGCCATATTTTCCATTTAAGCTTTTTTGCCCTACGTGTCATCTGCTTTTCAGTATATTGGTTTTTACCTGGTTTATACCGGTTGGATCCGCCAAGACCGACAAATCTCACTCCTTCATATTCGTATACCTCATCTTCTATACATGTACATCCTTCCGGTGGATTCATGCTATATTTATCATCATGATTTCCATGTACATATAACACCGGCACGCCTACCATTGTCGTAAGAAACGACAGATAGCTTGCTTTTAAATCACCACAAGAAACGATCACATCGATTCCTTCGAAATCTTCTTTTTTAAAATACTCCCAATAGACTTTCGATTCCTCATCAGCCAAGAATAATATCTTCATTATAATTTTTTTTCCTCTACACCCTTTAGTTCAACAACTGTTTTCGCTTTATCTATCAGTGAATCCATGCTTGGTATTGTACCTGTCACATTGTCAAGAAGCCAATCCATATTCATGATATCCTGATGTGTCATTTCCTTCTGGTCTTTGTTTCTCAATACACCATTCTGATCGTATATCCTGCCATAAAACGGAGCTATATCTCCTTTTGAAATATCGCTCTTTAAATGATCTACAATGCGTTTAAGACCATATGGAACATGCTTTGAGCATATAAGATCTATAACCCCTGATGAAATCCCCCACCAGTAATTAAGTGCCTTTGACTCTGATGAGCCCTCGTTCTTGTAAGATCCTGCCAGAACGCTCTGGAGAAGTTTTTCATAAAAAGCCCCCCAGTTCCATACAGGCATAACAAGATTAAGTGCCTCTCCTTTTTCGGTAGTCTTATAAAGTCCAAAATTTCTTGATGCATCATTCGGGGTAATGATATCCTGATCTGAAACATAATGTATATCATTCTCGGCAAGGAATTTATCTCTGTCGTATCCTTTTGTCGTCGACCATGCCAGATATACCTTTGCCCTTGGATTTACACATTCTACACCAAGTGCGAAAGCATTTATGTTTGCGATCATACCATATATCGGATAATCTGCAATATATGCCACCTTATCATTATCAGTAAGTGATCCGGCTATAATCCCGGATAAAAATTTTGCCTCATACATCCTGCCATAATATGTCCTTATATAAGGATGAGGCGCATTGAGTGAACAGTTTAATATTATTACATCCGGATGCGCAACTGCAACCTTTAAACTGTTATTCATCATCTGTGGCCCGACACAGAATACTATATTTGCACCCTTTTTTATTATGTCGTTTAATACATCCTCCACATTGTTTTCATTTACATCTGTCACGTACGATGTTTCAAGCTTGTCCGAAAAAGTATCATCCAGATAATTTCTTCCAAGCTCATGCGAATATAGCCATGCCGACGTTTTAGGATCCCTCGGATATAAAAATACAACCTTAAGTTTCTTAGGTGTCTGTGGAATAAGATAATTAAGCAGACTTTTCTTTTCCTGTACCTCAGTCGGATCAAGAACAAGGTTTACACTCTGATGCTCTGCTTCGGCTGCAAATTCTTTCCACACTCTTATGATATTTGTGTTGTATTCACTCTCTGACATTTTAAGCATTGCCTTAAATCCGTATACTTCCATGAATACAGTTATCGCATCACCTAATTTTATTGAAAGTCTGTTACCACCACGGAAATTGTAAACCTTAGAAAAATCAAACATCACTTTCGCAAATTTTTCTTTTACGTCTTCATTCCATCTGCCTTTATGGTCTACAAGTGCCAGAAGCTTGTTGGCATTTCCAAGTTTTGAGAATTCCACTGAGCAAAGTCCGGTAATCTCATTAAACTTCATATACTCATAATACAGTCTGATATCATAATCATCAGACATTTTAGGTATTTTTCTCGTAACATATGCAGGTATTGATACCGCATTGTAATATTTAAGCACACTTACCCTTTTATTTCCCTCAAGCACATAATATCTGTTCATATACTCAAAAGCCTTTATCGGATCCCTTATACCTTCATTTATCTGTGCATCTGCCAGATTTGACCATTTGATCGCGAACTCTGTTTCTTCATCTAAGATCGGCATGAAATTTGCCGCAAAGGAATAAGTTCTGCCAAGTGTACTCGTTCCGACAACAAATTCGAGCGGAACATGTACAAGTCCCATATTCTGTTCTGTTCTTATATCAGCCTGTGATAAAATTTCATCCAGAACCGGAAGATATGGAAATTCTCCTCTTGAAATCCTGGACCTATATTCTTTTTTTCCAAGCTTTAATGCCTCTGAATATTCTATTTCACCCATAATTTAATCTCCTTTTAAATATATTTTACCATATTTTGAAAAAATTTAAATATTTCCTTTGCTATTTTTGATTTCTCTGTTATAATTTATGTTAGGAAATAGGTACCACCACACGGAGGAGCACAAATGGAGAAAATCACAAAAGAACAAGCCGACATAATCGGCGAGGTTGCTAACATCTGTACCGGCAATGCTGCCACAGCTTTGAGCATGATTCTTAACCATCCTACCAATATAACAACTCCAAGAGTTGATGTACTCGCAGAAGAAAAATCTTTAAGAAGCGATGATCATATTCTGGTAAAGGTTCCTTACACAAAAGGACTTGATGGAACGAACCTGCTGGTACTAAGAGTTCATGATGCACTTGTTATCGCAAACCTTATGATGGGAGGCGACGGAACAGATGTATCTGCAATGTCTCTTGACGACATAACTATTTCAGCAATTTCTGAGGCAATGAACCAAATGTGTGGCACCATAGCTACTTCTATGGCTTCATTACTCAACACACCTACTGATATAGGCTTTCCTCTCATCAACTCAAAAGACCGTAAAACTTTTGATATACCGGAGGAACTTTGCAATGGAACCGACATAGTTAAGGTAACTTTTAAATTAACAGTTGGAGAACTTATTGACAGCGACCTATTACAGTTGTACCCTATAAGTATAGTAAAACAGATTTTAGAACAGGAGGATTAATATAATGGCTAAAATTTTAATCGTAGATGATGCGGCATTCATGAGAATGATGCTCAAAGATATTCTTACAAAAGGAGGTTTCGAGATCGCCGGTGAGGCAGCTGACGGTAACGAGGCAGTCGCAAAATACAACGAGTTAAAACCGGATCTTGTAACTTTGGACATCACAATGCCTAACAAAGATGGTATTCAGGCTCTCAAAGAGATCAAGGCCGCAGATCCTAATGCTACATGTGTTATGTGTTCAGCAATGGGTCAGCAGTCAATGGTTATTGATGCTATCCAGTCAGGTGCAAAGGATTTCATTGTAAAACCTTTCCAGGCTGATCGTGTCCTTGAGTCCATCAGAAAAGTTCTCGGATAAGACAAATCCCAATTTGAAGAATCTTCAAATTGGGATTTTTTTATAACATTCTTAATTTTTCCAATGCCTTTTCTTTTATTATCACATCTGCATGCTCATCAAAATATGCTTTTCTCTGGACTCCTGCCATAATATCATTGACATACTCATCTGCCGTAACAGACATCCTTTTTACTTCATCTTCCTTTGCACCGGATAAATCCATTGCAAGATAATACTTATCATTGTCTTTATACAATGTCGTATCTGCCCTGCATTCCAGCTTTATATTTTTTACAAAACTGATCAGATCATCAAAATTTTCCAGTTCAAATAAGACTACCACATCTGATGATACATCGCTGTTTTCTTTTTTTTGACTTTCCCGGATCTTTTGTCCATGCTCTGATATGAGGTCGTTGACAATATCCTTAAGATGTTCCATCATTCCTTCTGACACAGGATGCTCTGAAAATGTAAGTGAGAGCGTATGGTTTGACAGAAAATCAGCCCTTACCGTTTTAACTCCGAAATCAAATTTCATCTCAAACTCCTGCTCTGCCATATCGAAAATCTGATTCATAAACTCCTGGGTACGTTCTCCATTGCTCATAATCTCTTCCATTGTAAATCCGAGATCATATATCTCTTCTTCCGAAATAACACATTTTATAGTGTGCTCACCTATCCGCGAAAACTTCATATCTCTCACCTACTTTCTTTTTAACTTCTGCCGGATCCTCTGCAATGCATTGTCTATTGATTTTGGTGTTTTATCCATTATCTGCGCAATCTGAATGTAATCATTGCCATCAAGATAGAGCGATAATACATTCTTTTCCATTTTACTCAGCTGTCCAAGCAGATGTTCCTTAAATTCATCAAATTTTTCCTGTTCGATAAATATCTGCTCCGGACTTAACAGATCCTGCGTTAAACAGTCCTCCAAATTATATGTTTTTGTCTCATCCTGTGAGAATGAAACATATGTATTGAGCGGTATATGCTTTTTTCTGTTTGATGCCTCAAGCGCTGAATACAGCTGCCTTGCTATACACAGCTGTGCAAAATTATAAAAGCCTGAATCCTTATCTTCTTTGTAATCGCGGATTGCCTTGAATAATCCTATCATGCCTTCCTGTATAAGGTCTTCGGTCTCTCCGCCTATCAGATATAGTGCATTTGCTTTCTTGCGGACAAGCGGCTTATACTTTTTAAGGAGATAATCCATTATAGGATCATTTCCTTCCCTAAGACATCTTATAAGCTGTTCATCTGTATACAAACTGTAATCTTCCAAACTGTCGCTCCTGGGTTTTCCCTTATTTTGTTAATCTCTGTCTTACTATTTCATATGCAAGCACGCCGGCAGCTACAGAAGCATTTAATGAGTCAATATCCCCCTTCATCGGAATCTGTGCTGTCATATCACAGTTTTCTTTTACAAGCTTACTGACACCATCTCCCTCATTACCGATCACAAGTCCTATCGGTCCTGTGAGATTTAGATCATACATAACTGTACCATCCATGTCTGCACATACGAACCACATTCCTTTTTCTTTTAATTCTTTGATCGTATTTGTGATATTGGTAACCTTTGCAACAGGTGTATAGTTGATAGCCCCCGCTGATGTCTTTGCTACCGTAGGTGTAAGTCCCACTGCCCTGCGCTTTGGAATGATTATTCCATGCGCTCCTGCCTGGTTTGCAGTTCTTATGATCGCACCCAGATTATGTGGATCTTCTATGCCATCAAGAATTATTATAAATGCTGGTTCACCTTTTTTATCGGCATTTGCAAGTATATCCTCAACCTCTGCGTATTCATATGCTGCTGAAACAGCTATGACTCCCTGATGTTTTCCCGTATCTGAAATCTGGTCAAGGCGATCTTTATTAACATAATTAATGATCGCATCATGCTTTCTTGCTTCACGCGTTATAGATTTTACAGGGCCATCCTGACACCCGTCGAGCACATATATCTTGTCGATCGTTTTTCCCGAACGGAATGCTTCAAGCACAGCATTCCTGCCCTCTATATAGTTTTCGTGAAAATTTTTCTTTTCCTCTGTATTGTTACTTTTATCCATATTAAATCCTTTTCTGCTTCATTGATCTATGTCCAGATGCATTATATTTCTATTCCGATCAGCTGCACTCCAAGCTTTGTCAGTTCCACAACACGCTCGAAATCATCACTAAGGTAAAGATATCCCATCAACGCTTCAAGCCCTGTCGCCTTTCTGTAATCCGCCATTGTTGCATTTTTTGCCATTGTAGGCGATTTTGCATTGCGCCCCCTCCTGTATATATCCGCTTCTTCTTTTGTGAGATGAGGCTCTAATGCTTCTATCATGACTGCCTGTGTATGTGCTTTTACTATGCTGCTTGTATGTTTATGCAGCTGGCTTGCCTTCGTATTGCCTTTTCCGACAACTACAGAGCGGATGACTATATCAAATATACCATCCCCTATGTATGCCAGTGTAAGAGGCGAATATGTCCTTATATCAACATCTTTTATTCCGAATTGTTCCTTGATATATGAATCTATCTTCATCTTATACAAGCTCCCATTTAACGCCTTCGCGCGTATCCTTTATAGCTACGCCCTTAGTCAAAAGTTCTTCTCTTATCGCATCCGCTGTTGCAAAATCCTTTGCTTTTTTTGCTGCTGCACGCTCACTTATCTTTTGATTGATAAATGCCTCAAGATCACTGTCCACTGATGCTGCTCCATCAAGCAATGCTTTTCCTGATTCCATAAGTCCAAGGTCAAGCACCTTTTCAAAATCTTCTACAAGTGCAAGTTTTGTTTTATCTGATATACCCGCCTTTAACATATCATAAACTATAGTTATAGCCATTGATGTGTTAAGGTCATTGGAAACTGCTTCTGTGAATTTTTGTTTAAAATCATCAAATGCGGCCTCATCCACAGTTCCCTCATCCTTAAGCTCTGCAACACGCTTTGCAAGTTTATTGTATGCAGCAACCGCATTGTCTAATGCATCAAACGAGAATTCAAGCGGTTTACGGTAATGTGACTGTAAACAGAAAAATCTGTATGCAAGTGGATTATACCCCTTTTCCTGAAGTACAGAAACTGTAAGGATTGCGCCTTTTGATTTGCTCATTTTTCCTGCCCGGTCATTTAAGTGATTTACATGGAACCAGTATTTACACCACTCATGTCCGAGGAAGCTTTCTGACTGTGCTATCTCATTTGTATGGTGTGGGAAAATATTATCAACTCCACCGCAATGAATATCAACATATTCTCCAAGATGTTTCATGCTGATGCATGAGCACTCTATGTGCCATCCCGGATATCCCACGCCCCACGGACTGTCCCATTTAAGTGCCTGATCCTCGAATTTAGACTGTGTGAACCACAGAACAAAGTCATTTTTATTCTTTTTGTTTACATCTTCTTCAACATCATCACGGACACCAACCTGAAGCTGCTCTTTTTCTACTGCTGATGAAAATACAAAATAATCGTCAAGTTTAGATGTGTCAAAATAGACATTTCCACCTGCAAAATATGCATAGCCCTTTTCGATAAGAACTTCTACCATATTGATGAACTCAGGGATACAGTTTGTAGCCGGTTCAACCACGTCCGGCATTCTGTTATGGACAGCTGTAAAATCCTTAAAGAATGCATCTGTGTACTCTTTCGCTATCTCCATTACAGTCTTGTGCTCACGCTTTGCACCTTTTAGCATCTTATCCTCTCCGGTATCTCCGTCACTTGAAAGATGTCCTACATCCGTAATATTCATCACACGTTTTACATCATATCCTACATATCTGAGCGCCTTTTCAAGTACATCCTCCATGATGTATGAACGGATATTTCCAATGTGGGCAAAATGATATACAGTAGGGCCACATGTATACATGCCGATTTTTCCGTCTACACGCGGAATAACTGTATCCACCTGTCTTGTAAGTGTATTATAAAACTTGAAATTATTCTCCATTTTGTCTCCTATATCTCCTTATATAAATATATGCGTAACCGTTTGCTCACTTCACATGCATGAAACGAACACGCACTATAAAACTTTTATTGCTGATGCGTACAACCGCCGCATCCACTACAGTTTCCTCCAACTGCCATGCTTGCCTCATAGAGTCCGCTGAGTGAGCATACAGCCTGTGATGCTATACCTTCTTCTCTGCCTGTAAATCCAAGCCATTCCTCTGTAGTTGCCTTTATGTTTACCTGGTCTGCTGATATTCCAAGTGTCCCGGCGACATTATTCTCCATCTGTTCTATAAACGGACGAAGCTTTGGCTTTTGCGCAATTATCGTTGCGTCAATATTTTCGACAATATAACCTTTTTCAGCAATAAGATCCCTTACATGTTCCAGAAGTTTCATACTTGAAATTCCCTTATATGCAGGATCTGTATCTGGAAAATGCTTTCCTATATCGCCAAGTGCTGCTGCTCCAAGCAGTGCATCCATTATCGCATGCACAAGCACATCCGCATCTGAATGTCCTAAAAGACCGAGTGTATGTGGTACCGTAACACCACCAAGTATCAGTGGTCTGCCAGCTGTTAATTTATGGACATCATATCCCATCCCTACTCTCATGTAGTACCTCTTTCTTTTACTATTTTCCATTCCGGTCTAAAACCATTATGCCGTATACTTATGCATCCAGTCCACTTTAAACATATAGAAAAGAAATACTATCGAGCTTAAACTCCATGTAATAGGATAAGCCCAGAATACGACCTGGATTTTTGGAATGATACCTGTAACTATTGTAACATAAGTTATCCGAATAATACACCAGCATGCCAGCATTACAAACATTGGGACTGCAGATCTGCCTGCTCCACGGAGTATTCCTGCTGCAATATGTGAAAATGCAAGCAGAAAATAAAACAAGCTTTCCGTATGCGCCTGCAATATACCATAATCCATGACAGCTGCGTGGCTGTCAAACAATCTGACAAGCTGTGGAATAAATATAAACACTATTACTCCTATAAGCTCTGCCAGTCCCAGTCCACACGCTATTCCAAAACAGGCTCCCTTTTTTACTCTGCCGGTCTGCCCGGCACCTAGATTCTGGCTTATAAATGTGGTAAGTGCCATTGAAAAACATGTGATCGGTAAAAATACAAAACCTTCTATTTTAAAATATGCTCCGCAGCCTGCCATTGCGGCACTGCCGAATGCATTTATATTTGCCTGTACTACAACATTTGCTATCGAAATGATCGAATTCTGAAGCCCTGATGGCAGTCCGATATTTAATATCTGGACAAGTATTCCTTTATCAAACGCTATGTCTTTTATGCATACACGATATACATCGTCAGTTTTTATCAGCTGCCTCATGCAAAGCGCTACTGACAGGAACTGTGATATGATCGTAGCAAGTGCCGCTGAACCGACTCCAAACCGGAATATACCTATAAACAAAAGATCAAGTATTATATTTACCACTGATGATATTATCAGATAATATAATGGGTGTCTGCTGTCTCCAACCGCCTGAAGAATACCCATACATACATTATACATTATAACTGCGAGTGAGCCAAGAAAATAAATTCGAATATACCGGACAGATTCCACAAAAACATCATCCGGTGTGCCCATAAGCGACAATATCTGTGGTGCAAATATCACTCCGACTACTGTCATCAATATTCCACACAATATTCCAAATGCAATATCAGTATGCACTGCTTTTTTTATATTATTGTAATCCTTTGCCCCAAAAAATCTCGATATAACAACTCCTGCACCCATCGCAGTCCCACTAAAGAAGCCAACCAGTAAAAATATAAGGCTTCCTGTTGATGTAACCGCAGCAAGAGATCTGCTGCCAAGAAAATTTCCAACCACAAGTGAATCCGCCATATTATAAAGCTGCTGGAAAAGATTTCCCAGAAACATCGGCACTGCGAATCTTACTATATTTTTAGCTATTGATCCCTCTATAAGGTTTATCTGTGTGTTCTTTTTCATATTATCTATTTCCCCCATAATATTAAATCGCCCCGGCAATGCGGGGCGATTCTATTATATACACATATACTGTATATTGTCTATGCAAGAGCTGCTGTGATGATAGCCATTGAGTAAACCTCTGCTGCATTACATCCGCGTGAAAGATCATTGATAGGAGCATTAAGTCCAAGTAAGATTGGTCCGTATGCTTCGAAATTTCCAAGTCTCTGTGCAATCTTGTATCCGATGTTTCCTGCATTGATGTCAGGGAAAATAAATGTATTTGCATGGCCTGCTACCTCTGACTCCGGACACTTTGTACGTGCTACACGAGGTGCGACTGCTGCGTCAAACTGGATCTCACCCTCGATTGGAAGATTTGGATATTTCTCTTTTGCCTTGTGAGCTGCATTTCTCATCTTATCAACATCCTCGCCCTTTCCTGAGCCAAGTGTTGAGTAGCTTAAGAATGCAACCTTTGGATCGATACCGAATATCTTTGCACACTCTGCTGACTCTCCTGCTATCTCAACAAGCTCGTCCTCTGTAGGATGTATGTTTATAGCACAATCACTCATTGCAAGAACTTCGTTCTCGCCTGTAGCTGATGGACGTACAAGAATGAAGCATGAAGATACGATAGTGTTGCCCGGTTTAGTCTTTATAAGCTGTAATGCAGGACGGACTGTATCAGCAGTTGAATATGTAGCGCCTCCGAGAAGTGAATCAGCAATACCCATTTTTACAAGCATTGTACCAAAATAGTTAGCTGATGAAAGGATTCCTCTTGCCTGCTCCGGTGTAACACCCTTGCTCTTACGAAGCTCGCAAAAAATATCCACCATTTCATCCATACGGTCAAAGTTCATAGGATCGATGATTTCTGCTCCACGGATGTTAAAACCGCTGTTTTCAGCACTTGCATTGATTTTATCAGGATCTCCCACAAGAATTGGATGTAAGAAGTTGCTTGCAAGTAAACGTGAAGCAGCCTCAAGGATACGTGGATCCTCACCCTCTGTAAATACGATTTTCTTTGGGTTCTTTTTTAAGATGTCGATTAACTGTCCAAATCCAAACATGATTAATATCTCCTTTATTTATATAAATTAATTATTGGTTTATCTGAGCCTGCCAGTTTACTATAGTGAAATAAATCCATTTTCATTTCATCATTGATACTATCTGTTGCAAGCCATTAACTATAATATACTCATTTTCTGTGAATATCAATAATTGTTAAAAGGTTATCAAGATGTTCGCAAAAAAATCCAATCCGCACAGTAAAAGGGCTGACAGCATTTTTTTCCTCTGTCAGCCCCCTTATTGAGAATAATTCGTCACTGTTCACACGCAAGCTTGACACTGCGCTGTCAAGCTATGCGCCATAGTGTTAATTATTGAGTGATTACAGCCCTGCCTCGTAGAGGCATTTTAAATGGGCTGTAATCGTTGCTGGTCGCACTGTTAGGTGTGAACAGTAACAATTATTTCCGATTTTATTTTGGTAGTTAAATAATGATCTTTTGGTTATAGTCTAAGGAGTCTTTTTACTAAGCGAGTGCCTTAAATGCCTCGTCAAGGTCTTCGATGATATCATCGATATTTTCCGTTCCTATAGAGAGACGGATCGTGTTTGGTTTGATACCCTGATCTAAGAGTTCTGCCTCATTGCACTCTGAATGGGTAGTTGATGCAGGATGTATGGCAAGCGACTTAACATCTGCAACATTTGCAAGGAGTGAGAAAAGTTCGAGGTTGTCGATAAATTTCTGTGCTTCCTCTGCTCCTCCTTTGATCTCGAATGTAAAGATAGAACCTCCTCCGTTAGGGAAGTATTTCTTATAAAGCTCCTGCTGCTCTTTATCCTCTGAAATTGAAGGATGATTTACTTTTTCTACGAGCGGCTGATCTTTTAAGTACCGTACAACCTTAAGTGCATTCTCCACATGCCGCTCCACACGGAGTGAAAGTGTCTCGAGTCCCTGAAGGAAGATGAATGAATGTACAGGTGAGATCGTAGCTCCTGTATCACGAAGAAGGATTGCCCTGATATATGTAGCAAATGCTGCTGGTGCGCAGTCCTTTGCGAAGCTTACTCCGTGGTAAGATACGTTTGGTTCTACAAGCCATGGCCACTTATCATTCTGTGTCCAGTCAAATTTACCACTGTCGATGATAACACCACCGATCGTTGTTCCGTGTCCTCCAATGAACTTTGTTGCTGAATGGACTACGATATCTGCACCGTACTCGATCGGGCGGACAAGATATGGTGTTGCGAATGTATTATCTACTATGAGTGGTATTCCTGCCTCATGTGCGATGTCTGCGATCTTTTCGATATCCACTACCTCTGAGTTAGGATTTCCGAGTGTCTCGATCTCGATTGCTTTTGTGTTTTCTTTGATAGCTGCCTTGATTCCTTCATAATCGAATGGATCTACGAATGTAGCTTCGATTCCGTAATCAGGAAGTGTGTGTGCTAAGAGGTTATATGTACCACCGTAGATATTTTTTGCTGCTACAATGTGATCCCCTGCATGCGCTACTGCCTGGAATGCATATGTGAGTGCAGCTGCTCCCGAACCAACAGCAAGCGCTGCAACGCCGCCCTCGAGTGCTGCGATCCTTCTTTCAAATACATCCTCTGTAGGATTTGTAAGTCTGCCGTAGATATTTCCGGCATCCCTAAGTCCGAATCTGTCTGCTGCGTGTTCACTGTTGTGGAACACATATGATGAAGTAAGGTAGATTGGAACTGCTCTTGCATCTGTAACCGGATCAGGTGTTTCCTGTCCTACATGTAACTGTAATGTCTCAAATTTTAAATTTCTGTCTGCGTAATGTTTTTTGCTCATTTTATATACTCTCCTTTTCCTGTAGCTGGTTATTGTCTTATCTTTAATTTGTGTCTGTTCCTTTGAACTGACCATATCATACCATCTTTATAGGAAAAGTGCTAATACTTATAGTTAAGAGCCTGTTATAATTTTTTCTTATATCAGTCTATTCCACGATCCCGGCTTCTTTTTTCTTTCTTATCTCTTCATCTCTCTGCTTCTTTGAAAATATGCATCCACAATAATACTGTCTGTACATATTGTATTCTTTTGATATCTCTGTAGACTTTTTATACCCGTCCTTTTTTTTGAAATCAGAATACAGATATCCCACACCATATTCTTTTTCAAGCATGCCTCCTATTTCGTTAAGCTTTTCCGCATTTTTGAGCGGGCTTATGGATAGTGTTGTCGTAAAAAAATCAAATCCATGATCTTTTGCGTATTTTGCACTTTCTTCAAGTCTCATCCTGTAACACAAAAAGCATCTGCTGCCCCCCTCAGGCACATCCCAAAGTCCCTTTGTCAGCTTGTAAAAACGCTCCTGATCATAAATGCCTTCTATAAAATCTACATTGTTTTTTGTAGGAAACTGTTCTATGAATCTTTTTTGTTCTTTTGCCCGCATATGGTACTCATCCTCTGGATATATATTCGGATTATAATAAAAGACCGTAACCTCAAAGTACTCTGCAAGAGTCTGTATACAATATGTGCTGCACGGACCGCAGCAGCTGTGGAGAAGTACTTTTTTTGTCACGCTGCCGCCGGCACAATTTTCTTTTATTATACGTTCCATCTCTTTCTGGTAGTTTATTTTATTCATATTGCTGTTCCCTTCCGTATTTATTTTGTGCCCGGATCTTTACCCGAAAAGAACCGGAAGCATCACTTCCGGTTCCCTCACACTAATCCTCAACATATCCGAACATTAGTCTAAATATCTTTTTTCCTGTATTTGTCCTGAAAATCTTTTTGTAAGCTTTATCGACCGCTCTGTTCCCTGCATCATCTTCATACAGATTAACAAGGAAATCTGCCTCAACAAGAGCCTGATAATCAAGACCATCTATATTATCATATGTATGATGGTGTCCTATAAGAAAACAGATCCTCTCAACCATATAATTCTCAAATCCAAGCTGTGAAAGCATTTTCTGTGCCACTATAGGTCCTTCCTGTTCCTGAAGCTTTCCATCACATTTTCCGTATTTTTCCTCTGCAACACGGATTCCAATATCATGTGTGTATGCTGCTGCTTCAAGGATAAACAAAGATGTATCATCCAGACTTTCTCCGACTCCTATAAGCCTTGCATAACTGTGCACTTTTGTAAAATGCTGGATCCTCTTTGGATCACCATCATAATAGGCAATCATATCCATAAACAAATCATCTAACTGCTTCTGACTATAACCGTCGCTATCCATATAATTTTATTTCTCCTAATGTTTTAATAATATATTAAAAGATACTATAATTTTGTCCATATTTCAATACTTATTTTGCATCTTTGAAAATTCCGCGGAACGCAAATTCTGATAATGGTTTCCTATACAATAGTTTTCCGATCAGGTACTCTATTGCCCCACCTGCTAAGATCACAGCATATCCTATAATAATAAAGGTACCAAATCCCATGTTGCATATAAACTCATATCCACCGCGCATGCATACCTCGTCAAGTACAAGCACAGTTCCAATTAAAAGAGCAAAAAATATAATGAAACCCGCCACAAAGTATTTATAGCATATAGCCGAAAAGATAAACATTATAAACAGCATCATCACAATTGTAAACAGAGTAAACATCAGCATATCTTTATCCTGTGGATTGACGTGTACAAGGATGATTCTTTCTATAACAAGAACTGTGTAAAGTATAATGTAAATCACCGTACTTACAAACACCGGCATACTGATCTGAAGTCTTTTTTTCATTGCGGAAGACTGCACCATTCCTGATATATCCATCGAAACTATCATCTGATATGCGAACATACCTGACATCGTAAAATAAAAGCCCCCAAGCATATTTGTTCCATGCGAAGATATTTCACTAACTAATCCGATCACTGTAAAAAATGCCAGTAATATAAGATTCATTTTACATTTGTAACTGTATTTTAAAAGTTTAAATCCTGTTTTTAAATTTTTTATCATACCAAATCTCCTCTATATATCTTTATATGAATTGCGCACCTTTGTTATCATGTGATAGTATGTTGCTATTATCGCAACAATAAGAAGTACTGCCGCAGCCGGCGGGAACACCCATTTTACCCATGGCCAGAAATTAAAATATGCAAGTGTACATCCGAGTATCGCAGGTATTTCAAATGTAAATGCCATTATCATTATATATTGTGACATTTCTATATATCTGAGCACATTGAGTGATGCGATGGAACATATGGCAACAACTGCTATCATTTCAAACAGGATAACCGGAAATCTTTCCGTATGTCTAAATGGTATTCCTGCTATCATAAAATAAATTGCGATCCTTGGTATCCTGACTAGTATATCCACAAGAAGACAGTCTTCAAAATCTTTAATGCCATCATGACTTGTTTTTAAAAAATCCATTCCAAAGCCATTCTTTTTGCATATGCATCCTATCCCGAAATAATCTCCACATATTTCTGCAAGTATCATAAAAATCGGGGGAAACATAGCAAACTGTATCATTAAACCTTCTGCCAGAACTGCTGTGATTATTCCAAGCACAACCGGGATAACTATATTCGTTACCAGTCTGTACTTATTATTTGTAAGCACTCTGTAATTTTGTATCATTTTATTTAACCTATTCATTTATCCACCTTCATCATATTACAATTAACCGATAAACTATCTCATAACGATCTTTGTATTATTTTTCATCACCGCAACACTTATCTGATATAATGTAGGAATTTCTTTTGTAACATTAAGTCCTGCAAGCTTATCGAGATTTTCTGAAAGGCATATGCCTTCAAAACCATATGGATTTGTAGTTATTGTATAAAGAATGTCTTTTGCTTTCTGTGTATCTGCTGCATCACCCTTTATCACAATGTATTTCTCTTTCAGGTCTTCTACAAATCCCTGCTCAACGATCTGTCCGTTTTCCATGATTATCGCATAGTCTGTAACATTTTCCATATCAGATATATTATGTGTCGAGAAAAATACACTTTTTTCTCCGTTTCCGTTGTTTATATATTCACTTATAAGCTGGCAGAGTTTGTCGCGCATGAGTGGATCAAGCGGTGATGCCGGCTCATCAAGTATGAGCATATCTGTATCACGCGACAGCACTCCGGCAAGCATGAGTTTTACTTTCATTCCATCGGAAAAAGAACTATTCGGCTTTTTCATGTCAAGCTGTCCGTGTGGAAAAATTGCAAGCTCATCACAATATTTTCTAAACCTATCTTCCGAAAAATCTTCAAAGAGTATTTTGCTTATATTTTCAATGTCTTTGACTGTCCATTGCGGAAGATAGTACTTTCCAGTTCCGGTATATCCAATCCTGTTTTTTATATTTCCATTATCTTCTTTTTCTTTATCTGAATACCGCCCGAAAAAAGTTATATCCCCTTTATAATCAAGTCTTAATCCCGAAAGAATATTAAGAAGAGTTGTCTTTCCTGCTCCGTTTTCTCCGATAAGCGCAGTGGCAAAGCCCTTTGGAACCTTTAAATCATCTATATCAAGGTTAAAGCCCTTTAAATTTTTTGTTATATTGTTTCCTTCTATCGCATATTGTGTTGTCATCTCCATATCCTCCTGCTTTTAAATTATCTGACTATCCATATCAATAAGAGTATCAAGTGTTTCTCTTAGCTCATCCATTGAAAGTCCTGCTATCTTTGCCGATTCGATCGCATCGTTAAGCGAACTTTCGACTTTTCTCAGATGCTGTTCTTTTATCATCTCACTATCCTGCGCATTGACATAAAATCCTTTGCCCTGAGCTGCTGTCACAAGTCCTTCCTGGGCAAGCTGCTCATATGCTTTCATAGTTGTTATAACACTTATCTTTAGATCCTTTGCCAATCCTCGTATAGACGGAAGAAATTCTCCCTGTTTATACTTGCCGGCAAGGATATCCGTCCTGAAACTATCTGCTATCTGCTGATAGATAGGTACCCCGGAATTCTGCTTAAGCTGCATATTCTTCCTCCTGTTCTGTGTAACTGTTTATGTGTTATATATACATCATAAACAGTTATGTGTCAACAGCTTAAATAAAAAAATATAAAAACCATTGATTTTTATATTATAATTTGATATTATAGATTCGCACGCCGATATGGCTCAGTAGGTAGAGCGACGCACTCGTAATGCGTAGGCCACCGGTTCGATCCCGGTTATCGGCTTAACATTTTAATTTTTGAAGCCTTGATCTTATTATAAGATCAGGGCTTCTTTTTACTGTACAGAAATTTATATAAACAACATCAAATCTTCTCTTGACATTTCTTAATAATATATTAAAATGATTTCGTCGGTTTATTTTTAGTAAACAAAAAATCTATTATTAAGCACACATTTATGGAGTAAATATGGATATAGGACGCAGAATGAAGGAGTTAAGAATCCAGTATGGACTTACCCAGCAGGAACTCGCTGACAGAGCTGAACTTACAAAAGGATTTATTTCCCAGCTTGAACGCAACCAGAACTCACCTTCTGTTGGCACGCTGCTTGATATAATCCAGTGTCTTGGCATGACTCCGGCAGAATTTTTTACAGATTCTGAGCCAGAACAGATAGTCTTTAAATCCGGGGACTATTTTGAAAAAACGGATGAAGAAAAAGGCAACACTATAGAGTGGCTTATCCCAAATGCACAGACAAATTCCATGGAACCGCTGCGCGTGACGATAAAAGCCGGCGGCACCTCCGAAGTTTATCTTCCAAAAGAATGCGAAGAATTCGGATATGTCTTAAAGGGAAGTATAAAACTAAATTATGGTGGCAAAATGCATACCATAAAGGCCGGTGAATCATTTTACTTTTGTGCCGGCAAAAAGCATTTTATACAAAACACCTCCTCAAAGGATGCCGTACTCATATGGATAAGCAATCCACCTAGTTTCTAGTATAGTGTTTTGCAAAGAAACTACATATTATAATTTATAGAGAAAGGTTTACACCATGGGAAAAAAACTAATTGATTTTATTGACATCAGCAAATCTTATAATGGAAACACTGTCCTTGACGAATTAAATCTTTACGTAAGGGAGAATGAATTTCTTACACTGCTTGGTCCATCAGGCTGTGGCAAAACAACCACTCTTCGTCTTCTCGGCGGATTCGAAACTCCTGACAAAGGAAAAATCATGTTCGACTCCAAAGACATAACAAATATCCCTGCCAATGAGAGAAATTTAAATACTGTATTTCAGAAATACTCTCTTTTTCCTCATATGACAATAGCGGAGAACATTGCTTTCGGGCTCAAATTAAAGAAAAAAAGCAAAGAATATATAAATGATAAAATAAAATACGCACTTAAGCTTGTAAACCTAGACGGCTTTGAAAACCGCTCAATCGATTCATTAAGCGGTGGCCAGCAGCAGCGTATCGCTATCGCACGGGCTATAGTAAATGAGCCGAAGATTCTCCTGTTAGATGAGCCTCTTGGTGCCCTTGACCTTAAACTGCGCCAGAATATGCAGTACGAGCTTATCCGTCTTAAAAACGAACTTGGCATAACTTTTGTATATGTAACACACGATCAGGAAGAAGCACTTACAATGTCCGACACTATTGTCGTTATGAACCAGGGCTATATACAGCAGATCGGAACCCCTGAAGATATATATAACGAGCCGGAAAATGCATTTGTAGCTGATTTCATCGGACACAGCAATATTATAGACGCAACTATGATAGAAGATCGTCTCGTGGAAATACTCGGAGTAAAATGGCAGTGTGTTGATGAGGGCTTCGGCAAAAACAAACCTGTCGATGTCGTGATCCGTCCTGAGGATGTGGAGCTTGTCGATCCGGCGGATGGTATTATAGAAGGTGATGTCACATCAAATATTTTTAAAGGTGTCCACTATGAGCTTGAAGTAAAAGCAAACGGCTATGACTGGATGGTGCACACAACAAAATATTTCGAGGTTGGCAGCCATGTCGGCATTAATGTGATACCTTTCAATATCCAGATAATGCACAAACCTGAATCTTCAGATGAAAAGGCGGTGGAAATCGATGCATAAATTAAAAAAGCAGCTACTTGCCGGCCCATATCTTATATGGATCATAGGATTTATAATCCTCCCGCTGTTTATGATAATCTACTATGCTTTTTCAGACGGCAGCGGTGGTTTTACTATAGAATATATTACAGCCATAGCAACATCTACAAATATACATGCCATACTTTTATCACTTAAGCTTGGTATTTTGTGTACACTTGTATGCCTGCTTTTGTCTTACCCGCTGGCAATGATATTAAATGGCATGAAGATAAAAAATCAAAGTTTTATCGTCTTTATCTTTATGCTGCCTATGTGGATGAATTTTATGCTCCGCATACTTGCCTGGAAACAGCTTTTATCCAAAAATGGTGTGATAAACTCAATACTCACCACACTCGGTCTTCCGGGCTTTAACATTATGAATACAACATCGGCCGTAGTTCTTGGAATGGTATATGATTTTCTTCCATTTATGCTGCTTCCGATCTACAATTCGATGAACCGTATCAAAAATGACTGGATCGAGGCCGCAAGGGATCTCGGTGCCAATAATATTATAATATTTTTGAAAATAATAGTTCCTCTTACATTATCAGGTGTGATAAGCGGAATTGTAATGGTATTTGTCCCATCGCTTACTTCATTTGCGATATCGCAGATACTTGGAGGAGGAAAAGTCCTTCTCATAGGAAATATAATCGAACAGGATTTTGTCCATGGTTCACAGTGGAATGCCGGCAGCGGACTTTCTCTCGTTCTTATGGTATTCGTACTCATAAGCATGGCAATCGTTAATCTGTTTGACAAGGAAGGAGATTCAACAGCTGTATGGTAAAAAAAATCGCATCGAAAATTTACATGGCACTTATATTTTTATTCTTATATCTGCCTATAATAGTACTTATGGTACTCTCCTTCAACAACTCGAGTTCATCAGTTAAATGGGGTGGATTCACACTTGACTGGTACAAAAACTGTTTTCAAAGTGAGAACATCATGTCTGCATTTTCTACAACATTGCAGATCACACTCCTTGCAGCCGTTATTTCCACAATAATAGGAACTCTCGCTGCCATTGGTATAAGCGCTATGAAAAAGAAAAATCAGACCATATATCTTGGCGCTACAAATATTCCAATGCTCAATGCTGATATAGTAACAGGAATTTCCATGATGCTTTTATTTGTTAAATTCATGGATCTGGGATTTGTAACCGTGCTCATTGCACATATCACATTTAATATCCCATACGTTATATTAAACGTACTTCCAAAATTAAAGCAGGCAAACAAATATACCTATGAAGCAGCCCTCGACCTTGGTGCTTCCCCTTTGTATGCATTCTACAAGGTAACATGGCCTGAGATCAGTTCCGGAGTATTTTCCGGATTTCTCATGGCTGTAACTATGTCTTTAGACGATTTTTCGATTACCTATTTTACAAAGGGAGCCGGTGTAAACACGCTCTCAACAATGCTTTATACACAGCTTAAAAAAGGTGTAAAGCCTGAATTATATGCGCTTTCTACTATTTTGTTTTTTACTGTGCTGCTTCTTCTTGTTGTTGTAAACATAAATTCCAACAAGACACCTGCACCAACATCATCAAGTGAAAAGCTCATTAAGCGGTTCAAGCGCCGCTCATTAGTAAAACGTACCGTAAGCATAGCGATTGTATCGGTTCTTGTTATCGGATGCTTTTCTGTTTTTGCAGTAAATTCGAAAAATACGGGCACAGGCATGACGATCACTGTATTAAACTATGGTAAATACATAGACGAATCTGTACTTGACAGTTTTGAAGAAGAAACCGGACTCACTGTAAAATACGAAGAATATGAAGACCCTGAAGAAATGTATACAAAATATAAATCAGGTGCCATAGACTACGATGTAATATGTACATCCGATTACATTATAGAAAAACTTATATCCGAAGGCGAAGTTCTGCCTATGGATTACGATAATATGCCTAATTATCAGAATGTTGAGCCTGAGATCATTGATATGTCTGCATCTTTTGATCCAAAGCACAAATACACTGTTCCATATTTCTACGGAACCCTTGGTATCCTGTATAACAAAAAGCTTGCTGACAAAAATGATCTAAGCAGCTGGGACTGCTTATGGAATGGAAAATATAAAGGTAACATGATAATGATAAATTCTGTACGTGATGCCTTTGCTCCTGCCCTTGAAACACTAGGATATTCCATAAACGAAACAGATCCTTCCAAGCTTGACAAAGCTTACGACATATTAAAAAAACAGGCTCCCGACGTGCTTGCCTACTATGTTGATGAAACATGCGATGAGATGGCTGCTGAAAATGCCTCTATCGCAGTGTGCTATTCAGGTGAAGCCGCATCGGCAATGGACATAAATCCTGATCTTGATTATGTTGTCCCTAAGGAAGGTTCTAATCTCTGGATTGACTCATGGTTTATCCCTAAAACATGCCAGAACAAATCCGGTGCTGAAGAATTTTTAAACTATATATGCAGCGATGAACCTGCAATGCTTAATTTTGAATATGTATACTATGCATCACCTATCAGATCGGTAATCGAAAACCAGGATGCTGATCTGAAAGAAAACGAGGCTGTCAATCCTCCAAAGGAAATTTTATCCCGTTGTGAAGTATACCGTGCATTTACTGATGACGAGGCAGCCCTTTACAATACGCTATGGCAGAATCTAAAAGCCGGCAATTGATAAAAAACAGTTGCAATAATATTCAAATAATGATACATTTAAATCCACGGAATTAATAATTTCGTGGATTTATCTTTCCACAGGATCCTTTTAAGTTATGTCTTCTCAAATGAGAGGAGAAGCATGAAATATAAGGAGTTTTTACAAACAATTGAAACAGAAATAAAAAAGAAGCTTGAGGATGGTTACTCTCTTAAGATCCATCCCGTCAAAAAAAATAATGGCAAGATATATGACGGTCTTCTTATCATCAATCCGTCATTCAACATCGCCCCTGCCATTTATCTGAATCCCTATTACCACTGGTATCTCGATGGTGTTTCCATAAATGATATCGTCGACTCTATAATGTCATCATACAAAGAGGTACTTCCAAAACAGAATTTTGATATCACATCCGTATATGATTATTCGCTTGCAAAATCCCATATTATTATGAAATTAGTCAATTATGAACAGAATAAGAACGAACTCATGTCCATGCCACATGTAAAATATCTGGATCTGGCAGTCATATTCCTGTACTACATAGACAGTGCAGGCAGCGAGCTATGCACCTTAAAGATAACCAATGCACTTCTTGAGGAATGGAAGATTTCCATGCGCCAGCTTATGGAAGACGCCATAACAAATACCGAAAAAAAACTTCCATACAGTCTTATCAATATGGAAGATGTCGTTCCTGTTTCCAGGGAACTTATAAACTCAAGCGGCATTGATCCGATGATGCTTATACTTACAAACCAATACAAAATATATGGTGCCACAACCATGCTATATCCCGGAATACTGAAAAAGATATCCGATAAATTAGACTCAGATCTAGTACTTATTCCAAGCAGTATCCACGAATTTCTCGTTCTGCCCAGAACGATCCATGATGATATCCCTACTCTTAACAGTTTCATAAATGAAGTAAACAGTACTGAGGTTACTGATGAAGAAATATTATCGGATCACGTGTATATATACAGCCGGAAAAAACAGGCAGTAGAATACTAAATTAAAAAAAGACAAGACACCATGCATCTGAAATGCACAGTGTCTTGTCATCATGCTTTTTGTAATTATTCTGTTTTACGGCAGCTGTATTTTATTTTTCTGTCAGCCTATCATACAATGCTTCATATCTCCGGGCGGATGCATCCCATGAAAAATCTTTGTTCATGTCACGGACCATCATTTCATTCCACGCTTTTTTATTATTTTTAAAAACTGACTCAGCATATTTTATAACATGCAGCATATCGTGTGCATTATAATCCGTAAATGAAAAACCTGTTCCGGTATTTTCATATTCATTGTATGCCTCAACCGTATCCTTAAGTCCACCTGTCTCTCTTACGATTGGAATCGTTCCGTATCTCATCGCCATCATCTGGCCCAATCCACAAGGTTCAAACAGTGACGGCATCAGAAAAGCATCACATGACGCATATATCTGATGTGCGCGTTCTTCTGAATATCCGATGTAAACACTTAATCTGTCAGGGTATTTACTCTGAAAATAATGGAACATTCCCTCATACTGGTTTTCACCTGTTCCGAGTATACAAAACTGTATATCAGTAGTCTCTAAGATTTCATCCATGACATATGCTATAAGGTCGAAACCCTTCTGATCCGTAAGCCTTGACACAATACCTATAAGCATTGCATTTTTATCTGCTTTCAGACCATTTTTCTCCTGAAACTCTCTTTTATCCACTTCTTTTCCATATGGTTTGTTTGTATCTTTATCAGGTGACATGAAATTGCAGCTTATATATTTATCCTTTGCCGGATTGTACACACTATAATCTATTCCGTTTAATATACCGCTTAAATGTTTCCTCCGCTCAAGCATAAGTCCGT
This sequence comes from uncultured Lachnospiraceae bacterium, assembly GCA_905209075.1. Lineage (GTDB taxonomy): Bacteria > Bacillota > Clostridia > Lachnospirales > Lachnospiraceae > Roseburia. The sequence continues at coordinate 61,488 of CAJLRL010000006.1, read as the reverse complement.
CAAGTCCCTCTCCACCTTCCGGTGTTGTGATCTCATCTGCATATGAAGGACTTACAGTGGTTATCTCATCTGCATAGACTATTCCACCTTTCAGATAATTTGCCTCCCCATAAAACTCAAGCTCATTTGAATTAAAAATATGCTCCGGAAGACCGGTTATGTCTGCAACCTCACGCATTTTCCATCTTCCCTGGAATCTCATGTTATGAATGGAAAATACAGTTTTTATATTTGAATAAAATGTATCTGATCCATATGTTGTCTTCAAAAATACAGGCAGCAGTCCGGTCTCCCAGTCATTACAGTGGATTATATCCGGCTCAAAATCAATATATGGAAGCGACTCTAAAACAGCTTTTGAAAAATAAGCAAATTTTTCCACATCCTCATATATATTGTTATACGGCTTATCTCCTGCGAAATAAAATTCGTTATCTACAAAGTAGTATGTTATCCCATCATTTACTGCTTTAAAAATACCTGCATATTGTTTTCTCCAGTTTAAGTTTACATAAAAATGACAGGCGAATTTCAGCTGTGGAACAAGTTTCTCATCCATGCATTTGTACTTTGGAATTATGACTCTGACATCATATTTCTCTTTATCAAAATACTTTGGTAAGGAACCAGCCACATCTGCCAATCCGCCTGTCTTTATATAAGGTATTGCCTCTGATGAAACAATTAGTATATTCTTCATTATTCATTACCTCCCAACTATATTTACCTATATATAGAGTATACCATATCATAAAGAGATAATGAATAAAATTGTTTATAATAATTATTACTTCATTCCAAGTCTGATCCTGTCTGTTATCAGTGCAATAAACTCGGAATTTGTAGGCTTGCCCTTTCCATGATTTATTGTGTATCCGAACATAGAATCAATTGTATCCATTCTTCCTCTGCTCCATGCCACTTCTATAGCATGACGTATCGCACGTTCAACTCTGCTTGATGTTGTTTTAAATTTCTTTGCTATCGTAGGGTATAAAACTTTCGTTATCGAGTTGAGCATATCCATATCTTCAACCGACATCATGATCGCTTCCCTCAAATACTGATAGCCTTTAATGTGAGCCGGGACACCAACCTCATGGATTATCTCTGTTATTTCTGTTTCAAGTGATTTTACGCTGAAACTTTCATCTGTTGAAAAAGCTTCTGCCTCACCGGATTTCTTAACATATACAAGTAATACGTCCGGTCCGGTACTTTTATTTATCAGTTTGTACGCTTCCTCACTATTCTTTGCTGTTCCTATAAGCTCAAAGCTGTCGTTATCCTTAAAAAGTTTCCCTATTAATTCAAGCACATTTTTCTTTTCATCTGCTACAGCGACATTTAAATTGTCCATTCCAATCTCCCATGCCGCCAATTACTGTCAACACAAATTCTATTATTTTAGTATAGCACAATTTGTCAAAAAAACTCTATAAAAGTTTTATATATCTGCTATAGTCTATAATTATAATATTGCTGTTCACACCTAACAGTGTGAACAGCAACGATTACAGCCCATTTAAAATGCCTCTACGAGGCAGGGCTGTAATCACTCAATAATTAACACTATGGCTCATAGCTTGACAGCGCAGTGTCAAGCTTGCGTGTGAACATTAACATTATGTTTCTTCAAACTGTGAATTATATAATTCAGCATAAAATCCGTTCTTTTTTATAAGCTCTTCGTGATTTCCCTGCTCGATTATGTCTCCGTCTTTCATTACAAGGATAATGTCGGCATTTTTTATTGTGGATAAACGATGTGCTATTACAAAACTTGTCCTTCCTCTCATAAGGTTATCAAGCGCTTTTTGTATCCTTATCTCTGTTCTTGTATCCACAGACGATGTAGCCTCATCAAGAATAAGTATCCTGTTATCCGCAAGTATGGCACGGGCTATTGTAAGCAGCTGCTTCTGCCCCTGTGAAACATTTGACGCATCCTCATTTAATTCCATATTATATCCACCCGGCAGTGTCTGGATGAAATGATGTGCATGTGCAGCCTTTGCAGCCTCTATAACCTCTTCATCCGTGGCATCAAGTCTTCCATAACGGATATTCTCCATTATCGTTCCCTTAAAGAGCCATGTATCCTGAAGCACCATTCCAAAAGCCTCTCTAAGCTGAGGTCTGTTATATTCCCTTACATCATGCCCATCCACAAGTATTGAACCTGAATTTACATCATAGAATCTCATAAGCAGCTTTACCATAGTAGTTTTTCCCGCACCTGTAGGTCCGACTATTGCCACCTGCTGGCCAGGCTCTACCTTTGCTGAAAAATCTTTTATTATCATATTGTCAGGATCATATCCAAACTTAACATGCGAAAATTCCACCCTGCCCTCTATATCAGAAACAGAAACCGGATCTTCAACAGTTATGTCTTCCTCCTCTTCCTCGAGGAATTCAAATACCCTCTCTGAAGCTGCAGTCATTGACTGAAGCTGTGTAGCGACCTGGGCTATCTGCTGTATCGGCTGTGTAAAATTCTTTACATACTGGATAAATGCCTGTATATCACCTATCGTGATAACCTTTTTTATCGCAAGTATGCCTCCTGAAATGGCAACCCCTGCATATCCGAGATTTCCGACAAACTGCATTATTGGCATCATAAGTCCTGATAAAAACTGTGATTTCCATGCAGATCTGTATAATACATCATTTGCCTGACGGAATGCAGATACAGTCTCTTCTTCTTTATTGTACGCCTTTATGATAAGATGTCCTCCGTACACTTCCTCTACCTGTCCGTTTATGTGTCCCAGATATTCCTGCTGCTGTCTAAAAAACTTCTGCGAATGTTTAACTACGAATGATATAAGAAATGCAGAAACCGGAAGAATAACTATTGATATAATCGTCATAAGTGGTGAAATAGAAAGCATCATGACGAGTGTTCCGATAAGTGTTGCCACTGATGTTATAACCTGTGTTATGCTCTGGTTTAAACTCTGTCCAAGTGTATCCACATCATTTGTGATCCTGGATAAAACTTCTCCATATGTCCGTGATTCAAAATATTTCATCGGCATGCGGTTTATCTTTTCAACAATTTCCTTACGCATCCTATAGCATGTCTTCTGCGTAATATTGGTCATGATAAGACCCTGTATAAACATGAACACCGCACTTATTATATATAGTCCCAGTGTAAAGAGAAGCACTTTTGCTATATAATCAAAGTCTATTCCTCCTGTACCGGAGATCTTATCCATAAGTCCCTCTGCAAGAGCTGTTGTCGCTTTTCCCATTACCTTTGGTCCTGCGACAGAAAACACAGTGGATGCTGCCGCAAAGATCATTACTATTACTATGGCAATCCAATATTTTCCCAGATATTTTATAAGCTTCTTTGATGAGCCTTTGAAATCCTTTGGTTTTTCTCCTACAAAGCCATGCCCCGGTCCCATAGGACCTCTATGTCTTCTTGCAGGCATTCCGTTTTCACTCATTCCTTACGCCTCCTTTCCACTATCTTCTGATAATCCAAGTTCTTTTGCTGAAAGCTGTGACCTTGCGATCTGTCTGTATACATCACATTCAGATAACAGCTGCTCATGGGTTCCTTTTCCTACGATTTTTCCCTCGTCAAGAACAATTATCTGATCTGCATGCAAAATTGTGCTTATGCGCTGTGCAACGATTATGACCGCAGCATTTGAAGTTACCTCTTCAAGTGCCTTTCTAAGCTTTGCGTCTGTCTTCATATCCAGCGCAGAAAAGCTGTCATCAAATACATATAAATATGGCTCTTTTGCTATTGCCCTTGCAATTGCGAGCCTTTGTTTCTGTCCGCCTGATACGTTCGTTCCTCCCTGTGATATAGGGCTGTCATAACCTTCTGGTTTTTCGTTAATGAATTCCTCTGCCTGTGCAATGCCGGCAGCTTTTTTTATCTGCTCATCTGTTGCATCACTTTTACCAAATCGAAGATTTGAAGCTATCGTTCCTGAAAACAATATTCCCTTCTGTGGCACGAAACCTATATTCTGGCGCAGTTCTTCTAATGAATAATCTCTTATATCAATCCCATCAAATACGATCTTTCCTTCTGTAACATCATAAAAACGCGGTATAAGATTTACAAGTGTAGATTTTCCACATCCAGTACTTCCTATGATAGCAGTTGTCTTTCCCGGCTCTGCCGTAAAGTCTATATCATACAGGACATTCTCTTTTGCCCCCGGGTATTTAAAGCTTACATGCTCAAAGCTTATTTTTCCTTTATGATCGTCATTTTTCTTTGGAGACTGCGGATCATTTATTGAGCTTTTTGTATTTATCACTTCGTCTATACGCTCTGCTGCAACTCCTGCCCTTGGCATCATGATCGACATTGCTGAAAGCATCAGAAACGACATAACGATCATCATGGCATATGTAATAAATGCTGTCATCGTTCCGACCTGCATTGTTCCGTCATCAATACGTCCTGCTGCACCCCACACGATTCCAAGGGTAATACAGTACATTATCATAGACATGCCCGGCATCATAAATGTCATTACCCGGTTCGTGAAAAGCTGTGTTTTGGTAAGTATACGGTTTGCCTCATCAAACCTCTTCTCTTCCTCCTTTTCACGTCCGAATGCCCTTATTACACTAAGACCAGTCAGTATCTCCCTTGATACAAGATTCACGCGGTCAACTAAAGACTGCATTATTTTAAATTTCGGCATTGCTATTCCTACAAGTGTAAACACGAATATCATTATTGCCGCAACAGCCACAACGATCACCCATTCCATGCCTGAATCAGTCTGAACGACCTTGATTATTCCACCTATTCCAAGTATCGGGGCATACAATATCATTCTAAGGAACATTGCTGTTACCATCTGGATCTGCTGTATGTCGTTTGTGCTTCGCGTGATAAGTGAGGCTGTAGAAAATTTATTTATTTCTGCATTTGAAAATCCTACGACCCTGGTAAATGTTTTTTCTCTTAAATCACGGCCTATGCCTGCACCGACCTTGGATGCTGCGAATCCTACCGCCACAGCGGCAAGGAGCATGGCAACTGCAAAAATAAACATTTTACCACCCATTTTCCAAAGATATTGGATCTGTATATCATCTATGTCTATACCTGCATTTTTATCACATGAGACAGCATATGCCACTCCCATCGACTTAAGTGTTGTGGTTCCGACTGAATCGATCTTGTCCTGAAGCTGTTCCCTCATGGAAAGGATCATGTCGTCCGTAAGCTGTTCCCCGGACATTGCCTGCATCTTAGAAGCCTCATCTGCAGTCTCGCCTGAAGCCTGCTCCTGTGACATCTGATATACCATAACAAGCGGCACGATCAGATCCTCATCCATCTCGTCAAGAGTCTTTTCATCCGCACTCAGTGCATAGCCATCATCTGTCTTCTCATAGCAGCCTGCAAATTTATCTTTTTCATCTGAAACCATAAAAAATTGTGCAGCCTCATAGTCTTCCTCTGTCATCTTTTCCGGAAGTATGTGCCCGACTCCGTGGTTCTGGATTCCCACATCGATGATATCCGATGTATATTCAGGCAGCGACAGATCACAAAATGCCTGAATTACGAGAAATACAATAATGAATAAAATCCATTTCCAGTACGGAATCATATTTTTAAATATCTTTCCCATATCGTTTCCTTTCCTGTAATTTACTTTTTGCAAAAACGCTATCTAATATTTTAATCTTTCATATTTTTTTATCAATTAAATTTCTATAAAAGATTGATAAAAAAATGAACAGCGTAAATTTTTACACTGTTCATTCTATATTATCTTACATGTTCATGTGTGAATAAATGATCCGAGCAATATTCCCTGTTGCCTGCACATTTCGAACAATATCTGAATGTAAGCTCAGGATTTGTAATTTCTGTACGTCCGCATATACAGCATTTGTGCTGTGATATACCGCTTCCTGGACGAGGCGATGAAAACTGTGCTGTATACTGTTTCTTGCGTCGGCGCTGCTTTGCAGTCTGTCTGTACGATAACCTGTTTTTACATGACCAGACAAACACAAGGAGATTTACAAGTGCAAGAACTATTTCTGTTCCATACATGATCCCTATTATCGTTCCATACTTAAAGTATGTATAGACGTCATATCCGAACATTATGAAATAAACTATAGTCATCCATTTCATCTTTATCGGAAGCACAAAATAAAGCCTTACCTCCGCTTCCGGCATCATAAGTCCGAGCATAAGATACATAGACATTAGAATGTAGTACATCGTAAGTCTTATAGGTGTTCCTCCAATTATATATATAAGCATTCCTGCTATGTCGCTAAGAAGAAATCCGCCTATAAAATATACATTCATCCTGAATGCCCCAAGATAACTTTCCATACTGCTTCCGAGCATCCACAGACAGATAATAAATAAAATCCCCCAGAAGGATAATGACGCAGTTGGTACAAGTATCCAGCTTATGAGCCTCCAGATCTGTCCATGCAAAATAAGGTATGGAGAAAAACTTAAGTACTCAAGGGCTACATTTCCATTTGTCATATAAAGGCATGAGCCAATAAGGTTAGCAAGGATAAATATCCTCGTAATATTCGGTATAGCTTTGTTTCCTATTTTTTGTTCTAATTTATTAAGCCAGTTCATATTTTATTTAGCAGACATCTGTATTTAAATCACATGCTGCTTAAGCCTCCTTCTTATTCAGGTTTGCGTGTGAATAGTTTCAATTTACCTTTTATATTAAACTTTGTCAATGAACTGGAAAATTATTCACAAATTCTTTATAATTCTGTGCATTGTTTTTTGTCGGATGCTGTCGTATAATAAGGTCTGCTTATTATGTGTATGTGTCGGTAATTTAATAAGAAGAAATCCGATTAAGTTTACGATAAATGGAGGAAACAAAAATGGAAAACAACAGCTTACATAAGTTGGGAATAGACATAGGTTCTACGACCGTAAAAATTGCTTTACTGGATGAAGAAAACAATATTCTTTTCTCTGATTACGAGCGCCATTTCGCTAACATCCAGGAGACATTAGCTGGATTGATCCGAAAAGCCTATGAAAAAACAGGAGATTTCGATGTTTGTCCGATGATTACAGGTTCGGGCGGACTTACTCTGGCAAATCATCTTGAAGTTCCTTTCGTTCAGGAGGTCATTGCCGTCTCTACAGCACTTTCCTATTATGCACCCCAGACTGATGTTGCAATAGAATTAGGTGGTGAGGATGCAAAAATCATATACTTTGAAGGTGGTAATGTAGAGCAGCGTATGAATGGTATATGTGCCGGAGGTACAGGCTCATTTATTGACCAGATGGCTTCTCTTATCCAGACAGATGCATCCGGTCTAAATGAGTTTGCCAAGGATTACAAGGCAATATATCCTATAGCTGCGCGATGCGGTGTTTTTGCAAAAACAGATATCCAGCCCCTTATCAACGAAGGCGCAACAAGGGAGGATTTATCAGCTTCCATTTTCCAGGCTGTTGTAAATCAGACTATAAGTGGACTTGCCTGCGGTAAACCGATCCGTGGACATGTTGCCTTTTTAGGTGGTCCTCTTCATTTCCTCTCTGAACTAAAGGCTGCCTTTATCCGCACACTAAACCTTGATGAAGAGCATACTATAACACCTGACAACTCTCATCTTTTTGCGGCTATAGGTTCTGCACTTAACTATAAAAAAGAGTCACATACTACACTTTCATCCCTTATTGACCGCCTTTCTAACGGTATAAAAATGGAATTTGAGGTTGCCCGTATGGAACCGCTTTTTAAAGATCAGGCAGACTATGATGAATTTTCTAAGCGCCATGGTAATAACCATGTCAAAACCGGGGATCTTTCTACCTACGAAGGCAACTGCTATCTTGGGATCGATGCCGGTTCTACAACTACAAAAATAGCTCTTGTAAGTGATGAGGGAGATCTTCTCTACTCATTTTACAGCAATAATAACGGAAGCCCGCTTGCAACAGCGATCCGTTCCATACAGGAAATATACAAAAAACTGCCTTCTGGCGCACATATAGTACATTCCTGCTCCACAGGATATGGTGAGGCTCTCCTTAAAGCTGCCTTAAAGCTTGACGATGGAGAAGTGGAGACTGTTGCCCACTACTATGCTGCAGCATTCTTTGATCCAAAGGTTGACTGTATCCTTGATATCGGCGGACAGGACATGAAATGCATAAAGATTAAAAACAAAACTGTCGACTCTGTACAGTTAAATGAAGCATGCTCTTCAGGATGTGGTTCATTCATAGAAACATTCGCCAAATCACTCAATTTTACAGTTCAGGACTTTGCAAAAGAAGCTCTATTTGCCAAAAATCCTATCGATCTTGGAACAAGATGTACTGTCTTTATGAATTCCAAGGTAAAACAGGCTCAAAAAGAAGGCGCATCAGTTGCGGATATTTCAGCCGGACTTGCCTATTCTGTAATAAAGAATGCTCTTTTTAAAGTTATCAAATTATCTGATGCCAAAGACCTCGGAGACAACATCGTAGTACAGGGTGGTACATTCTATAATGATGCTGTACTTAGAAGTTTCGAAAAAATCGCTGGTGTAGAGGCTACACGACCTGATATTGCCGGAATCATGGGCGCTTTTGGTGCAGCACTTATTGCCCGTGAAAGACATGAGGCCGGTTACCAGACTACAATGCTTTCCATCGACCAGATAAATGAGCTTACCTACACTACAAAGCTTGCCAGATGCCAGGGCTGTACAAACCACTGTGTCCTCACTATAAACAAGTTTTCCGATAACAGGCAGTACATTACCGGAAACCGCTGCGAAAAGGGACTCGGAAAAGAAAAGAATAAAGAAAATATACCAAACCTTTTTGAATACAAAAACAAGAGGATATTTGACTACGAACCACTCGATCCAAAGGATGCACCTTACGGAACGGTCGGCATCCCTAGAGTCCTCAATATGTACGAAAATTATCCATTCTGGGCTGTATTTTTTAAACGCCTTGGTTTTTCTGTTGTTCTATCACCACAGTCGACAAGAAAAATATACGAATTAGGAATCGAATCAATTCCTAGTGAATCAGAATGTTACCCGGCAAAGCTTGCACACGGACACATAAGCTGGCTCATAAAGCAAAATGTAGATTTTATTTTCTATCCGGCGGTTCCATATGAGCGCAAGGAATTTCCAGATGCAAACAACCATTACAACTGCCCTATCGTTACATCATATTCAGAAAACATTAAAAATAATGTTGACGAGATAACGAGCGGTGAAGTAAAAATGCTTAATCCTTTCATGTCATTTGAGAGTGAAGATACATTGTCGCAGCAGCTTGTAGAAACTTTCTCAAAAACTGCTTTCCATCTTCCAGAATCACAGATCCGTGATGCAGTATCTGCAGGATGGAAAGAGCTTGCCATGACAAGGCTTGAAATCCAGAAAAAAGGTGAGGAAGTCCTTGATTACATGGAAGATACCGGAAGACGCGGAATTGTTCTTGCCGGCCGTCCATATCACGTAGATCCTGAGATAAATCATGGTATTCCTGAGCTTATCAACTCTTATGGAATATGTGTGCTGACTGAGGATTCAGTATCACACCTCGGTGATCTTGAGCGTCCTCTCATTGTAATGGATCAGTGGATGTATCACACACGTCTTTACTCAGCAGCCAACTTTGTAAAGACAAGAGATGATTTAGACCTCATACAGCTTAACTCGTTTGGATGTGGACTTGATGCAGTGACAACAGACTGCGTAAATGATATATTAAACGGCTCCGGCAAAATTTATACATGCCTGAAAATAGACGAGGTAAACAATTTAGGTGCCGCCCGTATCCGTGTCCGCTCTCTTCTTGCCGCTATACGCGTAAAAGAAAAGACTCACGAAAAACGTACGATCAGACCATCAGACTATGAGAGAGTCATATTTACAGAAAAAATGAAAAAGGACAATTACACTATCATTTGTCCTCAGATGTCACCTATACATTTTGACCTCTTAGTCCCTGCATTCCGTGCGGCCGGATACAATATGGTAATACCTGACATTCCTGCCCGTGAATGTGTTGATGTAGGTCTTAAATTCGTAAATAATGATGCATGTTACCCATCACTTATTGTTGTCGGTCAGATAATGGCAGCCGTAAAATCCGGCGATTATGACATGGATCATACTGCTATACTTATATCTCAGACCGGTGGCGGATGCCGTGCGACAAACTACATAGGTTTTATCAGACGTGCTCTTAGAAAAGCCGGATACCCTGATGTTCCTGTTATTTCAATCAATATGGTGGGACTTGAAAAAAACCCTGGTTTTAAATTCACACCAAGTCTTATCCAGCATGGTCTTTACGCACTTGAATTCGGTGACATCTTTATGAGATGCCTGTATCGTGTAAGACCTTACGAAAAAGAACCAGGCAGTGCAAATGCACTTCATGAAAAATGGAAGAATAAGGTTATTGAGTTTGTCGGAAACACCAAAATGCTTTCCCACAAGAAATATAAACAGATGTGCCGTGATATCATCCGTGATTTCGACAATCTGCCTATGACAGATGAGGTTAAACCGCGTGTCGGTGTTGTCGGTGAAATACTCGTCAAATTTCTTCCGGCAGCAAACAACTATGTTGTAGATCTTCTTGAGGCAGAGGGTGCTGAAGCGGTTGTTCCTGACCTTACGGACTTCCTTCTCTACTGCTGTTATAATGCAAATTTCAAGGCTGATAATCTTGGTGCTTCCAAAAAGTCTAAGTTCTTAAACAACAGACTTATATCTTTCTTTGAATGGCTGAGAAAAGATGCCCGCGATGAACTTGCAAAGAGTAAACATTTTGCACCTACCGCATACATTGAAGACCTTGCAAAATACGCAAGCCCTATCGTATCATGCGGTAATCAGACCGGAGAAGGATGGTTCTTAACAGGCGAGATGCTTGAGCTTATAAAGCAGGGTGTTACAAATATCATCTGTGCGCAGCCATTTGCCTGCCTTCCAAACCATATAGTAGGTAAAGGTGTGATCAAAAAAATACGTCATGAATTCCCTGGTGCCAATATCGTAGCCATCGACTATGATCCGGGAGCATCTGAGGTTAACCAGCTCAACCGTATTAAACTTATGCTGTCAACAGCACAAAAAAATCTTACAAAAAATAAAGACAATATAGGATAATTGTACTATAATATATTATTATATACCTTAACATAATAATACAAGGAGCTTTAACTATGGATATCGATGTATTAAAGAACTGTGGTCGGACAAGAACATACTCAAATGGACAGATCCTGTGCCAGGAGGGAGAAACCGGACATTCAATGTTCATTCTTCTAAAAGGGCAGGTTGAAATTTCTATAAATTCTTTTTCGGACAATCCCCAGTCTCTGGGGGTTATGCCGGAGGGCAGTTTTTTTGGCGAAATGTCTCTTCTTGAGAGCAAGCCTCGTTCAGCTACAATAATAGCATGCTCTGATGAAGTTACTGTTCTTGAAGTTTCTGAAACAGATTTTTCAAAGCTTCTTCTCGAGGCAGCTTCTATCACATACAGACTTCTGCTGACACTTAACAACCGTCTCAACAATATGCTTGACCGCATTGAACCGGATGACAAACGATTTGTATTCAAATACAAGAAAAACCCTATATATACGACAATCCAGAAAATGGATGTCCGCACTTTTGATTCGATCGCAAAAAAAGATCCCGATTACGTGTGGGAGCTTTTGAAATATTTAAGTTCCTCTCTTGAGAAATTAAATCGTGAATATATTTCTCAAAAGAGTATCTGATATATCAAATTTAGAACACCATACACTATTTTTTTATACTATTTTCACGGAGATAATTTATATGAAAAAGAATAAATTATTTAATAAAACAGTATTTAATAAATCAAATACCCGCACTATTCCCGTGCATGCAGCGATGACCTGTGTCATTGCCCTCCTGCTCGGTATAAGTGCGGGTATTTTGTCTTATTCACAAGTACTCCGTACACCGGATGAATACGTCACAAACTATATATATACATATAATCCGTTTTCCAGGGCTGATGACAGAATTACTCTGATATCAATAGACTCAGATACTACAGATAAATATGGTGACTATTCCAATTGGGACAGAAGCCTCTTATCTGAAGCAGTGGATATCCTATCAGATAATGATGCTGCAGCAATTGCACTTGATGTCGATCTATCAGAAAATAAAACAACCGAAGGCGACGCAGCATTAGTTTCATCCTGCAAAGAAGCAGGAAACGTTATTGCCATTGCAGATGCCTCATTCGATACTCACGACGATCACAGTGATATGAGCACACCAGAAGAAAACCCCGGCTCCACAGAACCACATGACTCTGAAAATATTGAAGCTGCAGATGACAACAATAACTATGATTATATCCCTAAAGACAGTAATATGAATCTGGCTAAGCCTGCCGATTCTTCAATGGACTGGTCAACACATTCCGCTATTGGCATAACTTTTCCCTATGACGATCTGCGTGACGTTGTAACTGTAGGAATATCAAATGCCATGCAGCAGTCAGATGATGGTTCTATCCGCTCTGCCGCCCTTACTGTAAATTATGACAGCAGGCAGCTGGACAGTTTTGCTTCGCTTGTTTACAGTACATACCAGAAATCCCAAGGACTTTCAATTGAATACCCATCACTTGATAATAATAATCTATTTGGATTTAACACTATTACCAATTTTTCAAGCTATAATATTATTTCTTTCAAAGACCTGCTCTCGGGAAATTATTCTGCCAGCGACTTTAATAATAAGATCGTCATGATCGGTGAACTCTCTGATGAAGGAAAAGATGAGCCTTATTTTAAGTTCATAAACTCCGATTATATGCAGCAGGATATAACTACGCAGGCTTCCATCATCCAGGCACTTTTGAATAACACAATAAAGATCGATGTATCACCTTTATTTTCTTCTATATTATATGCTGTTTTAATTTTCATCTTATACCTGGGAACGGCACGAAGGAAATCAATATTTACTACTATATTTTATGTCGCATCATGTATATGCACAGTTGCTGTCACAGATACTATTTATCAGCAGGCAGGATACAGATTTCTCCTGTTGATACCACTTATGTACAATATTTTATCGATCATATGCAGCCTCATGCAGAATCTTTTATATACTACATATGAAAAACGCAAGATGGAAAATACTTTTAAGATGTATGTTGATTCACATGTCGTAGATCAGATAAGCGATATTGCCCCATTAGAGCTTGCATCTGTCAGCATGCGAAAAAAGGTCGCTGTGCTGTTTGTTGATATACGTGGTTTCACCTCGATATCTGAATCTCTCGAACCTGAAGAGGTAGTCGAAGTACTAAATGAATATTTCAGTATCGTATATGCCTCAATAATGGCCTGGAATGGCACTCTGGATAAATTTATCGGAGATGCAGCAATGGCAATATTTAATGCGCCTGATGATCTCGATGACTATATATTTAACGCAGTCTGCGCAGCCGATGATATAATGAAAGGCTTTATACCCATACGCAATAATTTCAGGAAAAAGTTTAATCGTGATATAAATTTAGGCATTGGTATCAACTCTGGCGATGCAATTGTAGGAAATATCGGATGCTATGGCAGATATGACTACACTGCAATAGGTGATACCGTAAACACAGCCTCCCGCCTTGAATCAAACGCCAAACCCGGTCAGATACTTATCAGTTCTTCTGTATTTGATAATCTACAAGGCCGTATAGATGTTTCACATATTGGAGCGCTTTCCCTTAAAGGAAAAAGTTCTGCTGTTGAAGCTTATATGATAGAATCCATAACAAAGCCTGACGCACCTAATGATCTTGCTAGAAAGGGGTTTTTACATGAATTACATTTATTGTATACCAAAGCTAAACCGACTCGATGATTATATTTCTTTTTCTAAAAATTATGATGCATGTTTCGAATACAATGATTTTTTCATTCCTTCAATACTTGATGATGTAAAAAAAACAGATGAAATAATAAATATTTACACATCACTTGACCGAGACAGAAGCAATGATACTCTTCATGGTGTTTTTCTTGATATATGCATAAACAGTGATGACCCTATGATATACAAAGTATCTGATTACCGGGTGCACCAAAGCCTTGATATAGCTCTGCGCCTTGGTGTCCGTGCTGTTATATTCCACACAAACCATATTTCTAATTTTAAGCTTAAAAGTTATCAGGACAACTGGCTTAACCGCAACGAACAATACTGGCGCCGTATTCTAAAAGAATATCCTGCGCTTGACATATATATCGAAAATATGTTTGATATGGATGACTATCTGTTAAAGAAATTAGCCATAAAAATGACCAATGAGCCAAGATTCGGCGTCTGTCTTGACGTAGCACATGCATTTATAGGCACGCAGCCGCTTAACGAGTGGTTTTATGATCTTTCACCTTACATACGTCATCTGCACATAAATGACAATAATGGTATAGAGGATTCCCACAACCCGGTCGGATCAATGGATGTACCATGGAATCTATACAGGGATTATATACAATCACTTCCTTCTGAAAAGCTTCCTTCTGTTCTAATTGAAGTGAATGATTATGATGATCTCGTATCTTCTGTAGAATATATGAAAGACAATAAACTTTATCCATTTTAAACAGAGAGCGAGCCAGCGAATGGGAAGTTCGCTGGCTCTGATTTACACTAGGAGCAAAGTTTTACTTTGCGGAGATAAAATATATATAGAAAACCAACAATAGTTGGTGATCTACCAAATTAATCATTATTCTGCCATTTATACAGCAGCAAGACTCTTTCCTAAAGCTTCACAATCAGCTTTAGCGTCATCATCCGGGGCATCCTGGCATATAACACCTTCACCGCCTGCCACAGTAGCTCCTGCTGCTGTCATGCGGTCTACCCAGTCTCTCATCCATTCACCATCACCCCATCCGTAAGATCCGAACAATCCGATAGTTTTTCCTGAAACACTTGCTTCAAGTTCTGTAACAAAAGGCTCCATCTCGCTTTCTTCGAGTACTTCTGCCCCCATTGCAGGACATCCCAAAGCAAATGCTGTTTCATTTTTAAGTTCATCTATTGATGCACTACTGACAAAAACGATTTCAGCTTCTTTTCCTGCATCGGTAATTCCCTTAGCAACGGCTTCTGCCATAGCTGCGGTGTTTCCAGATTGTGACCAATATACTACGCTAATTTTACTCATTATCTGCCTCCTAAACAGCCACCTTACGTGGTTCATCTTTATATATTTCCAGTATAAGCTGCATATCGATATCATCAGCTAATAACTGAATTATACATTCCTTGGATTTTTCAAATTCATCAAATATCCTCTTTTTTGCTGCGACATTTTTATATACTTTCCAGTAACCGCAGTACAATGAGTTCTTTCCTTCGTTTGATATAAATCCCTCTACATCTTCTGCCGGATAGCCAAGGAGCAGCCCCATTTCATGAGGAAACTGCATACCTTGTTGTGTAATATATGTCGTGTATCTTTCTTTAAATTTAAGCAGAATGCTTCCAAAAGAAAATTCCTCATATCCTGAACTCTTAAGAATCTCCAACGAATCGTTCTTCTGAAGGAATTCTTCCAGTTTAGTTCTTTTAAATAGGAGGAAGGCGGTTTTCCCTTCTGTCTGCCCCAGCTTAAAATAAGATATTCCCGAACGCTTAAGCACCAATCTTAAAGCCGGCTCATTACAACTCTCTATCATGAGTAGATTTGATATTCTCACTCCTGTAATAAGTGGGGCACATTGGAGAGCTAACTGCATTTCAACACTTTTTAGATCCATACCTAACGCCATTCGAAAAATTTCCTGACACATATCGGCTCCTTTCAGTTAGTTATTTCTAACTTGAGTTAAATATAACTCATTCATTGCCATATGTCAATATCTTTTTTCAATTTTTTCATAACTCTTATTTCATCATATCTTCTATCAGGATCCCATAGCCTTCTGTCGGATCATTTACAAACACATGTGTAACTGCTCCTATTATCTTTCCATCCTGGATTATCGGTGAACCACTCATTCCCTGTATTATTCCTCCGGTAAGATCTATAAGCTTTTCGTCTGTCACTTCTATAACAAGCTTTTTATTATTATCCTCAACATCATGATCAACTGCCAGGATTTTTATATCATATTTTTCTTTTTGTCCTGATATATACGATATTATCTGTGCTTTTTTTGTCTTTACCTCGCTTTCTTTTGCAATCTCATAAAAATCATCTCCTTTTGTATATTCATCCCATTCCTCATCATCAAGTGTTCCAAATATTCCATTATCACTGTTTCCATCAAGTGTTCCCAGATGACTTTTATTTCCAAAATATACAACTCCTGCGAGTTCCCCGGGATCCTTTGGCTTTCCTTTTTTTATTTTGGAAAGTTCCATTTTATATAGATCTCCACTGTTTACATCTAAAAGCTGCCCCGCTTTCGTTCCATCACCTATGCCGTGCCCAAGTGCGCCAAATTTTTTATCATTCGTGTAATATGTTATAGTTCCTATACCTGCCAGATCATCCTTTATCCATATCCCGAGATATGATTTTTCATCATCACCCTTCACCGGATCAAGTGAAACTACATTTTCTTTTCCATCTCTTATATAACGTATCTCAACAAAATCGCTTTCCTTGTCGTTTACCACATCAGCAAGATCTTCCTTGGATTCTATCACCTTTCCATTTGCTGATAAAATATAATCCCCGCTTTTTATCTTCCCCTTTGCCGGTGAATGCTTCTTTCCATCCTTCCCCTCTATTGAAACAACATCCATGACAAGCACACCATTCGTCTGTTCATATATACCTGTTAGTCTTCCGCATGCATATACGCCAGTCTGTGTACTTTCATTTGACATTACTTCATCTGCCTTTATTTTTCCCATATCTGACATAGGCTCATTATTTTTTTTCATGCCGGCGCTAAGTGCAAAAGCACCGATCATGATAAATGCAAACATCATATTCATTAAAATAGAAAAAAATTTCCGCATAGTCTACCTCCCTGTGGTAGTATGCGGAAATTTATATAAAATATTTGTTTTTTATCTGTCAGTTTTTTTATTTTTTATTTCTTTGTGATTCTCTTTTATTTTTTCTGTGCGGCAAGTTTTTTCATTTCTTTTGCACTTTGCATAACCGTGTCAGTTATCTCAACTCCGCCCAGCATCCTTGCAAGTTCACTTATACTCTGTTCTTCGCTTAGTTTATAAATTCTTGAAACCGTTGATTTATTCTCAACTGATTTTTCGATCAGAAAATGTGCGTCTGCCATTGCTGCGATCTGTGGAAGATGTGTTATGCATATTATCTGATGATTTCTTCCGAGCTCATTCATTTTTTCTGATACCATCTGGGCTGTCCTGCCGCTTATCCCTGAATCTATCTCGTCAAAGATCAGCGATTCTATATGGTCGTTCTCTGCCATAACCGCCTTTATCCCAAGCATGATGCGCGAAAGTTCTCCACCCGATGCGATCTTTCCAAGCGGTTTTAACGCCTCACCCGGATTTGTTGATATGACAAATTCCGGTAAGTCTATTCCATTTGCAGTAAAATCTGGCAGTTTTTCAAATTCCATCTCAAACGCAACATCAAGGAAATTCAGATCTACAAGTGCTTCTTTTATAGCTTTTGTAAGTTTTTTTGCCTCCCTTTTACGGATCTTTGATACTTCTTCTGAAATATCAGACAGTTCCTGTTTCTTTGCGTTAAGCTTTTCATTTAAAGTTTTAAGGTAAGCATCATAATCATTCAGCACCTCAATACGCTTTTGTTTCTCATCCATTGCAGCCAGTATTTCCTCTATTGAACTGCCATACTTTGATTTTAAATGATTGATCTCATCAAGACGTTTCTGTGTCTTATAAAATGTCTCATCATCAAATTCTGCATTTGAAATATAGCCTGATATTTCATGGTTGAAATCCGACAAAAGGCTGTCTATCTCTGCGATCTGGCTCTGGAGCTTTTCAACATCCTTATCGTATGACATGACCTGAGTAAGTTCTCTTGCCGCACTTCCAATAAGCTCGGACGCACTTGCGTCATTCATCCCTGTCATCTGGTATGCAGCATTTACACTCTCCATTATCTTTTTACCATTGGAAAAACGTTTAAACTGCTCCTCAAGTTCCTCATCTTCTCCTATAACAAGACCTGCCTGTTCAATTTCATCAACCTCATAAGTAAGAAAAGAAAGCTCTCTGTTCCTTTGTTCTGCGTCCATTCCTGCATTTTCGAATTCTTCCTTTATGGATTTGTATTCTTTATATAAGGCAGCCATAGTCTGTTTTTTATTTCCTAAAGGCTTCTTTGCATACTCATCAAGTATGTCGAGATGTTTTTTCTTTGACAAAAGTGACTGATGCTCATGCTGTCCATGTATATCTATAAGATATGATGCTATTTCTTTCATTCTCGATACAGAGACAGCCTCCCCGTTTACTCTTCCGACGGCTCTCGAAGCCGTTATCCTGCGGCTTAAGATTACTGTATTGTCGTCCATCTCGACATCAAGTTCTCTTAACTTCTTAATCGTGTCTTCATTTTCAACAGAAAAGATCAGTTCCACAAAAGCACTCTGCCCATTATCCCTTAACATTTCTTTCGGAACCTTCTCCCCCAGTGCAAGATTAATAGAGCCTATTATTATTGATTTACCGGCTCCTGTCTCACCCGAAAGGATATTTAATCCTTCATCAAACTCCACCTCACACTCATCTATAAGTGCAAGATTTTTCACATGTAGATTTTGTAACATATTGTCTCCTTCCACTCTCCCAAAACATAAACATACATTACTCTACAATTTTTCTTATCTTTTTCATCAATAAAAGAGTATCATCGACTGTTCTTACCGCACACATTATCGTGTCATCGCCGGCTACAGAACCGACTATTTCTTTCATGTTCATCGCATCGATCGCTGCACATACTGCATTTGCCATTCCTGCTACAGTTTTAATCACAAGTATATTCTGTGCCATGTCAACAGATATAAAAGCTTCACGCAGAACACGCTCGTATTTTTGAGCCATCGCCTCTCCTGAATCACCGATCACAGCATACTTTTGTTTTCCGCCGGATGTCGGGATCTTTGTAAGCTTAAGCTCACGTATATCTCTTGAAACAGTTGCCTGAGTCACACGGAATCCTTCCTGCTCGAGAAATGCAGAGAGTTCTTCCTGAGTCTCAACATCATTTTTCTGGATTATCTCTATAATCTTTGATTGTCTGTTGGTCTTCATGAATTTCTCCTATGCATATGTCTCCATTTTTTTTCGTAGTATCTCTAAAAAGCTTCTCTTATGCAGTTTGCACACTTTCGTGTAGTTGGCGGCTTTTGCAATCTCAAACCTGTCACCGACACATAACTCTACATTTGTGTCGCCGTCAAAACTTACACACGCCTTTTCATCCTTCTGGATGCGCCTGCTGCACACTTCTATTTCTACCACATCATCACCGGAAAGTACAATACTTTTTGAATTTAAATTATGAGCATTGATAGGTGTAAGAAGCAGCATGTCTCCCTTAGGATCAACAATAGGTCCTCCTGCCGACATATTGTATCCTGTAGAGCCTGTAGGTGTGGCAACAATTATACCATCAGCATGATAATTATTTAAAAATTCTCCGTTTACATATACTTTGAGACTTAGTATCTGCAGATCTCCCGCCCTGTGTATGACAATATCATTTAATGCCACGGACGAATCACTGCTGCCCCTTTTACAGCCTGTAAGCATTATCCTGTTTTCTGTCATATATTTATCATTCATGAGGCTGTCCACCGCATCATAGACTGTTGCTTCTTCGACCTCACACAGATACCCAAGTGTTCCTAAATTTACACCCATAAGAGGTATCTGGAGCGTCCCAACCTTTGTTGCAGCCCTTATAAGCGTACCATCTCCACCTAATACAAGTATGCATTCTGTATCTTTTGGGATCTCGTCTATCGAAAAGTCCCTGTTATCTGTTGATTCTACATTACTTATCAGGCTTTTTGCTGTTCCACCTTTTTTACATATGTAATCAATTATTTTATTAGATAATTTGAAGTCTTTATCTTTATAAGCATTCGTGATCAAAACAAAATGTTTCATTACTTTTTATCCAACTCTCCGTGTGCTGCCTCAACTACTCCTGTAACGTCCACGCAGTCTGCTGTCTGTGGATCTTTGGTCTTTCTTATGTGGACAAGGTATTCGATGTTGCCTTCTGGTCCTTTGATAGGTGAATACTCAAGATTTAATACACTAAACCCGTTTTCAATGGCAAAATCCACTATCTTTTGTATTACCTCCTGATGAACATTTTTATCCCTCACAACACCTTTTTTTCCAACTTTGTCTTTTCCCGCCTCAAATTGCGGCTTTATAAGACATACCATCTCTGCATTATCCTTAAGAAGTGCCCTTGCCGGTATAAGCACTTTTGTCAGGGAAATAAACGAAACATCAACCGATGCAAAATCGAGCTCATCATCTATGTCATCAGGCGTGACATACCTGATATTTGTCTTTTCCATGCAGACAACCCTCTCATCCTGACGGAGCTTCCATGCAAACTGTCCGTATCCGACATCAACCGAATAAACCTTTACCGCACCATTCTGCAGCATACAGTCTGTAAATCCGCCTGTCGATGCACCTATATCCATACACACTTTTCCGTCAAGACTTATATCAAAGTGTTTCATCGCCTTTTCAAGCTTAAGTCCTCCACGGCTTACATACTGAAGTGTTTTCCCATGGATTTCGATATTGCAGTCATCCGGAAAAGTAGAGCCTGCCTTGTCTTCCCTGTTATTGTTTACAAAAACATTTCCTTCCATTATCATGGTTTTTGCTTTTTCCCTTGAAGGAGCCAGTCCTCTGTTTACAAGTAATACATCTAATCTTTCTTTCATAGTACCTCATTAATTATTCTGTCTGCTACAGACAGAGCATCTATTTTAAGCATTTCTTTAAGTTTATCTACATTTCCATGTTCCACATAAGCATCCGGTATTGAAATATTTATAAGTTTCAGATCTATTCCGTTATCTTCCAGATACTCTGCAACATGTTCACCGAAGCCGGCGCTTTTTACATTTTCTTCCATTGTGACGATCGTATGATGGTATGCTGTAAGCGATTTTATAACCTCTCCATCAAACGGTTTTGCGAACCGGGCATTTATAAGCGTTGCTGTTATACCATGCTCTTTTAGTATCCTGCACACTGTCTCTGCTGTCTTTACCATGCTTCCAAGTGCAAGTATAGCTACATCTGTCCCCTTAAATATAGTCTCACTCTTTGCAAAACGTATAGGACTTCTGTATTCCTTCAGACCATCATACGCCAATCCCCTTGGATATCGTATTGCGATCGGGCCATCAAAATCTATCGCAAACTTCATCATATCAGAAAGCTCCCATTTATTCTTTGGAGCAAGTACTGTCATATTCGGTATCTGAGATAAATATGATATATCAAAGATCCCCTGATGCGTTTCGCCATCACTTCCTACAAGACCGGCGCGGTCTATAGCAAATATAACATGAAGCTTCTGGATACACACATCATGTATGATCTGGTCAAAGCCTCTCTGTAAAAATGATGAATACACAGCAAATACAGGGATAAGTCCCGCTTTTGCCAATCCTGCGGCAAACGTTACAGCATGTCCTTCGGCTATGCCTACATCAAAAAAACGCTTGGGATAGCATCTTCTATAACGCCTTAAACCGGTTCCATCCGCCATAGCTGCGGTTATTGCAACCAGCTTTTCGTTGCGTTCCCCTGCCTTTACCATGACAGTTGAGAAAACATCCGTATAATTTGCCTTTGTACGTTTGTTTTTAGGAAGCCCCGTTGCTATATCAAAAGGCTCTGCTCCGTGGAATCTTGACGGGAATTTTTCTGCTGGAAGATATCCTGCACCTTTTTTTGTGATCACATGTACAAGCACCGGACCATCCACACGCTTTGCTTCCTCAAATATCCGGCACATCTCACCTATATCACTTCCATCAACCGGACCAAGATATATAATCCCCATCTCTTCAAAAAACATTCCCGGTATGAAAAGCTGCTTTATGCTGCTCTTCGTGTTCCTGATGCGCTTAACCATCCGCTCACCATATACCGGGATCTGGTTTAATGAATTCATAACGTTATTTTTTAGATCCCTGTAAGCATCTGCTGTCCTGAATCCTGACAGATAATGGCTCACACCGCCTACGTTTTCAGATATTGACATATTATTATCATTTAACACAATTATAAAGTTAGACTCTATGCTTGAGGCGTTATTTAGTGCCTCATATGCCATTCCGCCGGTAAGCGCTCCATCACCTATTACCGACACAACATAGTAATCATCACCGGTTATCTGTCTTGCCATTGCAAGTCCCAGTCCTGCCGATATTGAAGTAGAACTATGTCCTGTGTTAAAGCAGTCACAGTCACTTTCATCAGTCTTTGGAAAACCACTCATTCCACCAAACTTGCGCAAGCTTGCAAAACCATCTTTTCTGCCTGTCAGGATCTTGTGGGTATATGACTGGTGTCCGACATCCCACACGATCTTGTCCGTTGGAAGATCCAGCGATAAATGAAGAGCCATAGTAAGCTCAACAACTCCTAAGTTTGAAGCAAGATGACCTCCTGTTACAGATATGCTGTCTATTAGGAACTCACGGATTTCATCACGTAAAATATCAACTTCCTGCGGTGACAATTTTTTTATGTCATTTGCTTTTTTAATTTTATCAAGTACCATACTATTTCTCCCGATGGATCAGATACTCAAAAAGACCTTTCAGGAATTCTTTATCTCCTTCGAAGCTATCAAGAAGTTTTTCTGCCTCTTTTGATATAGTTTCTACATCTTTTGAAGCTTTATCCAATCCTTCAAAGGTAACATATGTTACCTTGTTATTTTTTTCGTCACTGCCTATTGGCTTTCCAAGTACCTCCAGCGTACTTGTGACATCTAAAATATCATCCTGTATCTGAAACGCCAGCCCAAGTTTACTGGCTGTTTTTTCTATTATATCGATCTGATCTGAATCTGCACCGGCAAGAACTGCTCCTATCATCATTGAGCTTTCTATAAGTGCACTTGTTTTTAATCTATATATAAAGTCAAGTTTTTCTCTTGTGATGTCTGTACCTGTTTTTTCACTCTCAACATCTACAACCTGACCTCCTACCATTCCATATACACCGGCCTTTTGGGCAAGAATGCGAAGTGCCCTGCCTGTATTTTTGTTTTCAGGCTCTATATCAAATGCAAGCGTTGCTGTCTCAAATGCATAATTTAAAAGGGCATCACCTGCAAGAATCGCCATAGCCTCACCATATACTTTATGCGTTGTCTTTTTGCCACGTCTATATTCATCATTATCCATTGCCGGAAGATCATCATGTACTAATGAGTATGTATGTATCATCTCGATCGCTGCCATAAAAGGTTCGATGATTTTTCCTGTTCCTCCGAACAATTTATAAGTCTCTTCCATCAGCATTGGGCGAAGTCTCTTGCCTCCTGCTAAAATGCTATATCTCATAGCTTCAAAGATTGTTTTCTGATAGCCTTCCTCTTTTGGAAGAAAGGCATATATTCTTTCATTTATGCTTGTAACTTTTGCTTCAAGCTCCTTTGAGAAGTCCATTAAAATTCCTCCAGTTCGCCCTGCTCATTCAAAACAAGCATAGACTTTTCCATTCCGTCAAGCATGCTGCCCGCATTTTTTATTTCATCAAGTCCTGCTTTGTACAATTCAAATGATTCATCAAGTGACACATCAGGATCTTCCATTTTCTTAACTATTTCTTCTAATTTTGTGAAGCGCTCTTCTAATGTAATATTATCATCGCTCATTTAAATCCACCTCCGAAATAACAGCTTTTGCCCTGCCGTCTATCAGATATATATCTATATTATCACCGCACGTTATATCTGCTGCACTGTGTATATTCCTGCCGTCTTCCTTTGACACATAGGCATAACCCTGACTCAGCTTTTTTACAGGCGAATCTGCATCAAGCCTTGTACCTAACATAATAAGCTTCTGCCTTTTATCCTTAATCTGCTGTTGCATCAGTAATAACAGACGCTCCTCGAGATCAGCCAGCCGTTTACGGTTTTCATTAAGCCTGTTTGCCGGGCTTAAATAAGAAACCCTTGTCTTTATATGCGATAACCTTTCCCGATAAAATTCTATTTTACCAGACAAATTACTGTCCATTCTCTTTTTTATATTAGACAGCTGATCTATCATCTGTCTGTAATCAAACACTGCGAGCTCTGCTGCTGCCGATGGTGTAGGTGCTCTCCTGTCAGATACAAAATCTGCTATCGTCCAGTCTGTCTCATGACCCACAGCAGAAATAACAGGCGTATTACATTCAAATATCGCCCTTGCAACTATTTCTTCGTTAAAAGCCCACAGATCCTCTATTGAGCCGCCGCCTCTTCCTACTATTATGATATCAAGCCCCATCCGGTCTAATGCATGTATACCATTTACTATGCTTTGAGCCGCTCCTTCTCCCTGCACAAGTGCCGGGTACAAAATAAGCTGTACATATGGGTTTCTCCTGCCCGAAATATTCCTGATATCCTGTATAGCAGCTCCTGTTTGTGCCGTGACTACACCAATTTTTCCGGCATATTTTGGAATTGGTCTTTTATATTCTGCGGCAAACATTCCCATCTCTTCAAGTTCTTTTTTCAGCTGTTCAAATCTTAAATAAAGATTTCCTTCACCATCAAGTTCTATCTGTCTTGCATATATCTGATAAGTTCCCATTTTTTCATAAACTTCTACAGATCCCGTGACAACAACCTGATCCCCATCTTTCATCCTAAAGGTCATATTTTTCGCATTGCCTGCAAACATTACAGCTGACATTGCACCTGCTTTATCCTTAAGAGTGAAATATATGTGGCCACTTGTATGATACTTGCAGTTCGACACTTCACCCTTTATAGAAATAAGGTGCAGCATAAAATCCTGCGCAAACATATTTTTGATATATTTATTAACCTGCCCTACCGGATAGATATTTTTTCTCATGCAAACTTAGCCAGTATTCCGTTTACGAACGCTGGTGACTCATCTGCACCATATTTCTTTGCAAGTTCTACAGCTTCATTCACAGAAACCTTGAACGGAATATCATCCTCGTATTTTATTTCATATACTGCTATTCTAATAATAGACAGATCAACCTTTGCCATTCTGCTTGTCTTCCATCCGGTTGATTTTTCATTGATCAAAGCATCAATCTCATCTATATGTTCCAAAATCCCTTTGCTCTTTGAGTTGATATAAAAAAGCTCACTCTCAGACGGATTTTCCAGTTCTTCATCAAACAGATCAAGTTGTTCCTTCATATCGTCTGCATCGTGAAATTCTGCCCTGAAAAGCATTTTAAAAACATTTTCTCTTATCTTACTTCTTGTCATGTAATTTCCTCTCATAATTTCATATACTTATAAATTAAGGATGTCTTTACGACATCCTTAATTATACTACAAATCTGCCTATTTACAAAGAACTTTTAGTTTTCGCCCATATCAACACTTGCAATGCGGACATTTATTTTTGCAACTTCAAGACCTGTCATGCTCTCGATCGTTGTCTTAACTTTTTCCTGAACCTTTGTAGACACATCCGGGATACTGTATCCGTATGCAATATTGATTGCAACATCAACCATAACCTCGTTATCAGAAACTTCTACCTGAATTCCTTTTGAGAGGCTTTTCATTCCCAGTCTGCTTACTATCTCATTTGTGATATTTCCCGCCATAGAACTTACACCCTCTACTTCTGTAGTTGCAAGTCCTGCGATTATAGCTACTACCTCATCGGCAATTTTAACTTCACCTGGCTGATCGGATTTGATATTAAATGTCTTTCTACTTTCTGCCATGCTCTGTAATCCTCCTTAAAGCTTATACGGTCTGACCCTTTGCCACATACACCTGGAATGAATCATTTCCCGTAAGTGATCTGTTTCTCGATACACGGACATTTTTGTCAGTTATCACATATTCAAGATATGCGCCATCCTCAATGACTGTATCCTGCATGAGAATGCAATTTTTGACCTTTGCACCTTTGCCAATCTTTACACCTCTTGATAATATGCTGTTCTCAATATCTCCCTCTATTACACATCCATCGGCAACCATAACGTTTTTCGCCTTTGAACCATTTATATATCTGGTTGGATTATCATCCCTGATCTTTGTATAGATAGAATTTCCGCTGGCAAACAATGCGTTTCTGTTTTCCTCATCGAGAAGCTTCATGTTTTCTTCAAAATAACTCTTCATGTCTGTTATCTGTGATGCATATCCAGTAAACTCAAACGCATAGATCTTTAATGTCTGTGTATTTGGTGCAAGAAGATCTCTTGTGAAGTATGAATATCCATGCACATACGCATCATCGACAAGACGGAGCATTTTTTCTCTTTCCATTATATATATATTCATGCAAAAATCAACTTTTCCGCTATCTTTTGCATTTATATATATTTTTTCAACTTTATCACCATCTGTATCGAGTGTATAATAAAGCTCATTGTAATTTGAATTAGGTTTTAAAAATGCCTTCGGGATTTCCTGTCTGCGGTACATCATCGTAATATCTGCACCACTCTTTTTGTGAGCTTCGATCAATTCCCTGAAATCAAAATTAAACACATAATTTGAATCTGCCATTATGACGTATTTCTGTGCACATTTATTCAAATACCCTTTAAGGCTCATCAATGCCTCTATACGACCTGTATAAACCTTGATCTGGCGCTGTGCGAATGGCGGAACAATGTTAAGTCCTCCGTTTTTTCTCGCAAGGTCAAATTCCTGGCCTGATCCAAGATGATCCATCAAAGAATGGTAATTATGCTTTACGAGAAGTGAGATATTGTCTATTCCGCTATGTACCATGCTCGAAAGCATAAAATCACATACTCTGTAACGGCCTGCAAATGGAATTGAAGCCATAAGTCTCTCCGATACAAGCTCCGGGATAAGGCTGTCATAGCTGTTAGGGAAAATGATTCCTAACGCCTCTTCGTTGTTCATGTTTAACATTGCTCCTGTCCCTCCTCTACATCATTATAGACCATTGCCTTTGGTCCGATCACTGCGCGGTCACCTATAGTCACATATGGTGCGATAGTAGCTACGTCTCCTGTTTTGCCATCTTCAGATTTCATTCCGACAACAGCATCCTGACCTATCACTGCATTCTCGGCAACGATACAATGCATAACTTTTGCGCCTCTTTTGATCACTGTGTTCCCCATGACAACAGCATCCTCTACACATGCGCCTTCCTCAACAACCACTCCGCTGAATAATACGGAATGATCAACATTTCCCTTTATCACACATCCATCAGTTATCATTGAGTCTTTGACCTGTGCGTGTTCTCCTATAAAATGGCCTGTATGTCCGCTGTTTCTGCTGTATATTTTCCAGTTCTCATCAAAAAGATTGATTCCGCTGTGTTCCGGATCAAGTACCTCCATATTTGCTTCCCATAATGAAGGAATAGTTCCAACATCCTTCCAGTATCCAGAAAAATGATATGCATACATTCTTCTGCCATCTTTTAAAAGGTTCGGAATTATATTGTTACCAAAGTCATTCTCTGAGTCCGGATCTGCTTCATCTTCAATAAGATATTTTTTAAGTATATCCCAATTAAATATGTATATACCCATAGATGCCAGATTAGATTTTGGATTTTTCGGTTTTTCCTGAAATTCTGTGATCTTGTCATCATCATCTGCTACCATAAGTCCAAAACGTGATGCCTCATCCCATGGGACTTCCATAACAGCAACAGAAAATTCTGCATTTTTCTCCTTGTGGAAGCGTAAGAAATCACTATAGTCCTGCTTGCAGATCTGGTCTCCTGATAAAATAATAACATACTCCGGATCATATCTTTCGATAAATGCAATATTCTGGTATATCGCATTTGCTGTTCCTTTATACCAGTCTGAACCTGATGCTTTCTGATATGGTGGAAGAACATGCACCCCTCCGTATATTCTATCGAGATCCCAAGGTTGTCCGTTACCTATATATTCATTGAGAATAAATGGCTGATACTGTGTCAGAATTCCCACTGTATCAATTCCGGAATTTACACAATTAGAAAGTGGAAAATCTATTATCCTGTACTTTCCTCCGAATGGTACTGCCGGTTTTGCCAGTTTCTGTGTCAATGCGTATAAACGTGAGCCCTGTCCGCCAGCAAGAAGCATTGCAACTAGCTCTTTAGCCATACTAAAAATCCCCCTTATTTAAATTTTATTCTGCACCATCTAGTGTGCGTTTTTATAATATTATCGTATCACAAATCCGTTCATATTCCTAGTAAAAAGATTTATTATTTTCCATATATCTCATTATAATTTATAAATTCATATGGTACCCCCTGATAAACATAATAATTGAGCCAGTTGGAATAAAGAATGTTTCCATGTGACCTCCACTGCAGGAGTGGTCTTTGTGTGTCATCATCATCAGGATAATAATTTACCGGAAGGTCAATAGGAAGTCCCTTCTTTTTATCCCTTATGTACTCGTTATGGAGTGTATATCTGTCATACTCAGGATGTCCCATTACAAATATCTGTCTTCCGTCATCATTCATTATGAGGAACACTCCTGCTTCGTCTGATTCAGCCAGTATTGTAAGCTTGTCAACCTTTTCGATATCTGCTTTTCTTACCTCCGTGTGTCTTGAATGCGGCGCATAAAATACGTCATCGAACCCTCTGACCAATGGTATTTTTCTATTTTTTACTTTGTGTGCATATACGCCAAATTTCTTTTTTGCAAGCATATGCTTAGGAATTCCATAATGATAGTAAAGTCCCGCCTGAGCTCCCCAGCACAAATGAAGCGTGGAAAATACATGTGTCTTGCTCCATTCCATGATCTGGCATATCTCATCCCAGTAATCAATTTCTTCATATTCCAGCTGTTCCACAGGCGCACCTGTTATTATAAGCCCGTCAAAATTTCTGTTTTTGATATCATCAAATGTCTGGTAAAACTGGTTCAGATGACTGAGTGATGTATGTGTAGCCTCATGTGTCGATGTAGCCACAAATGTAACATTTACCTGAATAGGCGTATTCGACAATGAACGCAGTATCTGTAATTCTGTGTCTTCTTTTAATGGCATCAGATTTACTATAGCGATCTCTAGCTGGCGGATATTCTGGTGCATCGCCCTGTTCTCATCCATCACGAATATATTTTCTCTTTCAAGTATTTCCTTTGCCGGTAAATCATTTTGTGTTTTTATAGGCATTTACTCATCCTCTTTTCACATCTTTTTTAGTGTCATTTACACTATTATATTACATTCCAAATACATGTACAAATGTATCTTTTGTTTTTTATCTGCCGTTTATCATTTCAAATAATCGTTCTTCTGTGATCACAGGAACACCAAGGGACTGCGCCTTTGTAAGCTTGCTTCCGGCAGCTTCTCCCGCAACAAGATAGTCTGTCTTTTTGCTCACAGAGCCTGTACACTTTCCCCCGTTATTTTCGATAAGTTCTGCAGCTTCTTTCCTCCCAAGTGTAGGCAGTGTTCCTGTCACGACTATAGTAAGTCCCTGCAGTGCTTCTCCTGATGCACTTTGCTTTTTAGCAGTAATATTTACGCCAAGTTCCTCAAGTTCTTTTATCACTTCTCTGTTAAGCGGATCTTCAAAATATTTTTTTATACAAAGCGCTGTTGTATCTCCTATATCCTCAATCTCGAGCAGTTTTTCATAAGGCGCATCCCCTAGTTCGTGGATTGAAGTAAAATGTTTCATTATTGTTTTTGCAGTATTTTTCCCTACATTTCTTATTCCAAGTCCTGTCAGTAATTTTGACGGATCGTTCTCCTTTGATTTTTCAATCGCCAGAAGTACCTTGTCCGTTCCCTTTTCTTTTCCTATCACTTTATTTTCAATAAGTTCGTCTCTTTTGTCCTTAAGCTTATATATGTCTGCGAATGTTTTTACATATCCGCCTTTTATAAGGTTATCTACTATGGTATCGCCAAGTCCCATTATGTTCATAGCATCGAGTGACGCAAAATATGCGATCGTTCTGGTAAGCTGCGCCGGACAGAGTGCATTAAAACAACGGATATCTGCCGTTTCATTTTCCCTTTCTAATCTGCTTCCACATACCGGACATGTCTGTGGTGACTCAAATACGTGCGGCGGCTCGTCCACACAGCCGTTTAACTTTGGGATTATTTCACCACTCTTGTAAAGTCTGTATGAGCCTCCGATTCCGATATGCATATTTTTTATATAATCCATATTGTGTAAAGATGCTCTGGTAACATTGGTTCCACAAAGTCTTGCTGCCTTCTTTGTTTCTTTATCATGGAATACCCCTGTAAATGTCAGTTTTCCTGTTCTGCCGACATCCACAAGGATTTCGTCCATCACGACAACTCTCTCCTCCGGTGGATATTTATATGCTATATGTCCGCTCGAATATTTGCTTCCCTCTGGAAAGTCCTCACGATATTTGATCTGATCGATCTTGATAACTGCGCCATCTATATCATATTCAAGATCCCCCCTCATATTCCCGATATCGTCTATCGCATTTAAAATTTCGTCAGCAGTGCTGCACTTGCGGTGATATACCACCGGGATACCATTACTGTTTAAAGTTTCCATGCTGTCACAGTGGCTGTAAAGCATCTCATCCGGTCCTTTTTGGACATTAAATATAAACATTTTAAGTCCACGTTCTTTTGTTATAGATGAGTCAAGCTGCCTTAGTGTTCCAGCTGCCAGATTTCTCGGATTTGCAGCTGTTTTTTTACCATTTTTTTCCTGTTGCTCATTAAACCTGTCAAAATCATCATGTGACATGTAGACCTCACCGCGAAGCTGTAGTGAATCATATGGGAGGTCGAGATATTTCGGTATGTCAGGTATTACCAATGCATTTGCAGTA
Organism: uncultured Lachnospiraceae bacterium; assembly: GCA_905209075.1. GTDB lineage: Bacteria > Bacillota > Clostridia > Lachnospirales > Lachnospiraceae > Roseburia. The sequence goes on along the minus strand of CAJLRL010000006.1, from coordinate 30,443 downwards.
ACATCTTCTCCCACAAGCCCGTCTCCTCTTGTTTCAGCCATTACAAGCTTCATTTTTCCGTTGCTGTCCTTTTCATATCTAAGTGTCATACTCAGGCCATCTATTTTTGTTTCAACCGAAAATACAGCATCCGCATGAACAGACCTTACCTTTTCAACCCATGCCGTAACTTCTTCTTTACTGAACACATCCTCTATGGAAAGCATCGGCACATCATGAGTGACCTTAACACCTGCCTCCCTTTTTACCGTTCCTCCTATTTTCTGTGTAGGTGAATCCGATGTAACCCACTCCGGATGCTCTTTCTCAGCTTCTTTTAATTGTATCATAAGCTGATCATATTCATAGTCACTTATCTTTGGACTGTCCTGATTATAGTATCTGTCCATATGATAATCTATTTTTTTGCAAAGTAAATCATATTCGTTTTTATTCATTTAGCTCTCTCCTGTTGTATACAATTTATCTATTATTTCTGCCTTGATCTTTTACCGGACCATTTGATGAGCCTTCTATAAGCTTTTGAAGTGTTTTGTATTCCTGTTCCGTTACTTTTCTGTATTTTCCCGGTTCAAGGTTCCCAAGGCTTATATTCATTATCCTCACTCTCTCAAGTTCAACAACCCTGTATCCGAAATATTCACACATACGGCGTATCTGTCTGTTATATCCTTGTGTAAGTATTATTTTAAACTGTCTTGATGAGAGCTTTTTTACATGGCATTTTCTTGTCGTGACACCTAGCTCCACAAGCGGAACTCCTCCTGCAAGTCCACGTATAAACGAATCCGAAATGTTTCTGTTTACAGTGACGATATATTCTTTCTCATGACGGTTTCCCGAACGCATCATTTTGTTTACGATATCACCATTGTTTGTCAGCAGAAGAAGACCTTTTGAATCCTTGTCCAGTCTTCCGACAGGATATATTCGTTTCGGATAATTTATATAATCTATGACATTATTTTTTTCCCTTTTCTCCGCAGTACATACAATCCCTTCCGGTTTATTTAAGGCGATAAGTATCATTTCATCTTCCTTTGACAGTGATCTTCCATTATATGTTACATCCTGTCCCGGCATTACCCTGTCACCTATTTGGGCTGTAATCCCGTCTATTTTTATCAGTCCATTCTGTATATACCGGTCCGCTTCACGACGCGAACATATACCGGCCTCGCTCAGATATTTATTTATCCGCACTCCGTCTTTTTGCATGATCATGCTCCTTTTATATTCTCGTATGAAAAAAGAACGGAGACCTGATTGTCTCCGTATCCTTTTTAATATTTTTAAATATTTATCCGTTTTACTCTACTGTCTTTAAGAGTTCTGTTTTTATAAATCCAACACCATTTTCGCTTCCGCTGTATGAAATCTTTGTCCATTCTCCGTATGTTCCATATGCTGTAAGCTTAACACCTTCTGTCAGTTTTCCTAAAAGCTTTCCGTTCGGATCAGCAATCGCTCTTACGTTTACAACATCTGTTGTCTGTACAGCATATTCAGATGGCTGTGTATCCTGAGCTGCCTGATCTGTAGTATTCTGTGCTGTCTGGTCTGTAGTATTCTGGGCTGCCTGATCTGTATTTTGTGTATTCTGGGCATTCTGATCCGCAGTATTCTGGGCTGCCTGGTCTGTATTTTGTGCGTTCTGGGCACTCTGGTCTGTAGTATTCTGGGCTGCCTGGTCTGTATTTTGTGCGTTCTGGGCATTCTGATCCGCAGTATTCTGGGCATTTTGATCTGTAGCCTGAGAACTCTGATCTGTGGCTGCCTGATCATCCGCCTGCTGTTCTGACGACTGCTCTGTTGTCTGTTCTGTTGATTGCTCCGTCGTCTGTGTAGAATTATCCACTCTGACTGTTGTATACCACTGTTTGATCGCACCTGTAAGTGTAGTCTCAAGCATTTCCTTTAAATTAGCATCGCTATTGACAGCCTCATCATATTTTGACTGTACACTTTCCTGCAGATTAGCAAAATCTGAATCCGATGTATATTTTGATATCAGAGACACTATTCCTGAATCCAATTCTTCCTCTGCATAAGTCCTGTTGAAATTACTATATACATTATTTATATATAACTGTCCGTTATCATCGGTTGCTATATAGAAGAAATCAAGTGTCGGTGCAACTGTATCTACACCATAAAATTTTATGTTGTTTTCCACTGATACAAAATATGAACCATTCTCAAGTCCTGCTTTACTGTATACTGTTATATCTGATACCGTCTCATAATATTGGCTTACCACACCGATATAACTCTTTTCGTTGTCAGTCATCGGATAAGCGATATTTGCAAGTGTATCAAGATCAGCTGATACATAAGCTGTATAATAATTCTGGAGGAGTTGTGTTATTTCATCTTTTTTATCGTCCGTGTATTCTGTCTCAAACTGGAAATCTTCTACAGATACCTGTGTCTGCTCTGTGGCTTCCGTATTTTCTTTTTTATCCTTTTTACCATTTGCAGTTACTACTGCAAGTAATATTATAAGGCACAGTAAAACTGCTGCGACACCCACATATTTTTTATTATCAGAACAAAATTCTTTAACCTTGATAAAAAAATCTTTCATAATTCCTCCATTCATAACTATTTACAATATAATGTGACCGACGCGAATCGAACGCGCACTCGCCGGAGTCGGAGTCCGGAATTTTATCCATTAAACTACGGTCACACATAACACTTCATATTTATAACACAAATCAAATATTATTTCAACATATTTCCATTCAATTTATATAGTGTTATAACATATGTGATTTGACAAGCCATAGGTTTTCACTTATTATATTATGCAATGACAATAATTTTATACGTGAGGAGACAGCTATGAGTTTTAAGTTTTTAAATCAACTTCCAACTCCTGCTGAGATCAAGGAGAAATATCCTTTATCAGAGGAGCTCGTCAAATTAAAAAAAGAACGTGACGCAATTATTTCAGACGTTATATGTGGAAAGGATGACAGATTTCTTGTTATTATAGGACCATGTTCTGCTGACAATGAAGATTCTGTCTGCGATTACGTCAGCAGACTTACAAAAATCCAGGATGACGTGAAAGACCGCGTTATAATCATTCCTAGAATATACACAAATAAGCCTAGAACAACTGGTGAGGGATACAAAGGTATTGCTTCACAGCCCGACCCTGAAAAAGACCCGGATATGGTCGAAGGCCTTATAGCCATGAGAAAGATGCACATCCGCGCAATTGCAGAGAGTGGTCTTACATGTGCCGATGAAATGCTCTACCCTGAAAACTGGGGTTATGTCGAGGATTTATTATCATATGTAGCGATCGGAGCCCGTTCTGTAGAAGACCAGCAGCATCGCCTGACTGCAAGTGGTTTTGATGTTGCAAGTGGAATGAAAAATCCTACAAGCGGTGATTTTTCTGTTATGTTAAATTCAGTTTATGCCGCACAGCATCCACATCATTTCGTATACAGAGGATACGAGGTTGAAACACCTGGAAATCTTCTTACTCATGTTGTTTTAAGAGGTGCTGTAAGCAAGCACGGAAATACTACTACTAATTATCATTATGAAGATCTTATCCGTTTACATGAAATGTATGAAAAAATGGAGCTTGTTAATCCTGCCGCTGTTATTGATACAAACCACTCCAATTCAGGAAAACAGTTCAAAGAGCAGATCCGTATCGCAAAAGAGGTTATGCACAACAGGATTCTTTCACCTGAGATCAAAAAACTTGTAAAAGGTCTCATGATTGAAAGCTACATTGAAGAAGGAAACCAGCATATCGGTGACCATATTTATGGTAAATCGATCACTGATCCTTGTCTTGGATGGGAAGATTCAAAGAAACTTATATATGATATAGCTGAAATGAATAAATAATCTTTTAATTTAAAATTTCCCCTGCATATTTTGAATGTGGCATTGCCACTACAGAATATGCAGGGGTTTTATTATAAAATAATGATATATCCGCAGCTGATTTGTATGCTCATCTACGCAGATCATAACATATTACTATACGCAAGTATCGCACTTACAGTTTTTGCATCCTGGATTTTTCCTGAATAGATCATATCACAAAGTTCTTTTACCGTATAGGCTTCTGTCTCAATAGATTCTCCATCATCAAGATGCTTTGTTCCCTTGTATAGATTTTTTGCAAGATACACATCTATAGCCTCATCGCAAAAGGCTATTGTTGTTTTTAATGAAATCAGGAAACTGACATCATCTGATCTGTATCCTGTTTCCTCCTCAAGTTCTCTCGTAGCACAGATTTTTGTATCTTCTGTTACAGAGTCCCTGCATCCGGCCGGTATCTCAAGTGTTTCTCTCTCCAATGCATTGCGATATTGTCTGACCATAAGTATCCGTCCATCGTCAAGTACTGGCAGAATTGCCGCCGCGCCCATTCTGTGCGAAATAAAATCCCACTCTTCCTGTTTGCCATTATCAAACCTCATAGTATCCTTATACACATCAAGTATTGTTCCCTTATACACAAGTTCTCTCTTTAACCGTTCCATTTTTTTGATCATATTTGTCACCTTATTTCCAATGAATACATTCTAAGTTTCTTTTCACATTCTGTAAACTCAACCGCCTTCTGGTGGCTGGATACCTTTGTTCTTATATTGTTTATCGCAACGTCAACTCCCGGATATATCTCCTGATTAATCCTTATCGTTGCATCGGATGCCTTTTTAAGTATGATATTTAATTCTTCAAGTCTCGCATTATCTCTGGCTATCTGTGCCTGCTTTGTAACCTTAGTACGGAGCAGATCGATCTTTATCGGATTTTTATTATTTTGATGTGGATCTTTATACTCTTTATCTGCCAGCGTTTTTAATATTTTTTCTGTTTTTTTGACAGTGTTCTGATCCTCAAAAACTCTCGACTGTAATGTAACAACTTCCTGAACAACATTTGCCTGTAATCCGGCATCTATTTTTGTCTTTACATAATTTTTATTTCCCAGGATATTTACTTCAATCCCTGCTGTGGCATATACTTTTCCACCTACTATACTTGCATTCTTGTTAGCAACAAGTATTCTGTCGTAACACATAACATCACAATTTAATATGGATTCTGCAATAATCTGCCCTTTTGATTCAACCGATGCATATTCCATAAATCCAGCAAAAAAACTACCATCTGTCTTTATCTTTGATTCATATCCGCCATGCACCCCGCCTCGTATGAGAACATCTTTTTTACACTCAATATCACTTGCCTCAACAACTCCGTCGATAGTTATCGTTCCAGTTGTAAATAATTTCATTCCTTTTCTTACATTTCCGTGAACTATAACATCTCCGCGGAATTCGATATTGCCTGTTTTCATATCAACATCACCAAATATTTCATACACAGGCATTATCACTATTCTATTATTTGCATATTCTATTTTTCCATCCATATTAGAAAAATAGATATGATTATTATCCATTCTCTCAAACCCTCTGCCTGCAAGTGGTGGAAGTTCCCTCCCAATTCTGGCAGACACAATTTCTCCTGTCACAGACATACCATCCTTTCCCTGAACCGGATCATGGTATATAGCTATAACCTGTCTTTTTTTTACGACTTCGACCAGATGTATATTCCAGTAATCTGCTGTACCGTTTTCACGTATCTTTGGCTTTCTATCCAATACCGTATTGAACAAAAACTCATAATAACCATCGATTCCGTCAACTGGTGCAATCCCCCTTGCACATATTGTCTCTGTATTATATCTTTTTTCGTTTACCAGCCTGTCTATTTCATCATACAGATAACCAGCATTTACTCCGTGTTCACTCAGAGCAGCTATGACATCCTCTTTAGAGTATATATGTTGGTCACCATTTTCATCAAATAGTACAGGAATGATTATACTCGCTTCCAATCCACCATCACTGATGATAACCTCTATCTGCTCATTCATATTGTCTCTCCCTAATACCTCTCATGGATATAAATAAAGTTGTGCTTTTTATAGCAAAAAAGCTGGAAACAAAGTTTTCACTTAAAATTTCCAGCTTCAGTACTCTAATTAAATTAGCGTAACCTGTTAACTTTACTTCGCATAATCTATCACACGCGATTCACGAATCACATTAACTTTGATCTGTCCCGGATATTCAAGCTCTGATTCTATCTGTTTCGATATATCACGAGCCATCAATACCATATCAGCATCGCTAACCTGTTCAGGAACTACCATAATTCGAATCTCTCTGCCCGCCTGAATAGCAAAAGATTTTTCAACTCCCTTATAACCATTTGTTATGTCTTCTAATTGCTGAAGACGATTTGAATATGTCTCCAAAGTTTCTCTTCTCGCACCTGGTCTTGCTGCACTTATCGTATCAGCAGCCTGTACAAGACATGCGATAAGAGACTCTGGTTCTACGTCGCCATGATGTGATTCTACTGCATTAATCACTAAAGCTGATTCTTTATATTTTTTACATAATTCGACACCAAGCTGGATATGTGAACCTTCCATCTCGTGATCGACCGCTTTTCCTATATCATGTAACAATCCTGCACGTTTAGCCATTCTGACATCCTCGCCTATTTCTGCGGCTAAAAGTCCTGTGAGCTGTGCAACTTCGATTGAATGCTTAAGAGCATTCTGTCCATAACTTGTTCTGAATTTCATCTTGCCCAATAATTTGACAAGTTCAGGATGTATTCCGTGGATACCGACTTCAAGGACAGCTGCCTCTCCCTCTTCACGGATCATAGTTTCAACTTCTCTTTGTGCTTTTTCAACCATCTCTTCGATTCGAGCTGGATGAATTCTTCCGTCAACAATAAGTTTCTCAAGAGCGATCCTTGCGACCTCTCTTCTAATAGGATCAAAGCTTGATAAAATGACTGCTTCAGGCGTGTCGTCAATTATAAGATCTACACCTGTCATTGTCTCAAGAGTTCTTATGTTACGTCCCTCTCTACCAATTATACGTCCCTTCATTTCATCGTTTGGAAGTGATACGACAGAGATAGTGGTTTCTGACACATGATCTGCTGCACATTTCTGAATAGCTGTAACAACATAATCTTTTGCTTTCCTGTCAGCCTCTTCCTTTGCCTTATTTTCCATTTCCTTAATCATTTTTGCAGTATCAATTTTTACGTCTTCTTCAATGGTCTTTAAGAGATATTCTTTTGCCTGTTCGGAGGTTAATCCAGAGATTCTTTCAAGTTCCTGTAACCGCTGCTCGTTGAGCTTAGAAATTTCTACTTTCTGCTTTTTGAGTTCCTCTTCTTTGACAGCATAACTAGCCTCACGCTTCTCGATCGATTCGAGTTTTTTATCGAGATTCTCTTCCTTTTGAACTATTCGGCGTTCATTTCTGGAAATCTCGTTTCTACGCTCTTTAATTTCTTTATCCAGATCATTCTTTGCCTTTATAGACTCTTCCTTGATCTCAAGCATAGATTCGCGCTTTTTGGCTTCCGCAGTCTTTACAGCATCGTCTATGATTCCTCTAGCTTTTTCCTCAGCATTCCCAATCTTTGAATTGGCAGATTTGGTCTGATAAGCTGATGCTATGAACCATACAGCTATTGCAGTAACAATAATAGCAACTACAGCAGTAATGATATACGGTAGCATTACAGGAGCACCTCCTTTATTAAATTTTCATTGTATTTCACAAATTACAACAATTAAATTCTATACTTTTTGTTACATTCTGTCAAGCCAATGTAAACAAAAGTATCAGGCAAAAATGTGAACAGCAGCTCAATCCCTGCCTTTTCTCATAGCAGTGAGTATCTGACTGCTTTTAAACCCACGTCTTAAAAGGAACTGATATATGCGCCGGAATTCTTTATCATCACAATTTTCTTTGTCATATTTTTTCTTTTCAAGCAAATTGTATATGTGTTCAATTTCGTCTGCATCATATTCTTTATCCAATGCGTTCTCTATATTTTCCGGTTCCACACCTTTCTGAATAAGTTTTACATATATCTGCCTGCGGCTTAAGCTCTGCTTATGATAACGGACATAGTTTTGTGCCAGCCTCAGATCGTCTATGTAATGATATTTTTTCACATAATCTATTGCATAATCTATAGCACACTGCGGATATTCCCCAACAGCCAGTTTTTCTCTGAGTTTCTTTTCGCTTCTGTCCATCTGCTCCAACAAATGCATAGTCCTCTTAGCTGCTCTTTTGTAAACTATATCATGTAATATTACCTTCATCTGTTCTTCCGATATACTGCCATCCTGCTTTAAAGAAAACCGCGCAGCCTCTCCACGATATAATAAACATTTAATACCATTGTCAAAAGCTACGCGGCATTTTCCCTTACCAGCAGGTTCAAAGCTGGTAACAAAAATCATTTATCCTATTCTTCTCCTGATCCATTGTTTTCTTTGTCAGAAGGCTCCTGTGCATCCTCTTCTTCCTCGGGTTTATCAAAGTAAAAGTGACGTACCTGTTCCTCAAGCATATCAAAAAATGCCGGATTCTCTCGAATGTATGTCTTCGCATTTTCTCTTCCCTGACCGATCTTATCGCCCTCATAAGCATACCATGCACCGGATTTACTGATTATATTTGCCTGTGCTGCAAGATCGAGCAGATCTCCTTCTTTTGAGATTCCCTGGCCAAACATAATATCAAACTCTGCCTCCTTAAATGGCGGAGCGACCTTATTCTTTACTACCTTGACCCTCACATGGTTTCCAACAACTTCGCCTGCCTGCTTTAATGATTCTGTCCTTCTTACATCAAGACGTACTGATGAATAGAATTTTAAAGCTCTTCCTCCTGTTGTTGTCTCCGGACTTCCAAACATAACTCCAACTTTTTCCCTAAGCTGGTTTATAAATATTACTATACAATTTGACTTGCTTATGACACCTGTAAGCTTACGAAGCGCCTGACTCATAAGTCTCGCCTGAAGTCCGACATGTGAATCTCCCATCTCTCCATCTATCTCGGCTTTCGGCACCAAAGCCGCAACGGAGTCAACAACTACTATGTCAACCGCACCAGACCTGACCATTGTTTCTGTAATCTCAAGAGCCTGCTCTCCGCAATCAGGCTGCGAAATGTAGAGGTTGTCGATATCGACACCTATATTCTTTGCATATACCGGATCAAGTGCATGCTCTGCATCTATGAAACCAGCAATCCCTCCCATTTTCTGTACTTCCGCTACACAGTGAAGGGCAACTGTTGTCTTACCTGAAGATTCCGGTCCGTATATCTCTATGATCCTTCCTTTTGGAAGTCCCCCAAGCCCTAATGCTATATCAAGACTTAATGAACCTGTAGGAACTGTCTCGACATTCATATTCGCCGAATTATCTCCAAGCTTCATAACTGAACCTTTTCCATACTGTTTCTCAATCTGCGCTATCGCAGCATCTAATGCTTTTAATTTATCGTCTTTTGCCATGATTATCTCCTTATTGTCTGCGAACATTCGTTCGTGTTAGATTTATAATAGTATACTTTGGGAAAATTGTCAAGAAATTTAGGATTTTAAAATATCAAAAAAGACAGCCGTTTATACAGCTGTCTAAATTATATCATTATATCAGGGATAGTCAATTAATTTCTTCCAAACTCTGTAAGCACAAGACCTTTATTTCTGTCAAGTGTCATTCCGACGCTCCATTCATTGACAAACAATAACAGTGGATTGCCTTTCATGTCGACGATCTTTTTCATGTCGCTTGTTCCTGATATGTTTGCAACATCGATCTCATCCTTATTTTCTATCCATCTGATGTGTTCATACGGAAGATTCTCAAGTCTTATTTCCACATTATACTCGTTTTCCAGTCTGAATTTCAATACATCAAACTGGAGCACACCTACTACTCCTACGATTATCTCTTCCATACCGCCCTTATATTCCTGGAACATCTGTATGGCACCTTCCTGTGCTATCTGCGTTACACCTTTTACGAACTGCTTTCTCTTCATGGAATCTACAAGCCTTACCCTCGCAAAATGCTCCGGCGCAAAAGTAGGAATTCCTTCAAATCTGAATTTTTCTTTAGAAGTGGTAAGTGTATCACCTATCGAATATACCCCCGGATCAAATATTCCTATAATATCGCCGGCATAAGCCTTGTCTACCATTTTTCTCTCATCCGCCATCATCTGCTGTGGCTGTGTAAGCTTTAATGTCTTGCCGCTTTGGATATGATTTACCTCCATGCCCGCACTAAACTGTCCGGAGCAGATTCTCATGAATGCGATCCTGTCTCTGTGATTTTTGTTCATATTTGCCTGGATTTTGAATACGAACGCAGAAAAATCTTCTGAAAAAGGATCTATCATACCGATATCTGATCTACGTGCTGTAGGTGAATATGTCATCTTAAGGAAATGCTGCAAAAACGTCTCAACACCGAAGTTTGTAAGAGCAGATCCGAAAAATACAGGTGACAGCTCTCCCTTTGTCACAAGATCAATATCAAATTCGGCACTGGCACCATCCAAAAGATCGATCTCATCATCAAGCTGGCTTTTGAATTCCTCTCCTATCTCATCAACAAGGGCAGGATCATCAATACTTATTATTTTCTCTGAGCCTTCCTTTGTTCCTTTTAATGTATCTGCAAAAGTCATAACAGTTCTCGTATTCCTGTCATAAACGCCCTTAAACTGCTTTCCTGAACCGATAGGCCAGTTTATCGGACACGTAGCAATCCCAAGCTCCTTTTCGATATCATCTAAAAGTTCAAATGTGTCATTAGCATCACGATCCATCTTATTTATGAACGTAAAGATCGGAATATGTCTCATAACGCATACCTTAAATAATTTACGTGTCTGCGCTTCGACACCCTTGCTTGCATCAATAACCATGACAGCAGAATCTGCTGCCATAAGTGTACGGTATGTGTCCTCCGAGAAGTCCTGATGTCCCGGTGTATCAAGGATATTTATGCAATATCCATCATAATTAAACTGCAGAACAGAAGAAGTAACCGAAATACCTCTTTGCTTTTCTATTTCCATCCAGTCTGAAACTGCATGCTTTGCTGTAGCTTTTCCTTTAACCGAACCTGCCTGATTTATGGCTCCTCCGTATAACAGAAATTTTTCTGTCAGAGTTGTTTTTCCTGCATCAGGATGCGATATTATTGCAAATGTTCTTCTTTTTTCTATTTCTTGTCTTAAGTTGCTCACTAGATATATCCTCCAAACAAAATCATTGTATAGTATAGCTTAATTCATCCACATTTTCAATCAATAGTTGTTATTACTATATTTTCTGCATTAATATTGGTCTTACGTTTTATTACATCTTCTATCTGCGCACGTTTTTCATCACTTACATCTTCTTTTCCGACAACAATATCGCAGCAGCTATCACTTACGCTCACAACAACATCCTCAAAGCCTTTTGCCTCTAAAAGCATCTCTGCATCGGCTTCCATCTGTGCATTTTGTGTAAGCTTTGCCATCGCATCAACGGCACCCTGTTTTTCTGTCTCTGAAAGTGTCTCATTGTCAATGATCGCCTGAAGCGATTCACGGTTTTTCGATCTTACCTGTTCCCGGTCTAATTTTACCTGCGCCGCATAATCAGCATTTTGCGATATATTGCTTGTAAGGATCGTTTCACCTGCATTTAAAATTGATTCTGTATTAAGTTCTGCCGCTACTCTTTCTACTTCTGTTGAAACAGCCTGTGTATCAGACTGTTTTGTCATGTTCATGAGCACGCCTTTATTATCATAGCTTATGTATCCTACAACCGCTAAAAGTAATGCTAAAGATGTGATCACTATCTGGTTTTTATGACTGCCTTTTTTCATCTCTAATCCTCCGATAACATTTTTGCTATTGTAATCTTATGCACTTCCACATCAAATAATGCCTGAACAGCCTGTGAAATATTACTGTCCACCGAAGCATTTCCACCTCCCTGAGCAACAACAAGCACGCCCTTTACCTTTGGTTTTTCCATACTCGTCACATAAGGCTTTGTCTTATCGTCATCGTCATATATGACAGTGTTTGTCTGCGTGTATTCCGTAGATTTCTTAATATCTTTATCCAGCTTTGCACTTCCATCATCTTCAAGCGTTATCATTACTTCTGCTTTTCCTACACCATCAATTTTCTCAAGTATATCCTTAAGCTGCTTTTCCAGCTCTTTACCATAATTTTCGTTTTCGCTTCTGCTTTGGTCTTCATATGCAATTTCTGAATCATTTTTTTCTTTTTTGTCTGCTCCTCCTGTCGGAATAGCGACTATTAAAATCAGTATTCCCATAAGGGCTAACACAATATAATCACTCTTCTTCAGTGACAAAAGCTTCGAACATATTTGTTTTATTTTCATATGATATATCCTCTATTTTTTCATATACCTGATCAAAATTAAGATCCAGCCTGTGATCTTTACCGAGCGGCTTTAAAATAACCACAGCCATGAATATTCCAAGCATGAACTGAAAATATTTTTTATATTGCTCTTTTGGCGTCATATATGACAATATCAGAAATAAAAATGACATATAGATATAACTTTTCACATTCCACTCCTTTAATGTATAAAACTTGTCGATGCACAGACTATTGCTATAACTATAAAAAAAAGTATAGCTGAATCACGCATAACGCAGTAATACAGCACTGCAGCCCTCGCAACCCCATTTATCCCATCTGTTATCCTTTTATCTGACAATGGCTGTAAAAATGCAGACAATACCTTATACATAGCCGAAAAAACAAATGTTTTCACAAGCGGTGTCAGTACTATAAACAAAAGTACGATAAGCGCTGCTGCCCCCACGCTGTTTTTTATAAGCATCGCACAACCAAGCATTATTTCTCCTGCACTTCCGCTTACCCGGCCGATTCCGGGTATTGCCTGAAAGCTTTTAAGTATAAGGCTGTCAGAAATCCTGTCTTTTGCAGGTGCTATCATTGCCTGCACAATCCCGATCCCTGCCACGATTTTTATTCCCAGCTTAAGCGCCTTTGATATAGCACTTTCTATGATATCCGCCAATTTTGATAGTTTTTCTTCCTCATACAGATTATTCATAACCTGCAGCAATAAAAAAATATGAATACCCGGCAGAAAAACAAGCTTAATAAGCCATTCCATTATATAAATAAGCGTAAACGTAAGTATATAAAATCCTGCTGCCGAAAATCCGTTTCCTGATACCGCAAGAACCGTGGCATATGCCGGAACAAGTGCTGTAAGATATGCAAGCAGGACATCAATCCCATCAGATACGAGATCACCCATAATATCAAACGTAGATATAAGTAAAACCATTATTGAGGCATATACCAGTAAAAAGCTTACATTATACACATAATTTTTTTCCCAGAATATAAGCTTTGAAAGAACCGCAAACATTACCGTATATATCAGCACACTGACCACCTGCGGCTTTACATTTTCCACCTCAAAAAAGAAAATATCATATATGTATCTGCCTATGATCTCCCATGGTCTTTCTTCTTTCTGCTGCGCTATATCATGCACCAGACCGGTAAATGTCATTTTGTCCGGCACATATTCCTTAGAAGCTTTTTCTATGTCACCAAAATCTGTTTCATCCATTATCTTCTGATAGTAAAATTCTTCTATAGCATTGTCATCTGCCTGCTCTTTTTCTGTATTTTCTGATGCCATACAGATATTTTTTCCAAATAAAATTGTAAAATACAGCAACATGATCATAAATATCCCAGCTCTTTTCATATGATATCCCCCATAATTTTTGCGAGATATACAAGTGTTGGTATGGACATCATGACTATTGCAGTTTTTGCGAAAAAATCTATCTGTGCAGCAATAGCCCCATGTCCGCTGTCTTTGCATATCTGCGAAGAAAATTCTGCAGAATACGCAATTCCAAGCATCTTAAGCATGGTTGCAAAATATGATGTTTCTACCGGCAGCTGCCTTATAACTTCCTTTGCAAATTCTATGACTGCCGATAACTGTTTTATTGCCATAAAAAAAATCAAAAGGCTCGCACACACACTAAGTCCGGCTGCAATTTCCGGTTTATCCTTTTTTATCAGTAATGAAAAAAAAGCTGCTGCTATCCCTACTATTCCAATCTTTATCATCTATATAGAAAACAGGCTTTCCATCGTTTCAAAAAGCTCACTTATGTATGGGACGATCCAGAAAAGAACTATTATAAGTCCCGCAAGGCTCAGTAAAAATGCCTGTTCCTCCCTTCCACTATGTTTCAGCACCTGACCTAAAACTGTTATCACAATTCCGATCGCTGCTATTTTAAATATGATAGATATTTCCATATCATTCCTCATCTTTCTATAATAAAATGATCACAAGCATTATCCCCCCAAGCATGCCGACCGGATATACCACCTTTCTTTTTTCCTGATATTTTAATGTCTCATTCTCAATCTTCTTTTCCAGAGCCCTGTTATATTCAAGAAGTCTTTCTTCCATTTCATCCGGCGATATTTCAAAAAAATATTTTCCTGATTCATTTATAATACGTTTTGTATCTGAGTCAAAACCATATTTATTTAATTCTTTTTTCCATGCCATGTCCCAGCACTCTGCCCCTTGTGGATATTTATGTTCTATAAGATTTTGCGAAATTTTCCTGCATATCTTTGTAAAATATTCATTTTCACCTTTAAATCCATCAAAAAATACAGGTGTTTTCATCTTTTGCTGTGCCAGATAAAATCTGCCGCTTTTGTATAATCTGCAAAAATCAGCTAAAAACGATAATCTCTGATCCATCGTCTTTTTCCATGAATCAAGCAGTCCCACAACCCCTATCATTACCGCCAATACACCTGTAATCTTTATCATATACATAAAACTGCCGCCTTCCATTTTTGTCTTTTTCTATAAAAATAATACGTTCTATCCCTACCGGAATTTTCTTATTTTTTACATCAGCAATTTCTGAACCATGGATCGTTCCTATTATGTTTATCCCGCATTTTAAAATATCGGACAATGCCATAAAATCTTCCTCTGCGCCCAGCTCGTCCACAGCTATCACATCCGGTGACATTGAGCGGAGAAGCATCCTCATCCCGACAACCTTTTTACAATTATCCATTACATCACATGATGGACCCAGGTCGTTTTGCGGAACGCCTCTGTAACAGGCTGCAATCTCCGATCTTTCATCAACCACCGCAACTTTTAGCGACTTATACTTTTCGTTTCCACTTGACAGCTCTCTTATACAGTCCCTTAAGCATGTTGTTTTTCCGGCTCCGGGTCTTGATACGATTATAGTATTATAAATGCGTCCGTTATTTCTTATGTAAGGCATTATCACATCCGAACACCCCTTGATCTGATGTGCTATACGGATATTCAAAGAGCTTATATCAAGAACCGATCCAACCGCTGTAATTCCAATCCGGTGACCTCCTTCAACCGTAAAAAAACCACACTTAAGCTGTTCCTTCATCGCATAAAGTGAATAATCGCTTAAATAATTAAGCATTTCTTTTACGTCCTCTATGGACAACACCCTTCCTTTTTTATATCCAGCCCTCATTATATATTGTGTCGGCTGTCCTGCTCTGACCCTTATCTCCTCGAGTCCCTGCCTCATATAAAGTGCTGCTTCTGTTTTTATCTTTTGTGGAAGATAATCTAAAATATCCATCCGTTTCTCCCATTCATATAAATACATATAAAATAAAAAGACACAGGTGATTTGCAATCACCTATGTCTTATATATATGACTTGTCTTATATTTTATAGAACTAATTTTTTACATTCTGTCAGGCGCAGAGAATCCAAGCATGTCTATACATGTCTCTAGTACTTCTTTTGTAAGCACAAGAAGTGCTATGTATGATTTCTGTAATTTATCATTCTCCTCAGCAAGTATTTTTGTATCGTGATAAAATCCATTAAACGCATTTGCGAGTTCATAAATGTATGCACAGATTTTATGTGGTGCGGATTCTTCATATGCATTTTCTATTGTAGCATTAAATTTTGCAAGCGAAAGCATAAGATTTTTCTGTCCTGCATTCCTGGCCGGGCATATTGCATCAGAAAGCCCTTCGATCGTGCCTCCCTTTGCCTGATATTTTGAAAGGATCGACTTGATCCTTACAATCGTATATAAGATATATGGGCCCGTATTTCCCTCAAACGATGTAAATCTTTCTATATCAAACACATAATCCTTACTTGCCTGATTTGAAAGATCTCCATACTTAATCGCAGCAAGGGCAACCGTTTTTGCAGTTTCCTCTGCTTCTTTTGGATCAATATCAAGATTTTCCTTTTCTTTCTGGTTTTCTTTTATTTTTGCAAGCATCTCATCATCAATTTCTTTCAGAAGATACTCAAGACGCATAACACCGCCATCTCTTGTCTTGAATGGCTTTCCGTCTTTTCCATTCATTGTACCAAAGCCTATATGCTTAAGCTCTGTCGTTTCAGGAACAATTCCTGTTTTCTTTGCACATCTGAACACCTGTATAAAATGCATTGACTGACGCGCATCTGCAAGATATATAACCCTGTCAGGATTATTTTCTTTCATGCGCATTACAAGTGTCGCCAGATCCGTTGTACTGTAAAGAGATGCACCATCCGACTTTAAGATTATACATGGTGGGATTTCTTTTGTATCTGTATCTTCTTTTACATCTACAACAAGTGCACCCTCACTCATATATGCATAGCCTTTATCTTTCATCATCTGTACCATTTCCGGCACATATGGCTGTGCGTCCGATTCACCCTTCCAAAGTTCAAAATGAACATTTAAGTTTTCGTAGTTTCTCTTAAGGTCTGTAACAGAAACATTCATAATATGCGACAGCAGTGCCTGATAACCACGTCTTCCGCCCTGAAGTTCTTTTGTTGCAAGCAAAGCAGCTTCCTTAAATGCAGCATCCTGCTTTGATTTTCCGCTTGCTGTAGGATAAATATCTTCAAGCTCTGATATAGTAAATGGAGCCTCTTTTGGATATTCCCCTGTATAGTCAGGATCAAAATATACAAGATCCGGCTTTCTTTCCTTAAGTTCTGTAATTATAAGTCCCATCTGAAGACCCCAATCACCAAGATGTACATCTCCGATCACGTTGTGTCCCATAAATTTTGCTATGCGTTTGACACTTTCGCCGATCACGGCTGAACGCAGATGTCCTACATGAAGAGGTTTTGCCACATTAGGTCCGCCATAATCAACGATTATAGTAAGAGGGTTTTCCGCTTTCTCACATCCGTATCTTCCCTCATCAGCGATCATCCCGTTCATAAGGTCTGCAAGATATTCGCTGCTTATCTTTATGTTCAAAAATCCAGGCTTAACTGATTCAACCGATTCAAATAATCCGCATCCCGAAAGAGCTGCTGCAATCTTATCTGAAATCATAAATGGTGCACATTTGTATTCTTTTGCAGCTGCCATTGCTCCATTACATTGGAATTCACAAAGATCAGGTCTGTTTGACAATGTCACTTTTCCATATTTTGCATCGTATCCTTCAGACACGAATGCTTTTGTAACTTCTTCTGATATTAAATCAATGAGTTTTTTCATGTCATTCCTCCTCATTTCTATGTATCTGTCCGCAGCTGTTATATCTTTACAGCCGCACAAAATTCAGGTTTCATTCTAGCACACCCCATGTCCGTTTTCAAGGAAAAGCACTATCGTATAATTTTAATTTTTCTGGCAATACTTTTATTTATACAAATTATGTTTACTGACATATCCATGTTTTACCGGATCTGTTCATTAACAATTATCCCGGAGGCATTTATGGCAACATACAAAGTTGAAATATGCGGTGTTACCACATCAAAATTACCTATACTTAAAGAAGAAGAAAAAAATATACTGTTCGAAAAAATCAAAAAGGGTGACAATGCAGCCCGCGAAAAATATATAAAGGGCAATCTCCGTCTTGTTCTTTCGGTTATACGGCGGTTTTCAAACCACAATGAAAATCTTGATGATCTATTCCAGATCGGATGTATAGGGCTTATGAAATCTGTTGATAATTTTGATCCAACTATAGGTGTAAAATTTTCAACATATGCTGTTCCGATGATAATCGGTGAGATCAGGCGCTACCTCCGTGATAACAGTGCCTACCGTATTCCCCGTTCATTAAGGGATACCGCATACCAGGCAATAAAGTCTAAAGAAGCTCTCTCCAGAAAGCTGATGCATGATCCGACACTTGAAGAAATCTCAAAAGACTGCAATATTCCTGCCGCAGATATCCTGTATGCACTGGACGCAATACAGACTCCTTTATCACTTTTTGATCCGGTATATACGGACGGTGGCGACACTCTCTATGTAATGGATCAGATCTCTGACAAAAAAAATAAAGAAGAATCATGGGTTAAAAATCTTGTACTTGATGATGCATTAAATCTGCTTGATGAACGTGCAAGAAAAATCATAAGACTGCGCTTCTATGAGGGAAAGACCCAGATAGAAGTCGCAGAAGAAATAAACATTTCCCAGGCTCAGGTATCCCGTCTGGAAAAAAATGCTTTAAAAAATATGCAGCATTATCTTAATTCATGACTTTTATAAAATAAGTCCTACAACTGTTGAGCATACTGCTGATGCAACTGTGGCCAGACCAAAGACGATAGGCATTTTGTTATCATCCTCTTCAATCTCCCTTATTCCGAAGAATGTATAAACATATCCTATTGCCGCTGCAAATGATACGATCCAGCTATCTATATGTCCAAAAAGATTAAATGGAATAAGTCCTACAAGATTTGCGATTAATACTATTGGAAGGTATACAATATTGTACAGACATGCCACTGAAAGTGCCTGTACAAAAGAAACATTCTTATTTTTCTGCATTGCATTCAATACTACCATTATGACAACTGCCATTATAAGCACCTGTATGATCTCACAGCCTACAAAAGAAAATATCGTACTAAAAACTGTGCCTATACTTATATGGCTATGTCCCCATGAATATACTGCTGTTTTTATACTTGTATCTGCGATACTTATAAGTGCAAGCACTAATTCTATCGCAGAATATATAGCAATAAGTATAACGCACGCTGTAATATTTGATTTTTTTACAAACTCTGATACAGCAGCCACCGGTGTATCAAGTATCCCCTTTACAAGCTTTGTGATATCATTTATTGCCTCGTTCTCTTTTGACTGCTGATTCTGACCTGTATATTGATTCTGTGCGGTATTATACTGCTGTCCCTGTGCACTATACTGTCCTGTGGCATTACCATACTGCCCTTGTGCATTGTACTGTCCGGCTGTATTACCATACTGCCCCTGTGCATTGTACTGTCCGGCTGTATTACCATACTGCCCCTGTGTATTCTGCTGTCCGGCTGTATTATCATACTGCCCCTGTGTATTCTGCTGTCCGGCTGTATTATCATACTGCCCCTGTGTATTCTGCTGTCCGGCCACGTTCTGCTGTGTGGCATCCTGACTCTGTGACGCATTGTACTGACCATTTACCGGCTGACTGTAAGCAGTGCCGGATTGCTGCTGTCCCTGTGACGCATTCTGCTGACATGTACATTCTTCATTATCAGCCAGCTGCTTTCCACAATATTGACAAAACTTCATAACTTTATCCTCCTATGAATTTTAAATTTTATAACGACAATAATAGCATTTTATAAAATTTTTTTCAATCCCGCCCTAGAGTACTAATTTACACTAATCCCTGTATCAAAATAAACAAAATAAGTAATGGCAGTATGAACTGGAAATATGGTTTTAATTTTTTTGAAATATTAAGTCCTTTTCCTGTATTTGCCTCGTCAAGATATTTTTCAAATCCCCATCCCCATTTTGTAACACAGAAAAGAAGATATACAAGTGAACCTATCGGAAGCAGCAGATTACTAACAATAAAATCCTCGCTGTCGAGCACATCCCTGCCACCTATCAGATTAAGATCACTCCATATATTGTATCCGAATACGCATGGAAGACTGGCAATCAGGATTATTACGCCATTTACTAATGCTGCTTTATTTCTGCTCCATCCAAACATATCTATCGCAAACGACATAATGTTTTCAAACACTGCGATAACAGTCGAAAAACTTGCAAATGTCATGAACATAAAGAACAGACACCCCCACACTCTTCCTCCTGTCATATTTACGAACACATTTGGGAGTGTGATAAATATGAGACTAGGTCCTGCACCAACCTCCACTCCATAGCTGAAGCATGCCGGGAAAATAATAAGTCCGGACATTATTGCAACAAAGGTATCAAGTGCACAGATTTTTGCACCCTCTCCCGCAAGTGTATGCTCTTTTCCCATATAACTTCCGAATATCTCCATCGCAGCAACACCAAGACTTAATGTAAAAAATGCCTGATTCATAGCTGCTGTTATTACGTTTTTGATCCCCACATCGGAAACTGTATCTAAATTTGGTATAAGATAAAATTCGATTCCCCTTCCCGCACCCGAAAGTGTAAAACTATGAACTGCAAGTACTACAATGAGAATAAGGAGCGCACTCATCATAAATTTACTTATTTTTTCCAGTCCATTCTGCAATCCCCTGCTGCATACCAAAAAACCAAGCACTACAGTAACCACCATCCAGAATGCCATCTGTCCCGGATCTGCCAGCAGCCCGGAAAATGCTGCTGCCGTATCATCAGCTGTAATTCCAGACCTGAAATCTCCCTTTAAAAATTTAAAGAAATATGCTACCATCCAGCCTGACACTGTCGTATAGTACATCATCAGCATATAACAACCAAACATTGCCACCCAGCCGTGGATATGCCATCTGCTTTTGGGTTTCTCAAGTGCTTTATACCCAAGAACTGCACTTTTTCTGCTTGCACGTCCGACAGCCAGCTCCATCGTAAGAACAGGAAGCCCCATAGCGACCAGAAATATCAGGTAAAAAAGAACAAATATCCCTCCACCATTCTGGCCTGCCACATATGGAAACCTCCAGACATTACCGATTCCTATTGCACATCCTGCACTCACAAGTATAAATCCAAGACGTGATTTAAATGATTCTCTTTTCATATATCGCTTCTCCTATATCTAAATCTGATATCTATTGATCATCAGATCATTTATTCATGTACACCTAGCATCATATACTTACGCATATGATAAGTCTGCGGCTGATATCCATATTATTTTATGTTCTTACCATCCTCAAAATCTCTAAGAACTTTTACTGCCTGTCCGCCCAGCAGATACAATATTCCCGTATTAAAGATCGTCATAAGCCCTATTCCTACATCACCAAGATCCCACACAAAAGTATATGCAGCTATTCCGCCTATAAAAAGCATAACAAGTGCAAGCACTTTATACAGTGTCTGCCATATCCATTTATCTCCAAACAGGTAAGCTACATTACTTCTTGCATAAAACAGTATTCCCAGAAATGTTGAAAAACTAAATAAAAATAAGGTTATTGCTATAAATACAACTCCAAATCCTCCCAGATGATAGCCCATGGCTGATTGAAGCAGATCCATTCCCTCTTTTCCATTTATCACATTTTGTGGTGCTGTGAGCATTATCATGGCTGTACAGCTGCATATGACTATCGTATCGATGAACACACCAAGAGCCTGTGTAAGTCCGGCCCGAACCGGAGTATCACATTCTGCTGCAGCTGCTGCACATGGCGCTGAGCCTGAACCGGCTTCATTTGAAAAAAGTCCTCTTTTTATACCATTCATGAGAACTGCACCAAAACCGCCTGCTGCAGCCTGTCTTATTCCAAATGCCTCCTCAAAGATCCGTTGAAATACCGATGGCATGACAGCAATATTTTTAATGATTATGAAAATAGTGATAGCAAAATAGCATACTGCCATTATAGGAACTATTACATCCAGCACTTTTACTGTGGCATTTTTTCTAAGCACTATCACCGCTGCTATCGCTACCAGAATGACAGTTGTGTAAATTGGAGGGATTCCAAATGCATTTTCAAATGATGATGTCACAGAATTGCTTATAACCTGACTTATTCCACACCAGCAGATAAGTCCTGATATAGCAAAAAGTACTGCTATTATCACATGTTTTTTCTTTTTTCCAAATTTTTCCTCAAAGAAATGATGTATATAATATGCCGGGCCTCCTCTGTATCCACCATAAAGAGGATCCTCCTCCTTATGGAGCTGCGCAAGCGTTGCCTCTACAAATGCTGTAGATGAGCCTATTATCGCTGTCACCCACATCCAGAAAACTGCACCTGCCCCGCCTGCTGATATTGCAGCCACAACTCCTACAAGATTTCCCATTCCGACTCTTGTTGCCGTTGACACGATAAGAGTCTGGAATGTTGACAGGCTGTTTTCATTTTTCTTTTTCCCGGTAAGCGATCTGATCATATCTGGAAAAAGCCTGACCGGTAAAAATCTCGTCCTTATAGTGAAATAAACTCCTGTTGGGATCAACAAAATTATAAGCAGGGAAATTCCAAGGCTCCCACCTGATGGCAGCGGGATCCTGATGAGATCTCCCCAAAGAAATGAATATACTTTTTCTATAATTGATACTATCATAGCAAATAACTTCCCCTTTAAACTATCCCTTATATATCAAGGAACATATTTATAAAACGTAACTGTCCAGCAGCTTCACATTTTTGTCAACATTACTATGATACAATACAGATATGAAACTTTCAACAGCAACATTACACTGGGAATGAGAACATTGATGAAGAAAAAAACAAAAGCATTAGTATCAGTATCATTTCAAACCAGTTTTTTTCTTCTCCTACACCTATAAACATTGTGATCACCACATAAGTTATCCAGTAGCACAATATTGTAATCTTTATGTACCGGCGCCTGTGAAAACAATATTTCAGTACAAGTGCACATACAATACCTATGATTATATTTGTAAACATAAGTAGTGCATATTCTATCCAGCAGGGAAATTCACAAAAACATTCCAATAAAGATATAAGCGCTATCGTAATCACTGCACATGCATGCATTATAAGTATCGTCATTACCGATGGTTTTATTTTTCTCCACATAAAAAGACCTCCACACATAAATAATATGTGCGCAGGTCTTTTATATTCCTACATGAAATTATAATTCACAGTTATTAACTGTTCTAGGGAACGGAATAACATCACGGATATTTGCCATTCCTGTAAGATACATCACGCATCTTTCAAATCCCAGTCCGAATCCCGCATGTCTGGCAGAACCATATTTTCTAAGGTCAAGATAAAATTTATAGTCCTCTTCATTAAGTCCCAATTCATTTATCCTCTCAAGAAGCTTATCGTAATCATCCTCTCTCTGGCTTCCTCCGATAATCTCACCAATTCCCGGTACAAGGCAGTCAACTGCCGCAACAGTCTTTCCATCCTCATTTAACTTCATATAAAATGCCTTGATCTCTTTTGGATAATCTGTAACGAATACAGGACGTTTATAGATTTCCTCTGTAAGATATCTTTCATGCTCTGTCTGAAGATCACATCCCCATGATACTTTGTAATCGAATTTGTCGTTATGCTTTGAAAGGATATCTATTGCCTCTGTATATGTCACACGGGCAAAGTCATTATTTACAACGTTCTGAAGTCTTTCAAGAAGTCCCTTATCTACAAAATTGTTAAAGAATGCCATCTCTTCCGGTGCATTCTCAAGCACATAATTAATTACATATTTAAGCATTGACTCTGCAAGCATCATGTCATCTTCAAGATCTGCAAAAGCTATTTCCGGTTCGATCATCCAGAATTCTGCGGCATGGCGTGTTGTATTTGAGTTTTCTGCACGGAATGTAGGTCCAAATGTGTATATATTTTTGAATGCCATAGCATATGTTTCACCATTTAACTGACCTGAAACAGTAAGGTTTGTAGGTTTTCCGAAAAAATCCTGTGTGTAATCCACTTTTCCATCTTCCGTCTTTGGCACATTGTTCAAATCCATTGTTGTAACCTGAAACATTTCTCCAGCACCTTCACAGTCACTTCCTGTTATAAGTGGTGTGTGGACGTACACAAAATCTCTCTCCTGGAAAAATTTGTGTATAGCGTATGCACAGAGTGAACGAACTCTGAAAACTGCCTCAAATGTGTTTGTACGAGGTCTAAGGTGTGAGATCGTACGTAGATACTCAAATGTGTGTCTCTTTTTCTGTAAAGGATAATCCGGTGTTGAAGCTCCCTCAACTGTCACTTCCTGTGCCTGTATTTCAAACGGCTGCTTTGCCTCAGGTGTGAGCACCAGTGTTCCTTTTACAATTACAGCGGCTCCGACATTTATTTTTCCTACCTCATCATAGTTTGAAAGACCATTTCCATATACGACCTGGATCGGTTCAAAAAATGTTCCGTCATTTATAACTATAAATCCAAAATTCTTTGAATTTCTGTTGCTTCTGACCCATCCGCCTATTGTAACTGTTTTATCCGCATATTGCTCTTTGCTGCGGAAAATTTCACGTATGTTTGTAAGTTCCATTATCTAATCCTCCTGTTTGTATAACCTCTTTTAATTTTCCTGTGTCTGTGTGCTGTCGCTTGATGTATCATCAAATGTCACCTTTGCATTATCAGCAACACTGTCAAGTGCCCTGTTCACTAAGAACTGTGCCTTTAGATATTTCTCTCCCTCATCTGCATGTCCACTTCCGAAATACTCATATACCGCATTGTCATCTGCCATCTGTCCGTTGCTTGCAGAAACGATATATGATATATAGCTGTTATATGTGTCCTCGTCCATTTCAATGCCCTCTTTTTCAGCGATAAGTCCGAAAATAAATTCTACCTTTATCTGATCTGTAAGGTTTTCTTTCCATTTATCCCTGGCATCATCTGCTGTCATATTATAATTCTTGCTTAAATAATCATCAAGTGTCTGTCCATCACTTAAGTTGTCTTTTTTGAATGACTCTTCATATTCGTTAAGTCTTGCTGCAAGATAGTCATCCGGTATTGTCACATCACTGTTGTCGATCATATACTGTTTGATCTGATCAACTTCTGCACTGTACTGGTTCTGCTGCAGATCTTTTTCGATCTGTGTTTTTAGATCGGCAACAGTTGTAACTCCTGCTTTACTTCCAAATACTGTGTTTACCTGCTCATCAGTAAGATCGGCAAGTGTAACCGGATCTTTTGAATAAATACCATCTATTGTGTATTCAAATGTTACTGTCTGGCCTGCAAGTGAGCTCTGGCTGTAATCATCCGGAAATGTGACATCTCCCTGTACTGTATCGCCAACTTTTGCACCTATGACCGGCTTTGTAAATCCTTCTATAAATGAAGTTCCACCAACCTGTGAGTTTCCTGCCACATCAAGAAGTACTCCCGTTGCAGAGCCTCCGTCAAAAGCTTCACCATTCTGGTATCC
Organism: uncultured Lachnospiraceae bacterium; assembly: GCA_905209075.1. Classification (GTDB taxonomy): domain Bacteria; phylum Bacillota; class Clostridia; order Lachnospirales; family Lachnospiraceae; genus Roseburia. Next base: position 5,088 of record CAJLRL010000006.1, on the reverse strand, counting down.
TGTATAGTCAACCTTTACATAATCACTTTCTTCTACTATGTCACGGTCTGTAATCTGTTTGTAAGCATCTGCACCATATGTTGTGAGGATGCTTGTAAGATATTCATTTTCTGAATCATCAGTAACTTCGTAACTGCTCGAAAGTTCTACAGGAATAGCCGAATAATCTGCAAGTTTTGTTACCTGTGCTGCATAGTCTATTTCAAACTGCCCGCTTCTCTTGCCCGTATATGTGCTCTGTGTCTCTGTCTGCGTATCTCCTGTCTGATTTTTCTTATTGGTATTGATCCTTACCACAAGAATTACGACACAGGCAATTATGACAACTGCAAGTACAGCTATCACAATATTTTTAATTTTAGTTTTTTTGTTATCCATGCTGTGTTTTCTTCTCCTTACATATATTTATAAATTTCCGGCTGTAAGCCAGCTAATTAAACATACCATAATTTGACGAAAAACACAATGTATCTTTATCTCTCACTTACGCTACGATAAACTGATCATCCACTTGCGCCTCTTAAAAATGATAAGCGATACAACCAGCCTGAATATCTCTTCGGTGGTAAGCAGTGTATACACGCCAACGATGCCCCACTTAAATACATACGCTGCAAGCAGACACAGCGGGATTCCGATGCACCATGTGCCAACAATATCAATCACCATAATGATTTTGGTATTACCGCCGCTTCTTATAATTCCACCGCCAAGTATCATATTTTCCACCTTGATTGGTGCATACAGGGCAAATACGATAAGAAGTATCTTTCCAAGCTCTTTTACGCTGCCATCTACACGATACAGCCCGGTATATACTCCTGCCATAAGAATGAGCAATGTCGATACGGCTACCGCTCCGGCTAAGCCTGCATACATTATCTTCTTCGATTCTGTGTAAGCCTCATAGTATTCTTTCCTGCCAAGCCTCTTGCCGACCATCACACCTGCAGCCGCCGACAATCCGCTAAGCGCTCCTACGATAAGCCCCTGTATCGGGCAGGTAAGTGTGTACGCCGCAAGGTTTGACGTGCCCAGATGACCATAGACTGCAGACTCCACATTCTGCCCGAGGCTCCACAAAAACTCACTGATTAGGATCGGCATGATCATTACCAGATAATCCTTGATAGTAATTTTACTGAAATGCAATGACCATACCGGTTTATCTCCATCCTTTCTGATGCATAAAATAAATCCGATAACTATAAAGCCGAGGTTAAACAACTGCGAAATAAGTGTTGCAACCGCAGCTCCCCTTATTCCCATACATGGCAATCCCAATTTTCCAAATATCAACATATAATTAAGGCCTGTGTTTACAGCAACTGCCCCAAAGCTTGCCAAAAACGGTATCGTGGCATGCTCCTTACAACGCAGCCATGAGGATAAAATATTGCTGACTGCCATTGGGATATAGGAAAACGCAACGATCCTGAAATATACCGCACCGGTATTTACAATACTCACATCCTTTGTGTACAGACCAAGAATCCACGACGGCAAAACTCCTGCTGCAAACAGAAATAAGACTGATATCATAATTCCACAAATGAGACTCACATCAAAGCTGCACCATGCCTCCTTTGTATCCTCCGCACCAATAAACTGCGCGATCAGTATTCCCGCAACCGTGCTCACTGCACCGATTACCACGGAAAAAATGAGTGAAAAATTTCCACATAAGCCAACTGCCGATATATTAGTCTCTCCCAGCTGTCCTATCATAATCTGGTCTACAATTGAAAAGGATGCCTGCAGCATGCTTTGCAATGTGACAGGAATTGCAATTTTACACAATGATTTCATAAACTTTGACATTATAATTTCCCCGTACTTTCTCTTTTTATTAACTCAACCGGCAACACTATTTCTGTCTCACATTCTATGCCATCGCGCATTGCCTCAAGGCACTTGATCGCAGTCCTTGCCCTAAGAGGCGCCTCCTGATGAATAGTTGTAAGCGCAGGATTACTTTCCCTGCTTGCCAGGTTGTCATCAAAACCTATTATCTGGATATCCTTTGGAATCTGTATGCCTTTTCCCTGCAAAAACCCCATAAACTCAAGTGCATAAAAATCCGATACTGCAAAAACGGCTGTAACATTGTTCTTTATCAGTTTCCTATATTTATCCTCATAAAAGCGCATTCTTTCCTTTTCCGTCTTTGGTATTTCCCATCTTAATGTTTCCTGCGATCCAAAGGCTTTGCTAAATCCCTCAATACGCTCTTTATCCATGCATATGAAATTATCCGCTATACACAAAGCTTTTTTATGTCCCAGCTCCTTTAGATATTTCCCTGCCTGATAACCGCCATCATAATGATCAATGACCAGATTGACCACCTTGGAGCATTTTTTAAAATAACCATCATACACAACAAACGATATCCTCATCTGGTTTCTTAGCTTCTCATAATCGGCTTCACAAAAGCCCATTAGAATCAGCCCATCCATATTCCACATGGAAGCAAACACCGGAATCTCCCTAATGTCAGATGTCGTTTTTATCATCAGAAAATATCCTTTTTCATTTACCTCATGGGAAAGAGCATTAAGCGATGACATCACAAATCCATCCTCTAAGACCATTCCTTCATACTTTTCATTGTCATTCACCACCACACCGATGATTCTTGAATTATTTCTGGCAAGCAGAATGCCCGCCATATTTGGGATATATCCTGAGCGTTCAAGCTCCTGCTGGACACGTTTTACCGTCTCATCCGAGATCTTTTCTGTTTTGCCGTGAATCACCTTTGAGACAGTCGCTGTACTTAGGCCTAATGAATCTGCAACATCCGCAATCCGAACCCTGTTCTGTGCCATATCAATCTCCTCTTTTTCCGGAACTATTCAGAACCCTTTTTTATCTTTTGATTATATGGTACAATAGATATTTGTGTTTTACAAAGGTTAAACGTGTAACCCGTTACAAAATATGTATTCCAGTTTTGTTATATTTTACCAAAGAATTACTCATTTTAGTAATCAGAGTACACACGAACAATGGGTAGATGCAGAAGATTCTTTAGAACTCTAATGTTTAAAAGGCATAGAGTAAATATTCGTAGCAACAGCCATTGTAGGAATATGTATAAACTGACCTGTATGCGATGCTGTGGAAAAGAATCCGAATGTTTCAGCTATTTCGATTCATTCTGATTTGTTCTCTCGCTTAAACATCTTAAAAAATTCCATATAATGCTTGCATATTTTACCTGCCCATAGTATATTATAGATAGCAATTGGGGTATGTGTTTGCGGACACATACTTGGAGGAGTCGGAGTGATTCGGCTCCTCTTTAATTTTTAATAAAAAAACGGTAATCAAAAGGGACACCTAATGACTACCATATTTTTATTCTGCCGCTTCCAATACCAATGTGGCATGTTCCTCGTCACTCATTTTTTCCAGTTTTTGCACAACTCTCACCGACAATTCCACCAGATCATCATCGTCGATGTGTCCAACTGCTTTGTGAATGTCATCGATCACTTTTGTCCTGCTGTCACTCTGAAAAATACATATCAAATTTGTTTCTTCTACCGTAAATGGATTATTCATATTCCTATATCTCCTCTCTGTTCGTTTTTTTCGCCTTATCCTGCTCTTTGGAATCTTTCTTGCCCTGTGCCACTTCCGTCTGCTTGGCTGCTAGACGCTCCTTTAAGGAAGTACGAGCCTGCGCCTTTTCCGCCTGTTCTTTCTTTTCTTCCTCACGATTGAATTTCTCCACGCCATTGTTGAGCCTGTCATCAATCATGTTATAATTCTGCTCCTCCAGCTCCTCGATCTTGGCAAGCGGCTTATATTCTGCCAGCTTAGCAATCAGCTCCTTTGCCTGTCTTTCGCTGTCCTTCCCCTTTGGTATTTACACTGATTGTGTTTACGAGTTTCAGAATATCCTTTTCGCTACGGATATAAGCGAAAGGATTGTAATGCATTGATTTTGCAAAGTTAATCGTGTTCAGCACCTTGATCCGGTAATTATTCTTAGACAGCATTTTTCCACATTCCACGAGGACTATGCCTTTAGGAAGCGTTTTGTCAATACAGAGAATGATAATTCATTAAAAAATGAGTTGTTTTTGTGGTGTACAGCCTTAGAAATTGCCTGCTGTCACTTCCTGACAGATTAAATTCTTCATTCTGTCCTCTATTGTTACCTTTTTTGCTTTGTTGAAGAACACCCCGACAAGGTAGGTAGTGTTTCCTATTCTCGCCTTGAAATTGCCACCATCAATATAATTTGCTTTATTTTCCGCTGTTTTCTCTTCCTGCATTCGTACCTCTCCTTTCCAAGATTCCCCCTACAAGGGACAGGTAACAAAAAAGGTAACATGACCGAAAAGACCTCTCAAATCACCCTACCTGTATCTGCTACCTGTGTTTTATTTATTTTTCTATTTTCTTGTTACTTTTGTTACCTTTCATAGAAAGCCCAGTAAAATCAATACTTCCACTGGGTAACAAGATAAGTAACAGCAAGGTAACTTCATCAATTTTATTACTTAAATGGTATCTCCAACTCCATCTGCTTTGGTATTTCGATAAACCCATCGCTATCCGCTTTGTCGGGGATTCCCTGAGAGAAACCGGCACGAACCCAGCCACGCTGTTTGCCATAGACACCGAAATGCATGGCACCATCACTCATAATCCAGTCTGTTACCGAATTATTCATAATGTCGCAAATCTGTTTCAATTCAATTCTCTTTGGCTCATAATCCCTGTGAAGAGCTTCTTTCCAAAGCATTTTAGAACAAACCCTGTCCCCCTTGAAATTATCAAGAAACGCAAGTATCATTCCTGCATCTGCATCTTCCGGCATGAACTGCTTCTGATAATCTTTCAGATACTCGGCTGATTCCCTGCTTAGCATAAGCCTGAACTCTCCTGACCTGTATATCTCCATAGCTTCCGCCCACACCTGCTCGATATACTTTCTTGAAAGCTCTTCATTTTCAAGAATATGGCACTCCGCCCTGTCTGGATAAACCATGACCGGCATAAATCGTCTATTGCCTTGTACTGGTATAGTAAATTTGTAACACCTTGTTCGAATAATATATTATAATATTA
>CAJLRL010000005.1 GCA_905209075.1 uncultured Lachnospiraceae bacterium | reverse complement strand
CGAACACCGGACAACGGAGTTGGTCGGGGCGCTAGACGTCCGGTGGACGTCTGCTCAGCGCGGACCGAAGCGGAGCGAAGATCGAATCCCCAAATGAAAAATTTCTCGAATAGAGACGTTTTTTTAATGCAAGACATCGGAGGGTTCGAACACCGGACAACGGAGTTGGTCGGGGCGCTAGACGTCCGGTGGACGTCTGCTCAGCGCGGACCGAAGCGGAGCGAAGATCGAATCCCCAAATGAAAAATTTCTCGAATAGAGACGTTTTTTTAATGCAAGACATCGGAGGGTTCGAACACCGGACAACGGAGTTGGTCGGGGCGCTAGACGTCCGGTGGACGTCTGCTCAGCGCGGACCGAAGCGGAGCGAAGATCGAATCCCAAATAAAAAATCTCTCGAATAGAGACGTTTTTTAATGCAAGACATCGGAGGGTTCGAACACCGGACAACGGAGTTGTCGTTTTTTAAAGAATTTATTTAATGGGAAGAAGCGGGAAATTACTCCCTCAAAACAGTATTATAAATGGACACTAGCAAACATGCACAAAAAATATTCGAAAATTTGTGCATGTTTGTGCACACTTAAATGGGACAAGATGATACTATAATAATTGTAAAAACCCCCCAATACATTATATATTTTTTACTATCCCCATAGTAAAATACCTTCTCCTAAAAAGACAGCGGATCGAAAGGCTGTCTTTTTTATTGTATAAAAATAAAGAAAAACAATTTGACTTTCAAGAGGAAAATAGTACCATATATTTGTATCAATTTATTTTAGCAAATAGTTAATAAGAGTTTTATGGAAAAAATAAGAAAGTTGATATTAAGTTCATTTTGCTTTGGATTAGTTTTATTTGCAGCTTTTGCGGTATGTAATTTAACCGGAACATCAACTGTAATGGCGGCTGAAGGAAAGAGCGGACTATACCATGAGGAAAATGCATGGAATTACTATGAGAATGGTAAGATAGCAGTAAATAAAACAACACTTGTGAAATACAATGGTTCATGGTGGTATGTAGAAAATGGAAAGATCAATTTCGGAAAGACTACATTGTGCAAATATAATGGAAGCTGGTGGTTTGTAAAGAATGGTAAAGTAGATTTTTCTGCAAAAACACTTTGTAAATATAATGGCATATGGTGGTTTAAAATGTAAACGAACTGTTATAAAGATATGACTATTGTGTAACCTGTTGCACAACATATACAAAAAATAATCGAAAAATTGTGCATATTTGTGCACACTTGAAGTGGACAAGATGATATTATAATAACCGTAAAAACCCCCCAATACATTATATATATTTTACTATCCCCATAGTAAAATACCTTCTCCTAAAAGACAGCGGATCGAAAGGCTGTCTTTTTTATTTTGTATAAATAATTATCAATAATCTTTTTCTTATCAGATTACTCCAAATGGAGTTGGCAGAGTAACTGGAAAATATAATGGACATGTTGTATTTTTATATTCTGTTAAAGTGGCGAATAATTAATAGATTAGTAAAAATGCACAAAAAAGAAACGAAAACTTGTGCAAGTTTGTCAACACTTTAAGGGGGAGGCATGATATTATAATAACTGTAAAAACCCCCCAATACATTATATATTTTTTACTATCCCCATAGTAAAATACCTTCTCCTAAAAAGACAGCAGATCGAAAGGCTGTCTTTTTATTTACATAATTAAAAGTGCTGATGCAGATAAACCTGCCTCAGCACTTTTAAAATCAAGAAGTAATTTACACACCTACATTTATATTTTGTCCTTTTGAGAGTGATGTGAAATAATCATCATAAGAGGTATTGCTCATCCTTCGTGAGATACTATATAGAGATGATGTAAAACCGGCATCTTTACCGAATGCATTTTCCAGATCATCAGAATCTGCATTTTTCAGAAGATTCTCATTCACCTTAAGAGTTCCATCATTGTTCATAGTAATGCCGACATCAGAAAACTGCTCAGAGTATTTTTTCACCAGATGTTTTAACTGCTTGGAATATCTGTTCATCGAGTTTGATGAGCTTTTAGAAGCAGATTTGTATGTATTATTATAGGTGTCTGCGAAAGCTTTGACAGTACCATATAAATTTCCAGTATTTTCCGAAGAAAAATCATAAGTCTTTAATTTTTTTACGGCTCGGTGAAGAGCAAGCGAATCCTCGTATGAAAGCTGTGAATTGGAGCATTCATTACGGTTTGATGATTTTATAAGACTTCTGTTGTTAGAATAAAAACTGCGCATAAAATATGTTGATGTAAGACTTGTTCCGGAACTCACACGGGTACTCATAATAATTCCACCTTTGCTTTAATAGTTTATAATATTTTTATCGGTAAATTGCATTAAAAAGTTTACTTACAATGATAAAAGAAGTAAAATATAAGAAATTGAGATGTAATCAATAAAGAAAAAAGACAAACGGAGGATTGGGGAATGAACAAGACCAGTTTTGGAAAAACACATACGGGAGAAGAGGTCTCACTATATGAGATTACAAACGATAAAGGAATGAAAGTTCTCGTAACTGATTTTGGAGCAACAGTGGTCTCTATTTTTGTAAACGATAAAGATGGAAATAAAAGAGATGTTGTGCTTGGATACGATGATGTATCAGTTTATGAAAAAGAAACATGCTATTTTGGAGCGACAGTAGGCCGCTATGCTAACAGAATTTCAGATGCAAAGATAAATATTGACGGTACAGAATATGTTCTTGAAGCAAATGATAATGAGAATAATTTACATAGTGGTTCACATGGCACTTCAGGAAGAGTCTGGAATGTAAAAGAGTACAAGGATAACGAGATTACTTTTACTATAGAGGACAAGGATTTGGAGCAGGGATATCCTGGAAATGCAGTTATGAATGTTACATATACTGTCACAGAGGACAACGAGCTTGCAATTTCTTACAATGCAAAGGCTGACAAGACAACTACATTTAATATGACAAACCATAGCTATTTTAATCTCAATGGACATAAGTCCGGCAAGGTATACAGTCAGATATTACAGATCAATGCATCACACTACACACCTGTTAAGAGTGCAAAAGCAATACCTACAGGTGAGATTGCACCGGTTGAGGGAACACCATTTGATTTTAGGCAGGCAAAGCCTATTGGACAGGATATAGAGGCTGATGACGTACAGCTTGGATATGGTCATGGATATGACCACAATTTTGCAATAGATAAAACTGTGGAAGGTATAGAAAAAGTAGCAGACGTATATTCTCCTGAGAGTGGAATCTGCATGGAGGTGCTTACAGATAATATTGGAATCCAGCTTTACACAGCAAACTTTATTGGTGGACAGGTAGGAAAAGACGGATATGAATATGAAGATCGAGGTGCATTCTGCCTTGAGACACAGTTTTATCCAAACTCTATTAATGAACCGAATTTTACTACTCCTATCACAAAGGCAGGAGAAGAATATAATTCAAAGACAGTATATCGTTTCGCTGTCAGATAATTAGTTGAAAATGTTAATGCTGGGAATTAATTTATAAATTTATTTTAGGCAGGACAAATGTATGAAGATAGTATTTTTAGATGTTAAAACTATAGGAGAGGATATCGATCTATCGGGTTTCGATAAGCTTGGCGAGGTTGTTAAATATGATTTTTCGACAACAGAAGAAGCATTAGAGCGCACGAAGGATGCGGATGTGATAATTCTTAATAAGGTTGAGATAAACGAAAGATCTATAGGGCTTGCAGACCACTTGAAGCTTGTATGCGTCACGGCTACAGGTACAAATAATCTGGACAAAGAATACCTCGAAAAGAGAGGGATAGAGTGGCGCAATGTTGCAGGATATTCTACAGAAACGGTTGCACAGCATACATTTGCCCTGTTGTTTTATCTGCTTGAAAAGCTAAGATATTATGATGATTATGTAAAATCTGAAAAATACATCGGGGATACCTCATTTACTCATTTTGACCATGTTTTTCATGAGATAAATGGTAAGACATGGGGAATAATCGGACTTGGAAATATAGGAAAGAGAGTGGCAGATATAGCAAAGATGTTCGGATGCCATGTGATATATTTTTCTGCTTCAGGGAAAAATTATCAGCCGGGATATGAGAGAGTGGATCTTGATACGCTGCTGACACAGTCAGATATTGTGTCAGTGCATGCTCCGCTAAACGATAACACAAGACATCTCATGAATGAAAGTGCCTTTAAGAAGATGAAAAAGTCGGCTATATTCTTAAATCTTGGCAGAGGACCGAACGTCGATGAACAGGCTCTTACAGATGCGATCATTAATGATGAGATAATGGCAGCAGGACTTGATGTGCTGGATGTTGAACCGATGAGTATTGAAAATCCTCTTAGAAAAATAAAGGATTCAGAAAAGCTTATCATTACTCCTCATATAGCATGGGCAAGTATAGAGGCGAGGACGCGGCTTATGGAAATAATTTTGGGACAAATCAAGGAATGGGCCGGTATTAAGTAATGAAAGTATCTTTAGAAATTGAAAAAAAGAAAAATATAATTTTTGCAGTTATTTATCTGATCATGATCGCTGCCTCATATTTTGCAGGAGCAAAGTGGTGGGTGGTTCTGCTGTTTGGTCTGGTGCTGTATCCGCTTATTATGTTAAAGCTTAAGCTTCCGGAAAAACTTGATTTATTATGGACGGTTGTCTTGTATATAGGTGGTGCGGCGCTATCTGTATTTTCGATACAGTATCTGCTGCTCGATGCAGAAGATTTTCCGAAAACTACTGATTTCATTTATATAGTAAATTTTGTGCTGGCGCTGGCAGTATTTCTCATAATACATGCGGTATGTAATAATGTATCACTGACATGTACCATAGCGTCTATATTTTTAGTGGTTTTTGCACATGTAGATTATTTTGTTTACGAATTCAGAGGAAACGAGTTTACATATGCAGATTTAAAATCTGCCGGGACAGGACTTTCGGTGGTTACGAAGTATAGCTTCTCGATAAGCCAGAAGAATGTCTATGTGGTCATGGCACTGATATTATATGTGCTTCTTGCAAGACGTATAAAGATAGACATAGAATCAACCATCGGAACCAGAATAATATCGGTTATGCTGGCTGTAATATGTGGATTATTTGTCGCCCTTAATTCTGTAGATTTAAATACAGAGACATGGGAGAAAAAAGGAACATACAGAAACGGATATCTTTTAAATTTTGTACTCGGGATCAGAGACAGTTTTATTTCAGAACCCGATGATTACAGTGCCGGTGCGGTAAAAAAACTTGAGAAGAATTATACAGAAGCGGATTCATCTAAATCGGAATCAGATGCAAAAGATCCGACTATCATAGTGATAATGAATGAATCGTTTTCAGATCTGTCGGTGCTTGGTAATCTTGAGACGAACCAGCCTGTTACACCTTTCATGGATTCACTTCGACAGAATACAATACGCGGATATGCACTTTCATCAGTGTACGGTGCGAAGACGCCGAACTCGGAATGGGAATATATGACAGGAAATTCAATGGCATTTTTACCGGAGGGATCTGTTGTATATCAGCAGTATATAGATGACCAGCCGACATCCATAGTTTCAACGCTTAAGAATAACGGATATACGTGCGTTGGAATGCATCCTTACTATTCAACCGGCTGGAGCCGTAATAAGGTTTATCCGAAGCTTGGATTTGATGAAACACATTTCATGGATGATTTTGACGAGACAAACATCCTGCGTGAATACATAACGGATCAGGAACTTTACGATGGAATAATTGACCGCTATGAGAATAGAAAAAATAATGAAAAATTATATATAATGGGTATAACCATGCAGAACCATGGTGGATATGGAACACGTTATGATAATTTTGATCAGGAAGTATACAAATTAGGGGATTCATATACAGACGGAAACCAGTATCTTTCTCTTATCCATGAGAGTGATAAAGCGTTTAAGAATCTGATAACATATTTCCAGAATGTGGATGATCCGGTTGAAATAGTATTCTTTGGTGACCACCAGCCCGGATTATACAGCGAATTTATAAAACTTATCAATGGAAAAGGAACATCAGGACTTTCTGAAGATGAAATAGAAAAATTATATACTGTTCCGTTCTATATCTGGACTAACTATGAGACAGAGGCAAAGACAGTTGATATAACAAGTCTTAATTATCTGTCAACAATGACTCTGGAGAGGGCAAACATAGATCTTCCGGCATATAATCAGTTTCTGGCTGATATGATGGAAGTCGTTCCGGCGATAAATTCGCGTGGATATTATTCAAAAACTGCGGGTGGATTTTTACATATCGATGAGGCATCAGGGGAAGAGGCAGAGTGGATAAAGAATTATAATATTTTGCAATATAATTCTATGTTTGATGAGAAAAATAAAAGTTCACTATTTTTCCCTTACATAAAATAATATTTGTTACAAAAGCAGAAAATATGGAGGAATAAATGAGTAATAAGATTAAAGCAGTTATATTTGACCTAGACGGAACATTATTGTACACACTCGAGGATTTAAAAAATGCTGTAAACTACGCTTTAGAGCAGCAGAATATGCCAATCCGCACATTGGATGAGGTCAGAAGGTTTGTCGGAAACGGAGTCGGAAAGCTCATGGAGAGAGCAGTTCCGGATGGACTTTCCAACCCTGAGTTTGATAAGACATTCGATATATTTAAAGAATATTATGGCAAACACTGTAATGACAATACATCACCATACCCGGGAATTATGGATTTACTTGAGACACTTGAGAAGAAGAATATAAAAATGGCAATCGTCTCAAATAAAATTGATTCTGCAGTGAAAGAGCTTGATAAACTTTACTTCAAAAATTATATGATGGCTGCTATCGGCGAGATGGAAGGAGTCAGAAGAAAACCTGCTCCGGATACTGCGCTTAAAGCCATGAAGGAACTCGGAGTGCAGCCGGATGAGGCACTTTATGTGGGAGATTCAGATGTGGATATAGCTACTGCAAAAAATGCAGGTCTTAGATGTATTTCTGTAAAATGGGGATTCCGTGATGAAGAATTTCTACTTGAGCATGGAGCATCTGATCTGATAGATGAGCCTATGCAATTATTAGACTATCTCGGATGATCTGGGAGTAAATCAGGGATGGGCTGATTCTTATAGGAGATTAGTGTATGCTTTCTGAAAAAGGAATATTAATACTTGAAAAACTAATTGCATATAATAATGATGCGGTTACAGCTAAAACATTGGCCACTTCTACAGGTATGTCAGAACGAAGTGTAAAGACATACCTTAAGGAAGTGGCTGATTTTTGTGAAGAACAGGGCATGAAACTCGATAGAAAACCCGGAAAAGGAATAAAACCGGAATTTTCTGAGGAACAGATCTGTGCGGCGCAGGAGATGATCGGGAAAGACCATCACATTCTGACACAAAAGGAAAGACAAAATTATATTGCCTATATTCTGCTCAGTGGATGGGATACATACACATATGCGCTTTTTTCAGACGAACTGAATGTGAGTAAAAATGTGATCGTGGATGACATAAATGATCTGAGTTCTGAAATGGAAACCTTCGGTATAGAAATACATAAGATGGCAGGATATGGCATATATGCAAAAGGTGAAGAATTTGATGTCAGAAAGGCGCTTAGGCATTTCTGCAGGATACCTATAAGTGATAAACAGGTGATAAATGATGTGGATTACCGCTTATGTCACGATGCAGCGGAAATAATAGCGAACAATTTTCGTAGTGCAAATCTAAGGATGGCAGCAGGGGCAGTACATCATGTTGAATCAGATACAAATATAGTATTTACTGACTATACATTTCAAATGCTGGTCGAATATATTTCCATAGGATTGTTCAGATATGACGTTGGAAAGGAACTTTTGGATGGGAGATTTGCGTCAGAAGACATACCGGATGAGTACCACCGCATGGCACAAAAGGCTGCGGAATATTTTGAAGCGTCAAATGGGCTTAAATTGTCGGTTCCAGAGATAAATTATATTGCGATTTTATTTATGTGTGCAGAGGCACAAAACTGTGTTATAACACAAAACAGCGATACGGAGTCCATTTCTGATGATATAATAGTCTATCTTTCAAATCTGCTTGCGGCAAATCTTATCGACAACGACCTGTTGGGCGATAGCATGAGAAGTTTTATGCCCGGATCACTTTTCAGGACAAAATATGGAATAGAGATAGATAATCCGTTTCTGGAGGATATAACACAGTCCTACGGAAGTCTGTATACAGTATGTTTTGCAGTGTCAAAATTTTACGAGAAATATGCCTGGTCTATGCCAAGCGAAGATGAAATAGCATTTATAGCACTTCAGGTCGGGGGTGCGCTGCACAGGAATCCCATGACGGTGAGAGCACTTTTAGTATGTTCGGGGGGATTCGCAACCGGAAATATAATAGCGGGAAAGATAGAAAATAAAATACCGGATGTCAATATCATGAGAATATTATCTTCAGATAAGATTAATGAGGCGTTCGAGTATGACTGCGATCTTATATTGAGCACGATAGCATTCGAGTGTGATGATATCAGGTTCATGCAGATATCACCACTTGTAAGTTTTGGGGATGAAAAACGTATAAGAGAAAAATGTTTTTCCCTAATGACGGGGCAAAGCGCGGAATTAAGTGTCTTTTCAAACATGATAGAGGATAAAATGATACTGTTTGAGAAAAAAGTACGTAACAGAAAAGACATAATAAAGAAAGCCGGCCAACTGCTTATAGATAACGGATGTGTCCAGGCCGAATTTATAAAGGATGTCATGGAAAGAGAAAAAGTAGAGTCTACTGAGGTTGGCTGCAGGATAGCAATTCCACATGGAAAACCAGAGCATGTACTGGAACCGAAAATTGCGGTGATAAGACTTGAAAATCCGATAGAATGGGGAAAACGTCAGGTGGATATGATATTTATGCTTGCGATAAATTTTGAGAGTGTGAATACAACCAAGGCTTTTTTTCATGATTTTACAAAGCTTCTTAATGAGAATGTGGTAAGAGAGAGAATTCGGGAGGCGAAGACGCCACATGAGCTAAGTCAGGTCATACGGAGTGAACTTGGGTGGAACTGATATGTTTTTGGGAGAATGAAAAAGTAATTTTATGAATAGGGAATATATTTTAAATTTGTTAATACTTGCCTCAATCTGCATGTGGTGCATATATACAAATAATAGGATTGCAGAGTATCAGGGCAGTAAATATGAATGGAAAAAACTACTGGGAAAATCAGAAAAAAGGATATTAATAGAGTTTCAAAAGGAAAATATACTAGTGCAAGGGTTAGCACTGATTTTTTATGCAGTAATAACAGTGTCACATAATGTTTTGATATGGTTGTTAGGTATTTTTAATTTTATATTGCTAATAAATAATATAATAATGCTGATATTCAGAAAAAAATATCATGGAAATTTATCAGGAAAATTATTTATGGCAGGAATGTATGCATATTTTGTATGGATATTTTATACATTTATTCAGCAAATTATAGAAGGTGGAAGTGCATATGAGATTGTTGTACATATAATAAATTCGTTATGTATAAGAAACGTAGTAGGAATGGTGAAACAGCCGCCAGTGTTTATTGTTTTAGTGAACGTTATAGTATTCGCATACTTATTTTTAACATTGTCACAATATAATGACAGAGTGTGTTCAAACTATTCGAAAATAAGAATTAAAAGACACATTAATTTGACTAAAAACATAGCCATGCTTTTGGTTTTATATTCAGGATATATTTTTCTGGGAATAAACATTTCATATAATCAAAATTTTTTTTCAGTAATAACAGGTGTATTTATTATAATATTAAGCGGAACAATAGACGATTCTTTTCATGAGGATGTATGTAATAAACAATGGTATAAACTATTGGGAGAAAAATATAGTTGTTTTTTGCGTAAAAAGATGATTGGGGAAATTCAAATTCAATTTGTTATTGTTATTACATATTTAATTTGTGCATTAATTAATAGATATGATATAAGTATAGTCTGTATGATAATGATTTATACTGTTTCATGTGGCATTTGCTGGGTGACATATTTCTCATCATATTATGTAAATATGCAAAGAAATTATATGACATTTGAAATGATAAAATTATATGTGATAATGATTGTGGCAGCAATGCCTGTGCTTAACATAATACTAAGTCTGTACTGGTATGTATGTGGGACTTTAAGGTGGAATAAATATGTTAGAGATTACTAATTTAACAAAAAATATGATAGAAATAAGGGAATATTTGAATTAAACTATAGTTTTGAAGATGGAAGGATTTACGCATTAGTAGGACCAAACGGAGCTGGAAAGACAACTTTAATTCAGATGATTGCGGGCATAAGTGAGCCAATAGAAGGGGAAGTAAAACTTGATGGTCAAAATACCTTATCAAGAAAATGCAAATCACGGATAGGATATGCACTTGAACTATCAGATAATAAAACAAAACAGACAATTTTGCAATTCTTGAATATGGTGTGCGATATTAAGTTTGGGGGAAAATATAAAGAAGACATAAACTCTTTTCTAAGAGATTTTGAATTGGAAAATGATAAGAATACGAGATTATCAGAATGCTCTCTAGGGATGAAGAAGAAAGTTGGGATAATCGCATCTTTTATAGGATATCCAAAGCTTATTCTTTTGGATGAACCGACGAATGGGGTAGATACAACAGGTCTTATTGTATTAAAAAAACATATAGAAAATGCCAAAATGCATGATTGCATAATTATTGTTTCGAGCCATGTATTGGATTTTGTGGAAAGGGTTAAAGATGAAATTATATTTTTGAAGAATGGGCATATTGTTGCTGGAAAGGGAGTGACAATAGAAGAACAGTATAGAAATCTATTTATGTAATAATATAGAAATAGGCATATGTTAAGGGTTTTGGACATAGCTTTACATTAATACAAAATTGCACCAGCTATGGTGCAATTTTGTATTTTGGGAAATATTGAAAATTGTTTTGCAGCACATTACAATAAAACCATAGAAAGCAGCAGACATATGAGATACAAAAATGCAGATGCGCAAATATGAATCGTATGTGTGGGCATAATAAAATCAATCATATAATTTACAAAACAGGAGGAAAAAACTATGGTAAGCAAATCAATGGTAGTAAAAGCAGCAGAAGGACTTCACATGAGACCGGCAGGAGTCATCGCAAGAGAGGCAGGAAAATTTGATTCAGATGTAACAATCGTATTTGGAGACAAGAGAATCAATGCAAAGAGCCTTGTAAACATCATTGCAGCCTGCATCAAGAAAGATGCAGAGATCACTTTCGAGTGTGAGGGAGCTGACGAGGAAGCTGCACTTGCAAAGATGGTAGAACTTGAGGCAGAGAACTTCGGAGATTAATCAGATATAAATAAAGTCGGAGGTGTGATATGTACAAAGGAATTGCAGGATCAGAAGGAATCGGAATCGGAAATGTTGCCATTATCGAGGAACATCAGATAGTGATAGAGAATAAGACAATTACAGATGCAGACGCTGAGATCGCCCGTCTTCAGAGTGCTATCGAGAAATTTGTGAATGACACAAATGAGATGGCAGACAGAATGGAAAAAACAGTAGGCGCAAAAGATGCGGATATTCTTCGTGGACACATACAGCTTTTGCAGGATCCTACAATCGAGGAGCAGATCACAGCTCTTATCATAAGTTCAAAGATCACAGCAGAAAAGGCACTTGACCAGGTACTTGAGCAGACAGCAGAGATATTTGCACAGATACCGGATGAGCTTTTACAGCAGAGAGCAACAGATTTCCGTGATATCAAGACCAGAATTTTAAAGATCCTTCTTGGAATCGAGGATTACGATATCTCAAGCGCTCCGGCAGGAACAGTGCTTGTAGCGCATGACCTGACACCATCCATGACAGCAGGTATCGTTGCAGAAAATATCGCAGGAATCCTCACAGAGGTTGGTGGAAGGACTTCCCACTCAGCGATCCTTGCAAGGGCAATGGAGATTCCGGCAGTTTTAAGTATCGATGGAATCTGCTCGGCAGTTAAAAATGGAGACAGGGTAGTGCTTGACGGAACAAGCGGAGAGGCTATTGTAAATCCTGATGCCGATACAGAGAAGAAATTTGAGCAGATGCTCGAGGAATACAAAAAGGAAAAAGCGCTCTTAAAGAAATTTGCAGGAGTTCCTACAGTAACAGCGGACGGCACAAAGGTTGAGCTTGTATGCAATATCGGAAAGCCGGAGGATGCTAAAAAGGCAGTAGAGTGCGACGGAGAGGGAATCGGACTTT
This sequence comes from uncultured Lachnospiraceae bacterium, assembly GCA_905209075.1. GTDB lineage: Bacteria > Bacillota > Clostridia > Lachnospirales > Lachnospiraceae > Roseburia. The sequence goes on along the minus strand of CAJLRL010000005.1, from coordinate 97,604 downwards.
TCCGTACAGAATTCCTTTTCATGGACAGAGACACACTTCCGACAGAGGAAGAACAGTTTGAGGCATACAAATCCGTAGCAGAGACAATGAACGGAAAACCTGTCATAATCCGTACACTTGATATCGGAGGAGATAAGGAAATCCCATACCTCGGACTTGAGAAAGAGGAGAATCCATTCCTTGGATACAGAGCTATCAGATTCTGTCTCCAGAGAACAGATATCTACAATACACAGCTTCGTGCACTCGTAAGAGCCAGTGCATTCGGAAAGATCAAGATCATGGTTCCGCTTGTGACAGGCGTGGATGAGCTTCGCAGTGTAAAAGCTATGGTAGCAGACATCATGAAAGAGCTTGATTCAGAGGGCACTGCATACAATAAAAACCTTGAGATCGGTATTATGATGGAGACACCGGCAGCCTGCATGATGGCAGATGTGCTTGCAAAAGAGGCAGCTTTCTTCAGTATCGGAACGAACGATCTGACAGGCTACACTATGGCAGTAGACCGTGGAAACTCAAAGGTCGCATATCTTTACTCAGCTTTCAATCCGGCAGTACTTCGTGCGATCAAGCGTATAATCGAGTGCGGAAAGAAAGAGGGCATCATGGTAGGTATGTGTGGAGAGGCAGCAGCCGATCCAAAACTTATCCCACTTTTACTTGCGTTCGGACTTGATGAGTTCTCCGTAAGCGCAACAAGTGTGTTAAAGACGAGAAAGACCATTGCAGATAGCAATATTGCAGACTGTAAGGCACTCGCAGAAAAAGTTATGGCATGTACAACAGAGGCAGAGGTGCAGGAAATACTTGCACAGCAGTAAAGGTTAAGACAGTTTAGACAGGCGGCAGAACCGTGGAAACGGGGATGCCGTCTTTTTTAATTAGGAATGATTTAATTAGGAATAATTTAGTTAGATACGATTAAGTTAATTACGATTGACTAAATTGTGTCTAAGTAGTAATTGTTCCTTCATGTCTTTTCAGGCAGCCTTAGAATATGTATTTAAAATAAGTGAAAGCGAAAGGCTGGTGCTGGTCATAGATGAGTATCCGTATGTAGCAAAATCCTCAAAGAGCCTTGCGTCGACTTTACAGATGCTCATTGACAAAAATAAAGATAATTCTAAACTAATGCTCATATTATGTGGATCGTCAATGTCTTATATGGAGGATAATGTTCTGGCATATAAAGCCCCTTTATATGGAAGAAGGACTGCACAGATGAAGATACTTCCATTTGATTTTGGAGATGCCTGTAAATATTTTAACCGGTTTTCGCCGGAAGATATGGCGATGGTATATGGTCTGGTGGGAGGTACACCGCAGTATCTTTTACAGATGGATGACCATATAAGTATCGAGGATAACATAAAAAATGTATTTTTAAATCCGTCATCATCTATTTTTGAAGAACCCGAAAATCTCTTAAAGCAGGAAGTACGTGAGCCTGCGGTATATAATGCGATAATAACAGCGGTGGCAGCGGGAAGTTCGCGCATATCCGAGGTTGCAACTAAGATTGGGGAAACCACAAGTGTATGCGCGCAATATATAAAAAATCTTATCGGTTTGGGGCTAATATTAAAAGAAACTCCATATGGGGAGAAAGAATCAAGAAGATCGGTATATGCAATAGCTGATAATATGTTCAGATTCTGGTATCGGTTTGTGCCGGATAATAATTCTATAATAAGCCGTGGGGCAGCAGACCTTGCTTATAAAAGAATAGAGCCGGCTCTTTCAGACTATATGGGAAAAATCTTTGAAGAAATATCTATGCAGTATCTCTGGAAATTGCTGCTTAATGGTGAGTCTCCAATAGAATTTATGGATTTAGGACGCTGGTGGGGTACTGATCCGAAGGAAAAGATACAGACAGAGATAGATATAATGGGGGAGCAGGACAAGAACACGGTATTGTTTGGTGAATGTAAATGGGTAAACGAAAATGTGGATGTAAAAGTGCTTGAAAAGCTCAAAAACAGGAGCAGATTATTCAGATATGAGCATGCTCATCTGTATTTATTTGCGAAAAAAGGATTTACGCAGGGCTGTATAGATGAAGCCGAAAAAATGGGGAATGTATCGCTTGTAACATATGGTGAAATGTATAGATACATGACAAAATAGCAATTTTATGGATATGTAAAATAATACGCATTTATAGTAAGAGGAGTAAGATATGAATTCATTTCAAATAAAATTAATTGCACTTATACTGATGACAATAGATCACATTGGGGAATTTTTGTTCCCACAATGTGATCTATTAGGGTATATAGGAAGACTATCAGCACCATTATTTTTATATATTTTATGCTGGAGTATAGATTATACGAGAAATCGAGTCAGATTTCTGGCAAGAGTGTATGCAGCGTCGGTTATAATGGATATTATATGGATACTTTTAAGTATTGGGGGAATTCATACAGATACATATAACAATGTTTTTTCCATTTTTTTCATAGTGATAGCTGTTGTAATGATTTTAGAGAATAAAACACTTTCTAAAATATCTAAAATATGTATTATTCTGGCATGGCAGGCAGCTGCATGGATATTGGTATTTGTAGTTATGCAGGATATAATTGCTAATGCTGAATATGAGACTATATGTCTTATTATGCATTCATTAGGAATAGTTACATATTCAGAGGGAGGATGGTTCTGGCTCATTCTCGGAGTGATTATATACTATTGTAAAAATGACAATAAAAAGCTCATCATAGGGTATACAGGTGTGTGTGTGTTCAGACAGGTATGTGTAGCATTGGCTGTATTTCCGAGAATACTATATTTTCTGGAATTTCATATAGGTGGAATCATATCCGCAATTGCAAATGCAATATTCTATTTCTTTTATGGAGCAGAATATCAGATGGCACCGATTGTACCGCACAATGTGTATCTGGGGGATTATCAATGGATGATGATATTTTCATTGCCTATAATGCTTTTGTACAATAATCGGCAGGGCAGGAAAGCAAAATATTTATTTTATATATATTACATAGTGCATATAGTGCTGCTGTGTATGCTGTCAAACATAATGTAAAAATTAAGAATTCTTCAGATTCATAAATATATTTTTATGGTAAAATAATGATAAAAATAAGCGTAACGGAGGATAAAGGATATGAAAAAAAAGATGATGATATTTGTAATGACAATGTTGTTTGGTGTTGTTGGGGCAGCAAGTGGAAATACTACAGTTTCAGCGGCTGAGACAGATACTTATTATGAGAGCCGGTTAGATAATGGTGCAGTAAAAGTGGTGCAAGTGGCAGATTCGGCAATAGCAGAGTGTTCAATACCGAAATATGAATTGACTGCAAAGTCTGCGATTAAAAAAAGTCCAAGTTCAAGCAGCAAGACAATTGGGTATGCATATAAAGGTGAAATATATGTAGCGATTTCACGGAGTGGAAACTGGATAAAAGTAAATTATAGAGATACATATGGATATATCAATAAATCACATCTGAAAAAGCTGTAGAGGATACTAAAATGGGAAAAATTCTTATAGTTGAGGATGATGAGACAATTCGAAATGGTCTTATGATTATGCTTACAATACAAGGTTATATTGTGGACTGTGCGGTAGATGGAAAGGATGCAGTTGAAAAGTTTGACGATTCCTATAATCTTGTGGTAATGGATGTACTCATGCCACGTATGTCCGGCATTGATGCCTGCAGAAAAATGAGAGACATATCAAATGTTCCGATATTGTTTCTCACAGCAAAATCTTCTGAAATAGATAAGATACAGGGATTTGATGCAGGCGCAGATGATTATATAATAAAACCATTTTCAAATATGGAACTCATCGCAAGAATAAAAGCACTTATAAGACGGCGGGAGATTTACGACCAGAAACATATGGACGAAAAACTTATGAATGAGTCTGTTGAGTGTTGTGGAGTAAAAGTCTATATTAATCAAAATAAAGTGGAAGTAGATGGTAAGTCTGTAAAACTTACACGAAAAGAATATGAAATATTGAAACTATTGATCAGATATCCAGATAAAGTTTTTACGACAGAAAATATTTATGAAAGTGTATGGGGAGATATGTATACTTCGATTTCGGGAAATACTATCATGGTGCACGTAAAAAACCTAAGAAGTAAATTGTCGAAAGTGTGCGGTGATATAGTGATAGCGACTGTCTGGGGAAGGGGATACAAATTTGAAAGATGATCTAAAGCCGATATCTCGAAAAATTACAGTGATAGTGATCATAGCAATTATTTTTGCGTGTAGTTTATTCACTCTGATATATTATAAAGGAACGGAAATGATTCGGTACTATTTTTTGACAAGTAAATATATATATGAGCAGGAAACGCCATATATTGAAAACTTTAGAAAATATGTTGAGGATCATAATATAGGCATAGATGATGTGGACAAATACAATGAATGGATAGTAGATAATAATATTTCATTCTTAAGTGTTGAGAAAGATGGAATTCAGAGGTATAGTTTGATGACTACAGATGGATTTATCCAACAGTCGAAAGATATGTATGATTACAGGATGATAAATCCATTCAGGCAGACAGTTCAATTTTCAGATACAGAGGCTGAGGTTTTTATATATGCAAACTACACAGAAAAATACTATACATATTTTTTTATAGCAGATTTTGCATTTTCGATGATAATAGGTTTTTTGATTATATTATGGCAGGTAAGGAGGATAATAAAACATCTACAGGCAGATTTGGCTGAAGCGGAAGGAAAAGCAAAAAGTGTGCGGACGGATAAAGACAGCCTTTTAAGGAGTATGGCACATGATCTGCGCACACCTCTTACAGGACTTATGTCATATCTGGATATAATAAAAAACGGAAATATATCAGGCAAAGATGAGGCAGAGTATATCGGCGTTATATCAGCAAAAGCTGTAGAAATAAAAAATCTTACTGATCAGTTATTTGATTTTACGCTTGCCAGTTCTGAGGACACTATAGAAACCGATGAACCGATGGATGTGCAATACGCAATAGGAGATTATCTTTCGGAAATGTGTATGGAACTTGCGGAAAGCAAAATTTCTGTGAATATAGATAAAATGTTGTGGAAAAATGTGAAGGTTATTGTAAGCGGACGTTTTATGGGAAGAATATTCAGCAACCTTACAAGTAATATAAAAAAATATGCAGATACATCAAAAGTTGTTTCACTTGAGACAATATATTGTAAGCATAGCATTATCATAAAGATATCAAATTATATTTCAGATAACAAAAAACTATTAGAAAGTGCTGGGATAGGGCTTAAAAATATTGAGATGATGATGCAGCGTATGAATGGAAAATTTGTATATGATAGTAATGATGAAAATGGAATATTTATGGTAATGCTGGAATTTAACATAATAGAATAAGAGGTTTAAAATTAGGAGGGCTGTTCTGTACCCTTATTTTAGAGAGAAATAATTATAAAGTTTACAATTATTTTATTGAATAAAATTTAGAAAGATTTAGAAAGATTTAAGGGAATTCTTCAGATTTATATTTTATTATAACACTATAGACGTTTAGAATAACAAGGAAGGTGAGAATTTAGAAAATATCAGAAAAAATTAAAGTTATAGTATTGTATTAAATAAACAGATAATCTAAAGAACATTGCTAAATAATTAAAAGATAAGTGGGGAATCATTAGGAAGAAAAAAATTTTGGCATTACTCTTGATAACAGTACAATTAATGGGAACAAATTATGCATATTTATAAGGTGGCACAACATACAAGTAATTATAATGCATGGACATCATCAGCAACTAATAACTGGGAAAATGTTGGAACAAAAGGTAGGTATGCTTGTATAAGAAGATAGTAAAGGGATAAGAATAATTTAGTATGAAGCACAAAAATAAAGCAAAATACATCATTGCAATGGCAGGAATTATGCTGATGAGTTTATGCGCCTGCTCAAGTGATAAGGATAATGTCTGGACAACTGAAGTATCATCAACGCTATATTCACAGCAGGATATTTCCGATGCGATAGATGTAGTAAAATCTGATTTTAAACAGAATAACTCTGGTTTTACTTTAAAAAAACTATACTATGCCGGGGATGAGACAAGCCAGTCTTATCAGGAATGGGCAGATAGAAATAATGCGGACGAAGTACTGGTATTGAGGTCAGCATTTCACACAGATAGCGATGGTGGATCAGACAAATCATTTGAACCTGATACAGAATACACGGATTGGAACTGGATATTGGTCAGAAATGATGGCGGCAAATGGGCGATAGCCGATCAGGGATTTTAAGAAATTTTTAAAGAAAACCATAGTGATTTTTTAGGGAAAAATTACTAATATAGACATATAAGTTTCAAAAAGACAAGGTTTGACAAAGGAGGCCAATATGAAGCAATCGTTAGTTTTGATCATGGCAGCAGCAACGCTTTTGGCAGGTTGCGGAAATCCCAAAACCGCTCAGAATACGGACAAAACTTATGTGAAGATAGGTGAAAATGTATATGTATGCAATGCAGATGGAACATACACCTATAATGACAGCAGCTACAAATTTCAAAAGCAGTTAAAAGACGATGATTTCAATCTTGTGTATGTTGTGCTTACAAATGATGGCACCTTAAACAGCGAGGACATAAGTTCTGCGATGATAAGTGCGACAATGGAAGAACAGGATTTTGTTGTTGTAGGATTAAGAGAAGCCGATGGTGCAGCGGACACGGATAACGCCTCTTCGTCGGTGGAATACAGTTATGATGCGGATAAAGATGAATACACAATAGACAATGAAGTGTATAAGTATAAAATGCAGCTTCTTGATGAGGATAGCGCAGAAAGCTGTAATATATTGTGTAATGATCTTTCATATAGCTTTGAAAATGTACAAAGTGATGAGAGTACAGAAAACTACAGAAAGATTTAAGTGCGCATATTAAAATGCGGCATATATTTAATAAAAGAGGCTTTATGGTGCGGTATCAGGATCGAGGTTGTGATATTGGCTTTTAGCCTCTTTTATACATGGAGACATTATGAGAAAAAGTAAGTTTATAACATTGGTACTTATTGTACTGCTTACACTTTTGCCTGTTGTGTCAGTCACAATGATGTATCATATTGAACAGTGTAAGGCGATAGAGGGAATGGCAAACGGCTATTTCGGTGAAAGTTATACGCTGTATTCGGTAGAGGATGGAATAAAAAACCGGGACGCGATCATGCAGGCGGTAGATGATACTAAGGCACGTGTTGCTATATATATGACAAAGCAGTACGGAAAAAATAAAGTAAATGCAATCTATTATAATGAACGATTTGTTAATTTTCCTATGCGCTATGGTCATTTTTTTACTAAAGCAGAATTAAAAAGCGGTAAAAACATGGCAGTAATAGGAAAAAATATTGAAAGCAGTATAAAGGAACAAAATGGAAATAAATATATAAAGTTAAACGGTAAATATTTCAGGGTTATCGGTATCATAGGCTATGACAGGGATACGATCATTGATGATTACATATATATATCTGTGGGACAGGCAGATGGAATAACGGATGGTAATTTATGCACACTTGACATCTGGGGTAAAGATACAGGGGCAGATGAGCAGTTTGCGGAAAATCTCTCGGAAAATGGAGTTTTGGCAGAGCAAAGAGCCGGGACAGCGGCATATTCGGAATCGGTGTTTGTGGACATATTATATGGCAGATGGTTTATTGCAATTTTTGTATGTGATCTCTTATGTATTGCAGTAATTTCGGTGCAGTGGATAAAACGCCAGCAGCGGGAAATCTGTATACGCAGGCTTGTGGGAGCAAAAAATTTACAGGTTTTAGGGCATATTTTAGCAAAGTATATATTGTATACGGTGGTTTCAATGGTGTTAAGCACGCTCATATGTATGCTTGCATTTTCAGAATATATGTATGCGATTTTTATAGGATATATGACGATAATACCGGTAATGCTCGTTGTTATAATAATAAATGTGTTTAGTGCCATGAGAGTTCCGATAGCGGAGGCGGTTAGAAAATGAAGTATTTAATAAGATTTTTTTTAAAACATAAGGGAACTTACCTTATAATGATGCTTTTGCTCGTGCTGTCGACGATATTTTTAGGAATCGTGCTTGGTATGGGACATAAGACAGATATCGCATCCGAAGAACAAAGCGGCAGAGCAGATGAGGTAAGCAAGGTGCTTAGATTGACGGAGACAATGTCAGATGTGGATTTCTATTCATATATGGATGATGGAGGCGATATATTTGAGAAGGTGTGTAATGTACTGAAAAAACTGGATGAAAAATATGGTGATGACTATGTTATTCAGGCATCACAGTTTATTGAGTTGGAAAATGTGCAAGTTGATGATAAATTCCTTATTAATTATGAAGAAGGAGATGAGGAATCTTCTACATATGAATATGATGGGGCAAAATATAGTGATGTCAAAGCAATGCAGGTTTCAAATGGATTTTTTGCACAGAATAAGCTCGCATTAAGCTCCGGAAATTTTTTCAGTGAGAATGACTATAAAACATATGGATTTGAGGAAATTCCGGTCATACTCGGCAACGAATATTCACAGGATTATAATATCGGAGATATATTTGAAGGCTCATATTTGTACAAGAATATGAAATTTAAGGTTGCCGGATTTTTGTCGGATGCTTCATTTTTTTACGACAACTCAAAAAACGATATGACTTCATGCGGCAGATATATATTTATGCCGGCATTTGAGAATCTTTCATATGATGATGTAGGAATAAAGGCAGCGGATCAGTATATACAGTCATATATTTATACACATGGACAATATCAGAAAGTTTGTGATGACGTGGAAAATATAATAGAAGAATGTGGACTCTCTACAGATTATATAGGGTTTATGAACGATAATACATCTGATGAAAATGTTGACTTGTTTTCCACGTATGCATCTATGACAGGGTTGGTCACAAAATATCTGATGATTATAATAGTGGTTATGATAATCTGTATAACAAGTATTTTGTCCATAGTTCTTGTCAATCTGATACAGGAGGAAAACTTTAATTTCGGTGTGTATATAATGTGCGGAATGAAGCCGGGAAAACTGGCATTGATTTTGTTTTTATTTGATATGTCGGTAGTAGGAATAAGTGATATCGTGACGATATGGATTCTTTTAATGAAAAATACAGGTGCCTTAAGTATTCTTATTGTACAGGCAGTTATGCTTGCTATACTTGCAGTAAGCTATATCGTCTGTTATGTAAATTTGAAGAGAGTAGATATTTCAAGTCTTTTAGGAGGAAACGAATGAGCCTTATAAAACTTAACAATATATGTGTAGAATATGGCAGGAAAAACAAACAGAGGGCGCTTAATGATGTCAGCATGGAAATTGAGGATAAGGAATTTGTTGCGGTCATGGGAAAAAGCGGCTGTGGAAAAACAACGCTTTTAAATGTTCTTGGAACGCTGCTTAAGCCGCAGAGTGGAGAATACATATTTGACGGAAAGCCGGTGCTTGCCAAAAACAGCAATGAACTTGCAGAATTCAGAAACGAAAATATGGGCTTTGTAGTCCAGCATTTTGCTCTAGTGCCGGATATGTCTATATATGACAATGTGGCACTGCCGCTTACTTACCGTAAAATGTCAAAAAGTGATGTGAAAAACAGGGTTATGGCAGTGCTTGAGGAACTTGAAATATACGACCAGAAAAATAAGTATCCCGGAGAATTGTCAGGAGGTCAGTGCCAGAGAGCTGCGATAGCGCGGGCAATAATAACAGAGCCAAGGCTTATACTTGCAGATGAGCCTACCGGAGCGCTCGATGGGGAGAACGGAAATATGGTCATGGATATTTTACAGAAATTAAACGGAAAAGGTATTACGATAATCATGGTAACACATGATAAGGAACTTGCACAGTGCGCATCTCGTATAATACGCATGCAGGATGGTTACATATATCGTAACTGTTAGGTATATTCACAGTAAGATATTTCTGATGCAATAGAAGTAATAAAACGAGGATTGAAGATTGTAGAATAAAGAAGCTGAAAATTCAGAAAAATTCAGAAAGATTTAAGGTGATTCTTCAGATTTATTATTTATTATAAACTCATAGATATTTATAAATTAAACGAAAAGAGGAAAATAAGTCATGAGAAGAATAAAAAAAGCGTTAACAAGTGTGCTTATTGGAAGTATGTTGATTACACCATGTGCGTCAGTATCTGCATCAATGTCAGATTCAAATATGGTTTATTTGTCTGATGCGAAAGAGAGGCAGTATACAGCAGGTGGGGTAACCGTGCATGAATACATATGGAGTGATAAAAAACCAGATAATGTCTCACTTTTATCGGAATTGACTAATGCAGAATGGCGAAAAACAAAAATTGATGGGGGATATACTATCTGGCATCGGGCCGCTAAAGAATATTGCGATTCAGATACAAAGTGGAAAGCAGCAGCACAATCAAGATCATATAATAAAAAAGGAAAAATGGATGGACCGATAAGGACAACGGTAAAGGTTGTAAACTCAGTTTTTACAGGTAAGGTATATGAGCATGAAACAAGTGGAATGAAAAATGGAAATTCATATATAAAAACAAAAAAAAGTTTTTTGGCTAATGAACCATTATATTCAATGCGTTCATATTGGTCAACAAAGGAATAAAAGAGAACCGGCTAATCCACAAATGATTAGCTGGTTTTTAACGAGGAGTGTATAAATGAGTAAAAAGAAAATAAATATACTCACAGCAGCAAGCAGCCTGATATTTGGAGTAATAATTGCATTAATTGTAGTTCAGTATTCGAAATATGAATACCTAAGTGATCTGACAAATGGATTGTATAAGGATAATTCTGTTTATTTTAAAGTAAATGATATAAATGAAGTTGATAAAATAACGGAAAAATTATCACATAATGAGGTTTTCTTTGGGGAAATAAATAATGATTACAGAGCAGTATATTTCAATAAAAGATACTCTCTTCCGATGAAAAAGGGGCGATTTTTTAGAAAAGGTGATTTTAAGGAAAATAATAATTATGTAGTAATTGGAAGTGAACATGAATCATCAGTAAAAAAAATTGATGGAAAAAATATTTTTAATTATGGGGGAGTTGATTTCGAAGTTATAGGAATAGTCGGGATGGATATAGCTTCTCCACTTGATAAGATGATATTTTTTAATATGAAGAATGTGGCGAAGTATATGGCGATAGAGAATACTTTGTTTGTTCTTTCGACAAATAATAAAACCAGTTCAGCTATAGATAATGCAGATATACAGATTTATGATGTTCCGGTCGTAGGTGTACACAGGGTAATCAACTATAAGGTGGCGGTGTTTGTTATAGCATATTGCTGTGTGGCATTAACACTGTTTTGTGTTGTGAGTCTTTTATATATGTATCTGGGAAACCAGAGTAACAAGATCAAGGCTTATGGAATAATGGGATTTCGCCGGTCGTATATTGTCTATAATATTTTTAAGGAGCAGCTAAAGTATATTTTAGTTCCGGTTATAGCCGGTACGGCAATATTTTCTCTGGCTGACGGCCGATTATATATTGGGATATCGCATATTATCTTTATGATCATGATGATTGCGTTTTTAATAGTTTTTTTGCTGATTGTTTTAGAAAGAAAAATACGGAATATTTTAAGAAGTGGAGAACTTTTCTATGATTAAGGATATAGTAAAGTATATATACCGCAAAAATAGAGAAAATTTTACTGTAAATTGTATTATTTTACTTTGCGGCTTTATTTTGATAGGAATATTGTTTGATAATATCTCTGTTTTTTATAATGATCAGAAGCAGTCAGTAGATAAGTTAGATCCACAAAAGGAATATCAGCTTTCAAACACAATTGTAGAAATTCAAAATTTTTCATCATATTTTAAGGATGAGAGTCATTTAGAAAATATGAAACTTTTCTATAAGGCACTTAATAACAGTGATAAATTTATGTATCTGGACAAATTCGAGCAGTGTATATATATGGAAAATCGGATAGGTACAAATATTTTTGCGTGTGGATACGAGGATGGGGAACCGGAGTATTACGAAGATGATGACGGTACGATTAAATATGCTATCAAAAATGTCACAATAGGGAAAAATACTCAGGATTACTATGATTTTAAGGTTACGGACGGCAGATTGTTTAATGATGATGATTTTGAAGATAACCAGATAATACCGGTTATTTTAGGTGCAGAGTATAAGGACTATTACGAAGTAGGAGACAGATTCAGCGCAGAATACCTGTTTGAGCCTAAAGACTATGAAGTTATCGGTTTTCTGGAAGCAGATACTGCAATCATAAGTCAGGGTGGAATTATTTATCTGGACAGATACATGATATCTCCCAGCATAATAATGGATGATCCTCCCACAACATGGGATGAATTAATGTATCAGGCAGAATCATATGAAGAGAAAATAGAAGGAAATGCGGTTTTGACGGAGAATTATTCATTGGCTGAATTTACCGCATATATAGAACAGCTTACGAACCGGTATAGTATGTTTGATATTCAGATAGTAACTCCAAATGCGTCTTTCCTGGACACATCGTTGATCCTGTCATGTTATATGGGAAAAAATATGTTTTTCTTATTGGTGGGTATTGTTTTTCTGGTGTTGACGATCATAAACTGGTGCTTTTCTGTTAATCTGTTTAAGATGCTGTCCAATTATTTTGGAGTGCAGATATTAAATGGATGCAATGAGAATATTTTATTTAATGCGGTATTTATATACAAATCTGTATTTATGTTGTCAGGAATAGCCGGAGCGGTATTTTTGCTGATGTGTATGCAGCAATTTAATATGTTTGTGGTAATTGCTTCTATTATATATATAGTCATAAACACAATTATTGATAAGGTTATATTAAGAAAAATGTTAGATCAGGATATTGATCATCTATTAAGGAGTAAATAAAATATGCCATTGATTATAGAAAATGTATCAAAAAGCTTTAAATCAGAGGGAGCCTCATTAGAGGTTTTAAAAGATATAAATCTGGAACTGAACGAGGGTGAAGTTACGGTTATACTGGGTAAAAACGGATCGGGTAAATCAACGCTGCTTAAAATAATAGGAGGAGTACTTACCTGTGATTCTGGAAAGATAATATATAACGATAAGCAGGTTAATACTTCTGAAAGAAAAAGACGCGTTTTTCTGGAAAAAAGAATAGGCATAATACCACAGAATAATGAGCTGATACCTGAATTAAGTGTATATGAGAATGTTTCTCTGCCATTAAAATACAGGGGAGAAAAACGACTTGAGATGGAAGAAAAAGTTATGGAAATTCTTGAATTTGCCGGGCTGTCAGACATCAAGGATAAATCCGTCAGTTTGTTATCCGGCGGGGAAAAGCAAAGGACAGCCATTGCAAGGGCATTGGTTAAGGAACCGGAGATAATTCTGGCAGATGAGCCGACGAGTGCCCTGGATGAAAAAATGAATGAAAAAGTATTGGATATTTTTATGCAGCTAAAAAATAAAAATGTGATAACTGTAATTGTTACGCATGATAATGCAATTGCGGAAAGATTTGATAGAGTTATACGGATAGTGGATGGGGGAATAGAAATATAAAACAAGGTATTATCTTAAAATTTATAGATTAGAAACAGATGGTACGGAATTAAGGGGAAGTGATTGAGAGTTAAGAAATAAATAGAGACAGAAAAATGTACGGATGCACGATGGTAGTATTGTATAGAACTGCAGAAACGGCATATATAAAATGTAATAAAATTTTAACAAAATCATAGTTGCGATTTGGTACTTTCGGACTTATAATTTGGTTATAAGACAAACAGGAGGATAACTATAATGGACAACAAAATTACAGACAGCATCATCTATATTGGTGTAGATGACAAGGATATCGACTTATTTGAGAGCCAGTATGTCGTACCTAACGGAGTATCTTATAATTCATATGTGATCATGGATGAAAAGATTGCAATCATGGATACGGCAGATGCAAGAGTTACTGATAAATGGTTTGAAAATCTCCGTGCTGCATTGGGTGATAGAAAGCCGGATTATCTGATAGTTTCACATATGGAACCGGATCATGCTTCAAATATCCAGAAAGCAGCAGAGGCTTATCCTGATATGAAAATCGTAGGGAATGCAAAGACTTTTCCGATGATGGCGCAGTTTTTTGATATAGATCTCACAGATAGAAAAGTCGTTGTGGCTGAGGGTGATACACTTTCACTTGGAGAGCATGAGCTTACTTTTGTCATGGCACCGATGGTTCACTGGCCGGAAGTAATGATGGAGTATGAATCAAAGGACAAAGTACTTTTTTCAGCAGATGGCTTCGGAAAGTTCGGAGCACTTGATACTGATGAGGACTGGGCCTGTGAGGCAAGACGTTATTATTTTAATATTGTTGGAAAATATGGTGCACAGGTTCAGGCTGTACTCAAGAAAGCAGCAGGGCTTGATATAAACATAATCTGTCCTCTTCATGGACCGATCTTAAAGGAAAACTTAGGATATTACATTGATAAATACAATACATGGAGCAGCTATGAGCCGGAAGATGAGGGAATTTTAGTTGCATGTGCATCCATTCATGGAAACACTAAAAAGGCAGCGGAAGAGCTGGTCGAGAAACTTAAAGCCACAGGGGTAAAGGTTGCATTTACAGATCTTTGCAGGGATGACATGGCTGAGGCTGTAGAGGATGCTTTCAGATATGACAGACTTGTACTTTGCACTTGTACATATGATGCTGGAATTTTCCCACCGATGGAGGATTTCTTACATCATCTTAAAGCAAAGGCATACCAGAAACGAAAGGTTGCGTTCATGGAAAACGGAACATGGGCTCCTACAGCGGCTAAGCAGATGAAAGCAATAGTGGAAGGCTTCAAAAACATTGAAATGATAGAGCCTGTTGTAACAATTAAATCCACATTAAATGAAAATTCAAGGGCGCAGATGGATGAACTTGTCCAGAATCTTGTTAAATAAATAAGGAATATTAAGAACCCGGGGCAAATGCTCCGGGTTTTGTGTTATAGTAAGAATATGAAAAAATATGTGATCAAAATAGATAGGACAGATAAAAAATCAATATTACAGTATTGCCGTGAAAACGGAATAGATTTATGCCCGGCTCCATGTGGCGGAAAGGGAATATGCGGCAAATGCAAAGTTCACGTTACAAAGCCATATGATAAGGTAGTGCTGGCATGTAAGACAGAGGCTGTAAACGGAATGGAAATTGCGCCGGTCAGGGATGAGTCAGAGAGTATGGTGGTTCTGCAGGGGGACAAAGTCTCTGATGATACAGTAGACGAAAAAGACCGGCATGATGATCTGGATAGAAGAATCGTTTCACCCAAAGACGGAATAAGAGATAGATCATCAGATGTGATATGTGCGGCGTGTGATATAGGGACGACAACTGTCGTCTGCAGCATTATTGATCCGGTGACAAAAGATGTACTGGCAAGCCGGGCGGGAGCGAATCCGCAGAGAAGTTTTGGTGCGGATGTTGTCTCAAGAATCGAGGCAGCCTGTGCAGATGATGATAATCTGAAAACCATGAACAATGCTATCGTAAATCTGATATCTGGGTGGATAACTGATATGATACAAAAGCTTGGTGTGGAAAAGATAAAGCTTCTGACGGTTGCGGCAAATACTACTATGTGTCATTTATTTGCAGGAATATCTCCTGAAAAAATCGGAAAAGCACCATTTATGCCGGATGAACTGTTTGGAAAAGAATATAAAGGCGCTGGGATTGGCATCTTAAATTGTGAAAAAGTATATATAATTCCAGCCGTTTCCGGATATGTTGGTGGAGATATAACTGCTGGAATGGCAGAATGTATAGATGCTGACGAAATGACGCTTTATCTGGATATAGGCACAAATGGTGAGATGGCGCTCGGCAGAGGTGGAAAGTATCTGTGTGCGGCAACAGCAGCGGGCCCGGCTTTCGAAGGTGCCCAGATAGAGATGGGAATGCCGGGACAAAAAGGTGCAATAGATAAAGTGTGGCTTGAAGGAAGGAAAATATGCTATTCGGTTATCGGTAATGTACGTCCTTTAGGAATATGCGGTTCAGGAATAATAGATGCGGTAGCTGTCTTTCTTGATACTGGAATAATAGATGAAAACGGAACAATAAAAGATATGGCAGATATTCCTCTCTGGTATCGCCCTTATGTAGAAGTTTTTGATGATGAGGACGATGACGAAGATATATATCCGGCAGAAACGGCAGAAAAAGTTGTCCATATTTCGCCGGAAGTGATATTAAATCAGGATGATATAAGAAAGATACAGCTTGCAAAATCGGCTATTGCAGCCGGAATAGATGTGTTGATCAAAGAATATGGTATAACGTACAAAGAAATCGACAGAGTATGTCTTGCCGGAGGATTTGGAAACTATCTGGATCAAAAGAGCGCAGCCCGGATAGGGCTGATTCCGGAAAAACTGCTTAAAAAGACGGTTTCAGTAGGAAATGCAGCCCAAAAAGGTGCAATTGATACAGCATATATTTATGAAGATCATGGTTCAAAAACAGAAACAAAAATATTAAATAAAGATATAATAAACAAAACAAATGCTATTATATCAACGATGGCATACATTGAGTTGTCCACTTACCCCGGATTTGATGAAATGTATGTGTCTCACATTAATTTTACATGTCCGTAAGAAAAATTATCATGTTGTCAATCCGCGAATCAATATTGGTAAAGTTGTGAAGCTTTGCACAAGCAGGGACGGATTTTCAAGTTTTCGTGCAATTGTGATGCCGGCCTGTTGCCCCATATCATATACATCAATATCAATAATTGTCGGAGAAGGATCAATGATGCTGGTATATGGATATCGATCAAATGTCAGAAAAGCAATTTCCTCTGGAACCTGAAGATCAGAGTGTTCGATAGCTTTTACAACACCTAATGCAATCATGTTGTTTTCACAGATTATAGCTTGTGGACGATTTTCAAGTGCAAGTAAGTCTAATGCAGCAGTATATGCAGATTCACGGCTGGAATCAGTGTATACAATATATTCTTTTGGCATCCGATGTCCATTTTTTAACAGCGTTGAACGTACGCCTTTTAGACGTTGTGCGGAGATTGTATCTGTTTTGCGTCCACCGATAAAAGCAATAGAATTATAACCACAGGAAATCAGATGCTCCGCAGCAAATTGTCCGCCTAAAGTATGGTTAGTATCAATCCAGCATAATTGATTGTCAAAACCGGGATTTCCAATGACTACATGTGGAAAGTTCTTGGATAGGATAAAATCTGCAGTTTTATCGTTTAAAGCTGAACCATGTACTACGATACCATCTGCGCTACCGGCAGAAATAACCTTATTTACAGTTTCCCCTGGATATGATTCTGTTGAAGTGTCCATAAGGGTAACGGTGTAGTTATTTTTTGAAAGTTCTCTGTAAGCCCCACACATTATGTCGAACATATGTGGGTTCTTGTATGCTTCTTCTTTTCCAAGCGCTGTCAAAAAAATAATACTTTTTGTACTTCCTTTTGCAAAACTGACTGCTCTCGAATTAGGGGTATAATGGAGTTCGGTAATAACTGAATTTACTCGGTTTATTGTATTTTGTGAAATGGAACCGCTATTATTTAAAATCTTTGAAACTGTAGAAACGGAAACCCCGGCCGCTTTTGCAACATCTTTAATTGTAATTGCCATACATATTCTCCCATGTGAATCTCAGATAGATTATTTTTATATGTAAAACATATAATGATATGAGGGGCAAAAGGTATTTTGCCCCTTTAATCATATAATTTTATACAAATATTATTATCAAAATAATATAAAACGTCAATACAAGAAATGTGTACAAAAACAAAAAGTTGGTGTAGCGGTTTCTCACTAAAGTGAAGATTACAATTGCTAAAAGTATTGTAAATAATAGTGACAAGTGTTTTAATTGCCTTACAAGCAATTGAAATGATTGCTAAAACAAAGAAAACAGTTTCATGGAGGGTGAAGAAATGAAGAGAAAATTAAGTATTCTTTTATGTGGTACTTTGGCAGCAGGCATGCTTACTGCGTGTGGGGGAAAAAAGGAGATGACAGGTTCAGAAACAAACGCAAAAAGCACTGGCGAAGAAGAAACAGTCACTATCTGGCACGATGGTGATGAGGCGATTATGGGAGTAATTGAGGATACTGTAAATAAGAAAATTGCAGATGAAAATGTGAGTATAAAGTTTGAAAAAAAGACAGGGCTGACAGACCAGCTGAAATTATATGGAAATGATCAGGCAAACGGACCAGATATGTATTTGTATGCCCATGATTCGCTTGGAATGTTAGCAGAGATGGGAATACTTGCTCCGGTTACAGATTTTATCAGTGCGGATGATGAGGCTGATCTGCTTCCAATGACAGTTGAGGCAGGAACTTACAAGGATACCCAGTATGTATTGCCATTGTATTATGAATCATTGCTTTTTATTTATAACAAAGACTTATGGAAAGGTGCCCTTCCAAAGACAACGGATGATCTGCTTTCCTATATGAAAGAGAATACAGATGTGGATGCAGGAACATATGCGGTTGTAAATCAGCATTCAACAGCTTACAATGTTGCACCTGTTATCAATGGATTTGATGGTTATATTATTGACAAAGATGCAAAACCAGGACTTGATGATGCCAATACGATCAAGGCTGTAGAATACAATAAAAAGTTTGCCGAGCTTATGGGTGAAGGCGATTATGATACTTGTAATACTTTATTTAACGAACAGAAAGCACAGGCAATTATCGGAGGACCATGGTTAGTTTCCGGAATCAAAGATGCTGGTATCAACTATGGAATTTGTTCTCTTGCAGATTTTACACTTCCAAATGGAAAAAGTCTTGCACCATATTCAGGTGTTCAGGGGGTTGGAATTTTAAAATATGCAGAGGAAAATAAAAAGGATGCCATAACGAGTGTATTAAAAGCATTATGTAGTACAGAGACGGGTGTTGCGCTGGCGAAAGAATCAAACTGTGCTCCGGCAAATCAGGAAGCATATAAGGATGAAGAAGTAGCAGCAAATGAAATGATTATGGCAATGAAGACAACAGCCGAGTCAGCTGAACCAATGCCAAATATTCCTCAGATGAGTGTTATGTGGGGACCGGCAGAAAGCATGCTTGCAGCCGTAAATAAATCCGGGGAGGATGTAGAAGCTTCAGCAGAAAAATATCAGGAAGAGGCAGAAGCAGCAATTGCAGATATGCAGTAATATAAGAGGACAATAATAAAGTAAGGGCAAAAAAGGGTAATAGGGTATGAAAAAAAGAAAAAAATTGATGATATGGATCAATACATTACCGGCAATGATTTTGATCGGCGCAATTATTGTGTTTCCAATTTTATATACTGCGTACATATCATTTACCAATATGAATCTATTTCACTGGAATGATTATAAATTTGTTGGAATTGAAAACTATGTAAGAGCATTATTTAAGGTAGATGCAGGTTTTCTTTCGGCAATTTTGACAACAATATTATGGACTGTTTTAAACATGGTAATTCAGGTAGTGGTTGCGTTTTTTATTGCCCTGGGACTGAATACGCGGGGACTTAAACTAAAAAATGTGTATAAAACATTATTAATGTTCCCGTGGGCAATGCCCGCCTATGTTTCAATTCTTTTATGGAAGGTCGGAATTTATAATACAGAATTTGGTCTGGCAAACAAAGTGCTTTCAGCGCTTGGGTTTGATAAAGTAAATTATCTGGCTTCTAATGTTCCGGCATTTATTTTCTGCATGATCTTAAACCTCTGGATGGCACTACCATTTATGATCATGATGTTTGATGGAGCGCTGCAAAGTATAGATAAGAGTTATTATGAGAGTGCGAGAATGGATGGTGCAGGCTTTTGGGTGCAGACCATGAAAATTACGGTTCCGGCTGTAAAAAATATCATGGCGCCGGCAGTTATTATGACGACATTCACAACTTTTAAGCAATTCGATATAATTTATCTTTTGACGCAGCAAAAAGGGGCACTTACAGGTGCAACACTGCAGACAATTATTACTTATGCGCACAAAAACGCATTTGTGTCAAATAATTATGGGCTATCATCTGCGGTATCAATGATAATTTTTATCCTGATAATTGTATTATCCGTATTTACAAACAAGGGCATTAAGGAGGAAGCGTAAATGAATAAAAGAAAGATAAAAAAATATGCAGGACTTACAATATTAAATATTGTATTTATCATTCTTTGTTTTTGTGGACTTGTGCCAATCCTATATGCACTTGCGTTATCATTAAGCAGCCAGACATCTGCATTGTCTTCTGGTTTTGCATTTTTACCGAAAGGACTTACGTTTGAAAATTATCGGAGGATTCTTATGGAGGAGCCGTTTCTACGCTGGTTGTGGAATTCAATTGTATTGGCTGTCGGAACGGTAATTATTGCTATGATGTGTTCCGTAAGTTGCGCATATGTATTCTCAAGATATCGTTTTAAAGGAAGAATTCAGGCTATACGTGGACTCTTAATATTAAATGCTTTTCCACAGATTTTGACTATGTTTGCTATTTTCCGCCTGTTTAAAACCCTTAATCTGCTAAACAATAGATTTGGTTTGATTTTGATTTATGCAGGAACAATGTGTATTTTCAGTATTCAAAATTTAAAGGGGTATTTTGATACGATACCGGTTGAAATTGAGGAAGCCTCGAAAATAGATGGTGCATCAGAGATGCAGCTTTTATGGAAGATCATTTTACCACTTGCAAAACCGTCTATTATTGTAACTTCTGTAATGGTGCTTATATTTGTATGGAATGAATATCTTTTTGCCACAACTTTTATGTTAAACGAAACAACATATACACTAGCTGGTGGATTGTATCAGTTACAGGCTAATGATTATAGCAGAAGCTGGCCATTATTTACATCAGCTGCGATTTTAGTGTCGATTCCGATTTTGATCGTATTTTTTGTTATCCAAAGGCATATGGTATCAGGATTAACGGCAGGCGGAGTGAAAGGTTAAAGGAGAAGAATATGCAGTTACAGGCAATTACCCATATACCATTGTCAAAAGATGCGTATATGGTAAACGAAAATACAATTGTAATCCGATTAAAAGTGGGGAAAGGCGATATAAAAAGCAGTGATGTTTATTATGGAGATCGGGTTTGTATGTCAGAACCGATCTTGGTTAAGAGAGTAAGCATGAAAAAAATCGCATCAGATGAGTTATTTGATTATTTTGAGGGTGAAATTAAAAGTGAATATACAAGAGTCTGCTATTATTTTCACATAAAGGATATAGAGGGGAAGGAAACATATTATAGTGAGTATGGATTTTCTGAGAAAATGACATGTTGCAGAACTCAATATTTTCAATTTCCATATTTACATAGAAATGACATGATCTGTATACCAAAATGGACAGAAAATATGGTTATGTACCATATTTTTCCGGATAGTTTTGCTGAGAAAAAAAATTACATCTCAGGGCGCAGGAAAGTAATTCAAATTGAAAAAGGTCTTACCAGTGAATCAAAAAATGGAGGGACATTGCGTGGAATTCTCGAAAATTTGGATTATATAGAAGAATTGAATGTAAATTGCCTTTATTTAAATCCTATTTTTAAGGCAGCTTCTTATCACAAATATGACACAATTGATTATATGGAAATAGATCCTTGTTTTGGAACAAAACAAGATTTGAAAGATTTAGTAAATGAGTGTCATAAAAGAGGTATACGGGTTATTTTAGATGGGGTATTTAATCACTGTGGAAGCGGATTTTTGCCATTTTTGGATGTGTTAAAAAAGGGAGAAAAATCAGAATATTGTAACTGGTTTTACAAACTAAACTTTCCAGTGGTATATGATACAATACCGAACTATGAAGCATTTGCGTATGTAAAAGAAATGCCAAAGCTGAATACGGGAAATCAGGAGGTGATAGATTATTTTTGTAAGGTAGGCAGATACTGGATCAGAGAAGCAGATATTGATGGATGGCGCCTTGATGTGGCAAATGAAATCAATCATGATTTCTGGAGAGCGTTTAAAAAGGCGGTTAAAGAAGAAAAGGATGATATTTTCCTGATTGGAGAAATTTGGGAAGATTCAACGATATGGTTGATGGGAGATCAGTTCGATTCAACCATGAATTATACATTTTCTTATATATGCAGAGAATTTTTTGCAAAAAAAATAATTTCTGTTTCTCAATTTGATCAGAAGATTCATAGAATGAATCTTCGATATCCGGAAATGGTTACCAGAGCACAAATGAATTTTTTAGATACACACGATGTTTCGCGCTTTTTTAGTGACTGTGCAGGCGATGCTAGAAAATTGAGACTGGCAGTACTTTATATGATGTGTGCGGTTGGAATACCATCCGTATTCTATGGTGATGAATGCGGGATAACAGGTATAACAGAACCGGAGTACAGAAAAACTATGCAATGGGGATGTGAAGATTCTTTGATAGAGTTTTATCAAAAATGTATTAAAATCCGTAAAAATTCTAAGGCACTTTGCACAGGAACCTATGAGACGCTGATTTGTGAAGATAAAAATGAAATTTATGGATTTGCCAGAAAAACAAAAGAAGAAACAATTGTTGTTATTATGAACATGGGAGAAAAAGAGCAGAAGATAACAATTCCTGGTGCAAAACATCAATGGCTGGATGCCTTTTCTGATAAAAAACAGGACGGAAATCAAATTGTATGTAAAGGAATGTCAGGAATTATATTAAGAAAAATGTAAATGAAAACAATAAATTGTATTGGTAGGAGATATGTGTATGAATAATAAAAAAATGATATCTATGTTATTTAGTTTATGTGCATTTTCATCAATTTCTATGATTCCGCAACATGTAGATGCGGCACAGTCCTTGGAAGGGGACAGTATATATCAAATTATGGTAGACCGTTTTTATGATGGAGATTCTAGCAATAATGCAAAAGGAGAAGCATTTCGGAATACAGAAAATACACAGGATGATTTTCGTTATATGCATGGTGGTGACTGGCAAGGAGTTATAGATAAAATTGATTACATTAAAGGAATGGGGTATACAGCAATTTGGATTTCGCCGGTATCTGATCCTCAACTGTGGGGGATGCCTGATAGCAATGGAAAACAGTGGCCAACAGCTTACCATGGGTACAATGTTTATGATCCTAATAGGGCAAATCGTTATTTTGGATGCGAGGATGAACAAGCAAGCAAGGAAAAGCTAAAAGAATTAGTAGATGTTTGCCACGAAAACGGAATTAAGGTAATATTGGATGTTGTGCCTAATCATGTGGGGGACTATTTACAAGGAACAGGTAAAAATGTGCATTATATTGATGCGAATGGTTTAAAAAGTGGTACACAGACCAAACCGGTTTCACCTTTTGACAATATAGATTGGTACCATAATCTTGGGGATATTGATTTTTCAAATGAACATCCTCATTGTGATGCAACAACATCTATGATTGAAAATCATGATCTGGGCGGACTGGATGATATTGATTTTGATAATTTAGAGGCAAAACAAGCAATGTTCGATTCTATCAAAACATGGTTTGATTATACTGGTGCTGATGCGGCGCGTGTGGACGCAGCAAAATGTATGAAACCAGAGGATATTCATGAATTGCAGGAATATATCGGGGTAACAACATTCGGTGAAAATTTTGATATGTGTTCTGATTATGTAGCAAAATGGGTAGGAGATAATGCGGAGGATGGAATGTTGGATTTTCCGTTATTTCAGGCTGTTGTAAATGATTTTGCATATGGAAGAAATTTTGATAATATCGATGAGACATCATTAAAGAAAGTGTTCGACCAGGATGTACTGTATGGCGAGAATGTAAATAACATGGTAACATTCATTGATAATCATGACAGGAACAGATTTTTAACTGAGGCTGGCGGGGATGTAAAGAAAATGCAAAATGCATTAACGTTTATTTATTCATGTCGAGGAGTTCCAACGGTATTTCAGGGAACAGAGCAAAATAGAGGAAATGCAAATGGACAGGCTATTAATGGAATTGCTGATACATGGAATCGATGGAGTATGCAGACAAAGGATTATGATGGAAAAGTAATTGTAGATTACTTTAATGAAAATACAGATACTTACAAACTAATTGGACGCCTTAACGAAATAAGACAGCAGTATCAGGCATTGAGAGAAGGAACCCAGCGAGAAATGTGGTCATCTCCACATTATTATGCGTTCTCAAGACGGATGGATGATGGTGAAAACAAAGGGCAGGAAATTATCTGTGCATTCAATAATTCATCAGAGAGTTTAAATGCGAATATGCAGATACGGGCTGAAAGCAGTATTAAGGCAGGAGCAGTTTTAGTAAATGTGAATAATCCAAATGATACTGTGGTAGTTTCTAGTGATAAGCGAGTCAATATCACTGTTGATGGAAATTCAAATAAAATGTATGTATTAAAAGAACAGGGAAACATTGAAAGTGTAAATGTTTCATTTACAATCAAAAATGCGCAGACAACTTGGGGACAAAATGTATATATTGTAGGAAATTGTCCAGAGTTAGGAAATTGGGATCCGGCAAAAGCAGTAGGACCAGGAAGTTGCTCTAATTATCCAACATGGCAGCTTAATGCAACAATTCCAGCGGGAAAAACAATTGAGTTTAAGGCTATAAAAAAGGATGCAGCGGGGAATGTTGTATGGGAAAATGGTAGCAATCATGTCTTTGAGATTGGAGCAAATGATTGTAATTGCACAATAACATGGAATTAAAAATGTAAAAATAAAAGTCAAAATGTAATTTAATGAAATAGATTACATTTTGACTTTTTGTTATACTATATTTGTGTGATAAGATTTTATGAGGGTTTGTGTTTGGAGTCTCTAAACAAAAATTTATAATCAGTTATAATAGAAAGGCAGACAAGATGAGTATATTTGATATCATAGGTCCGGTAATGGTAGGACCATCAAGTTCGCATACGGCAGGAGCTGTAAGAATAGGATATATTTGTTATAAACTGATGGGCGAGCCTGTTATAAATGCGGATATAGGTTTATATGGCTCTTTTCTTGCAACAGGAGCCGGGCATGGAACAGATAAGGCACTGGTAGCAGGACTTCTGGGGATGCTGCCTGATGATATCAGGGTACCGGATAGCTTTAAGATAGCAGATCAGATAGGCATGCGGTACAAATTTCAGGAAGCACATCTTACGCAGGCGCATCCGAATACAGCAGTGCTTGGACTTACAGGCAAAAGCGGCAGAAATCTGGAAGTGGTGGCTGAATCAGTCGGGGGTGGAAGGATACATATCCGCAAAATTGATGGACTGGATGCTAATTTTGCAGGTGACTATCCGACAATAATCATTCACAATACAGATGAGCCGGGGCATATTGCCTCAATGACTGAGGTGCTCAGGAAATTCAATATAAACATTGCAACAATGCAGTTATACAGAGCCTGTCCGGGAGGAATGGCAGTGACAGTGATAGAATGTGATCAGGAGGTTCCGGACGAAGCACTTAAGATACTAAACAGTGAAAAAGGGATACTAAAAGTTACTTATCTTAGCCTTGAATAGTTCGTGAATTGTATTTAATCTGGAATTAATATTAAAAATAAAAATTATATGATGATATAATAAAAGGAGAAAATATGGCATTTACAGCGATTTCAGATATATTGAAATATAAAGAAGAAAACAATTGTAAATTCTGGGAAGCAATTGTACAACAGGAAGCAAAAGACTCTCTTGTAGACGAAAAGACAGTCATAGATAAAATGACAAAAATGTATCATGTCATGAAAGAGGCTGATGCCTCATATGATGGGACTCTTATGTCAAACAGTGGGCTTTCAGGTGGAAATGGGCTTAAGATGCAAAATTATGCTGATTCAAATGGGAAATCAAAGAATAAGGCATTGTGCGGGGAATTTGGTTCACATGTTATGGCAAGTGCAATAAAAATGGCAGAAAACAATGCATGTATGAAAAGGATAGTTGCATCTCCGACAGCCGGATCATGTGGTGTTGTTCCAGCTGTCCTTTTAAATTATGAGAAAATGGAAAATATGCCGGAGCAGACTATGGTTGAGGCGCTTATAGTGGCGGCTGGAATAGGAAATGTAATAGCAGAAAGAGCAAGCATTGCGGGTGCTGCCGGAGGGTGCCAGGCAGAAATAGGCACGTCAAGCTCGATGGCAGCAGGAGCTTTAGCATATCTTCGGGGCGGCGATGGATATATAGCGGATGCAGCGGCACTTGCAATGAAAAATATGCTCGGTCTTGTGTGTGATCCGGTCGGAGGTCTTGTTGAGGTGCCGTGTGTAAAAAGAAATGCGGCAGGTGCGATGAACGCACTGTGTGCAGCGGATATGGCACTTGCAGGAATAAAAAGTGCGATAGATGTGGACAAGGTATATGATGCCATGCGCCAGATCGGTGAGATGATGGATAAAGATTTAAAAGAAACAGGAAAGGCAGGGCTGGCTCAGGTTGCAGAACAATGATCTTATTATAATGGACATGGAGGGGGCGGAAAAATTTCTGCAGGAAAATCCGGCATGGAATGAATACGCAAAGCTTATCCATGAACCAAAGCATTATTTTACAAAGGCAGAAATAATATCAGAGGGGATAATAGGCGAACTTATATTTAATGATCCTGATACTGTACGCCATGAAAGATGTGTTTTTATATATTTTATAGGCAGGAGCCAGCTTGTTATTGTGGATTTAAATGATGAAGCAAAAGTGGCCAAAAGGATTTTAAATGTAATGCAAAAAGAAGAAAAAGAGCTCACACCGGTAAGACTTTTTGTCCAGCTTCTCGATTATACTGTGAAAAATGAGATGGAGCATCTGCAGAAAATAGAATCAGCATGTTACAGACTTGAGGAGGAGCTTGTAAAAGAACAGCATATAAATAATCCTACAAAAGATATTGCACATTACAGAAAAACACTTTTAAATAAAAACTTCAGATATCAGCAGCTTGGAGACATGATGGACACGATGTGTGAGAACCCGTTTGATATTTTTACGGATACAGAGAAGATATCATTTCAGAGATTCGGAAACAAAATGGACAGGCTGAGCCAGCAGACACAGCTTCTGCGTGAATATCTTGTGCAGATACGGCAGATGTACGAACAACATATTGATGTGGAGCACAATAAGACAATGCAGATGCTTACTGTTGTGACGACACTTTTTCTTCCACTGACACTTCTTGCGGGATGGTACGGCATGAATTTTAAATATATGCCGGAGCTGGATAATAAATATGCATATTTTATAATAATAGTCTTGTGCATGATCCTTGTAATGGGAGAGCTTATATTTTTTAAGAAGAAAGGATTGATCGGCAGAGGTGGGAAAAATGTCAAAAATCAATATAAAAATACAAAAAAAGATAAAAGCAGTATTGACGAACAGGCTGATTAATGGTAAAACATCTTATAAATGCAGTTAATATATAGGTTTATATTTTTGATTACTGCTTATAAAACAAAAGATTCGATATGAAGTTTGCAGGAAAATGGCTAAGCCTGCCGAAGGAGTAACACTCTCAGGTGCCGGAGATCCGGTGCAACTGTAAATGGATCGACTCTCTGGAGACGCCCGGTAGATAGTAATCCGGGGGCCGAAGGTGCAACATACTATAATGTATGAATCTCTCAGGCAACAGGACAGAGAAGATAATAGGTTATAGTATCTTCAGGCTCATGTGTGATGTGATTCATGCATGGGCTTTTTTTAATTATTGTAGCTTTCAAAAAATTTAAAGCCGCTTAGAAGAATGTCTGCACCGGTAATATTTCAAATAATTATGAGAGGCAGGAAAAAAGAATGTGGAAAACAATCAATGACATTCTGAATAGTATTGACAACTTTGTGTGGGGAGTGCCGCTTATGGTGCTTATCATAGCAGGAGGAATCCTTCTTACGGTAAGACTTGGAGTTTTACAGGTAAGAAAACTACCGCTAGCTCTAAAATGGATGATAAAAAACGAGGAAGAGGGCGAAGGAGAGATAACAAGTTTTGCTGCCCTTTGTACAGCACTCAGTGCGACTATCGGAACCGGAAATATCGTTGGAGTAGCAACTGCTGTATGTACCGGAGGTCCGGGAGCCTTGTTCTGGATGGTAGCCGCGGCCTTCTTTGGTATGGCTACTAAATATTCAGAAGGTCTTCTGGCAGTAAAATACCGTGTGGTCGCAAAAGACGGACACAGCCTTGGCGGCCCATTTTATTATATAGAGCAGGGTATGGGCGCAAAATGGAAATGGCTCGCAAAAATATTTGCGTTTTTCGGAGTATGTGTAGGTCTTTTCGGAATCGGTACATTCAGCCAGGTAAACGGCATAGCGAGTGCAATTAATGGATTTTTTGATGCAGATAATTCAAATTGTGTGAATATACCATTTTTAGGACAGTATTCATGGTCTGTAGTAGTTGCATCACTCATACTTGCATTTTGTGTTGCAGCAGTCCTTATAGGTGGCGTAAAAAGAATTGCAAGTGTAAGTCAGGTAGTAGTTCCTTTTATGGCAATAATATATGTGATATTTGTTGCAATTCTTGTTATCACAAATATCACAGAGGTTCCGGCAGCATTTAAAACAATAATCGAAGCTGCATTTTCTCCAAAAGCAGTTACAGGCGGTGCGGTTGGAAGTATGTTTGTTGCAATGCAAAAAGGTGTTGCGCGTGGAATTTTCTCAAATGAGGCAGGACTTGGAAGTGCTCCTATCGCAGCCGCCGCTGCACAGACAAAAGAGCCTGTCAGGCAGGGACTTGTGAGCATGACAGGAACATTTATAGACACGATAGTAATATGTACGCTTACAGGACTTTCTATAGTGATAACAGGTGCATGGAAGGTTGATGGATTAGAGGGAGTTGAGGTCACGACATATGCATTCCAGAACGGACTTCCATTCCCGGCAGAGGTATCATCTTTTATACTGATGCTGTGTCTGGTGTTCTTTGCATTTACGACGATACTCGGCTGGGATTATTACAGTGAGAGATGTCTTGAATACTTAAGCGGTGGAAAAATGAAAAGTGTAAAAGTGTTCAGATGGATATATATTTTTGCTGTATTTATCGGACCATACATGACAGTAAGTGCAGTGTGGACAATTGCCGATATATTTAATGGTCTTATGGCGCTGCCAAATATGATAGCCCTTTTTGCACTCAGTGGTGTTGTTGCAAAAGAGACAAAAAAATTCTTTGAAAAACATAATAAAAACAAATACGAATAATAAAAATCCCGTCAGGAAATATAAATGGCGGGATTTTTTTAATAAAGTAAATTTGGGGATTGATAAAGTAAATTTTTCTGTAAATATAGTCGTTTTATCCTAGACTATATAAAATTTTTGAATTATAATAATGTGATTAAAGGATACAGACCACAGTGGGGTATGGTCAGTGATCATTAATGGAGTATATGGCATTATCAATGAAATACATTGATGATTTTCACAGTAGAATTATAAATAATAGCAGGATTAAAGATAACAAATGGGGGACAACACAAATGAAAAAGGTAGCTCTTCTTGCTGATGGATGGAGAAGACTTGTAACATATTCCTGGGTGGATGGGATAATGAAAGGTGCCCGGGAGACCGGAGAAGAAATATGTCTGGATTATTACAGCACAAATGGAACATGGAGTCATGATAAGAAATTTAACGATGGCGAATATGCACTCTACGATCTGCCGGATTTAAATACATATGATGGAATCGTATTTGACTGTACCAATACAATTTCAAAAGAACAGATCGATCACATAGTAAGTAAGCTAAAAAATCTAAAGGTTCCGGTAGTCAGTATCGGTTATGATATGGAGGGCTTTTATTATGTAGGAAATCATAATAAAAAACTATTCAGGGAAGTACTTGATCATCTGTATTATAAGCATAACTGCCGAAGCTTTGTTTTTGCAGGGGGACCGGATTTTCATTACGAAAATAAAATGAGGTTTGAGGCATTTAAAGAAGCCATGGCAGATTATGATATTCCGCTTACAGATGATATGTATATGTTTGGCGACTTTGATTTTGGAACAGGTGTAAGATACATTAAAGAATGGCATGACAAAAAGTATCCGCTTCCGGGAGCATTCGTATGTGCAAATGATAACATTGCTGCCGGGATGTGTTCTATGGCAGCAAAGCTTGGATATAAAATACCACAGGATTTTATGGTCACAGGCTTTGATAACCTTGACAAGGCTGCATATTATAATCCGCAGATCACAACAGTAGAGAGTAACAGGGGAAACATTGGGAAAACGGCGATAAAGATACTGTCTGATCTATGGGCAGGAAAAGAAGTAAAAAATGATCATTTCCTTATCTCAGAGGTTATTCCGGCAGAAAGCTGCGGGTGCCCGAACACAGGGAGGGTGGATTACAGAAATTACATTAAATGGCAGATAGAGTATTCGGTAAAGACTGATGACGAGGATGAAGATGTCATGATCCTCCAGAATAATATTGAGGAATGTGAAAATTATGAAGAATTATGCAGGCGTTTCTCAGACTACATACAGACACTGGACTGTGATGGAATATATTTCGTTATAGATAAAAAACTTGATGATCCAACAATTGACGGACAGATTTCCAAAAGGGAGTATGATACAGAAAATGAGATAGTTGCCTTTGCGAATGAAAAAGCAAAGGGGGATATAAATGTAAGAACTGTTAAAGAACTAAAGCAATATATGCAGACCATTGACCGGAGCACAGTTTATATGTATTGTTCACTGCATTTCAGGGATGTAGTAGTAGGGTATACAATTCTTAAAAATCCAAGATTTTTATACAGCAATCCGGCTTTCTTTGATATACACTCTGTTTTCATAAAAAAGCTTGAAAACTTATATAAGCAGAAAATATTGGAAAATACTAATAAAAAACTTCTGGATCTGTACAATAAAGATGCGCTTACAGGGCTTTATAACAGAGTCGCATGTAATGAGATGGTTGTGCCACAATATGAGGAGCTTAAAGAACAGAACCGGGGATGCACGATGATGTTTTTCGACCTCGATGACTTTAAGTTTATAAATGATACAAAAGGTCATAAATATGGCGATAAAGTAATAAAAAAGATAGCAGATATAATTGACGGGTGTAAACCGGACAATGCACTGGTGTATCGTTTTGGCGGTGATGAATTCATAGTATTTGTGCCGGAGATCAATGTCGAAAAGACAGACCTATTTCTGGATACAGTGAAAAAACTTCTAAAAAATGAAAACGTAAATGCAAGCTGTGGAATTGTGTATACAGATCCTGGCAGTGGAAAGACTTTTGATGATTATCTTGCGATTGCAGATAAGAAAATGTATGAATGTAAGGAAGCCAATAAAATAAATAAATCGCGTGGGTTCTTGAAGGGCGTGGATATATCGTCAATTTTGGAACTGAGGGATAAAGGTGCGGCATTTTTTGATAATAAAGGAAGAAACCGCCGTGTATTTGACATACTTAAAGAAAATAATATTAATTCTGTCAGGCTAAGGATATGGAATGATCCAGCATCTGTTCCGGAGGCAGGAGGATATTGCGATCTGCGGCATACGCTTGATCTTGCAAGGATAATAAAAAATTATGGGATGCACTTCGTCCTTGATTTCCATTACTCAGATTTCTGGGCTGATCCGGGACAACAGAAAAAACCGGCAGCATGGGAAAAACTGGACTTTGAACAGCTAAAGAAGGCGGTATATGATTACACATCAGAAGTGATCCTTGCATTAAAGGAGATAGGATGCACACCGGACATGGTCCAGGTTGGAAATGAGATACGAAGCGGGATGCTGTTCCCGGATGGCGAGGTACCGGATTACAAGCAGCTTGCACAGCTTGTAAATCAGGGAATACGTGCAGTCAGGGACACTGCTCCTTATACCGAAGTTATGATACATCTTGATCAGGGCGGCAGATATTATTATCTGAAGGAATGGTTTGATGCAATGTTTGATGCAGGAATGGAGCCAATCGATGCTATTGGAATTTCGTTTTATTCGTTCTGGCATGGAACATATATGGATCTTCTTGATACGATGAAAAAGCTGATCGAAAGATACAAACTGCCTGTTTATGTAGTTGAAACGGCGCATCCATGGCGCCATTGTGAAAACGAGCATGTGTCAAGGGAGCTTATGGATACTGCGGGGCTTCCGGCAGGAAAAGAGCAGCAGAAGCAGGCAATGCAGATAATTATGCAGATTGCTGCGGAGGCATCAAAGGGTACAGGGAAAACAGGTGTGTACTATTGGGAGCCTGTATGTGCCCCGGGAAGGGGATTTGGAACCTGGAATGAGAACATGGGTATGTTTGATGAAAACTGTGTGCAGCTTCCGGCATGGAAAGCAATAAGAGACTTTGATCCAAAGAATCCGCCTATTGAAGATCTGGATTCATGTATAAGAAAAATTTATGAATATGATGATTCCCCAAAAATTCTGTCAGGAGAAAACCTTATTCCAAACGGAAACTTTGAAAAGGGATCAGAAGGCTGGTGGATTTCGAAAAAACCGGATGATGTGATCGTCAGGACAGAAGATGAAGGTTTATTTATATCATCGGATAAGAACTTTGAATTTTCTATTGAAAAGCAGATATATATAAAGCAAAAAGGAAAATATCGTCTGGATGTGGATTACAGAGGAACAAACACGACCGGAGTTGAGATAATACTTTTTATAAGTCAGATTTCATCCGGTGGTGAGAAACAAAAGCAAAAGAATATATATCCATCAGATGTAAGATTTGTGACACATTCGATAGAGGAAGTTATGCTTGAAGCAGGACATGTAAAGATCGGGATAAAGATGCATACACCACCTGTTTTTGGAAGGATAGCAAGGTTTTCTCTTACAAAATCATAAAAGCAAAATGAATATTTTTCCGGTGCTTTCACATACTAGATCCAAAGCCGGCTGGCAGTAAAATATGACTTTGGAGGAAAGATGGATGAAAGCTACAGGACTTACAAGGCGGGTTGATTCCCTTGGACGGGTTGTGATACCTAAAGAACTTAGAAAAGTGCTCCGCATACAGGAGGGAAGTCCTTTAGAAATATATACAGATGGTGATGAGGGTATTATTTTAAAAAAATATTCTCCTATAGGCGGGCTTCGCAGCATATCGCAGTCGTATGCGGAAAGTCTGGCGCAGGCATCTGGACTTCTTGTATGTATCGCTGACCGCGATGAGATAATTGCGGCAGCAGGCAGGAGAAAAAAGGAATATGAGGGAAAGCGGCCATCAAGCCAGCTTGACCGGATCATGGAAAACAGAATGTGTGGTAATTTCAGTAAAAATGATGAAAATCTGATACAGATCACTTCAGACGATACCTGTGATTATTACGGACAGACGATAGCCACCATAGTAAATGATGGTGACTGCGCAGGAGCGGTTGTTATGTGTGCAGGAGAAGAGAAAGAATTTCAAGGCGAGGTGGCAGGAAAACTTGTGAAAACAGCGGCAGATTTTCTGTCTAAACAAATAGGTTGAAGACATTTTTTAAAGGAGAACTTATTATATCTTTATAATAGGTACTCCTTAATTTTGTATTAAATTTAAATTAAATCCATTATCAATTTTTTGATTTTACACGAAAAGTATTGTATAGTATGAAATAAAGTTATACATATAATTTTAGGAGGACAAAATGGCAAAGAAGAAAAAGAAGAAAAAGCAGCACCGCTTTTTCTGGTTTATGATAAAATTCCAGATTTTCCTCATGATCATAGTTTTAGGTGGACTGGGATACTATTTCTTCGGTGGATATGCAGGACAGGTTCAAAAGCTAAGAAGCGAGGCTGTAGAACTGGTAAAACAGTCAGATAAAAATACCTTTGTACCTGCCAGGACCAGCCTGCTCTACGATACGAATGGTACGCTTATATCTGAGACAGCATCTGAAAAAGACGCAGAATATGTTAAATATGAGGATATACCGGCAAACTTTGTTACGGCTATGGTTAGTATTGAGGATAAAAAGTTTTACAGTCATAATGGTGTAGACTATAAAGCCATAATCCGGGCGGCCAAAGCTATAATTCAGGATGGAAAGGTAAGTCAGGGTGGAAGCACGATAACGATGCAGCTTGCGAGGAATATATACCTTGATACAGGAAAAACATGGCAGCGTAAAGTAAAGGAAATCTTTATTGCAATGCAGCTTGAAAAGAAATACAGTAAAAACGATATTATGGAGTTTTATCTCAATAATATATATTTTGCTAATGGATATTATGGGATCGAGGCGGCATGCCATGGATATTTTAACTGTGAATTAAAGGATCTGGATCTTTCACAGACAGCATTTTTATGCTCCATTCCCAATAGTCCTACTTACTATGATCCTATAGTAAATCAGGATCACACAATAAAGAGGCGTAATCTTATACTTAAGAATATGCGCGAGGATGGAAAAATCACACAGGCTGAGTATGAAAAGGCGGTAAGCGAGGAAATCGTGCTGAATGTTTCCAAATCAGATGATACCGTAAAGAATAACTATGTAGACACATATGCATACTTTTGTGCTACAGAGGCTCTGATGGAGAACGAAGGATTTAAATTCAAATATTATTTTGATTCGACGGATGATGAAAAAAAATATGATGAATCATATGATGAGCTTTATTCATACTGCCAGAAAAAACTTTATTCAGAAGGATACAAAATATATACATCAATAGACCTTGATAAGCAGGAAAAATTGCAGGATTCTGTGGATACGGCACTGGCTGACTTTACCGACGTGACGGATGATGGAATGTATAAGCTGCAGGGTGCGGCTGTTTCCATCGATAACTCAAACGGATATGTGGTTGCTATAGTAGGAGGACGCAGCCAGGACTTTACGAACCATACTTTAAACAGGGCATTCCAAAGCCACCGACAGCCAGGAAGTTCAATAAAACCGCTTATAGTCTATACTCCGGCATTTGAAAACGGTTATACACCGGATTCGGTGGTTGATGACCATAAATTTGATGGAGGACCATCAAACGCAGGAGACACATATCATGGAGATGTCACAATTCGTTATGCGGTCGAACAGTCATTAAACACTGTTGCATGGCAGGTATACGAGGATGTTACACCAGAAACAGGGCTTAAATATTTAAAGAATATGAATTTTACGAATATAGTCGATTCTGATTACACGATCGCCACGGCACTCGGTGGATTTACAACGGGAACATCGCCGCTTGAGATGGCATCGGCATATGCAACACTTGAAAATGATGGATTATATCGTAAACCTACATGTGTTACATCAATAGTTGATGGAAATGAGAACATTGTATATACATCTTCACCTGTTGAAACCGTTATATACAAAGAAACAGCGTCAAGGATGATGACTGATGTCCTTACCGGTGTTATGGCAGACGGAACAGGAAGAAAAGCAAAGCTCGAAAATGATATGCCATGTGCAGGTAAAACAGGAACAACAAACGATAAAAAGGATGGTTGGTTCTGTGGATATACAAGATACTATACAACAAGTGTCTGGGTGGGCTGCGATATGCCTGAGTCAGTAAGCAGTCTTACCGGAAGCTCATATCCGGCACAGATATGGAAGCAGTACATGGATGATATACATGACGGTCTTACGCCGCTTGATTTTCTGCCGTATGCACAGATGTCACAGGATTATTCTGATAATGATGACAGCACATACGAAGAAAATGCACAGGAATTGCAGGATGAGCAGACGCCTGATGATGGAGCTGCGGCACAGACACCGGATGCCGCTACAGGAAATGGTACAACAACAGATCAGAGCCAGCAGACTACCCCTGATCAGAGTACGACAGGAACAACGACTCCGTCCGGAAATACAAATACTACAGATACAACTGGCGGAAATACAGGAGAAGCTGGTGGAAATGCAGGAACGACCGGTGGAAATACAGGAGCAGCAACAGATAATACTACACCGGGGGATACAACAAACAGCGGCACCGGTAATACAACTGGTGGAAATGCTGCGGATGCAACTGGCGCAGATACAACAGATACAACCGGTGGCAACACCGGCGATACGACAGGTGGGAACACTGACAGTACAACCGGAGGAGGCGCCGGAAATACAGGAGATAATACTGGCGGAAATACCGGCGCCGACACCGGAAATACAGGTGACGGCAGCAGTCCGGCAGATCAGACAACACCATAGTGTAAGGTAAATACACTTGCCTATGTAAATGGCATGTCACAAAAAATAAATATTTATAAGCCGGCAGGCCTGCGGAAACGCAGGTCTGTTTTTGTGTGCAGGAATTATTCTGTAACTTATTGTACAACAAAAGTAAGCGCACTCTTTATTTAAAGTCTGATAAAAAGGTTTGGAAAGGAAATATTTTGACTTGACAAGTATTTTTGTTGTGATATACTTTGAACATCAAATGTTTTGATATGCTAAATATTTGAAACACCAAACATTTCTAAAACAAGAATAAAGGAGAAAATTACTATGTTTGAAAAAATTAAAGAAATCGTAGCAGATCAGTTAGGAATTGATGCGGAGGACATTAAATTAGAGTCAAATTTCAAAGAGGATTTAGAGGCTGATTCCCTTGATCTTTTCGAGCTTGTTATGTCACTTGAGGAGGAGTACGGAGTGGAAATTCCTTCAGAGGATCTTGAAAAGATCGAAACTGTAAATGATATTATAGAGTATTTAAAAGCTAAAGGTGTTGAGGCGTAAAATGGAAACGAGAGTAACAAAGCTTCTGGGAATTGAATATCCCATAATCCAGGGAGGAATGGCATGGGTTGCAACACACGAACTGGCCAGTGCTGTTTCAAATGCCGGAGGTCTTGGTATTATTGGTGCCGGAGGCGCACCGGCTTCATGGGTAAGGGAACAGATACAGGCAGCGAAAAAAGAAACAGATAAGCCGTTTGGAGTAAATTTAATGCTCATGAATCCTGAAGCCGATGAAATAGCAAGGATAATAGCAGAGGAAAAAGTGAAGGTTGTGACAACCGGAGCAGGAAATCCCGCAAAATACATGCAGATGTGGAAGGAAGCCGGAGTTATAGTTATTCCTGTAGTTGCAAGTGTTGCGCTTGCAAAGCTTATGGAAAGAGGTGGCGCATCTGCAGTTGTAGCAGAGGGAATGGAATCGGGAGGACACATAGGTTCACAAACTACTATGACGCTTGTTCCGCAGGTTGTTGATGCAGTGGAAATTCCTGTTATAGCTGCAGGAGGAATCGCAGATAACAGAGGATTTAATGCAGCGATGGCACTTGGTGCGGAAGCCGTTCAGATGGGAACGCGTTTCGTCACAGCAAAGGAGTCGATTGTTCATGAGAATTATAAGCAGAAAATCATAAAGGCGAAGGATATCGATTCACAGGTAACCGGAACAAGTACCGGACATCCGATCCGTGTTCTCAGAAATAAGATGACAAGGGAATATCTCAAAAAAGAAAAAGAGGGAGCCGGACTTGAAGAACTGGAAAAGATGACTCTTGGAGCACTCAGAAAAGCTGTAGTGGAGGGCGACGTTACATATGGCAGTGTCATGGCAGGTCAGATAGCAGGCCTCATAAAAAAAGAAGAGACATGCGAAGAAATATTGAAAGATGTTGCAGGGATTAAATAAGTAAAGGACTAGATAAAAGGAGAAACTGGAAAATGGGCAAGAGAGTATTTATGTTCCCGGGACAGGGTTCACAATATGTTGGAATGGGCAAAGGATTTTATGACTCAATGCCACAGGTAAAAGAAATTTTTGAACTTGCAAGTGAAAAATCAGGACTTGACATTCCAAATCTTTGTTTTACAGAAAACGATAAATTAAACATAACAGAGTACACACAGATCTGCATGCTTACAGTAGAAGCTGCACTTTATAAGGCGCTTGTAGATAAAGGAATAACACCTGACGTTACAGCAGGCCTTAGTCTTGGAGAATATGGTGCTCTCATTGCTTCCGGTGCTATGACGATGGAGGACGCATTTGGCGTTGTCAGAAAAAGAGGGATATATATGCAGGAGGCTGTTCCGACAGGGGGAGCAATGACTGCTGTTTTGGGACTTGATCCTGAAAAGATAGAAGAAATATGTAAAGAAACAGCACAGAAAGAAAGTGCTGTTGTATCGATCGCAAATTATAACTGTCCGGGACAGATCGTTATAACCGGACAGAAAGATGCAGTGGATAAGGCGGCAGCAGCATGCAGCGAGGCTGGTGCAAAAAGAGCGGTACCGCTTAAGGTTAGTGGTCCTTTCCATTCAAAAATGTTAGAAGGTGCAGGGGAAAAACTTGGTGAGGCATTAAAGGATGTGGAAATACATGATATAAAAGTGCCTTACATTACAAATGTTACAGCGGATTATGTAGCATCAAAGGATGACGTAAAAGATTATCTGAAACGTCAGGTTTCGTCTTCTGTCCGCTGGCAGCAGACAATTGAGCGCCTTATAGCAGATGGTGCGGACGAATTTATTGAAATCGGACCGGGACGCTCACTCGCTGGATTTATGAGAAAGATAAACAGAGACGTAAAAGTCGTAAATATAGATAAACTGGAGGATTTTGAAAAGTATGTTAACAGGTAAGGTTGCGCTCGTAACAGGAGCCGGCAGGGGAATAGGCAGACAGATAGCACTTACCCTTGCAGCACAGAATGCCTTTGTCATAGTAAATTATAATGGTTCTAAAGATAAGGCAGAGGAAACAGTTTCTGAGATAAAGGCAGCAGGAGGAGATGCGGTTTCATATAAATGTAATGTATCTGATTTCGAAGAGTGCCAGCAGATGATAACAGCCATTATAAAAGAATATAAACATATTGACATCCTCGTAAATAATGCAGGAATTACAAGGGACGGACTTATTATGAAAATGAGTGAGGATGATTATGATGCAGTTCTTGATACCAATTTAAAGGGCACATTTAATACTATACGCCATATGTCGAGATATTTCCTTAAACAAAAATCAGGAAGGATCATCAATATATCGTCTGTTTCGGGAATACTTGGAAATGCCGGACAGGCAAACTACAGTGCAAGCAAGGCGGGAGTTATCGGACTTACGAAAGCGGTTGCCAGGGAACTTGCAAGCCGCGGAATAACAGTGAACGCTGTAGCACCGGGATTTGTTGATACAGATATGACAGATGCACTTTCAGACAGTGCAAAAGAAAATCTTATTTCACAGATTCCGCTCGGAAGAACCGGAAAACCACAGGATATAGCAAACGCAGTATTATTTTTAGCATCAGATGCAGCTGGGTATATAACAGGACAGGTGCTTTCTGTTGACGGAGGAATGGCAATATGAGTAGAAGAGTAGTTGTAACAGGACTTGGAGCAGTGACACCGAT
This sequence comes from uncultured Lachnospiraceae bacterium, assembly GCA_905209075.1. Classification (GTDB taxonomy): domain Bacteria; phylum Bacillota; class Clostridia; order Lachnospirales; family Lachnospiraceae; genus Roseburia. Next base: position 58,121 of record CAJLRL010000005.1, on the reverse strand, counting down.
CGGACTTAATGTAGATGATTTTTGGGATTCAGTAAAAGCCGGAAAGATCGGATTTGACCGGATAACAAAATTTGACACGACAGATTATAAATGTCATATAGCAGCAGAACTTAAAGATTTTAATCCACAGGATTTCATGGACAGAAAAGCAGCAAAGAGGATGGAGCCTTTTTCACAGTATGCGGTAGCAGCTGCTAAAGAGGCGATCGAGGACAGTGGACTTGATATTTCAAAAGAAGACCCGTACATGGTAGGCTGTGCGATCGGTTCGGGAATCGGAAGTCTTCAGGCAATGGAACGTGAAACACAGAAGCTTCATGAGAAAGGGCCGGGAAGGGTAAATCCTCTCCTTGTTCCACTTATGATCTGCAATATGGCAGCAGGAAATGTTTCCATCCAGTTCGGACTCAAAGGAAAGAGTATAAATGATGTTACGGCATGTGCGACAGGAACAAATACTATCGGTGAAGCATACAGAAGTATCCAGTATGGGGAAGCTGATGTGATGGTTGCCGGAGGAACAGAGGGCAGTGTATGTCCTATAGGAATAGCAGGGTTTACAGCACTTACAGCGCTTTCGACAGTGGATGATCCGGCAAAATGCTCACTTCCATTTGATAAAAACAGAAGTGGTTTCGTAATGGGAGAAGGTGCCGGAGTTGTAATCCTTGAGGAGCTTGAGCATGCAAAGGCAAGAGGCGCAAAGATATATGCTGAGGTAGCCGGATACGGATGTTCATCTGATGCATATCATATCACTTCACCACAGGAGGATGGTGCCGGGGCAGCCAGAGCTATGACAAACGCAATGAACGATGCAGGTGTTGTGCCAGCCGATGTAAAATATATTAATGCGCATGGAACAGGAACACATCACAATGATCTGTTCGAGACAAGAGCGATAAAGCTTGCGTTCGGAGATGAGGCTGCAGATTTAAAGATCAATTCTACAAAATCAATGATCGGACATCTTCTCGGAGCTGCCGGAGCAGTGGAGTTTATCACATGTGTAAAGGAAATCCAGGATGGATTTATCCATAAAACAGTCGGATACGAGACACCTGATGAAGAGATCGATCTTAATTACTGTAAGGAAAGCTATGAAGAGCCGGTAGAGTATGCACTCAGCAACTCACTTGGGTTCGGAGGCCATAACGCAAGTATTTTGCTGAAAGCATATAAATAAGTCTAAACAGCATGAATTAGTAGAAAGGACATGAGCATATGTCATTATTAAATACACAACAGATCATGGAAATCCTTCCACATCGCAATCCATTTCTGCTTATAGATACGATCGAGGAACTTGTGCCGGGAGAAAAAGCGGTTGCAAAAAAGAATGTGACTATGAATGAACCATATTTCATGGGACATTTTCCGGGAAACCCGGTCATGCCAGGAGTTCTTATCATTGAAGCACTTGCCCAGACTGGGGCGGTTGCAATCTTGTGTCAGGATGAGTGGAAAGGAAAAACAGCTTATTTTGCAGGAATAAATAATGCAAAGTTTAAACAGAAGGTTGTGCCGGGAGATACTCTTGAGCTTACGACTGAGATCATAAAAGTAAAAGGCCCTATTGGTGTAGGAAAAGCCGTTGCAAAAGTAAATGGTAAGACAGCCTGCATGGCAGAGCTTACATTTGCAATCGGATAGCTGGTGTAAAAAGGGAGATATCATGAAGTTATTTAAGAATAGAAATAAAGATAAAGAAATCGAGGCAGAGGCTTCTGCTAAATCTGCTGAGAACGTTAATGTTACAGAAGCGGCAGATACTGTGAAAACGCAGACGATACAGGATGAAGCGCCTGAGACTATCGTGTGTCCAAAATGTGGGAAGACGATATTAAAAGATGTAGTAAAAAAACATAAATATGTTTGTTATGAATGTAACCATTATTTCCGTGTGAGAGCAAAAAACAGAATAAGAATGGTTGCGGACAAGGATACATTTGAGCCATGGTTCAGTGAACTTGTAACAGAAAACCCGCTTAATTTCCCGGAATATGAGGAAAAAATTGCAAAGACACAGGAAAAGACCGGACTTACTGAGGGAATTATCGTAGGAAAGGCAAAAATCTATGGAGAAGATACAGTTCTTGGTGTGATAGATTCACGTTTTATGATGGGAAGTATGGGGCATGTTGTCGGTGAGAAGATCACCCGTGCATTTGAAAGAGCTACAGAAGAAAAGCTTCCTGTAATATTATTCTGCTGTTCTGGTGGTGCGAGGATGCAGGAGGGAATCATTTCACTTATGCAGATGGCAAAAACCTCAGCCGCAGCAAAAAAACATTCACAGGCAGGACTCTTATACGTTCCTGTTCTTACAGATCCTACAACCGGAGGCGTCACAGCAAGCTTTGCAATGCTTGGAGATATAATCCTCGCCGAGCCAAAAGCACTTATTGGATTTGCAGGACCACGAGTTATTGAGCAGACCATAGGACAGAAGCTGCCGGAAGGTTTCCAAAGGGCAGAGTTCCAGCTTGAACACGGATTTGTTGATATGATAGTTGAGCGTGAAAGCTTGAAAATGACGCTCTATAAGATACTCCACATTCATAAGCCGCTTGATGGATATAATAATTTTGATCCACTTCATCAGGATGATAGTTATGAACCGACAGAGCTTATGAAGGAGCGTGAGACAAAAGCAAAGCCATTTAAAGTATGGGATAAAGTAAGCGCAGCAAGGCAGATAAGAAGACTGGCATCTGTTGACTACATGGATTATATTTTTGATGAATTCATGGAGATGCATGGAGACAGATATTTCAGAGATGATCCTGCTATAGTAGGAGGGATTGCGTATCTGGATGGTCAGCCGGTAACTGTGATCGGAGTTCATAAGGGAAAAGATTTGGAGGACTGTGGCAGGAGAAATTATGGAATGCCATCACCGGAAGGCTATAGAAAGGCTTTACGCCTTATGAAGCAGGCTGAAAAATTTAACCGTCCGATAATAACATTTGTAAATACATCAGGTGCATACCCTGGAATGGAAGCAGAGGAAAATGGACAGGGAGAAGCAATTGCAAGAAATTTATATGAGATGTCAGGAATAAAGGTTCCGATTTTATGTCTTATGATAGGTGAAGGCGGAAGTGGTGGAGCTTTAGCTCTTTCAGTCGGAAATGAAGTCTGGATGATGGAAAATGCTACATATTCTATCCTTTCACCGGAAGGCTTTGCTTCGATCCTTTGGAAGGATGGAAAACGTGCAAAAGAGGCAGCAGAGGTTATGAAGATAACTGCGCACGATTTAAAAGAACTGGATGTCGTTGATGATATTATTCCGGAGTATGGTGGAGCCGATGAGGATGCACTTTCTTCTATCGGAAACTATATGAAAGGAAATATGAAGAAATTTCTTGAAAAAGAGAGTAAGAAAACAAAAGAAGAGTTGGTGGAAGAAAGATATAATCGTTTCCGCAAGTTCTAGAAAGGCTGTATATTATGAAGATAATAGGAACAGGAAGTTCGCTGCCGCAAAAGGTTGTAACTAACGATGACCTTGCGGCGATCATGGACACGTCAGATGAGTGGATAAGTTCAAGAACCGGGATCAGAAAACGCCATATTGCTACAACCGAAACAACAACATCGCTTGCAGTTGAAGCAGTAAAGGCTGCTCTTTCAGATGCCGGAACAGATGGAAGTGAAATCGACCTTATTATAGCGGCGAGCGTTACAGGGGATAAAATAGTACCGTCTCTTGCGTGTCAGATCCAGGCAGAGATCGGGGCAGACAGTGCAGTGGCATTTGATATAAATGCAGCATGTTCAGGATTTTTATTTGCACTTGCAACAGCAGATGCTTATTTTAAGACAGGAAGATTTCATAAAGCAGTTATCTTAGGTGCAGAGGTGCTCTCAAAGATAATGGATTGGAATGATAGAAGTACGTGTGTTCTTTTTGGAGATGGAGCGGGGGCTGCAGTTGTTTCAGATGAAGGGGATTCATTTAAGGCTTTTGTACAGGGGTCTGACGGAGCAGGTGGAAAAGCACTTGATGCAGATAACCGCCCGGTATTAAATCCATTTGTCGAAAACAAGGCTGAAAATAAGCCGGGATATGTGACTATGGATGGAAGATCTGTATACAAATTTGCTGTAAAAACTGTGCCGGCTGCGATAAAACAGTTATTGGAAGAAACAGGATGGAACGGAGATGATGTATCACTTTATCTTCTCCATCAGGCAAATATCAGGATAATAGAGTCGGTTGCCAAGAGGCTTAAGCAGCCGATGGAAAAATTTCCTGTAAATTTACAGGAATGTGGTAATATTTCTGCTGCAAGTGTACCGATTTTGCTTGATAAAGTTTGCAAAGATGGTATGATAAAGACCGAGGACAAAATAATTTTATCAGGATTTGGTGCCGGACTTACATGGGGAGCCTGTGCCATAGAATGGTAAGAGGAAGAGGTATATTATGACAGCAGAAGAAACTTTAAACGAATTACTTGTAGGTCTGTTCAAGGATCTTATGGAAATAGAGGCGCGCTGCCTTATTACTGAAGAGTTTTCAGATATTTCAATAAATGATATGCACATAATCGAGGCAATCGGTGTAGATGAACCGAAACGTTCCGGTACGGTTGCAGCTCTGATGTCGATCACGCTTGGAACACTTACGAAGGCGATTGATGGTCTTACGAGAAAGGGCTATGTAAGCAGAATACGAAGTGATGAGGATAAGAGGGTAGTAAAGCTGTCATTAACTGATAAAGGAAAGAGTGCTTTCTATCATCATGAGCAGTTTCATGAGCATATGATAGAACACATAAAAGATGGTATGAATCCTGAAGAATTGAAAGTTTTGGTCAATGCACTTGCAAAATTATCTGATTACTTCAAGGTTGTATATTCAGATGATGAAGAGAATCAATACCAAAACTGGGATAATATAAATGAGGATAATAAGTAAAATGAATAATTTTTATATCAATCCTTCAAAATTTACTTGATTAAAGCAATAAATTTTTATAAAATAAACTTGTTGATGTGAAAAATAATTTTATAAAGGAGATATAAAAATGAGCTATGTTGATGAAGTACTCGCAGTAGTACAGAAGAAAAACGCTGAACAGCCTGAATTCTTACAGGCAGTAACAGAGGTACTTGATTCTTTAAGACCTGTAATCGAGGCAAATGAGGAGCTTTACAGAAAGAACGCTATCCTCGAGAGAATCACAGAGCCGGATCGTCAGATCATGTTCAGAGTACCATGGGTAGACGACAATGGTCAGGTACAGGTAAACAGAGGTTTCCGTGTACAGTTCAATAATTCCATTGGACCATACAAGGGAGGTTTAAGACTTCATCCTTCTGTAAACCTGGGTATTATCAAGTTCTTAGGTTTCGAGCAGGTATTTAAGAATTCTCTTACAACACTTCCAATCGGTGGTGGTAAAGGTGGTTCTGATTTCGATCCTAAGGGTAAATCTGACAGAGAGATCATGGCATTCTGCCAGAGCTTCATGACAGAACTTTGCAAATATATCGGAGCAGACGTTGACGTACCGGCCGGAGATATCGGAACAGGTGCAAGAGAGATCGGCTTCTTATTTGGACAGTATAAGAGAATTCGTGGATCATACGAAGGTGTGCTGACTGGTAAGGGTCTTACCTATGGTGGATCTCTTGCACGTACACAGGCTACCGGATATGGTCTGTTATATCTTACTAACGCATTATGGAAAGATCATGGTATGAGCCTTGAGGGAAAGACAGCAGCAGTTTCAGGTTCAGGAAACGTTGCTATCTACGCTATCGAGAAGGCACAGCAGCTCGGCGTCAAGGTTGTTACATGCTCTGATTCTACAGGTTGGATTTATGATCCGGAAGGAATCGATGTTGCACTCCTTAAAGAGGTTAAAGAGGTTAAGCGTGCACGTCTTACAGAGTACGCTGCAGCTAAGTCAAGCGCTGAGTACCATGCAAAAGAGAACGGTGAGCACGGCGTATGGCAGTACAAGGTAGACCTTGCTCTTCCATGTGCTACACAGAACGAGTTAGATCTTGACGATGCAAAAATGCTCGTAGCAAACGGTGTTACATCTGTTACAGAGGGCGCTAACATGCCTACAACTCTTGAGGCTACAAAATACCTTCAGGAGAACGGAGTACTCTTCGTAGGTGGTAAAGCTGCCAATGCAGGTGGTGTTGCTACATCAGCACTTGAGATGAGCCAGAACTCTGAGAGACTTTCATGGACATTCGAAGAGGTTGACGGAAAGCTCAAAGGAATCATGGAGACAATCTACGCTAATATCTCAGATGCTGCTAAGAGATATGATGCAACAGTTGGTGGAAAGACTGACTATGTTGCAGGTGCAAATATCGCAGGTTTTGAAAAAGTTGTAGACGCTATGTTAGCTCAGGGTGTCTGCTAATTAATAGTTATTTGAAATAAGTTACCCCACATGTTGCGGAAACCCGCAAACATGTGGGGTTTTTTTGATCTTTTAATTGAAGATAATTGTATGAAGATTCATAAAATTTTTTATGGACATATAAAAAACAGAGAAGTATAATAGTACTAAACAACTACTTATACAGGAATCACTAGAGAATGGAGGATCTAGAAATGAGTATCAAAGAACGTCAGCAAAAAGAAAAAAATCATATAACACTTGTACTTGGAATAATTATCATTGGATATTCGACGATTTTAGCGTTACTCGGCCTCGTTGACAAAACCGCAGACCTGTCTATAGTTATACCACGTGCTATTGTAAGTGTAATAATATTCATAGCATTTATTTTATGTTATTTCAAATTCAAAAATATAGAAAAGAACAGCTATGTGTGCATAGGCTGTATGCTGTTAGAGTATGCTGTTACGATTCTGACACAGAGACATACATATACGTATGCACTTGTATTCCCGATAATGCTTAGTGCAATCGTTTATATGAGCGTAAAGCTTACGCAGATAGTTATGGCTGTCAGTGTTTTACTTAACATCATAGCCGGAATCAAAAACGTTATGTCATATCCGGGGGTTCTGGAGCAATGCGTTATGCAGATCGTATATACTATCGTCTTCTGCATAGCTACATGTATAGTTGTAAAAGCCTTGTCAAAACATACAGATGAGAACCATGATGAAATAGTACGTCAGATGGAAAGCCAGAGCAATATTGCCGAACAGATTAAAAATGACACACAGGAGCTTATAAATAATCTTGACGAAGCTAAGGAAAAGGCGGGCAGCCTTACAGAGAGCATGGATGGCACAAAAAATTCTGTAAGTGAAATTGCAGAAAGCGTAAAATGTACGGCTGAGGCTATCGAAACACAGACAGAAAAAACAAATGACATACAGGTAAATATAGATAATGCCGAAAAACAGACTAATGAAATGAAAGAAAGCGCTGCGCAGTCAAAGAAAGCTATTGTGGAAGGCGTTGATCTGATACTTTCACTTAGGGATAAAGCAGTAAAAACCTCAGAAGTAACACGCCAGACAAAGGATAATACTGCGGAACTTGATGACAGCATAAAGGAAGTTGAATCAATAATAGCAACGATTCTAGGAATTTCACAACAGACAAATTTGTTGTCCCTTAATGCATCAATTGAGGCTGCAAGAGCAGGGGAAGCAGGAAAGGGCTTTGCGGTTGTAGCTGATGAGATCCGAAATCTTTCAGATGAAACAAAAGCTGCCACAGAGCAGATCACAAAGATAATTGAGAAGCTTACAGAAAAAGTATCCGAGGCATCAGATAATATGGAAAAATCTGCAACATTTGTTGAAGAACAGAATGAGATGATAGATAATACAAAAAGTGTATTTGATTCTGTCATAGAAAAGACAGATTTTCTGTATGAAACAATCGAGAATCTTTCCGGTGCGATCGATGAAATACTTACATCTAACAGCCATATAACAGATAGCATAACTAATCTTTCAGCGACAAGTGAGGAGGTTGCAGCCTCGTCTGAGAACTGTAATCAGATATGTCAGGAAAGCATGGATGCTCTTTCAGATATGAATGTTATCCTCAACAAAATTTTTACGATAACAAATGATCTAAAGAAGATCGTATAAACATATTGACAATAAACAACGCAATGTCTATACTAGATCTTAGTTAATAATTTAATAAATCTTCAGGGCAGGGTGTGATTCCCTACCGGTGGTATAGCCCACGAGCCGCAAGGCATGATTCGGTGAGACTCCGAAGCCGACAGTAAAGTCTGGATGAAAGAAGAAATGGTATTTTGATATATGGTATGTTTTACATAACATGATATGTCAATATGAATAACAGATATTTACTCTGGAGTGTATGATACATTCCAGAGTTTTTTGTTTAAAAGACATTATATATTTTCAATTAAGAAAAGCCCCGGACAGTTATAGTTTGGGGCTTTTGATCATTCAATTCTATTTTGGGAGGCTGAATTATGGATGACAAAGATTATATGAAAAGGGCACTTGAGCTTGCAAAAAAAGGTGAAGGGTTTGTATCACCTAATCCCATGGTAGGTGCAGTCATTGTTAAAGATGGCGAAATCATTGCAGAGGGATGGCATGAAAAATATGGAGATCTTCATGCAGAAAGAAATGCATTAAAACATTGTACGCAGTCTGCAGAGGGAGCTGATATGTATGTCACGCTTGAGCCATGCTGTCATTATGGAAAGCAGCCGCCGTGTGTAAATGCGATAATTGAGGCAAAGATAAAGCGTGTGATCGTCGGATCAGGTGATCCTAATCCGCTTGTTGCAGGAAAAGGAATACAGATTCTTAGGGAACACGGAATAGAAGTTGTCGAAAATGTACTAAAAGATGAATGCGATAAATTAAATGAAATATTTATGTATTACATACAGCATAAAAGACCATTTGTGGCGATGAAATACGCCATGACAATGGATGGAAAGATAGCCACATATAAAGGGCTTTCAAAGTGGATAACAGGTGAAAAAGCAAGGGAACATGTTCATAAGCTGCGTCACAGATACAAAGCAATAATGGCAGGAATAGGGACCGTGCTTGCGGATGATCCTCTTCTTACGTGCAGGCTTGAGGATGGTATAGATCCGGTAAGGATAATATGTGACAGTGATCTTCGCATACCATTGGATTCACAGATAGTAAAAACTGCAAAAGATGTTCCTACAATAGTAGTATACTGCGAAGATAATAAGGCTGGGCTTTTGGACAAGATCGAAAAATTAAAGGCAAATGGAGTTGAGACATTATGCATCGGAAAAAGGGACGGACACATAGGCCTTAATGAACTGATGTATGAGCTTGGTAAAAGAGATATTGACAGTATTCTGCTTGAGGGCGGAGGAACCCTTAACTGGTCAGCACTCGATAGCGGAATAGTAAATAAAGTATATACATACATAGCTCCAAAGTTATTCGGTGGGAAAGAAGCGAAAACTCCGATAGAGGGGCGTGGAACAGATTGTCCGCAGAATGCGGCTTTGCTTAAAAATGGAAAAGTTATGATGCTGGGCGATGATCTGCTTATAGAGAGTGAGGTTTTAAATAATGTTTACGGGAATAGTTGAAGAAATAGGAAAGATAGAATCAATATCCCGCGGTAGAAATTCAGCGGTTTTGACGATATCAGCAGAAAAAGTCCTGCAGGGGACAAAGATAGGAGACAGCATAGCTGTAAATGGAATATGTCTTACGGTTACAAAGCTTATGAATAATGCATTTCAGGCTGATGTAATGCATGAAACACTTAGCCGCTCATCGCTTGCTGAAGCAGTAAAGGGGTCAGAAGTAAATCTGGAACGTGCAATGGCAGCAGATGGCAGATTCGGAGGACATATCGTTGCAGGACATGTGGACGGAACTGGAACGATAGCAGGAAAGAAAAAAGATGACAATGCCATCTGGTACAAAATAGAAGCATCTCCACATATCATGCGGTATGTCGTTGAAAAAGGTTCAATAACGGTTGACGGGATAAGCCTTACAGTTGCAAAGGTAGAAGATAATAATTTCTCCATATCAGCAATCCCACATACTGTAAGCCAGACAGTATTAAAGGACAGAAAAGAAGGCGATATAGTAAATCTTGAAAACGATATAATCGGAAAATACGTCGAAAAGCTGTTGTATGTGCAGGATGAAGAAACTAACGGGCTGATAGGAGCAAGGCAAAAAGATAATACAAAGAAAAGTACGATAACGAAAGATTTTCTGGCGAAATATGGATATTAGTAAATGCCGGCAAATATAAAAAAGGAGATAGAAGGATTATGGAATTTAATACAGTAGAAGAAGCTTTAGAAGAGCTTAGAAATGGAAAGATAATACTTGTAACAGACGATGAAGACAGGGAAAACGAGGGCGATTTCATCTGTGCAGCGGAATTTGCGACAACAGAGAATATTAATTTTATGGCTATGCACGGAAAAGGTCTTATATGTATGCCAATGTCTGAGAAATATGTAAAAAAACTCAGATTTCCGCAGATGGTACAGGAAAATACTGATAATCACGAGACGGCATTTACAGTTTCGATCGATCATGTATCTACAACAACTGGGATATCTGCTGCAGAAAGATCTATCACTGCAATGAAATGTGTAGAAGATAATGCAAAACCTGAAGATTTCAGAAGACCGGGACATATGTTTCCTCTTCTTTCGAAGAAAAATGGTGTGCTTGAGAGAAACGGACATACGGAAGCGACTGTAGATCTCTGCCGGCTGGCAGGACTAAAGGAATGTGGTCTTTGTTGTGAGATAATGCGTGAAGACGGAACGATGATGAGAACACCGGAGCTTATGGAGCTTGCAGAAAAATGGAATATAAAGTTTATAACAATATCAGCATTACAGGAATACAGAAAAATACATGAAAAGCTAGTAGATCAGGTGACAAAAGTAAATATGCCTACAAAATATGGCGACTTCAAAGCCTATGGTTTTGTAAACAGGTTAAATGGGGAGCATCATGTAGCGCTTGTAAAGGGTGAGATAGGAGACGGCAACGATGTATTATGCCGTGTGCATTCGGAATGTCTGACAGGTGACACATTTGGTTCATTAAGATGCGATTGTGGACAACAGTTTGCAGCAGCAATGACGCAGATCGAAAAAGAAGGACGAGGAATACTTCTATATATGAGACAGGAAGGACGAGGAATCGGACTTATCAATAAATTGAGGGCTTATGAGCTTCAGGAACAGGGAATGGATACGCTGGAAGCAAATCTTGCATTAGGCTTTGCCGGTGATGAAAGAGAATACTACATAGGGGCACAGATTCTTAGGGAACTTGGAGTAAAGAGCCTTAGACTTCTCACAAATAACCCGGATAAAGTATATCAGCTGTCTGAGTTTGGAATGGAAATAACACAGAGGGTTCCGATCCAGATGAATGCGACTGCGCATGATCTGTTTTATCTGAAAACAAAGCAGAACCGTATGGGACATATACTCTCATACTAAAATATATAAAATTTTCATAACTGTTCTGTATTGGACAGTTACAAATTTTCCCTATTCATATGGGAAGAAATCAAGATAATAAAGGAGAATAAAAATGAGCACATTTGAAGGAAAAATGACACAGGATGGAATCAAAGTAGGAATCGTGGTAGCAAGGTTTAACGAATTTATCACATCAAAACTCTTAGGCGGCGCAATGGACGGACTTTTAAGACATGATGTAAAAGAGCAGGATATTGATGTAGCATGGGTTCCGGGAGCATTCGAGATTCCTCTTATCGCAAAAAAAATGGCAAAAAGCGGTAAATATGACGCCGTGATCTGCCTTGGAGCGGTAATAAGAGGGGCAACAAGCCATTATGATTATGTATGTAATGAAGTATCAAAGGGAATTGCCACAGTATCGCTTGAGAGTGAAATACCGGTAATGTTTGGAGTTGTGACAACAGAAAACATCGAGCAGGCGATCGAGAGAGCTGGCACAAAGGCTGGAAATAAAGGATATGACTGCGCACTTGGTGCGATCGAAATGGTAAATCTCATAAAAAAGATCGGATAAAACAAAATCTATAAAAGATTACAGTCAGACAAAAGAAGCAAGATAAAATGAAAGTTATATAAGCTATATAAAAAAGACATCATGCCTTCCGGGACATGATGTCTTTGGTTTATTATACAGTAAAATTAATTTGCTGATACAAATTCTGCCTTATAAATAAGAGTTCCGTCTGCGTCATAATACTCAGCTCTAACTTTTACAGGAGATACTTCGACATATGGAGCAAGTCCGTCTGCAACACCCTGCATAGTTGTTTTCTGGGCATCCATTGCTGTCTCAAGAGCTGATTTGGCATCTTCAAGAGAAGTAGTATCGCCTACAACCTGTGTAGAATATGTGTACTTATAAGTAAGAGTATCACCCTCACCTAAGATTTCCATGTTCATTCCTGAACCCTGCATAGCATCAACAAGCTGGTCTAAAGAAGCTTTAACTGTTGGATCATTGACATAAGCTTTCATATCAGAAAATTTTCCTGTTACAGCAGCGTTATCCATGTCAGCAAGCTCGCTGTCAGCTTCATCAACTTCTGATTCGAGAATAGCCTCCTCTTCTTCAGAGACATCCTTTTTAGTATCTGTTGTGTCTTTTTTGTCAGAAGAAGCCTCAGTCTTTTTGTCAGATTCTTTGCTGGAATCACTTCCGCATCCTGCGAAAACTGAGCATGCTAATGCAGCTGAAAGTAAAAGTGTAAGTAGTTTCTTTTTCATAATAAATTCCCTTTCTTTTTATAATTTTTTTACAAAAAGATTTTAACTGTTAAAAAACGCAAAGTCAAGTATATATATATAAAAAATCTTAATATTTGCAAGGAAAAATCCGATATAGTATAATAAGCCTAATAATAAAGAAAACGGAGAATTTAAAATTGATAGATATACATTGCCATATGCTCTACGGTGTTGATGATGGAGCAAAAACAATAGACGAATCCGTAGGAATGTTGAAGATCGCACATGAGCAGGGTATAGAAGCGGTAATACTCACACCCCACCTGCGTCATGGAATGTTCTCACATCCGCTTGATAAAATCGAGGAACATTATAAAAAGTTAAAGCCATATGCAGATGAGTGTGGAATAGATCTAAGACTAGGAACGGAATATCATGTGGCATCAGATATAGTGGAATCGTTTAAAAGTGGAAGGTGCCACACACTTGCGGATTCACAGTATATACTCACAGAATATTCAAGTGTGAGTGAATTCTCTTTCATGTTAAATATGACAAAAGAGGTTATATTTGCAGGATATATTCCGGTTATTGCACATGTAGAAAGATATGGATGTCTTGTGGATGACCCGGATAATGTCGAAGAACTCCGTGGAATGGGGGCATTTATACAGGTAAACGCAGACGCAGTACTTGGAATAGATGGAAGGGGAGCAAAAAAATATACAAGACTTCTTCTTAAACGTGGCCTTGTAGACTTTATTGCGAGCGACAGCCACGGAACGAAAACGAGAGCATGCAATATGAAAAAATGCTATGATGTTGTGTCAAAAAAATACGGAAAAGACTATGCCGATAAGATAATGGAAATAAATCCATCAAAGATCATATATAAAAGGAATTAGCAAATGGAAAGACAAAACGATTTTCAAAATGACGAAATTGAAATAGACTTAAAAGATCTGCTGTTTGAGATACTTATATACTGGAAATGGATAGTGCTTGCAACGATCATAACGGCAGGCATCACGTTTGCTGTCAGTAAGTTTGTAATTATACCACAGTATGAGTCAACATCAGAATTATATGTCCTGTCAAAGAGTACATCAATAACAAGCCTTGCAGATATACAGACAGGATCAAGCCTTACAAACGATTATATAGTAGTAGTAAAGGGGCGTCCGGTTTTAGATCAGGTTATAGAAAATCTTGGAATAAACGAAACATATACATCTCTTGGAAACAAGATAACCCTGGACAATCCATCAAACTCACGTGTTTTAAAGATAACAGTACGTGATAAGGATCCCCAAAGGGCAAAGGTCATAGCTGATGAGATAGCTGATGTAGCATCTGCGTATATTGCAGCAAAGATGAATCAGGATCCTCCGACGGTTATCCAGAATGGATATTCAGATGGTGGTCCTGTAAGTCCAAGTATAGGGAAAAATACAGTTATAGGTGCACTTGGAGGAGCTTTTCTTGCGATTGCAGTTATAGTCATATCATATTTGTTTAATGATACAATCATAGACGCAGATGACGTGGAGAAAAAACTCGGCATGAATGTGCTTGGCTCACTGCCACTTGAAGAAAGTGAATATGACGGCGAAAAGACCAAAAAGGAACTCACAAAAAAGTCTAAAAAGGCCGGGAAAAGAGGTAGGAAGTAAGAGATGGAATTAGTCAGATTTGGAAAATTAAAAGAACAAAGTTACACCATGAAAGAATCTCTTAGAGCCTTAAAGACCAATATACAGTTTTGCGGTGACGATATACAGACAATACTTATCACAAGTTCGGTTCCAAACGAGGGAAAAAGTACAGTCGCAATGGATCTTGCAAGATCGCTTACAGAATCGGGAAAAAGAGTTTTATTTATAGATACCGATATGAGAAAGTCTGTTCTGGTCGGAAGACTCAGGGCAAAAACAGCATCCGGAAATGATATATGTGGACTTTCACATTATCTGTCAGGTCAGAAAAAACTTGAGGAGGTACTGTACGGAACAGAGGTTCCGAGACTTTTCATGATATTTGCAGGCCCCTCAGTTCCGAACCCGACAGAGATACTTGAAAAGAAATATTTTGAGGAATTGCTTGAATTCGGAAAAGAACACTTTAATTATATCGTGCTTGACTGTGCACCTATAGGAGCAGCGATTGATGCAGCTGTAGTAGCAAAGCATTGTGATGGTGCACTGCTTGTTATTGCACAGGGAATGGCGAGCGCAAGGATGATACAGGGAGTAAAGAAGCAGCTTGAGGCATCAGGTGTCCGTATCCTGGGAGCTGTGCTTAACAAGGTAAAAGCAAAGAAATCAAACCATGAAAAGGGATATTATGGGAATTATTATGGAAGTTATTATGGTAAAGAAGGCAGCTGATCATGAAACAGAAAAAACCATTTTCACAGAAACTGAATAATATTTTGTTTTTCCTTCTAGGAATACTTGCTGTGGTTATAGCCGGGGTTATATTTATTAATTTCCAGACAAATGCTACAGGAAGTGAGCAAAAGGATTATGTTGTAAAAGATGATACGCAGGCAGGTGAGACGAAAAAAAGTAACGGATTGTCCTCATCGGTAGAGAAGTGGCAGGAAGGAACCATTACATATAATGAAAAAAAATATGTATACAATACGTCGATCGAGACATATCTGCTTATGGGAATAGACAATGACGAACCTGTGTCGATAGCAAAGGACAGCGTAAGCGGAGGACAGTCTGATGCGATTTTCCTGCTTGTAGCAAATAAAGAGACGCAGCAGATGTCGATCATATCTATAAACAGAAATACAATGACACCGATTGAGATATATGATGAAAACGGAAAAGACCTTGGCGAGATGACAGCCCAGCTCTGCGGTCAGCACGGATTCGGAGATGGAAAGAAATTAAGCTGTTCAAGAACAGTAAATGCAGTGTCAAAGATGTTTTACAATCTGCCGATAAGCGGTTATATGTCTATCAATATGGGAGCGATAGGTGATATAAATGATGCGATCGGAGGGGTTGAAGTAAATGTGCTGCAGGACATAAATGTTCCGGCAAAGGATGTTGACCTGAAAAAAGGACAGACCAAAACATTAAACGGAAATGAGGCATACTGCTATTTAAGGAATAGGGATATAACACAGTTCGAGAGTGCAACAGACAGGCTGCGCCGTCAGGAGCAGTATCTGAATGGCTTTATTTCAAAGGCACAGAGCCAGAATCAGGCAAATTCTGCACTTGCGATGGACATATATAATTCGGCAGCAGATTATCTTGTTACAGATATTGATTTTACTGAGCTTGTATCAACACTTATGGGATATGGATATTCGGACGACCGCATGTATACGGTTCCGGGAGAAACAGTAAAAGGTGACAAATACGAAGAATTTAACATAGATAATCAGGCATTTTATGATATGGTCATTCAGATTTTTTACAAAGAAGCCGATAAATAAAACAGATATTAGACACAGTTATTGTGTTTGATATAACCACATGTATTTATTAGGGAAAGGAGGTATGGAACAAATGAAAAAGAAACTCGCAGCCATTTTAGCTGGATTATTGGTTCTTACAATGGGAACAACAGTTTTTGCACAGACAGATGGATCACCATCCGTAGACAGCAAGGCGCAGGAAGCGGAGAAGTATAAGCAGAATATATCTTCGATAGAAATCAGTTCCGGAACTGTTTCTGTCAAGGCAGCAGATCCAAAGGTCATGGACGAGGCAAAAGCTGAGGCTGCAAAAGCAGGAACTGTAGATAACGTTCTTGCAATGGCTGATGTGCATCCTTCAGTTGAAGATGCTTCATCAGGTCTTACAGTTAAGTTCTATATTTCTGGTGTATCAAAGGGAGACAATGTATATGCTCTTCATCAGAAAGCAGATGGAACTTGGGAAGTTTGTAATACTGTAGTTGGAAATGGATATGTAAAGGTTACATTATATTCATTCTCAACAATTGCTATCGTTAAGTATGATGATGGTGCAGTTGTAACACCAACACAGCAGATCAATCCAAAGGATGATACTGATGATGGTAATACAACAAACAACACAACCAATACAACAACAAACAACACAACAAATACAACAACAGGTGACACCGGCAATACAAACAGTACTACAACCAATACTACAGGAGATACAAATAATAATGGTGGCTCTACAAGCACAACAAACAATAATCCTGTAGATAACTCTGTAGGAAACACTACAAATTCTACAACTTATAATACAACAAACAACACAACCAATAATACAATTGGTAATGCCGCTGTATCAGACAATAATGGTGCTGCAGCAGGTGGTGCAGCTGTTACAAGAACAAGCGCTGGTTCTTCGGGTGTTGCAACATCACCTAAAACGGGATCTGGCATCCCGGCCATACCGGTTATTGCATTGCTTGCCCTAATGAGCATTGCAGTATGTACAAAAAAAGCGCATAGCCTTTAATGGAATAAGGGCAGATTCGAATCTTATGTAAGCATGTGGTTGGCTGCTCCTTCAGGAAACTGGAGGTGCAGCCAAATATTTTTTGAGTTGATGTGCGTGTTATTATTTTATATAATAAAGTAATAACACACATATTAAAACGAGGAAGCCAATATGGATAAAATCGAAAAGCAAAAGAATATCTATAAAATATTATGCATAATCTTACTTATAATATTGATCGTTGTGCTTGTGATGTGGGGACATTCAGCCCTTGTAGAAAAGAGTGCGGCAAAGACATATGAAAAATTACAGGAATCAGTAAACTCTGATGCTTCTGATACAAAAACGCAGGCAAGTGAGACAGAGCAGCAAAGCACACAGGTATCAGAGAATGTCGGCGATACAGAAACGGACAGTCATAAGGAACAGTACGATATCCCACAGAAAAATCTGGACTGGGAGGAGCTTGAGGCGGTAAACCCTGATATATATGCATGGATTTATATCCCGAATACAAACATTGATTATCCCGTGCTGCAAAGGAGCGGGGATAATGATTATTATCTTGAGCATAATCTTGATGGTTCAAGGGGAAAACCGGGTTGTATATATACCGAGGATTTAAACAGCAAAGAATTTACAGATTACAACACTGTTATATATGGACATAATATGAAATCAGGAGCGATGTTCAGGACACTTCATGATTTCGAAGATAAAAGCTTTTTTGACAATAATCAATATGTCTATATTTATACAAAGGACAGGACGCTCGTATATAAAATATTTGCGGCATACACAAATGATGCAAAGCATATTTTAAACTCTAATGATTTTACATCGGAGCAGGGACTTTCGGATTATCTGGAGAAGGTATTTAAAAAGGCACAGGCAGAGGGATATTTAAGGGATGATGTCGCAGTTACAGGAGAAAATGCGATCCTTACGCTTTCAACCTGTACGACAAGCTCAGACAAACGTTATATAGTTCAGGCGGTATTGGTAAACGAATGAAAACAATTCATGTAGATATTGAAAATACAAATATGATGCAGTCATTTGCAAGCGAGCAGTTTTATGAGACATGGACTGCGTTTATCAGGGAACTGCTTATCAATGCGATAGATGCATGCAATATGCGTCAGGCACTTGAATGGAGCTGGGGAACAGAGTTTCTCGAGATGGAGCAGGCAGAACAGATAAAAACAGTACGTGAGCCATATGAGCCGCATATAATAATCGCATATCGTTCTGATTCTAGACTTTTTACGATAGAGGATAACGGAATCGGGATAAATGAGTATGATCTTATAAATTATGTTTCACGGATAGGAAAAAGCTATTATACGAGCAAGGATTTTTATGATCAGAGGGTAAGCTATGTCCCGATATCAAAGCATGGGATAGGATTATGCTCATGCTTTATGGCAGCCAGGGCAATTCTTATAGAATCCAAAAAAGATAATATAATAAATACAGCATGGATGGTAAATAACCAGCAGGACTGTTCCCCTATAATGGCAAAGTGGTTTGAGGATAATCCGCAGATAGAATACGTTCCGTCAAAAAAGAAGACATCAGGGACAAGAGTGGCACTTCCACTCAGGCAGAATTATGATCCTTTTATCGACATGGATTTTCTTGTGCAGACAATAAAGCATTTTACCATGTATCAGCCGATCCCTATAACGATTTTATATGATAACAGGAAAGTCGTCCTAAACCAGCCGCATCTGACATGGAGATTCCCACATTCAGAGGTTTTAGGCTCTACTATAATAGAGGTAGATGATGAACTTCTGGAGGGATATATTGCAATATATAATGATGGTCATAAGGATTTTTTTGGAAGATCAGAAATATTCCAGCAGAATATAAGAGTTACCGAAGATGCGCAGTCACTCGGGATCCAGCCTGAGTGGCTTAGGAATTTTACATACCAGCTCAATATAAAAACTAGATTTCTTAATATGAATCTATCAAGATCTACCGCAGCGAGGGATGATAAACTGCTGGAGCTGCGCCAGAGAGTCGGACAGATAATAATAAATCATTTTGGACGTCAGCCGCTGACACTTGAGCAGTATATGTCGGATGGAAGATATCCGATCGTAGGAACTTATAAGGCTGAGACAGAGCTTGTCAGCCGCGCAGTACAGGTGTGGGTGTATTTAAAAGAACAAGAAGTGGAAGTGCCTGTCAGAACAGTTATAAAAGGGTTTATGGGGCGCAAAATAAATATAGCTTTTATGGCGAAAAGTCTTTTTTATTATTATAAAAAGGGTTATACTTTTGATTATACAAATTTTGCGGCGAAATATGATATGGTCATTTATGAGCATAATATACGTGCTTTTATGCAGTTTATCGCACCTTATGTTACGGATATGCACTATGTAGTGAATGAAGATATCCAGGGGCTGATATACACACATATTTCAGCTGATATGACCGTAGAAAAAGATACAAATCCAAAGAGGGGCAAATACATAACACAGCCGGCAATCCCGGAGGAGCATATGGAATTTTGTCTGGTATCAAATGAGCTGACATCACCGCTTGAGCTTGTGCTGAATCCTGCAAACAGAAATGTCATGCTGCTTGACAGGGCACAGGATCATATAAAGGTCAGAAGGCTTATGGCTGTGATAAAGGAAAACATAAAGCGCAGAATCTTAAATCCAAACAGCAGATGGACGAAAGCTCTTGATTTTGGCGGAGAATATCTCGAGGAATATAAGTCCTTAAAGGCACTCAGCATGCAGTGTGTATGGTGTCTGGAGAAGGATTTTCCAAATGAATTAAACGAACTTGTTGTGACGATCCTTTCACCAAAGGAACTGGCGGATTATGGACTTACAAGTTTGTATTTTACAAAAGATGATTTTATATCATGGTGGATTTCACCGTAGGATTATGCAGGGAGACTTATAATGGAAGTAATGGACTTTAATGAAGAAAGGCATAAAGAAATGAATACAGATGGGCAGGAGATGCATAAAAATAATGATAAGAAACCGCAGAAAAATTCTCCGCTCAGGGAATTATTCAGCTGGATATTTACATTTGCAGTTGCGTTTGCGGCAGCACTTCTCATAAAGAATTATGTCATAATAAACGCAAATATCCCGAGTGGTTCAATGGAAAATACTATAATGCCGGGGGATGATGTGATAGGCTTTAGGCTGGCATATAAGTTTTCAGATCCAAAGAGAGGAGATATCGTGATCTTCTGGCCGCCCACAGATTCCAAAGACCCATATATAAAGCGTATAATCGGACTGCCGGGTGAGAAGGTTACTATAGAGCCGGAAGAAAAAGAGGTCGATGGAGCTACGATACAGGTAGGAAAAGTATATATAGACGGCGAGGCATTGGATGAGGATTACCTCAAGCCGGAAGAGTGGGATGCAAGTGTAGGTCCATATGAATTTGAAGTCCCGGATAATTGTTATCTTATGATGGGGGATAACAGAAACGGATCAAGTGATGCCAGGGCATGGCTTGAGAAAGGCCTTAATCCATATGTTTCAAAGGATGATATAATAGGAAAGGCTGTATTCAGATATTATCCGTTTAACAGAGTTGGAACAATAGATTAGTCAGTGTATAAACAGGGGGAAAAATGGATAAAACAAAACGGAACATGTATGGAATGTTATGCGGTGTAGCCGGGATAATATTCAATATCATGCTCTTTGCAGGAAAGCTTTTCGCAGGCACGATAAGCGGAGCTATATCAATAACTGCGGATGCGTTTAACAATTTATCGGATGCAGGTTCATCCCTTATTACTCTTGTTGGATTTAAGATGGCATCACAGCAGGCAGATGAAAAGCATCCATATGGACATGCCAGAATAGAATATGTAGCTACCTTAGCGGTATCGGCAATCATTCTGATCATGGGATTTGAACTATTCAGGGATTCTGTTGGAAAGATCTTAAATCCATCACAGATAGAATTTTCATCTATAATAATATGGATCCTCATTGGTTCCATAGCAGTCAAATGTATAATGGCGGTTTACAATTTCTATTTTGGAAA
Source organism: uncultured Lachnospiraceae bacterium (assembly GCA_905209075.1). Classification (GTDB taxonomy): domain Bacteria; phylum Bacillota; class Clostridia; order Lachnospirales; family Lachnospiraceae; genus Roseburia. The sequence continues at coordinate 36,966 of CAJLRL010000005.1, read as the reverse complement.
GAAAATAAATTCGTCTACACTTGATGCGGCATGCAAAGACAGTCTGTCAGACTGCCTTGCTACAACTGCTGTTTTAGTGAGCACCCTGATAGCACATTATAAAGGAATCCAGCTCGATGGTATCTGCGGAGTGCTTGTATCAGTATTCATATTTTATTCGGGAATATCGGCAGCAAAAGAGGCTATAGATCCGCTTCTGGGCGAGAAACCTGAACCGGAGTTCCTTCAAAAACTTATCGACGAGGCAGAAGGGTTTGATGAAAACATCCTGGGAATTCATGATGTTATGGTTCATGATTATGGACCGGGACACAGAATCGTATCGTTTCACGCAGAGGTACCGGCAGATGGGGATATGGTAGCGCTTCATGATATAGTAGATAATCTCGAAAGAAAGCTTCAAAGGGATCTGGAATGTGTTGTTACAGTCCATATGGATCCGATCGCAATAAATGACTGTGAGGTTCAGGAGCTCAAATGTGACGTCATAGACCTGGTGGTAGAAATAGACTCAAGGATCACAATCCATGATTTCCGTGTGGTAAAGGGAGAGACACATACAAACCTTATATTTGAGGTTGTTGTGCCATACAAATTCAAAATGCCAAAGGAGCAGCTGACGGCTCTGATAGAAAAAAAGACGAAGGAAAAACTTGGGGAGCAGTACTTTACGGTTGTGGAAGTAGACAGGGATAATTATATCCACATTATTTAATGAAAAATGCTGTGCGAAGTTTTATTGTTCGTTAAAAAGTTCAGCATTTAATTTTGTATCATGTTATACTTACAGTACATACCATGTACATGGTGATATGCGGATGCATGATCTTCCATAAAGAATGGTTATCAATACACAATTTGAAAAGGAGAGAGATAAAATGCCTGAAAATAGTAGCTGCAGCAGTGCGGGAAGCTGCTCTAAATCAAGCTGTGAGGGCTGTTCATCAAATAAAGGACCTCAGAGTTTTATGGTAGAACAAAATAAATACTCAAATATTAAGCATGTTATAGGAGTAGTAAGCGGAAAGGGTGGAGTAGGAAAATCATTTGTTACTTCATCACTTGCTGTTAATATGGCAAAGCAGGGCTATAAAGTTGGTATCCTTGATGCCGATATCACAGGTCCATCAATTCCAAAAATGTTTGGAGCACATGAGCAGGTTGTCGGTGACGAGAATGGAAACATGATTCCTTTTGAGACACCAGAAGGGATTAAGCTTATATCAGTAAATCTCCTCATGGATGATGAGGAAGCTCCTGTTATTTGGAGAGGACCGGTAATTGCCGGAGTTGTTAAGCAGTTCTGGAATGAGACTGTATGGGGTGACATAGATTATATGTTTGTAGATATGCCGCCTGGAACAGGTGATGTTCCGCTTACAGTATTCCAGTCACTTCCTGTAGATGGAATTGTTATTGTCACATCACCACAGGAGCTTGTAAACATGATAGTAAAGAAAGCCTACAACATGGCAGGACTTATGCATGTGCCGGTGCTTGGTATTGTTGAAAACTTTAGCTATCTCAAATGCCCGGACTGTGGCAGAGAGATAAAGTTATTCGGAGAGAGTAACATAGATGAAACTGCAAAAGAACTTGGAGTAGAAGTGCTTGGAAAGCTTCCGCTTGATACTTCATATGCACAGACGGCTGACAAGGGAGAATTTTATACAATAGACAATGATTACCTTGATAAGGCAGTCGAAGTGTTGAAAAATATTTAAAATACAAGATAGAGAGGACAAATTATGGACATTTTATTAGGACAGTACAAAGGTTTAAAAGCTACTATCCCATATATCGCATATACAGATGACGATATTAATTCACAAATTGCCACCCTTTTATCAGGAAACCCTATCAGGGAGAGTAAAAAAGGCCCGGTTGAGATGGGAGATACCGCAGTTATTGATTATGAAGGCTTTAAGGATGATGTTCCGTTTGATGGTGGAAAAGCAGAAAAATATCCGCTTGGTATCGGATCAGGAGCATTTATTCCGGGATTTGAGGAACAAATCGTAGGAATGCAGATTGGCGACAGTCGTGACATCAATCTTTCTTTTCCAGAGCAGTACCATGCACCTGATCTTGCAGGAAAAGAGGTTGTATTTAAGGTTAAGCTTCATGATATTTACACAGAAAAACCGGCAGAGTTAAATGATGAGTTTGCTGTTTCACTTGAAATACCGGGAGTATCAAATGTAGATGAGCTAAAAGCACATATAGGAGAATTCCTTGATTATCAGGTTCAGATGAAAAAAGCTGATGCGTCAAGAGAACAGATCTACGACCAGCTTCTTGAAAACTGTTCATGCATCGTGACACCGGAGGCGGTAAGCGCTGCAGTGGAGATGCAGATCCAGCAGATGGCTGCACAGCTTGCGCAGCAGGGTGTATCAGTAGAGCAGTATGCACAGATGACAGGAAAAACAATGGATCAGATGAGGGAAGAGTTAAAGCCATATGCACAGAAACAGGCAAAGCTCGAGGCTATCCTGGATGAGATCATTAAAGTTGAAAATATTACAGTATCTGATGAAGATATGGATGCGCAGTATGAACTTCTGGCACAGAAATACAACCAGCCGGTTGATGTGGTAAAGCAGGTGCTTCCGAAAGCGCAGCTTAAGCCGGATCTTCTTCATATGAAAGCATCACAGCTTATCTTAGATGCTGCTGAGATAATAATGGAAGAAAAATAACAGTTTAAATATTTAATGTTTTATTAAGTATTTGCTGATCCTATTTACAATTAAGCCTTTACGCTTCATAATCTAAAAATGAAGCGTGAAGGCTTTTGTTAAATTATGGTAAAAATAGGTGATATAAGGGCAAAATAACTCAAAAAATGAATTTTGTAAAGATATTTTTATAAAAGATTGCTATTGTTTTTGAAAGCTATTTCCACTATATTATCATAGTAGTAAAAAGGAGGAAAAGATGAAGAAATTTTTTGATGTAATTAAAGAAAAGCTTTTTGTGAAAAAAGATAAGATCCATTCCGAAAAATACTATCGTACAGTTGATTTTTTTAATAAATATTCACTTGTTTTCCACGCATTGATCGCTATGACAATAGTTTTCGCAGTGGAAGTAATATCAAGAAGAAATTTTATTTCAGCTTGTAAATTTGTCGATACGCACACACTTGCGTTTATGTATAATTCATTTCTTGTATTTGTTTCGCTTGCACTTGTATATCTGTTCAGAAGAAGGGCATTCGCAAGAGTGATCATTTCGGGATTGTGGATGATACTTGGAATCATTAACGGATGTGTACTCTCAAACAGAGTAACACCTTTTGGATATACAGACTTAAAGTGTATTCCGGAACTTCTGGCGATGGATAACACAAACTATTTTACGGCACAGCAGGCAACGATCGTTGTTATAGGACTTGGTTCATTTGCCCTGTTTCTCATTGCATTGTTTATAAAAGGACCGAGATATAGTGGAAAAATTCATTTTGCCGGGACATCAGTGGCATTCCTTACGTTATTATTTGTAGCAATTCCCGTTACAACAAATGTAGCACAAAGTACAAATATTGTAGCAAGTTATTACTCAAATATCGCACAGGGATATGATGATTATGGATTTGTATACTCATTCTCGTCTACAGTCGTAGACAGAGGTATGAAAAAACCTGAAAACTATTCAGCAGATGCGATTGAAGGAATCGAGGATAAAGTAAACTCACAGAAACAGACAACTACTGTGGACGGAAAGACGGGACCAAACATTATATGTGTACTTCTTGAGTCTTTCTGTGATCCGGATGAGATAAATTTCCTCAATGTAAATAAAGACCCTATTCCTACATTCCATTCACTTGAGCAGAACTATTCAAGCGGATATCTTACAGTTCCGGTAGTAGGAGCAGGAACAGCAAACACTGAATTTGAGGTGCTTACAGGACTTAGTATGCAGTATTTTGGTACAGGTGAGTACCCATACAAGACGATACTTAAGCAGACAGACTGTGAGAGTATTGCATCGGACCTTTCAAATATTGGATACGCAACACATGTTGTACACAACAATGGAGGAAACTTCTACAGCCGTGCAAATGCATTCTCACAGATGGGATTTGATACATTTACAAGCAAGGAGCTTATGAATATCACTGAGTACACTCCGAATGGAAGCTGGCCAACAGACGATATACTTGTAAATGAGACAATGAAAACATTTGATGCAACACCTGATCAGTCAGATTTTACATATATCATCACAGTCAGCACACATGGTGACTATCCAAAAGAGCAGGTTATCGAAAATCCTGAGTTTACAGTTTCTGGTGTTGATGATGAGGGAATGGCAAATGCATGGACATACTATGTAAATCAGCTCAATGCCTCAGACAGATTTATCAGTTCACTTATAGATCGTTTAAGCAAGAGAGATGAGGATACAATAGTCGTAATGTTTGGGGATCATCTTCCAACTATGGGACTTGAAGATTCTGATATGAAGTCAGGAGATATTTATAAGACCAAATATATTACATGGAATAATATGGGACTTCCAAAGGAAGATGCAGATCTCTATGCTTATCAGCTTCTTGCAAATACAACTAACAAAGTAGATATTCATGAGGGAACTATCATGAATTATCATCAGACACAGATGGGTACAGCAGATGAGGCATCATATGACGAGGGCTTAGACTTATTACAGTATGATCTTTTATATGGAAAACGTTACAGCTATAATGGAGCTGATCTTTATCCTGCATCTGATCTTGTAATGGGAATCGATAAGGTTACAGTTACAAGTGCTGCGGAGTCGTCTACAGGTGACAGAGTTTATGTGTACGGATCAAACTTCACAAATTGGAGCAAGGTATATGTAAACGGCGAAAAAGTAAATACATCATATCTGTCGGCAAGCATGCTTTCTATAGACAGAGCAGATGTTGAGGATGGCGATACAATTACGGTATGTCAGGTAGGATCCAGTGATACAATATTCAGAACATCTGAAAATGAAGTCACATTCCACTCAGAGGGCGCCGGTTCTACAGAATCGGAAAGCAGTGCTGAATAATATATTGTAACAGAATGATTAAATATCAGGAGGACGCACGAAGGTGCGTCTTCTTTTTCATATATGCTTTTATTCCGCAGACTGAATATGGTATTATATAAAAAATGTGTATTGTTACGAAAAAGGAAAACAAATGTATAAGATTTTTTTGGTAGAAGATGATGAGACAATAGCAAAAATGGTTAAGAACCATTTAGAGAAATGGGATTATGAAGTAAGGATCGCACAGAAGTTTGACCGGATAATGGCGGAATTTGCAGATTATGAGCCGCAGCTTGTCCTTATGGATATCGGTCTGCCGTTTTATAATGGCTACCACTGGTGTACACAGATACGGAAAGTATCAAATGTCCCGGTCGTATTTTTGTCTTCAGCGGCAGACAATATGAATATTGTGATGGCAGTTACAATGGGGGCGGATGACTTCATAGCAAAGCCGTTTGATATGCAGGTTCTAACTGTAAAAATACAGGCAATATTAAGGCGCAGCTATGACTTTGCAGGGAACAGCAGCGTATTGGAACACAAGGGAGCAATGCTCAATATATCTGAGGCAGAATTATCATATGAGGGGGAAAGTCTGGAACTTACTAAAAATGAATTAAAGATTTTACAGACCTTGTTCGAAAATAAGGCGTCAATAGTGACAAGGGATACGCTCATGACAAAGCTGTGGGAAAGTGATACATATGTCGATGAAAATACACTATCTGTAAACGTCAACCGGCTCAGAAAGAAGCTTGCATCTATAGGACTTAGAGATTTTATAATTACGAAGAAGGGAATAGGATACAAACTGGGATGAAACTTTTATCAGGATATATAAAAAGAAATCTTATATGGCTTTGTCTTATTTTTCTTATAACTATGCTTCACCTGGGATACATGCTCCTTATAAATGTAAAGAGTGCAGATATAGGATATTCGATCATTCTTGATCTGATGATAACTGCCGTGGTATTTATTATCGGATTTGTGCTGTACGCAAAAAAGGTAAAAAAGCTTGGAAAGATCTTAGAGCATCCGGTTGAGGAACAGAAAGAGCTTCCAGAGCCGGCTGATGACATAGAACTTGCTTACAGCGATATAATTGAAAATCACGATATTGCCAGAAGTGAAGCCGTAAATCATATGCAAAAGCAGCAATCGACAACAAAGGATTATTATGCCCGGTGGGTTCATCAGATAAAAACTCCGATTTCTGCGGCAAGGCTTCTCTTACAGGCACAGAGGGAAATATTGGATGAAATGTCGGATGAGAACGATTGTGGATGTGAGACTAATAGCATTGAAACTAAAAGCATTGAAAATAATAGCGGACCTGATGAAAATTATCTAAGGCTGAGCGATAATATTTCAGAACTTGAGGATGAATTATTTAAGATTGAAGAGTATGTAAACGTTGTCCTGCAATATCAGCGGATAAACATGAGCGGCAGTGATTATGTTATAGAGAGGGCTTCACTTGACACGATAATAAGAACTGTTATAAGAAAATATGCCAAAACCATGATCCGGAAACACATACAGATACAATATGATGGAACTGATCTAAACGTATATACCGATATAAAATGGACAGAATTTGTGCTGGAGCAGATATTATCAAATGCCATAAAATACACAAATAAAGGGACAATCCACATACAGATAGTAAATGAGCCTAACTGGTGTTTTATCAAGGTGATTGACAGCGGAATAGGAATAAAAGCGGAGGATCTGCCGCGTATTTTTGAGAATGGATATACCGGATATAATGGACGCTCACAGAAAAAAGCAACAGGGATAGGGCTTTATCTGTGCAAACAGATACTCGATAAGCTTGGACACAGCATAAGGATAGAATCTGAAATTGGAAAAGGAACCACTGTGTGGATAGGGTATGGAACGAAAGCGGTGGATGTCCGTGACTGACATTACAAAACTGTAATAAAACTTGTAATGAAACTGTAACCTTGGTTTGTTATACTTTTTATAGATAACAGATCAGGGTATTTTTAGCATTAAAGGATAATACAGTTATGAACAGAGAATTATTTAAGATTACAATCGATGGCATAAAAGGAAGAAAAAAGATAAGCATTTTGTTTGTAATTATCTTTACGGTATCGTTTGCGTTTGGCATTATCACGCTTTCGATCACGTCAAGTATGAACCGGACAAATGAGCAGTACAGGATGAATACATATGGGGCATGGAGCAGTGCGGTGAAGTTTTCAGAGGATGATCTGGTAAATGCTTATAACGGAAAAGTAATTTTGCCTGAATGGGCGGAAAACTATGGGAGTATCACGATATGTGCAAAGCTCCAGACCGACAGCGGAGACGAGTATATCGGAACGATGGATGAGGCGGTAAAAGACATAGGAAAAATCGAAATGGTCGATGGACGTATGCCGCAGGGGAATGATGAAGTCGCTATGGAGGCAGATGTCTTAAGTGAACTTGGATATGATTATAAGCTCGGACAGAAGATCTCGTTTAATGTATCAGGGGAAGTTGAGCCGTCTGAAACAGAAGAACCTGTCAAGGCGGAATGTACATACACGCTTGTCGGCGTGATAAAAGAGTATACAAAACTTTGGAATATAAGCGATGATAACGGATATGAACCATTGCCATCTGCTGTCGTGTCTGATGATGGCGGAATGAAGCTTATGGATTCATTAAAAGCCGGACTTGACGAGCGGCTGAAGGAATCGCCGGGGCAGATGATAGAGTTAAAACCATTTGATAAGATATGGTTTTTAGCGGGCGGGGAGCTTTATGATTATGAGAAGATTGCGGCAAAACAAAAGGACTATGAGGCATCACTTAAAACATTAGAGGCTGATGGTTATGTAGATGAATATTGGATGAATGATGCAGCTTTTAAGAACAAAGATATGCTTGAATATAATTATATATGCACAGCAGTGATATTTGTAGTCATGTTGTTTGCAATAATATGTATGTATTCTATCTATATGCATAGGCAGATACGCCAGACAGCACTTTTTAGAAGTATAGGGATCACAAAAAGGCAGCTTGGCGTGATGACTTTTTACGAAAATATCGTGCTTGGCATACCATCACTTATATGCGGAGCGGCGCTCGGAGCAGCCGGAACATGGCTTATACTCAGATTTGCGCTGGCTGAGAATATAGCAGATGTAAAATTATATATTCCGCATAAACAGCTTCTTGTTATGGCACTTTTGTGGACAGTCGGAATAATGATAGCAAGAATGGCGATAAATATAGCAGCGCTCCGTCAGCCGCTTACAGGGAAAATGTATCCGGTGGGAAAACGTGCAAAGGGCATTATGATTTTAAAGAAAGCCATGATATTACAGCTTTCGGTACTGCTTTGTTTTGTTATGATATTTGGGATATTTGAAAGTCTGTATCCGTACAGTCAGATGGAGCATTGGAATAATCTGCCGTCGTATAAGATATATTCGGGAAATTTAACTGGAACGGATGATATAGAGCAGATAGAAAATATGGATAGCAACTTTGAAAAACAGCTTACGGCTATACCCGGAATAAGATCAACTGATAAGATGGGGATACTTGAGGCTTATCTGACATTTGAGGATATGTGGGATGACGGACTTGCAGTGGATATTTTAGCGGGGCAGGACAGTGCAGATGACGGAATACAGATAAGCCTTTGTGTGGTGCCTGATGATAAAATAGATGGTGCTGATGTTATCATGACTTTTCCGACAGATATGGATGGAAATATCACATACAACGATAAAAAATATGGGAAACTGGACGAGTATACCGATATATTAGGATCAAAAACTGCCATCGGGATAAAATTAAAAGGGCAGAAGATACTTACAGATAAATTATCCAATGCGTATGAGGCACTTAAAGAACAAAGACTTAATATCGAAAAAATAATTGATATAAAGCAGACGGACAGGCTTCTTGATTCCGGAAGTGGAGAGTTTTATGAGCCATATACGATATTATGTTCACAAAAATACTTAAAGAACCTGTTAAGCAAAGTGGAACCGGGTTATATGTGTAGAACTTATAGAACAGGTGGTCAGGATGAAGAAGAAAAGGATAGCGGTTATAATTTTATGGACGTATACACAAAACTTGACGCAGGATATCTGGCAACAGACTATGCTGTTGCGGGGCAATGCCGCAGGAACGGATTGCAGCTTATAAACAATCGTGAAACCTATTACGCAAATGCACAGCAATATATACAAAATTTTATAATGCTTTTGTGCAGCAGTCTTTGTATAGTTATAGTTCTTATACTTATAACGATAAATATAATCACTTTGCAGATGGAAAACGAGAAAAGAAAATATGAGATACTTAAAAGCATCGGAATGTCAAACCGGCAGATAAAAAGGAAGATATCGGCAGAAGCATTTCTTGGCGCAGTTGTTTCGGCTGTCTTTGGCTGGGGACTATATCTTTTTTACCTTGGAATAAAGAGCGCAGGAACACTGGAGAGATTTTCAGACAAGTTTGTGTCTAACCTGTACGGACTGCGTTCATATGGGTTAAATGCTGTAACGGCAGGTATAGTTACGGCGGCAGGGATACTTACAGTATTTATGGTAAGTTTTGTGATAAGGAGAAAGCAATGGCAGAAATCATAATAGAGGCAGAGGATATTAAAAAGATATTTAAAACTTCATCGGGGGATGTGTGCGCACTAAATGGCATAGATGCTCAATTTGAGAGTGGGCTGTTTTATGCGATAATAGGTAAAAGCGGCTCTGGCAAGTCTACACTTTTACAGATACTTGGAGGACTTGACAGGCCTACCTCCGGAAAAATTTCTATAAACGGGGCAGCTATAGAAGATTACAGTGATGAAAAAATGGCGATATTCAGGCGCAGACATATGGGCTTTGTATTTCAGCAGTTTAATCTTTTAGATGAATATACGGTATTAAATAATATACTTATGCCGCTTAAACTGGATGGAAAAAAGCCGGATAAACAGTTTCTGGAGGAGATTACAGCTTTGCTTGGAATAGCAGATAAACTTAAAAAATATCCGGGGGAACTGTCTGGAGGACAGCAGCAGCGCGTCGCAATCGCAAGGTCTATAATCGCAAAACCACAGATCATATTTGCCGATGAGCCGACTGGGAATCTGGACAAGAAAACCGGAAATGAGACGATGAAACTTTTGCGTGACTGCGCAAGGCGTTTTGGACAGACACTTATAGTGGTGACGCATGATCTAGACCTGGCGAGGGAGGCTGACCGGATCATACATATCGAGGATGGGGTGGTCATATAAAGAGCGGATTTTATCCGTTCTTTTTGCTTATATTTATAGATTGAAGATATATTACAAATATGTAATATTAGTTGTAATTAAATTGTAAGGTTCAGATGATAATATTAAATCATAAAAAATATATTAGGAGGAATACAAGAGATGAAAAACAAATTAATTAAACTAATAGGTACAATGATGGTGGCAGGAATGGTAATTAGCACTCCATTATCAGCAAGCGCTTCAATGAATGGTTTCGAGTCTGTGACAGAGACATATGAAATTCAGCCAAGAGCAGCAGTATGTGTTCGATGTGGAGGTAGAATATCAACTTCAACATCATGGGGAACTTGGTTATCTAAAAGAAACGTAAAATGTACACATGGATATGCATGGGGAACAGATTTGATTAAAGAGCGAACTGGTGTAAGAACTAGAAGATGTTTAAGTTGCGGTGATGGAAGATCCTATAATGTAACACAAACAAAGACTGAATGTCACGGATATAATAAATAAGAATATAACAAAGAGGTAATAGCATGAAACGCTTTTTTTTGATTACTTTAATTTTACTATCTGTATCAGGTAAAGATTTTGTCAGTGCAAGGGAGACAACGATTAATGACAATAAAGCAGTAAATGAGAGTGTGTATTTATACGCAACGAAGTGCAATGCCTGTGGTGGTTTTGCGATGGCAAATTGTGAATATACTGCTTGGAACATTAATGATGAAAAGACCTGCACACACGGATATGCATGGGGAATGGATGTTGACATTTGTCGTGTGAAAAAAGATAATATTTACTGTAAACATTGTGGAAAAGCAGATAAAGAGGAAATCGTACAAAAGAAATTTGAATGTCATGGATATAACAGATAGAAAAAATATATTGATAATTGAAGATGATGACAGTGTTGCGGAAGGTCTTGCAGATATATTGGCTGGATACGGATATAACGCACTTAAAAGCAGTAATGCGTCGGACAGTATACAAAAACTTTCGGATAACATAATAGATCTGATTGTGCTGGATGTGCATCTTGGAGATGAGAACGGATATGAGCTGTGTAAAAAAATCCGAATGGACAGCGATATACCTGTAATTTTCCTTACCGCCTGCAACAGCGAAATGGAGCTTATAAGAGGCTTTCAGTCGGGAGGTGATGATTATGTGACAAAGCCGTTCCGTATGCAGGAACTTCTTGTAAGAATACAGGCATTGCTGCGCCGGACTGCAAGATCCGGGCACGAGAAAAGGATCACCGGAGAATTAGAGTTTGATATAAATAGATGTCACATATTCAAAAATAAAAAGTCTGTAGAACTCAGCACAACTGAATGGAGGATAGCGGCTGTACTTATCGAACATTATCCGGCGGCGGTATCCCGAGAGGAGCTGTTGTATCAGGTGTGGGATAAGGATGCAATGTATGTTGAGGAAAATACACTTAATGTAAATATAAGCCGTGTGCGTGAAAAACTTGGAAGGTATGACGGGCAGCAGTATATAGAAACTGTCCGTGGTATCGGATACAGATGGTCGGTGGATGTAAAATGATATATATAATATTAATTTTTGCTGTGGTATGTTTTACCGCAGCAATTGTCATGTTTTATAAACTAAATAAACAGCGGGCGTACATAGAAAGACTGACTGCTGAAATTGATAAATTCATGCATTATCCGAAAGAACAGCTGCCACAGACCCTCGACGAGGGATACATGGCGAATCTGGAAAATACTATTTCGCAGATGGAAAAATATATTTTAAATATGTATGAGGCAAAGAATGTAAGAGAAAAGGAAATAGAAAATTTTGTTGAAAACATGGCGCACCAGATAATGAATGCCATAACAGCACTCCAGATTCAACTTGATATATTGCAGATAAAAGATGATAATAGTATAAAAACAACTGTACAAAAAAGCCAGGCATGTGTTGACAGAATGCATTGGGAGATCGATCGCATACTCCGCTCGAGCCAGCTGGCATCAGGCAAAATTAAAATGATCTATGAGCAGATAGATATGGAAAAGGTCATATCGGACTGCCTTATCAAATTACAGCCCATGATAAAAGAAAAAAATGTTATAATAAAATCAGGATGTCCCAAGGGATTTAAGCTGACAGGCGATGGATTCTGGATCGCAGAGGCATTTGAGAATATAGTAAAAAATGCGGTTGAACACACCAAAATGGGCAGTACAGTAGAAATAGCCGTAAAAGACCAGATCAAAGATATATGTATCACGATATCCGATCAGGGAAATGGAATACCAAACGATCGAATAGGAAGCATTTTTGACAGATTCAGCAGATTTGACAATAAAAAACGTGGTTATGGAATAGGTCTTTCGATGGCTAAAGATATAATACAGGCACATCACGGAAGTATACGCATAGAAAACAGAAGAGACATTGACAGCGGAGCTACAATTACGATAGTACTTCCGGTTTTAGATAGTGAAAATACATACAAATAAATCAGTGAGGTAAAGTTTATGAAGAAAACAAAATTAGTGGCAATAGGAATCTCTGTTCTGATAGGGGCGGTCTGTTTCAGCGGATGTTCCGACAGCTCGGACAGCGGTGCAGCAAATGAATCAACTGTAAAACACGAGTCTAAGCAAAAGAATAAGAAATCAAAAGAAAAAGTAAGCAAAGATAAAAAAGACGATGGTACTGAGTCGCCAGAGGAAAGCTACAATGGGACAGAAAATATAGAAAAAACGGATGATTCTACCGCAGACGAATTGTGGAGCCAGTTAAAGGGTCAGTCATTCTATTTTTCCAGCGGTGCAGGAGCATGGGAAACAGACATGAAATTTGATGACGACGGAAGCTTTTCGGGGTATTACCATGATATGGATGCAGGGGACACAGGCACGAATTATCCTAACGGAACGAGATATGAATGCGAATTCCGGGGCAAGTTTACGGATGTTAAGAAGGTAAATGACTATACATACTGTGTGCAGCTTAAAAACATCGAACAGAAACAGCCAAGTGATAAACAGGAAATAGTTGATGGTGTGAAAATTATATATTCAGATCCATATGGTTTTGAAAATGCGGGAAATTTCTATATTTATCTTCCGGGAACACCTGTAAGTTCTTTACCACAGGGATATTTAAGCTGGGTAAATATGCTTGTGAATAATAAAAGCACACTGACATTTTACGGATTATATAATGAGAATGCAGGCGATGGCTTTGCAGGAACGGATACAGGATCGGGCAGTACACCAAATTCTGACAGCACAACGAATTCTGTAACAGATAGCAGCAGTACAACAGGAAATGGTCAGGCATCGGGGATAGATGATGAGCTTAAACAGATCGAAGCGCAGGCTGCGGTGATCGAGGATAAACTGCAGAACGATTCAAGTCTTACACAGTCAGAAATGAATACATTATCCGGAGATCTGTATAAACTGTGGGATGATGAGTTAAATTCAATATGGTCGCGTCTTAAGGATAAGCTGGATGAAAGCACGATGGACCAGCTCACTCAGGAGGAACGTCAGTGGATCTCAGATAAAGATGAACAGGTAGAGGCTGCAGGAAAGGAAGCAGAAGGTGGTTCGCTTCAGCCACTTCTGGAGAATGATGAAGCAGCAGAAATTACAAAAGCGAGGGTGTATGAACTTGCACAGTATCTGAGATAGATAGGTTCGCCATAGTGTTAATTATTGAGTGATTACAGCCCCTGCCCCTTAGAGGCAGGGCTGTAATTGTTGCTGGTCACACTGTTAGGTGTGAACAGTAACAATGGTAATAAATGTGGAAAAGGTACTATCATTAATACTGGAAATTGTATCCAAATTCATATATAATAATATATTATGAGGAATAAAAGAGTATGTGATTATATAGCAGAAGCTATCCAGAATGAAATCTTATCAGGACATATGCAGTCGGGTGATCCGCTGCGCCAGGAAGAACTTGCAGACAGCCTTGGTTATTCGAGAATACCTATCCGGGAGGCATTACAGATACTTGAGTCTCAAGGGCTTGTAAAAAGGCTTGCTACAAGACATGTTGTGGTTGCTGATTTTTCGGATGATGTTATAGAAGAAATCTATGAGCTTTTGTCTGATGTGGAGATAAAGCTGATAAGGGCTATGATGAAATCAGGTGTGCCGTTATGGGGAAACAGTATAGAGGATATGACGGTCAGAACATTGAATATGGCAGGAAATATGTCACCAGAGGTACAATTCCATGAGACTCTTATAGTAAACAGTCACAATGAGTATTTTATACATATACTTGAAAATGGGTTATGGTGTTATATCAGATTCGCAGTTGAAGAGACGGCAGCAGGCAGGGAAAATACGCATAGACTCGAATTGCTATCTGAAATAGCAGCTGCGTATAATGCTATGGATATAGAAAAAGTAAAAAAACTTTTACGTGATTATTTTAAATGTCTTTGTGAGGCTGTAATTAAAGAACGGGTAGATAAAAACGGATAATGATGATATAGCTTTGCACTTATCATTGAACAATGTACAAGGTGAAAATATAGAATAATATTGTAATCAAGAGGAATATAATAATATGGCAGTATTAAAACCGATAAAGATTCCATCTGCGAAGGAACGTGTAGCATCAGAACTTCGAAAGGCAATCTTGTCAAAGCAGATAGAGGAAGGGGAAAATCTCTCACTTGAGAGTGTGGCACAACAGCTGAATGTATCTATAACGCCAGTGCGTGAAGCTTTTCAGATATTGTCCCGTGATGGACTTATCAAACTAAGACCCAATAAAGGCGCAATAGTTCTTGGCATCACAGAAACATATATCAGAGAACACTATCAGCTCAGGGGTATATTAGAGAGCGCATGTGCGGGGATTGCAGCATCACCGGATACAGATATCCATAAGATAGAACAGTCATACCTTGGTGCAAAAAAGATGATAGAGTCAGGAGACTACAGCCAGTATGCCAATTGTAACCGTGAATTTCACAGTGAAATCTGGGCTACGTCAGGTAATAAAAAAATGGAAAATATGATTGCTGAGCTTTGGAACGGACTTTCAATGGGAAGTATGGTCACGGAAGAAGAATACGCAAATATTTCGCTAAAAGAACATAAAGCTATTTACGAAGCGATAAAAGCCCATGATGTGCAGCTTGCACAGCAGAAAATGTATGAACATATCATGAGAAGCTGTGATGACATGCTGACATATTATGTATAAACATAAAATTTTAAAAATCGCCGAAGTGTTAGGAATTTAACATACTATATGTTATAAGTGCATAAATTTAAAATGGTAAATATATATAAATTGCCGAAATTGTCAAAAGGGTATTGACGATTTCGGCTTTTTGTTATATCTTAAACTTAGAAATTGGATACATTATCACATATCAAATACTAAGCGGAGGAGGAAAATGATATGAGTCCAGCAACAATAACACTTTTATTCTTATTGTTTGCCGTTGTGATGTTCGTGTGGGAAAAGATTCCACTGGGGGTTACGTCTATGATAGTGTGTGTCGGATTAGTCGTCACAGGAGTGCTTGATTGGAAAAAAGCCTTTTCGGGATTTATCGACAGCAACGTAATTCTTTTCGTAGCGATGTTTATCGTCGGAGGAGCATTGTTTGAGACCGGTATGGCAAACAAGATCGGAGGAGTGGTAACACACTTCGCCAAGACAGAGAGACAGCTTATTATAGCGATCATGGTGATCGTGGGACTGATGAGCGGAGTACTTTCAAACACGGGAACAGCAGCAGTTCTCATTCCGGTAGTTATCGGAATTGCTGCAAAATCAGGATACTCGAGATCGAGGCTTCTTATGCCACTTGTTTTTGCAGCAGCCATGGGTGGAAACTTATCTCTCATCGGTGCACCTGGAAATCTCATAGCACAATCAGCCATGGGAGAGATGGGACTTAGCTTTGGATTTTTCGAGTATGCAAAGGTAGGACTTCCGATACTTATAGTAGGTATTATGTACTTTGCATTTATAGGATACAAATTCCTGCCTGAAAAGCAGGGCAGTACGGAAAGCTCATATGATGAGCAGAAGGATTTTTCAAATGTGCCTAAATGGAAACAGATGATGTCATTGATTATCTTAATCCTTACACTTTTGGGAATGATTTTCGAGGACAAGATTGGCATCAAGCTTTGTGTTATCGGCTGTGTAGGAGCACTTGCCCTTATAATTACCGGCGTTATCAGTGAGAAAAACGCACTTAAATCAATAGATTTGAAAACCATTTTCTTATTTGGTGGAACACTATCACTTGCAGCGGCTCTTCAGGAGACAGGCGCAGGTGAGGAAATCGCAACAGCGGTCATTGGTATACTTGGCAAAAACCCATCTCCATATGTTCTCACATTCGTAGTATTTATGCTTTGCTGTGTACTTACGAACTTTATGTCAAATACCGCCACCACAGCACTTCTGGTTCCAATTTGCGTATCAATTGCCACAGAGATTGGAGCCGATCCAAGTGCAGTACTTATGGCATGTGTTATCGGTGGTTCATGTGCATACGCCACACCTATCGGTATGCCTGCCAACACAATGGTCATTACAGCCGGTGGATACACCTTTAAGGATTATGCAAAGGCCGGCATTCCACTTATAGTAGTGGCGACCATTGTAAGTATGGTCTTACTGCCAATCTTTTATCCGTTCTTCCCTTAGGAAAACAGGAAAAGATTACATTATTAAGACAGGCACATACATATCAGCTTATGTTGATAGTGTCTGTCGGTATAAAAAGTTACGAGTTTCACTATGCAGACTTTACATGATCATGATATAGATAGTCTGCAGTGATAAATAATAAATTAAAACAATGTTTAATTATTTATGAGATTTATATTAGGAGGAAAAACTATGTCAAACGAGAAACAGGTAGAACAGCTTACCACCTATATGGCAAATTTTATCGCTCATATAGCAAAAAAATTACCGGATGATGTCATTGCAAAACTGACAGAACTCCGTGACAAAGAGGACAGTCCTCTTTCAAAAACAATCTATGATACAATGTTTAGAAATCAGGAGCTTGCGGTAAAACTTAACCGCCCAAGCTGTCAGGATACAGGAGTACTTCAGTTCTGGGTTAAATGTGGAACAAAATTCCCACTTATTGATGAACTTGAGGGACTTTTAAAAGAGGCAGTTGTAAAAGCTACATTTGAGGCGCCTCTTCGTCACAACAGTGTCGAGACTTTCGATGAGTACAACACAGGCAAGAACGTTGGAAAAGGAACACCTACAGTATTCTGGGATATCGTGCCAAACAGCGACAAATGCGAGATCTACACATACATGGCAGGTGGTGGATGTACACTTCCTGGAAAAGCCATGGTACTTATGCCTGGAGAGGGCTATGAAGGAGTTACAAAATTCGTAATGGATGTTATGACTACTTATGGTTTAAATGCATGCCCACCTCTCCTCGTAGGTGTAGGTGTAGCAACATCTGTTGAGACAGCAGCACTTTTATCAAAGAAAGCACTCATGCGTCCAATCGGATCTCACAATGAGAACGAGAGAGCCGCAAAGATGGAAACACTTCTTGAGGATGGTATCAATGCTATCGGCCTTGGACCTCAGGGAATGGGCGGAAAATACTCAGTAATGGGTGTAAATATCGAGAACACAGCCCGTCACCCATCTACAATCGGTGTAGCCGTAAACGTAGGCTGCTGGAGCCACAGACGCGGACACATTGTTTTTGATAAGGACCTTAACTATACAATCACAACACATTCGGGGGTGGAATTATAATGGTAGAGAGAATTAATGGAAAAACAATCTTAACAACACCAATCTCAGCAGAGGATCTTAAAGGAATAAAGATCGGAGATATAATTTACTTAAACGGAAGCATGACAACATGCCGCGACGTGGCACACCGCCGTCTCGTTGAGGAAGGCAGAGAGCTTCCTGTAGACGTAAGAAATAATGCAATTTTCCATGCAGGACCGATCATCCGACCACTCGAGAATGATAAATTCGAGATGGTATCTGTCGGACCGACAACAAGTATGCGTATGGAGAAATTCGAGTACGAGTTCGTAAAAGAGACAGGCGTTCGTGTCATCATCGGAAAAGGTGGTATGAAAGAAAATACAGAGCGCGCATGTAAAGAGTTTGGCGCAATCCACTGTGTATTCCCGGCAGGAAATGCAGTAGTAGCCGCAACAGAGGTTGAGGAGATCGTCCGTGCAGAGTGGCGAGATCTCGGAATGCCTGAGACACTATGGAACTGCCGTGTGAAAGAGTTCGGACCACTTATTGTATCTATAGATGCAGAGGGTAACAACTGGTTCGAGCAGCAGAAGGTTGAGTTCAACAAGAAAAAAGATGCTGCAACAGAGGAAATCTGCAAGCAGGTAGGCTTCATCAAATAATTGTTGTAACCGGATATCAGATATACTTAGCAACGGAATTGCCATGACAATATTCAGGCAATAAAAATACGCCCCGCAGATGCGGGAGAAAACATAAAAAATATAATTTTCGCTCGAAGGCTCCCACATAATTTGACCATTATGTGGGAGTTTTATATATGAAATTAGAATGGTGTGATAATAATTTTCATAGAATATTTAAATAACTATTAGAAAACAAAATTGGAAATCAAATATATAAAAGAATAGTTGCGGTATATAGGGTATGCTCTGTATAATAAAAAAGTAAATTACTGCAATAAAAAGCTTGTTGCCGGTAATTAAAAAGCGAGAGGAACGAAAGATGATGAAACAATTCCTTAGAAAAACAATGAAAAATATAGCAGCCTATGTGGAGCTTGTGCTGTCCGCATTTCTTATATTTGCGATAGGGGTGCTTATCATAAAACTCGTAGGACAATGCTTTTTTGACATATGGCACGATAAACTTGAACTTGAGTATTATATGGAATATGCGATGTCACTTGCAATAGGTGTGGAGTTTGTAAAAATGCTCTGTACACACCAGCCTGGCACGATAATAGAAGTGCTTTTATTTGCGACAGCAAGGCAGATGATCGTGGAACACCTCAATGTATATGAAACGCTGGTCGGAATAGGTGCGATAGCGGCACTTTTTGCGATCAGAAAATTCCTCTTCTGCAGTTTTGATGAGGCAGACCACATGATATGCCGCGGCAGCCAGACAGTAGCGCATGCAAATCTGATCACAGGTGCCAGGATACCTGAGGAAAAGAACAGATTGCTTCGCAATGTCGTGAGTGACAACTTGCAGAAAGAGGGTAAAAACGTGGCGATAGGTGCCTGCGTTTATTATAAAGACTGCGCACTCAGGGTGGACAGCATGAAAGAGGGCGTTGTTACGAGAGTTGAGGTAATAAAAAATCTATAGTATATATTTGGGCTATAGTGCTATGTGGTGTGGGTATTATGATGGAAATGAGAAATCAAAACACTGTCAGGAGAAATGTGGATTCAAGTATCATCATAAGGAGAAGAATAAACCTTGTATGCTTATGGGGGATGTTAGAACGGAGCATTTTACTTATCTAACAAAAGAGTAGTGGTATGATAATCAGGACAAAGTAAAAAATAATGGCTAATAGTTGCTAAATTTTTATTTCTTACAAAAATGTAAGATACGAGGTCGAAATGTAAGCTTATTCGATAGCATACATTCCGGCCTTTTGTTATTATAATGACATGAAGCGGCGGCAAAGCAAGTTGTAAAGCCGATTATGACGTCATATTTAAAATAAAGGTAAAATAAAAGTTGAAACAACATTTTTAAGAAATAATCGCAAAGGAGCATTGAAAATGGCAATCTTAGAAGTAAGCAACCTCAAAAAAATATATACGACAAGGTTTGGTGGCAATCAGGTACAGGCACTGAAGAACATAAATTTTACCGTGGAACAGGGTGAATATGTCGCAATAATGGGTGAGTCGGGATCGGGAAAGACTACACTGCTAAATATCCTCGCAGCGCTCGATAAGCCAACATCCGGTGAGGTATTGTTAAATGGTAAAAACCTTGTATCGGTAAAGGAAAAAGAAATATCAGCATTCAGACGGAATCATTTAGGATTTGTATTTCAGGATTTTAACCTGTTAGATAACTTCTCATTAAAGGATAACATCTTTTTACCGCTTGTCCTCTCAGGTGTTGATCACAAAGAGATGGAGCAAAGGCTAAAGCCTATAGCGGTAAAACTCGGAATTGATAAATTACTTGAAAAATATCCGTATGAGGTGTCCGGTGGACAGAAGCAGAGAGTGGCTGTAGCTCGTGCAATAATAACAAATCCAGAATTAATTTTAGCTGATGAGCCTACGGGAGCGCTGGATTCAAAGGCAACAGACAGTCTGCTCACACTTTTTAACCAGATAAATGAAGAAGGGTAGACGATCCTTATGGTAACACACAGCACAAAGGCTGCAAGCCATGCCAACAGGATACTTTTTATAAAGGATGGCGAGGTATTCCATCAGATCTACCGTGGAAATCTCACAGATGACCAGCTTTATGTAAAGATCCAGGATACTCTTACAGTACTTACGACGGGCGGTGAAAAACATGAATAAGGTTTACAGAAAACTTGCATTTACAAATATAAAAAACAACGGATCACTTTATCTTCCGTATATTATTTCGGGAATAGTAACGGTTGCAATGTTTTATATCATGATGTTCTTAAATAACAGCAAAGGTCTTGAAAAGATTTACGGATCAAGCTATTTAACATCAATAATGGCGCTTGGAGTCAGAACTATAGCTGTTTTTTCATATATATTTATATTTTATACGAACAGTTTTATCATCAAAAGACGTAAAAAAGAGATCGGTGTCTATAATATCCTCGGCATGGAAAAGCGCCATATCGCAAAGCTAATGGGAATAGAGACAGTAACAGTTGCTCTTATGGCAATTATCGGCGGAATCGTGACAGGAATACTGTTTTCAAAGTTATCAATCCTGCTTTTGTACAAAATACTGGCAGTTAAGGAAACTGTTAAATTTGAAATTAATTTTAGTACTATTATAAATACACTCATAGTGTTTGGAATTTTATATGCACTCACACTTATTTACAATATGATGCAGATCAAACTGGCAAATCCAATCGAGCTTTTACGAGGTGGAAATGTCGGAGAGAAGGAGCCAAAGAGCAAATGGCTTATGGCTATAATCGCTGTTGGATGTCTTGCTGTGGCCTATTACATTTCGATCACAACAGAGAACCCACTCAATGTACTATCTCTTTTCTTTGTGGCGGTACTTCTGGTAATAGTCGGAACGTATTGGCTTTTTATCGCAGGCAGCATTGTTTTCCTTAAAATGCTCCGCAAAAATAAGAAATTTTATTATAACAAGAAACATTTTGCAGCAGTTTCAGGAATGATCTACCGCATGAAGCAGAATGCGGGTGGACTTGCGAGTATATGTGTCCTTTCAACAATGGTGCTTGTGACAATTGCGTCAACCGTAAGTCTTTATATCGGACTGGATGATGAATTAAAAGCCAGATATCCTATGGAGGCCGTTTCATATGTAGATTACCTTAAGGTCGATGAGAATGTGGACACAGTCAGGGATCACATCAAGCAGATAATAGAGGATGAAGGCAGAACAATTACGGATGAAAAAACATATGGATATTTCAATATGCTGACAAAACAGAATGATAACAGTCTGGAGAAAACATCTGAAAATGATAGTTTGGGAAATGGAACATATGTCAATATCGTAACTAAAGATGCTCTTTGCAATCTGGAGGATTCACTCGATGAAAAAGATATTCCTGAACTGACGGATGACAGCGTTGCAGTATATGGAATGAAGAAATTTAATTATGATTCAATAAAAATTCTGGGACGCAAATTCGATGTTAAAGAGTCAAAATACTACAAGATCAAGAAAGATGCATATATATCAAGTGGTTTCACGAACGAATATTATATAGTTGTAAATAATATGGATACTCTTACACAAATTTTTGATTTACAAAAAGAAGTATATGGTGACAGAGCATTTACTTTCAGAAATACAATAGGATTTGATTTCGATGGAACCAAGCAGCAGAAGATCAATTGTACAAAAAAGATAAATCAATATCTTGTGTCGGATGCAGAAAAGGAAATAGGTAATGGAACGGCATATGTAGAGGGCAGGGCAGAGAATGAGGAGGCTGTACACACACTATATGGTGGAATATTCTTCCTCGGAATTTTTCTGGGTACAATGTTCCTGATGGTTACTGTAATGATCATTTTCTACAAACAGACATCAGAGGGATATGATGATAAGGAACGATATGAGATTATGGAGAAGGTCGGAATGAGTAATGCAGAGGTGAAAAAATCAATCCAGTCACAGGTAAGGATGGTATTTTTTCTTCCGATAGTAACAGCAGCGATACATGTGGCAGCGGCTTTCCCGATGCTTCGCAGACTGCTTGTGATGTTTAACCTTACAGATACGCAGCTTATGATAGAGTGCATGATAGGAACATTGTTAGTGTTTCTCGCAATCTATTATCTGGTATTTAAGCTGACATCAAGAACTTACTATAAGATTGTGGGAAATCAAGTGTAGAATTAATATTTTAAAAAATAATGTAATAAGGATTTAATATTTAAGCTCCGCATATGTATAACAGGATTTACATGTGCGGAGTTTTCCTATGGTAAAAATAGTGTACATTACATATAAAGAGGAGTATTATTTATTAAGTAAGATATTTATAATGAGACTATTAAATAATTTAGATATGGACTATAGTTATACAGTATCAGATTATTTTTGATTGCTATATTTAAGAATAAGTGAGGAAAAAGTATGAGTACACAGGAAACAATAAGATTATATGACAATGATGCATACGCAACAGAATTTGAGGCTGCGGTTTTATCATGCGAGCCAAAGGCAGACACTGATAATCTGTATGAGGTGGTGCTGGATCAGACATTATTTTTCCCGGAGGAGGGTGGACAAAGCCCGGATAAGGGAGTAATTAACGGAATAAATGTGGTTGATGTGCAGATAAAGAATGGTGTTATCATCCATACAGTTGATATTGCAGTTACTGAAAATGAGGCAGGGAGTGAGCCAGACAAGACCAAGCATGACAAGACAAACATAGATAAAACAAAGCTTGATAAGATTTCAGCAGGTTCACATATATCCGGAAAAATTGACTGGCAGCATCGTTTTTATAATATGCAGCAGCACAGTGGAGAACACATTTTCTCAGGAATAGTTCATAGCCGTTTCGGATTTGAAAATGTAGGCTTTCATCTGAGCGATTCAGTTGTGACTATGGATTTTAGCGGAGTGATCTCTCCGGAGGATATCGCAGACATAGAGAGAGAAGTGAACGTTGCAATCACAAAAAATATCCCTGTTGAGGTAACATATCCATCAAAGACAGAGCTGGAGAGTCTTGAGTACAGAAGTAAAATCGAGATTGAAGGTCAGGTAAGGATAGTTACAGTGCCGGGATATGATGTATGTGCATGCTGCGCACCTCATGTAAAGCGCACGGGCGAGATCGGCATGCTCAAAGTCATGAATTATCA
The DNA here is from genome assembly GCA_905209075.1 of uncultured Lachnospiraceae bacterium. GTDB lineage: Bacteria > Bacillota > Clostridia > Lachnospirales > Lachnospiraceae > Roseburia. The sequence goes on along the minus strand of CAJLRL010000005.1, from coordinate 13,131 downwards.
AAACTACAAGGGAGGTGTGAGAATAAGCATACTCTGTGGATTCAGGGCTCTTGAAGCATTTCGCCAGAAGTCACAGATCATATCTGAACTTATGGGTATTTTTACTACAAATCAGGAAGCGATAATAGACAACGTAACAAAACTTAAGGCATTAAACCAAAGCCTGAAGTCAGAACTGGGCTCTGCGAAGGCTGAGATTTTGGATTACAAGATAGCCAGCCTTCCGACAGATATAGATAATGCTATACTTTTCGAGGCAGATCTTGACTCAAATGCGGCGAGAAGCTGTGTAAATAAGCTGGTTGAGAAATATAGTGGAGTGAGTGCCGTATTTACCGGAAATGATGAAGATGGATATAGCTTTATCATCGGCAGTAAAAACGTGGACTGCAATAATATAGCTGCGGCACTTCGCAATAAACTTGAAGCCAGAGGTGGGGGAAAACCGGTTATGGTGCAGGGCTCTGTAAAGGCTGCCCGCAATAAAATTGAGAGAGTACTTGATGATGTGCTGGAATAGAATTTTTGATTTAAATAGTAAAATGTTATATATGTACATTTAAAAATTCAGATATTAAAATTTTGACTTTACAACATATGGTTAGTGTGATATTATACATACCAACAGTATGTAAGAGGTGATGAAATGTCTCGGAATAAATATCCCGAAGTGACTGTAGAGAAAATACTGGATGTTTCTCAAAGGCTTTTTTATGAAAAAGGATATGAAAAAACATCTATTCAGGATATCGTGAACGAATTAGGCGGATTGTCCAAAGGTGCAATATATCACCATTTCAAATCAAAAGAGGACATTCTGTGTGAGCTTGAAGAGCGTATTTTTAAGGATAACAATCCATTTGCTGTGGTTGAAAAAGAAAAAAACTTAAATGGTCTGCAAAAACTTAAATATGTGATTGAGCTAAACCAGAAAAATCAGGCAATGGATGAAAACAGCCAGATTACGGAACAGTTTGTCCCACTATTGGAAAATCCACATATTCTTGCGAGTACGATACAATCAAACCGCAAATATTTGTCACCTTGTTTCAGGAAACTTATACAAGAGGGAATAGATGACGGATCTATAAAGACAAAATATGCAAAAGAACTTTCTGAGTTATTGCCACTTATGGAATTATGGATGATGCCATCAGTATTTCCGGCAAGCGATGAAGAAATAAAACATAAATTTGAATTTTTAAAGAATATGTTTGAGAAGATGGGATTGCCTATATTTGATGAAAATGTAGTTGGAATATTAAAAAGCAAAAAATAAAAATTGTCGATATGACAATTTTTATTTTGGATATTTACATACCAACGGTATGTATGTAAAGATAAGCAAATGGCGTATGAAAAGATGGGCAAAGAAAAAAGGCTCTTATTTATTTTTAAAGGAGAAAATGATGAAAACAGAAAAGCAATTAAGTATAACTTTTTTTGAAAAAAACAAATTAAATTTTGCGGTTTCTATAGCTGCTACAGTATTTTCAAGTATAATTTTCCTTACTATGTCACTTATTATAAAGGATATGACAAATGCGATATCCGGTGAAGCAGGAGCAAAGAGTCTATTTCAGATATTGACATCTATAATGATTTTTCTTGGAACAGTAGTATGTACAAATATCGTATTGTATATTTTTAAGCCAAGATTTATTTATAACGCAATAAATAATTACAGAAACTTTTCACTCGACAGATTGATGAAGAAAGGAATAGATACTTTTAGCCGTGAAAATACATCGGTATATTTGTCTGCTTTTTCAAATGATTTAAATGTAATAGAAAAAGATTATATTGAGGGTGTTTATGGAATAATAGATAACTTGATAAGCTTTGTTGGAGCATTTACGCTCATGATCTATTATTCCAGAATGCTTACTTTTATAGTTATAATTTTAATTGCTTTTCCCATACTTTTATCAGGAATTTCTGGAAAAAGATTACAGCCGGTTGAGAAAAAAATATCAGATAAAAATATAAGATTTACCGCATTTTTCAAAGATTTTCTAAGCGGATTTCCGGTTGTTAAAAGTTTTAAGGCAGAGCCGGAAATTTTAGATATATTAAAACTGAAAAATGATGAAATCCAACAGTCTAAGCGCAAAAGAAACAGGATAATGATATCTGTAAATACAATAAGTATAACGGCAAGTCTTTTCGCACAGTTTGGTGTTTTCTTTGCCGGAGTGTGGATGGTTGTTAATGATTTTAAAATGACGGCTGGAACAGTGATTTTATTCGTTAATCTTATGAATTTTATTGTTTCTCCGATTTCTCAGCTACCGGGACTGCTTGCAGCAAGAAAAGCTGCAAGATTGCTTATAAGTAAACTGGCAGATGAACTGGAAAATAATACAGAAATAGATGGAAAAATGGAAATCGGAGAATTAAAAGATCAGATCATGTTAAAAGACGTAACATTTTCATATGACGGAAAAACTGTTTTAAAAGATATAGGACTTTGTCTGCAAAAAGGTAGAAAGTATGCTGTTGTAGGTACATCTGGGGCTGGAAAATCCACACTGCTAAACGTTATTATGGGAGCAAATACACCTGATAGTGGAAGCGTATCATACGATGGAATGATGGTAGAGGATATAAAAAAGGACTCACTGTATAGTTGCATTTCAACTATACAGCAGAATGTGTTTGTATTTGATGATACAATAATAAACAATGTCACAATGTATAAAAATTTTGATAATGAGAAAATTAAAAAAGCGCTGTCAATGGCAAAAGTTGATGGGATGTTAGACGATAAGGGCGGCAGATATAAATGTGGTGAAAATGGCTGCGGACTTTCAGGAGGAGAGAAGCAGAGGATATCTATTGCCAGAAGCCTGCTTAAAAATTCGTCAGTACTTTTATGCGATGAAATAACGGCATCACTTGATAAGCAGACTGCATATCAGATAATGTCGGATATTCTTGATATTAAGCAGATGACGAGCGTAATAGTTACCCATTCGCTTGAGGAACAGATCCTTAGAAAATGCGATGAGATAATTGTTATGAAAAGCGGAAAGATAGTTGAGCAGGGAAGTTTTGAAAAGCTGCTTGCAGCCGATAAATATTTCAAAGCATTGTATACAATGACGGAATAATAAAGCGGTAAAATACTATTTCACAAATTTTTCGATTGCTTCATTCAGATCTTCAAGAGCTTTCTTGTCACCGGTCTCAACGGCATCGACGATACAGTGATTGATGTGATCCTCAAGGATGATCTTTCCTATATTGTTGATCGCTGAGCGGACAGCTGCGATCTGTATGAGGACTTCTGAACAGTCACGTCCATCCTCGACCATATGCTTGATGGACTCCATGTGTCCGATGGCACGGCTCATGCGGTTGAGCACGGCTTTTGTGTTCTCGTGGTGATGAGGATGTGAGTGGCTATGTGAGTGGTTATGTGTGTGTGTTACTACAGTGCCATCTTCGAGGATGTGAGTATGCGCAGGAAAAGTATTTGAATTTGAAGTATCAGCAGATACTGTATCTAAATTATTCGTGTTAGTTTCGTTTGGGTTCATATAATTTTTTCCTTTGTATTTTGTCGGCTATAAGTATTTCAATTATAGCATAATAGAGAAAAATAGAATAGACATGAAAAAATTCCAAAATAAAATAGACATCAACTTCTAAATCAATAGAATTTGATGTCTATTTTTATCCGGTATATGGATCAGCTGCTATAAGTTATTTGTTAGATCTTCTCCAGATATGCATCTTATCAGCTTCTTTGATGAGCTCATCACGGAAATCAGGATGAGCAACAGAGATGATAGCCTCTGCTTTCTGCCATGTTGAAAGACCCTTTACATTTACCATACCATACTCAGTAACGATGTAGTGTGTGTTGGCTCTTGTGTCAGTAACGACAGAGCCTTCTACGAGAGTAGGACGGATACGTGAATGAACAACGCCCTGCTTATCTGTAAATGTTGATGAACAGCAGATAAAGCTCTTTCCACCATTTGACATGTAAGCACCGAGTACGAAATCAAGCTGTCCGCCTGCTCCGCTGATGTGCTTTGTGCCGGATGTCTCAGAACTGATCTGTCCGAAGAGGTCGAGATCCACGCAGTTGTTGATGGAAATAAAGTTGTCGAGAGCAGCAATGTTTTTGATATCGTTTGTGTAACTTACAGGTGCACTCATAAGTTCTGGGTTTTCGTCAAGGTAGTCGTACATTTTCTTTGTACCGGCACCGAAACCATAAGCCTGACGATAACGATCGATATTCTTCTTTGCTCCTGTGATCTTTCCTGCTTTTGCGATGTCAACGAATGCATCAACATACATCTCTGTGTGTACGCCGAGATCTTTAAGGTCTGACTCTGCGATGAGAGATCCGACAGCGTTTGGCATTCCACCGATACCAAGCTGTAAGCATGCTCCGTTAGGAATCTGGTCTACGATAAGTTCTGCGACTTTCTTGTCTACTTCTGTAGCCGGTCCGCCTGCACCAAGCTCTCCGATTTGTGGGTTATCACCTTCTACAATGTATGAAACCTGTGAAATATGCACGTTTGCTTCAGAACCACCGTGGCAGCGAGGCATATTTTCATTTACTTCTACAATGATCTTTTTTGAAGTTTCGCAAACAGCACCAAGGTGGGATGCGTTTGGTCCGAAGTTGAAGTAACCATGTGAATCCATAGGTGCAACCTGGAACATAGCAACATCATCAGGTGTTGTTGAATCTCTATAGTAACGAGGGAGCTCTGAGTAACGGATCGGTGAATAGAAAGAACATCCTCTTGCAATCAGTTTTCTCTCATAACCGCCCATATGCCATGAGTTCCATGTGAAATGTTCTCCTGCATCCTCACGTTCGAAGATAGCAAGTGGTTTAAGTAAAATACCACCACGGACATTTACGTTTTTAAGTTCATCTGTTCGTTTTGCAAGTGCTTTGTCGAGTGCATCAGGTGTACCTGTACACCATCCGTAATCAACCCAGTCACCAGACTTTACGATTTTTACCGCTTCATCAGCAGTAACAAGTTTCTGTTTGTACTCTTCTAAAAAACTCATAAGAACCTCCTGCGACTTTGTTAAAAAAATATCATAATCTTTCTCTATATTAACACTTAATTGAGAATAATACAATCAGTATTATTTTACTTTGCTGCTGTTTTATAGTTCGTGTGGCATCATCCATTCCTTTGCCTGCTTTTCATAGTCAGCAGCCTGATTACGCAATGACTGGATCTGTTCTTTATCTCCTGTAAACATATTGCGTGACTGCGGGGGAAGTGAGTCAAGTTTTGCCTGTTTAGCATCAGCCCATTTACTGTAACATTCGGAGAGTGCATGAAGTGCTTTGCCACCGCCGCTTGCAATATCAAGTACTGGTTTTACTTCGAATGCAGCATTGTAATACCATAAGCTTGCCTCATCATAGTCAGCTTTTGAAAAATAGTATGCGCCAAGCTCACAACAGATTTCGCTGCATCCGTCGGTTGCAACATTTTTGAGGGCGACAGAAAAAAATTTATCGATGTCTCCGTGAAGTCTGTAATATCTTGATAAAACACATGAAGCTTCTATATCTGGGGACTTTTGGTATTCGCCGAGAAAATATGGAAGAGCATTGGAAAAATCTTCCAAAGTGCCGCATTTTATCAGTTCTTTTGCGTACATGGTCGCAATACTTTTTGGAAGAGTACCATTTTTCTCAAAGGATTGTTTAAAAATCTTAAAGTCGCGTTTTCCGTGCATTGATTGCGGAAGATGCTGGATGCAGATATCGCTGTCGTAGACAACAGGCTCAAGGCGCACAGTTTCGTGAACAGGATTTACCCAGGTAAATGTGCGCAGCCTTTTATATAGTTTAGGACGGTATTCCATTGCAGCATTCTGGATCGTGTTGTATTTATGCGGTGTAATGTATTTCATCTGGACGATCTCGATTTCAGGGAGAAGAGCAGCTTTTAACATCATAAAACGTCTCCGGTTTATCTCATCTAAAACCTCGTCAGCATCAGGTGCATAAATATATTCTTTTGTAGCCTTGGAAAAAGAAAAGTTCCTGGCAGCCGCAAAATCATCGCACCATGAAAAATCATATATTTTGTCAGTATAATTTGCTGCGATCTCTTTTGTACGGTCAGTCGAACCAGTGTCAACGATAATTATTTCGTCCATAAGGCCCTTTAGGCTGTCGAGACAGCGGGCAAGTATATCTTCCTCATTTTTAACTATCATGCATAAACTAACTGTAATCATAGTATTAACTCCGTATCGGTATAATTTCCCCCGGATTTCCGGCATAAATCAATATGGGTGGGGTATATAAATATATATCGGATATTATTGGATATTAGTAACTATTAAGTTCATAAATAATCGAAAGGTTACTGTTCATACCTAACAGTGCGACCAGCAACATCGAAAGAGCCGCAACATTTTACATGTGTGAAGTTTGAGTTGTTAAAAAAAAAACAATGTGTTATAGTGGAATGCGAACGGTATTCGAAAGAAACTGTATCACGGAGGATATGTTGTCACCTGATGACTAAAAGAATCCGGCGGAAATTCAGACACAATGGTAAATCGACCATACAGCTTAAGTGGAGATTATACTACGTGCAGCAGAAACAAGGCTTTGGGGCTTATAAAAAGAAATCCGACCGGCAGTTGAAAGAAGGTGGTAGCATGAAAATAGGTATAATAGGTGCAGGCAGAGTGGGCTGTTCTATAGGCAGATATATGAAAGAAAAAGGTGCCCGGCTTGCAGGTTATTATGATGTTGATTCTGCAGCAGCAAAAGAAGCGGCAGAGTTTACAAAGACAGAGATTTTTGGATCATTATGCCATTTGGCAGAAAACTCAGAAATAATATTTATTACCACACCGGATTCATACATAATACCAGTGTGGAACGAATTAAAGAAGCTGTCTCTTAAGGATCAGATCATATGTCATTGCAGTGGCGCATTATCATCCGATTCATTTTCTGGTAGCGAACACATGGAGGTATCATGCTGTTCGATTCATCCGATGTTACCGTTCAGTAACAGATTTTCATCTTTTGAACAATTAAACAATGCATTTTTTACAGTGGAAGGACAGGAACATGCCGTAAAAGTCATTTCAGAATTATTCCGTTCTTTTGGAAACGAAATATGCTGTATCGATGGAGCAAAGAAGGCGAAATATCATGCGGCAGCGAGTATTTTGAGCAATCAGGTAATTGCTGTTTTGGATATGGGATACAGTCTTTTGGAGGAATGCGGATTTTCGAGGGACGATGCGGTTTGTGCAACGGCGCAGCTTGTAAGAAGAAATATAGAAAATGTTATTTCAAGTGGCTGCAGCAAAGCACTTACCGGACCAATTGAAAGAGGAGACGTGCAGACGGTACAAAAGCATATATCTTGTCTGGATGAACAAGATGTCAAATTGTACAAATTGCTTGGTAAAAAATTGGTAAAAATTGCTGAAAACAAAAATCCTGATAAGGATTACAAAGAGATGGAAGATCTGCTTGATGATTAAACAGGTAATGAAAGGAAAAGGAAATGAAAAACACAGTTGTAACATTTAAACAGGCAAAAGAAAACGGCGAAAAGCTTACTATGCTTACTGCTTATGATTATTCAACAGCTAAATTAATAGATGAAGCCGGCATTAATGCAATACTTGTCGGGGATTCACTCGGAATGGTTGTTTTAGGATATGAGGATACATTATCAGTAACAATGGAAGATATGATACACCACAGTGCAGCAGTGTCAAGAGGAATAAAGGATACTCTCCTTGTGACAGATATGCCTTTTATGTCATACCAGACATCAGTCTATGATGCGGTAGTAAATGCAGGACGCCTCGTAAAAGAAGGACATGCACAGGCTGTAAAGCTGGAAGGTGGAAAGGAAGTCTGTCCACAGATAAAAGCCATCGTAGATGCATCGATCCCAGTCTGCGCCCACCTCGGTCTTACACCACAGTCTGTAAATGCATTTGGCGGATTTAAGGTACAGGGAAAAGGTGAGGAAGCGGCACAGAAGCTTTTAGATGATGCCCGTGCAGTTGAGGAAGCAGGAGCGTTTGCGGTTGTACTTGAATGTGTACCAAAGGCACTTGCAAAGAAGATAACAGAGAGCATCAGTATACCTACAATAGGAATTGGGGCTGGCGCTGACTGTGATGGACAGGTGCTTGTATATCAGGATATGCTTGCAATGTATGCAAATATGAAACCTAAATTTGTAAAGCAGTTTGCACAGGTTGGAAAAGAAATGAATGAAGCATTTACAGCATACAAAAAAGCTGTTTCAGAGGGAACTTTCCCGGCAGAAGAGCATACATTCAAGATGGATGAGACAATAATTGATAAATTGTATTAGTATAAGGAGAAATTAAGATGGAAATATATGGACAGATCAAACAGGTAAGAGATGCTGTAAAAGCATGGAAAAGAGAAGGAAAAAGCGTAGGTTTTGTGCCAACAATGGGATATTTACATGAAGGACACAAGAGCCTTATAGATGCGGCAAGACGCGAAAATGATAAAGTTGTAGTAAGTATTTTTGTAAACCCTATGCAGTTTGGTCCTACAGAGGATCTGGACAGCTATCCACGGGATCTTGACAGAGATGCAAAGCTTTGCGAGGATGCAGGTGTTGATATTATTTTTCACCCGGAACCGGAGGAAATGTATGACGATGGATTCTGTTCTTATGTTGATATGAATGGTCTTACAACAGAGCTTTGTGGAAAAACAAGACCTATACATTTCAGGGGAGTACAGACCGTTGTACTTAAATTATTCCATATAGTAACACCGGATCGTGCATATTTCGGGCAGAAGGATGCGCAGCAGCTTGCAGTAATTAAAAGAATGGTCAAAGACTTAAATGTTGATACACAGATAATCGGCTGCCCTATAATCCGTGAGGAGGATGGACTTGCAAAAAGTTCAAGAAATACATACTTAAACACAGAGGAAAGAAAAGCCGCACTCGTATTAAGCCGCAGTCTTTCTATAGGAAAGAAACTCGTTGAGGCCGGTGAGAAGGATGCCAAAGCTGTAAAAGATGCAATAACAGCTGAAATAAATAAAGAACCACTTGCAAAAATCGATTATGTAGATGTGGTTGATTTTGACACAATAACACCTGTAGACGAAATAAAGGGAACAACACTTGTTGCGATAGCGGTTTACATTGGAAAAACAAGACTTATAGACAATTTTATTGCGTAAAATATTATTAAATGAGGATATAATAATGAACTATACAATGCTAAAAGGAAAGATCCACAGGGCTGTGGTAAAACAGGCAGACCTTAATTATGTAGGAAGTATAACAGTAGACACAAAGCTTCTTGAAGCAGCAGGAATAATGGAATACGAGCTTGTCCAGATAGTCGATGTGGAAAACGGAAACAGATTTGAGACATACACTATAGCGGGAGAACCGGGATCAGGAATGATATGCTTAAATGGTGCCGCTGCAAGACAGGTTGCTGTAGGCGATCATGTCATTCTTATGTGTTATGCACAGATGACACCGGAAGAAGCAAAGGAGCATCATCCAAAGGTTGTATTTGTTGATGATGATAATCATATTGCCCGTGTGACAAATTATGAAAAGCACGGAAAGCTTACAGAGGATTTTATTTAGGATGCAAAAATGGTTATAGTGTGCTAAAATCGAATAAATAAAAAAATAAGCTGATCTGCGTGGCGGACAGCTTATTTTTGACTACAATATTTGGATTCCACATGGAGGAGCAGACATGGAAAATCATACAATAGTAACTTTGAAAAAAGGCGAAGGTCGCACAATAAAAGCAGGCGGAGCATGGATCTTCGATAATGAGATAGACACTATAACAGGTAAATTTACAAACGGGGACATAGTCGTAGTACACGATTTTGACGGATACACGATGGGACGAGGATTTATCAATCAGAATTCAAAAATCCGTATCAGAATGATGACAAGAAAAGCGGATCAGCTTATAGATGATGATTTTCTGCGCATGAGAGTGCAGAATGCATGGGATTATCGTAAACAGGTCATGGCTGGTGGGAATGATAGTGTATTTTTACAGGGGGCTGCTTCAAAAGGCGGAGCCGGAAGCATGCCTGAAATAGCCGGAATAGGAACGACAGGAAGACCGGATCTTAATTGCTGCCGTGTGATATTCGGAGAGGCTGATTTCCTTCCGGGAATCACGGTGGACAAGTATGCAGATGTGCTAGTCGTGGAGTGTCTGGCGCTTGGAATGGAGCAGTTTAAGGAGAAGATCGTTGACTTCTTAAAGGAGGTACTCGCTGCGGATGGGATAAAGATACGTGGAGTATACGAACGCAGTGATGCAAATGAACGCAAAAAAGAGGGGCTTCCAAAGGTAAAAGGCTTTATCGGTGAAGAATTTGATACAAACGTGGAGATTATAGAAAACGGTGTGCGTTACATGGTCGATGTCGTAAACGGACAGAAAACAGGCTTTTTCCTTGACCAGAAATATAACAGACTTGCTATGCAGCGTATATGTAAGGATAAAAAGGTGCTTGACTGCTTCACACATATGGGAACATTTGCCCTAAATGCAGGAATCGCAGGGGCAAAAGAGGTTACAGGACTTGATATATCTGAGTTTGCAGTTAAGCAGGCCACAGAAAATGCCAGGAGAAACAACCTCTCAGATACGGTTAAATTTCGCTGCGCAAACGTACTTGATGAACTTCCACACCTTGCCGCAGATGGTGAGAAATATGACGTAGTCATCCTTGATCCACCGGCATTCACAAAATCACGTGAAGCTACAAAGAATGCCATAAAAGGCTATCGTGAGATCAACATGAAAGGACTCAGGCTTGTAAAAGATGGCGGATATCTGGCAACATGTTCATGTTCGCACTTTATGACACAGGAGCTTCTTGCAAGGACAGTCAAGGAGGCTGCAAAGGCTGTTCACAAGAGACTTCGTCAGGTTGAATTCCGCACACAGGGACCAGATCATCCGATATTGTGGGCGAATACGGCTAATGTGCCGGAGAGTTATTATCTTAAGTTCTATATTTTCCAGGTTGTAGACGAAAAATAATCCGAAGAATGCTTATTTTATAGGGATTACGGAACATTTTTCTGATATGAAATAAAAGACTGACACACCTTTTGACACACTTTTATAGAAAAATGTTTCGAAATAAGCAAATCCTCTTAGAGTAATCTAAGGGGATTTTGTCGATATATCGTTGTCTGATTTGATAAGTTATGATATACTTCGCACATGGGAAACCAGAGAGCCGGGCGGCTTACCCTCTTTTTCGGAGGAGCTAACCCTCCAGACGAAAGAAAGGAGGGCGTTGCCAATGTATGTTACATACTCTGACTTAATTCAGATTGGAATATTCATTTGCGCCCTTGTTGGATTGTGCTACACGATTTTCAAGGGAAAACGAAAATAGCCGCCATTACTGCGAATAATGACGGCTGTTGATAAAACAGTTACTTAATTTATTTGGGTAAGCCGCTTCTCTGGCTTTCCCTTTTTCTACGCATAATATAACATATCTTATGAGTTGATGCAAGGAAAAGTGTAAAACGGTTCATAATTTATAACATGTCATGTTTTCAGATGAAATTAGACGAAGTAAAAACAGGAATCTGAAATTCCTATCATATCAGCAATGTGAGAAAACTCCTTATTAGGCATTGACTGCTGCCCTATCAAATAATCTAAATCACATTTGAAATATTCTGAAATCGATACAAGCATGTCTATAGATGGATAATTATATCCTTGCTCCCAGTTAGTAGATAGTGCAGTTGATTACATACCAGTATGAAACTGATCGTATGAACAGACAATGGTATTCTGTGCTTTAGAAATATGCTAAAAACAAAAATACTTAATAAAGTGGGTTCCTTTATTTCTTGGAGATTTATGACGATCTATACTATATAGCATAGAGTTAATTCAAACGGATTTAGAATGTATTTACACGGAGGTTTTATATGTCAATGAATATCAGCGGATTAGGCAATACCTATAATGGCATCAACACAAATAGCAAACAATATAAGACTTTGAAAGAAAAGGGCTGGTTATCAGGTATTGTGCAAAATGAAGCCATGATGTCAGCAGAAGAAAGAATGATATATGAAACATTTGGTGGAAGAGATACCATTATTAATAATCTGATGAAGCAATTTGATTCGGATGGTGATTTACTGAATGCAAATGGAGTGGCAGGAATGGATGTTACCGGCAAGGGTACATCATGGCAGCAGCTCACGAGTGTATCTGAGGAATATTGTCAAAAGATGTTTGATAATGTTAAGAGGGAATTTATTCAGGAAAACGGTCTTTCAAATGGTGATACAACGAAGCGTTCGGATATTTTTAAAGATTATCAGTTAAGTGTAAGCAAAGACAAACGACTAAGTGGTACATGGACTTTAGAGCAATACGAAGGACAGTATAGAACTGCTATGTATGCAGCAGTGAAATCGGCTAATCCAAATTGGAAACCGGGACAAAAGTTTGATACAAGTATTCTTGATAATGTCACAAGAGAATCAGTGGAATCTAATCTTGTCAAAAATGGTAATAGGTTAGTTCGCAATTCTATTGATGTATCAGTATAGAATATAACAACTTCAAGTTCGAAAAATTGAGAAATCGTAAAATTGAAGAAAAAAATGCACAGTTCTTAGCATATCGGGAACTGTGCATTTCTATAAATAAATACTTTTAATTAGCCGATTACGGCATCCTCTGCTGTAAAATGTTCCAGAGAATTTTCTTTTACCTGAATGCAGATATAAGTAATTCCGGAAATATCGGATGCAAAAAACTGACGCTTTGCAGCAGGTGCGATTTTTAGCCAGTCTCCAGTTGAAAGGCTAATTTCTTCTCCATCAATTATGGCTTTGCCGTTACCTGAAAGAATTCCATAGATTTCTTCATTTTCTTTATGAGAATGAACAAATGGGACATTTGCTCCTGCAGGTAGTTCGTTCAAACTGATTTCTGCACCTGTTAAAGACAACTTTTCATGCAGCTCAATAAACAATATTCCCAGTACCATTCCGATGATTCTTTTTGTCTTCGTCATTTTCTATCTTACCTCCTGAACTTTTTTGCCTTTCAGCA
>CAJLRL010000004.1 GCA_905209075.1 uncultured Lachnospiraceae bacterium | reverse complement strand
GGAATACTCCTACTCCAACCTTGCTTACATTCTTAGGTATTACAATACTTGTTAATGAACTACATCCTGAAAATGCAAAATTTCCTATTTCTGTTACACTCTCAGGTATGGTTATCTCTTCAAGATAATTTGCGCTATCGAACATCATTCCTGGTATTTTCTTTAAATTAGCCGGAAGTACTACTGTCTTTAGCTTTTTACAATCATCAAATGAACCATTTCCAAACTCTTTAAGATCTGGATTCTTTATCTCACAATATGATAAATTTCTATCATTCTGGAATACTCCTACTCCAACCTTGCTTACATTCTTAGGTATTACAATACTTGTTAAAGAAGTACATTCTGCAAATGCAAAATTTCCTATTTCTGTCACGCTATCTGGTATTTCTACTGACACAACATTCTTCTCAGAAAATGCTCTATAACCAATTTTTTTTGCTCTGCCCGGAATTACAATTTTTGTACTGGAGCCATTGTATCCTGTTATTGTGTCGCCATCCCAGCTAAAATTTGATTCTGCTGTTGCACCATACAGTTGTGTGTCCTCATCCTGCTCGACCACAACTGCCTGTGTGTTTTCCTCATCGGCCTGCTCACTCTCTTCCTCAGCTGCCTGTGTGTTCTCTGCTCCGGCTGCCTGATCATTCTCTTCCTCAACTGCCTGTGTGTTCTCTGCTCCGGCTGCCTGATCATTCTCTTCCTCAACTGCCTGTGTGCTTTCTGCTTCAGCAGCCATAACTGTTCCTGCAGGACATAATGTCACAAGCATTTGTGCTGCAACCATTACAGCAATTAATTTTCTTTTCATCACTTTTCTCCTTATCATTTTTTGTTGGTTCTTATCGAATAGACATTCCTTTTATATATTATCCTATTTCAGCTATAACGCAATAGTAATTTATATCTATTTTTTTCATTTAGGCGAAAAAAATTCCCGGCAGGTATATACCTGCCGGGAAAAATGAAGAAAAGAACATTTTATGAAAAACTTTTCTGACCTGTCTAAAATTCTGGTTCGATGAGTCCGTATGTATTTCCTTTTCTCTTATATACTACGTTTACCTCATCTGTTTCTGCGTTTCTGAATACGAAGAAATCATGTCCTGTCAGTTCCATCTGGATGCATGCATCCTCTGGATACATAGGTTTCATTCCGAATCTCTTTGTACGGACAATCTTTACTTCCTCATCATCCTCTGGATCGTCGACCTCCAAAAATTCAGGTGCGAATAATTCAGCTGCTGCTATCTTCTTTGAAGAAAGCTTTGTTCTGTACTTTCTTAACTGTCTCTCTATTACTTCCTCTACCAGATCAATTGAAACATACATATCGCTGCTTACCTGCTCTGATCTGATAACATGACCCTTAGTAGGGATGGTAACCTCTATCTTCTGTCTCTCCTTTTCTACACTGAGCGTAACGTATACGTCTGTGTCAGGCTTAAAATACTTCTCAAGCTTTGATAACTTCTCCTCCACTGCATCTTTAAGTCCCTGTGTTAAGTCAATGTTTCTTCCTGTGATTGTAATTCTCATGATGTCCAACCCCTTTACCGTGTATTTGATACGGCTTATATCTTGTATCATGTAAATATTATACCATAAATTCCTATTTGAGCAACGTTTTTTATGCACTTTTTATAAAAAATCAAGTTCCACAGGACTAAATATCCTATTGGAACTTGATTTTAAAACGCTGTTCAGCTTATATGATATTATATTTCATCAACCATGATGACTTTTTATATTCTGATCCATCTACTGAAGTTCTTCAAGCTGGGAGCTTAATTCCTCCCATTTTTCCATATCTGATAGAATTTCTTCTTCGAGTTCATCTATCTGGTTTTGTATCTCCGTAAGCTTTGAATAGCTTGACTGATATTCAGGCCTTAAAAGTTCTGCCTTTAATCCATCAAGTTTTTCTTCTTTTATGGCTAATTCTTCCTCTGCCTTCTTCACTTTTTTCTGGATCTTTGAGCGCTCTTTTCCAGGATTATAATATGTTTTTGCGGATGGCTGTCCTTCTGCTGCGCTCTGGTTATCTTGTGCTGCGCCATCAGACTGTGTACTGATTCCAGCTAAATCGTTTCCATTCTGACTTATTGCTCCGCCAAATACCGCATTTGTCCGATATGATGAATTGTTAAGCTCCGCCTCCCGGTCAAGTTTTTCCTGATACTGCTCATATCCAAACTGATAGAGGTTCGTTGTTCCATCCTCAAATACAAGCAGCTGCGTTGCGACTTTTTTCACGAAATATCTGTCATGCGATACAAATATGAGTGTTCCCTCGAAGTCCCTTAACATGCTCTCCAGAGTTTCTTTTCCCACGATATCCATATGGTTTGTCGGCTCATCGAGTACAAGCACATTAGGACGTGTTTTTAATATTTTACAGAGTGCAAGTCTTACTTTCTCTCCACCAGATAACATGTTTACATTTTTAAACACATCTTCCCCGGAAAAAAGAAATGCTCCGAGTGCGTTTCTGGCCTCTGTTTCTGTAAGGTTCGGGTATTCATCCCAGAAATCGTCAAGCACTGTCTTGTTGCTGTTGTACATTGCCATCTGCTGGTCGAAATACCCGATCTGGACGTTAGTTCCGAAATGATATTCGCCTGAAAGCGGCTGGATTTTCCCAACTATCGTCTTTAAAAAAGTAGACTTTCCAAGACCATTTCCTCCTAATATCCCAAGCTTTTCTCCCTTTTTTAAATCAAGGGAAACAACTGAAAGTGCGTGGTCATATCCGATTGCAAGATCACTTGTGTAAAGAACATCATTTCCGGTTTCTTTCTCAGGCTGGAAGTTTGCATGGAATGTCTTGTTGTCGTATTTGTCCGGTGCCTCGATGATAACCATATGCTCGATTGCCTTCTGCTTTGATCTTGCCATTGAGGTTTTCGTCGGTTTCCCCTTAAATCTCTCCACGATCCGCTGCAGGCGCTCAATCTCCTTTTGCTGTGCGATATGATCCTTCATCTGCTTTTTATAATTTTCTTTTTTGCGCTCAACAAAGCTCGTATAGTTTCCCGGATATCTTGTGGCAGTTCCGTATTCGATCTCGTAAACGACATCAACTACATTATCCAGAAACATCCTGTCATGCGATACAACAACGACAGCCTTCGGATATGATTTCAGATATCCTTCCAGCCATTCTATCGTAGTGACATCCAGATGGTTTGTCGGCTCATCGAGAAGCAGGATGTCCGGCTTTGAAAGAAGAAGCTTTATAAATGCGATCTTGGTCTGCTGTCCTCCCGAAAAATCCGATAATGGTTTCTTTCTTTCCTCGTCAGAAAAACCGAACTTACGGATCATTACGTCATATTCTTTCTCATAATAATATCCGCCATCATCCTTGAAAGCCTCTTCCATAGCTGTGTATCTGGCTACTTTTTGATTGGAATAGTCGCTTTCAAGCTCTTTTGCGGCAAGCTCAAGTTCCTTTTTCCTTTGATCCATCTTTGCGAAGCACTTTCTTACTTCCTGCTCCAGCGTAATATTTTTATCCTCAAATGCGATCTGCTTTAGATAGCCGATCTCCGGATTTCCTGCCTTTGCGATAAATGCATTCTCATCACTGTCAAGCTTGTCCATATCGACCTCACCTGATATGAGCTTTAAAAGTGTCGTCTTACCGCAGCCGTTCCTGCCGACTATCGCTATCTTTTCCGTGTTTCTTATTTCAAAATTTATACTATGTAAAATGACATCGTCCCCAAATGAGACTGCGCCATTGCTTATCTGATATAACATTAAAAATCCTTTCTGTGTTGCCGGCAACAGAAATTAAATAGGAATTATCCTTTTATGTATGCAGACATTATTATGACTCTGTACCCAGTATGTAGCTTACAAACTGGGTGGCTGTTCTTCCTGATATTCCACCATGGCTAAGCTCCCACTTGTTTGCCTCAGCACAAAGTTCTTCATCTGACATCTTTACACCCATCTTGTGTGCCAGCTCTGTAACTATTGTAAAATACTCTTTCTGTGATGGTTTAGAGTAGCTTATTGTAACACCAAATCTGTTTACAAGTGAAAGCTTCTCCTCAACCGTATCTGAATGATGCTTATCATTAGTGTTGTCCTGATCATTTCTGTCGTTCCATGTCTCCTTGATGAGATGACGGCGGTTAGATGTAGCATATATCAAAATGTTATCAGGCTTTGTCTCAACACCACCCTCGATCACAGCCTTGAGGAATTTATACTCGATCTCATGCTCCTCAAATGAAAGATCATCCATATATATGATAAATTTGTAGTTTCTGTTTTTTATCTCTGCAATGATCTTTGAGAGATATTTAAACTGGTGCTTGTAAATCTCGATCATTCTAAGGCCATCATCATAATACTGGTTTACGATTGCCTTTATACTTGTAGATTTACCTGTACCGCTGTCTCCGAAAAGAAGTACATTGTTTGCTTTCTTTCCTTTGACAAATGCCTCCGTATTGTCTGTAAGCTTCTTTTTCTGTATCTCATATCCGACAAGATCGTCAAGCATAACTGTATCCATATTGTTGATCGGGCGGAATGAAAATCCCCCATCGAGGTGCTCCTCGATCCTGAATGCCTTGTTTAGTCCGAACATTCCCACTCCGTATGCCTTATAAAAATCAGTTACAGCATCGAAAAACTCCTGTTCGTTTTTTGTAGCCTCAAGCTTTTTGCTGAGTGCCCTTACTTTTTCACTCACATTTTTATTGTACATAAGGTCTTTTTTTACGATAGCCTTATAATTTGAAATCTGTGTGAAACAGTCAATTCCAAGAGCCGTCTCTATAGGTTTAAAATCATAGTCAAAAAGTGACTTAAATATTTTAAAATCATTTTCAACAAGTGTATTTACACTTCCATCGCTTGCTCCGACCTTCTCGCAGGTGATGCTGAATGGATTTTCGCTTGTCATTATGAAAAATGTCAGGTAATTATGCCACAGATTGTCATCAAATCCATAATCGGTAGCTACCTTTAAAATTCGTTTTACCTGTGTATTTATATCCCTTACAAGCTCTGTTTTGTTATATTCTCCAATCTCAAACTGTTCAAAAAGAAGGCCAAGTTTATATAAAATTTCGTTTTGGTCTAAATCTCCATACATTAAAAGTTTAGATATTTCCTGATACATATTGTTCCTCCTTAAATTCAGTGTAAATCTGATCTACAATTTTCCCTATCCAATTATATACGTGTAAGTGTGATTTGTACAGAATCAAAATTAGAGCAGCCCACCTTAAAAAGATGAAGCTGCCCTTATAAATGCATATTAAAATTCTACTTTTATTGTTGTTCCATGACCAACCTCACTGTCCAGCGTGATCTTTGCATCATGAAGTTCTACGATATGTTTTACGATCGCAAGTCCAAGTCCCGTACCGCCCGTTTCCTTGGATCTGCTCTTGTCTACCCTGTAAAACCGCTCAAATACTCTTTCCTGCTGATCCTTAGGGATTCCTATTCCATTATCCTCAACTGTAAGCACTGTCTTTCCTCCAAGCTTATGAACTGTCACGTTGACGGTTCCGCCGGGATTATTATACCGGATTGCATTCTGGCACAGATTCTCAACCAGCTCTACAAGCATATGACTGTTTCCGTGCATTTTGCACCCGGTTCCGTCAAAATTAAGCTGGATATTCTGCTTTGCTGCACTTACACCAAGATTATCCACACATTCTTTTGCGATTTTACATAGATCAACCTGTTCAAATCCTTTTGTATCATCGCTGTGATCAAGCTCTGATAACCGGATTATGTCATTGATAAGACTGACAAGCCTGTCGGCGTTCTTTCTGATCTCGCCGGCGAAACCAATACGCTGTTTTTCATCGACCATGTTATTTTCGATAAGCTCTGCATACCCTGATATAGCCGTAAGAGGCGTTTTCAATTCGTGTGAGACATTCGCCGTAAAATCCTGCCTGCTCTTTACTGCTGCAAGGACACTCTCATGCTGGAGCCTTATCGTATTTAAAAATGGCACTAATTCTTTGTATTCCGTTTCACTTTGAATCGTTGCTGCGTTCTCCAGATCATTTGATACTTTCTCTATCGGAGCCATAAGATTTTTTGTAAGTTTATTTGCGAGTATAACACAGACTCCGGCTATTACAATCATAACTATCAGCATAGACGGTATACTTGACACAAAAATATTCATAATACTTCTTGCAGAAGTAGAAACACGTAATATCGTGCCATCATCAAGCAAAATAGCGTGATAATATGTTTTTGTATCCATAGTTGCCGATTGTCTGTCACTGTCACCCTCGCCATTTGAAATGGCTTCCTTTACTTCCGGCCTGTTCAGGTGGTTTTCAAGTATGGTTTCATCATTTTCATTATCATAAAGTACGGTTCCATCGGTATCTATCCACGTTATCCTCATATTTTCAACCGATATGTCCGGTATTTTAGCTGACTTATTAAAAACGCCTGTTTCCTGCAATGTCTGCGCTGTATTCCGTAAATCCTTTTTTACCTGTTTGTCGAACAGATAAAAGTTTATCACATTCATACAGATCATCGTTATGATTGCAGTAAAAATAGCTGTCACAATGAGATTTAAGTTAATCTTTTTTTTCATTATTCAATCACATACCCTACATTTCGTACTGTTTTTATTCTCGCTCCCGCATCTCCAAGCTTATGCCGCAACGTCTTTATATGCATATCAACCGTTCTTGATTCACCCTCAAATTCGGTATCCCATACATGGCGCATTATAACTTCTCTTGTCATTACAACGCCCGGATTTGTCATTAAAAGCCTAAGAAGCTCATATTCTTTGTATGTGAGTTCAACCTGATCGTCATCGACATACACAGCATGACGCTCGTTGTCTATCATCAGCTCTCCAAGCTGAAGCAGTTTTTCTTCAGTAGTCTCAGTTCTGCGAAGAAGCGCCTTGACCCTTGTAATAAGCTCCATTATCGAAAACGGCTTCTTTATATAATCATCCGCTCCATCGTCAAGCCCTTTTATCATGTCCATCTCTGTAGTTTTTGCTGTGACCATAATGACAGGCAGTTTCTTTGTGGCGGGTCTTTTTCTCAGCTTCCTTACTATATCGTACCCACTTTCATCCGGAAGCATGACATCAAGAAGCACAAGATCCGGCATTATTTCATCTATCTTCTTGTATAAGTCTTTTGCCTTTTCAAATGCACATACCATATAATTGCTGTTTTTTAAGGCTATTGTTTCTATTTCCCTGATATTTTCATCATCTTCTACGATATAAATAAGTGCCATAATCTACCTTTCCATTACTTCTTTTCTTTTTTATCATCGAGTGCGAACTGAACCCACTCAGCGATATTTGTCGCATGATCTCCAATCCGCTCAAAATATTTTGCAACCATAAGAAGGTCTGCCGCCTGTTCACCATTATCCGGCGATTCTCTGATAAAATCAATGATTTCTTTTTTTACTGCATCAAAAAGGTTATCCACAATATCATCATGTTTCATGACACATTCAGCTTTTTTGTTATCCTTTTCTACATATGCCTCAATGCTCCTTATGAGCATAAGCATAGTTTCCGTTGCCATTTTTTTGACATCTTCTATGTTTACTTTATATTCTGTTTTGCTCATCATTACAGTCATTTCACTGATGTCGGATGCATGATCCCCGATCCTTTCCATATCGGTAACCATCTTCATAGCTGCTGAAATCGTACGAAGATCCCTTGCAACAGGCTGCTGCTGCATCAGAAGATTAAAACAGATATTTTCTATCTTTTTCTGCTCATGGTCGATTTCCTCGTCCCCCTCCATGATCTTGTGTGCTTTTTCGATATCCTGATTTATAAACGCTTCTATCGCCACCTGGATCGATTCCTCGATCATAGTACCCATATGAAGCATTTCCTGATTCAATAAATTAAGCTGCTCGTCGAATTTTGAACGCATTATCCGAACCTCCCTGTGATATAATCTTCTGTCCTTTTATCCTGCGGATAAGAAAAAATTGTCTTTGTATCTGCAAATTCCACCATCTCCCCGACAAGGAAAAATGCTGTATCATCAGATACCCTGACCGCCTGCTGCATGTTATGTGTTACAACAACAACCGTATATTTTTTCTTAAGTTCTTCCATAAGCTCTTCGATTTTCGATGTAGAAATCGGATCAAGTGCAGATGTAGGTTCATCCATCAGAAGTACCTCCGGCTGTACCGCAAGTGCTCTTGCTATACAGAGTCTCTGCTGCTGGCCTCCGGAAAGACCAAGTGCTGATTTTTTCAATCTGTCCTTTACTTCATCAAAAATTGCCGCACCTTTAAGGCTTTCTTCAACTATCTGGTCAAGGGTACGCTTATCCTTTATTCCGTGTACTCTCGGTCCGTATGCTATATTGTCGTATATGCTCATAGGGAAAGGATTCGGCTGCTGGAATACCATTCCGACCTTTTTTCTAATGACTGTGGTATCCACCGATGGTGCATAGATATCTTCACCATCAAGCAATATTTCTCCTTCTATCCTCACATTGTCGACAAGATCATTCATTCTGTTAAGGCATTTCAAAAATGTTGATTTACCACAGCCTGATGGTCCTATAAGTGCTGTCACGCCTTTTTCTTTTATATCGAGGCTGACATTGTGCAGTGCATGATTCTGTCCATAAAATAAATTCAGATCATGTACCTGGATTTTTATATTTTTCTCCATTGCTATCTCCTAAACTGCTTTATTACTTCCATCGAAAGTAAATTATAGAGATGGAATGTAAAATATATAATCCGGGATTTGTATAATCTGTGTAAAATTTATGCCAATTTCACATGTTGATGTATGTTATTTGCGATCTGCTTTTTTCATTTTCTTTACGTTGTACATTTTTTCATCAGCTTCATTAATGTAATCGTTTATTGTTTTCTCTCCATTTTCTGCGATCACATATCCGCAGCTTGCCTCTATAGGAAATACATGGCTGAATTTCTTTGTGTACTCTGCAAATTCATCCTGAAGCTTTTTTTCGAGTACCCTTGCCTGCAAGTCTGAATAATCCGGAACCATAATAACAAATTCATCTCCACCATAGCGCATTGCTATTGCATCAGCCGGGATATTCTGCTTTATAACTGTTGCAATGCTGCTTATCGCAAAGTTTCCCATATCATGACCGAAATTATCGTTTATATATTTTAGATGATCTGCATCTACAAACATGATCATAACCTTTTTTGATTCTTCCATGCATTTTTTATAGAGGGGTATGGCAATTTTATCATATGCCATACGGTTATATAATCCTGTAAGTGAATCGGTTATATATAAAAGAGACAGTCTTTCGTTCATTCGTTTTAACACCAGATTATTGTACAAATACTCAAGTGCCTCGGTAAATGTACTTATCGTTTCAAACAGAAAATGATTGACTAATATGTAATCACATTCTTTGAGCACAACATATCCTATCTCCCTCTCCCTGAAATGAAGTGGTGAAAAAACATACAAGCTGTTTTTTTCTTTTTCCCACAGATCAGGTACAAGGCTTTTGTCAGATTTACGGATATTGCGGCGATTCTTATTGCCATGACATGCATAGACCACTTTCATATCATCCGGATAGCCCTCCGTGATGTACTCCTCCTTATCATCCTCAAGTGCTTCTACATCTATAGTATCCATATCCATAAGATCCGTGTTCATAAGTACATACATTTCCCTGCATTTAAGTTCAGCTATACATATAGACAAGTGTTCTGCCATCTGTGCATATGTGTCACATTCCAGAAGCTTTCTCTTTAAATCCATCAAAAGGTTCTGCATGTCTATCTCGCGCACATCCCCAAATATCCTGTCTATTACATACTGCCCCCGGCTGGGCGGATTTTCTGCCTGACAGCCACAGCTTTCCTGACATACAAGTTTTACAGATGTATAATTATCATGGATGTTTTCCCTTCCATTCCATACATTATCGAGAATCCTCATTGCATCATATGCTATTTGTTCTCTTATAAATCCGATAGTTGTTATTCTTGGGCTGTAATATGATGCCTTGTCAAAATTATCAAACCCTGTCACAAGAAAATCCTGCGGCACATTATATCCATTTGCAGCTGCCTGATGCATGATTCCGACCGCTATATTATCGTTTGCGCATATGAAGGCTTCCGGCAGAAGGTCATTGTTATTAAAATGTTCAAAAGCCCATGATCCTGTCTCCACAGAATAATCCATATGAACAATGCGCTCCTGCTCAACCGGTATGCCATTTTCCATCAGCACATCCTTAAAAGCCCTGACTCTTTCTTTATTCTCGCCGCTTTTCTTTGGTCCTCCGACATAATTTAATTTACGGCAGCCATGTTTCTTTACAATGTGTTCAACGATTTTGCGCATGGCATTGTAATTGTCTATTCCTGCCCTGTAAAATCCATCAATTCCCTCAAGCAGTGAAACCGCCGGTATGCCTGCTTCTATTATCGGATCCGTTATCTTTTTGATTGTTTCAGTATTTGCTACATTTGTAAGTTCCACGATCACACCATCAAACTTACTATAATCCGGTAAACTCGTTATATTGTATTCGCCAAGATTAAACTTTTCATCCTTGCTGAAATTTCCAAAACTGTTGAATACATATAAATCAGCATCTAATCCATGCTCCTGTATAAATTGTCTGCACCCTCCGATCCATGCGTAATTAGTGTCCGTACGCCATCCGTCGGTTATTATCGCTATTTTCCTCATATATTATCCCTACTGTCCCCATTTGTCTTTTACTGCTTATTATTATAATAAAATTAGGACAAAAGCGCTAGGGGTTGTTGGATATTTTACATTATTTTCGTTAACATTTATTGTTTATTATCCGACGGTGCATGTGCAAAAAATTCCAGTGTTACTTTAAACAGATCCCCATCTATCGTAAGCTCCATATTTCCGTTCATAAGCTGCATAAGGCTCTGTGCGATCGACAATCCAAGCCCGCTGCCTTCTGTATTTCTTGAGCTGTCGCCTCTCACAAAACGCTCCATAAGTTCTTCACTTGATATATTAAGCGGACATTTAGATATATTTTTAAATGTTATCACAGCTCCATTATCTTTTGGGATCACATCGATATAAACCCGTGTTCCCTCCTGTGCATATTTGAAAATGTTGTTCATAAGGTTATCGAACACTCTCCATAAATGTCTTCCATCAGCATTTATCATAACAGGTGATGTCTCATTTTTAAGTACAAGTTCAAGTCCTTTTTTTGTAAATCTTTCGGTGTATTCGCCTGCCACCTGACTTATAAGTACAGCTGCATCAAGCTCTTCGATATTTACCTTCAGATTTCCGGTCGATGCTTTGGATGCCTCTAAAAGATCTGCTATGAGTTTTTTAAGCCGTGCAGACTGACGATCTAAAACTTCGAGGTATTCTTTTGCTTTCTCATTATCTATGTCTTCCTTTTCGAGCAGATCTACATAGTTTATTATGGATGTAAGCGGTGTCTTTATATCATGTGATACATTTGTTATAAGTTCTGTCCGAAATCTTTCACTCTTCATTTTTTCCTGAACTGCATTTTCAATCCCATCGCTTACATTATTCAGATCCTGCCCATATGTTTTAAAAATCCATATAAGGCTTTTAATGTCTAACGGCTGTGACAGATTTCCCTGTGATATGCGCCTTGCCGCCTTTCTTACCACATCGAACTGCAGGATAAACACAATGAATAATCCATATTCTATTATCTTTATGATAAAATACAGGTCATATGCCATCGATGCCGATGTTCCAAATTCGATCAAAGAGAAAAATCCAAACGCAACACTTCCCATCACAAATAATGGTAGATTCTGTGTCATATATCCCCATACCTTTTTTACCGGTGAGCATATACGCTCCCAGATTTTTTTTGCCAGAGAAAATGCATAATAACATGCCGTGTATCTTATAAATGTATGTGATCTTAATCGGACATATGTTGTGAGTAAAAACTCAAGCCCTATCATCGCGCATAGTAACGCAAGAACCATTACCATACCGATATGTTCAAGCATATAAAACATTCCCCCGCACAACAATGTCAGACCCATGCTAAAAATACAGAACACTATAATGTACGGCATTCTGTCTATTAATCTGGTTTTTATTTCTTCACTGCCTTCACGTTTTCCTGCCGTAACAAGAAGATATCCGGCGGTAAACAGAAATATCACAACAAAGGCAACGTACAGCCCTGTTATATTTCTCTCAACAAATCCCATAATATCCAAAAACGGCTCAAGTTTATTAAAAAAATCGCCCTTATCAGCAAGCTCACCGTCCGGCAATTTTACAAATACCCAGTAGAAGCCTGTATTTTCGCTATCATATGGATAATAAACCTCATATGTCCCGGTAAATTCGTAATCCTGCGGTAAAACTGTATTTTGTGCATTTACCGAAGATGTCACATATATCTCACTATCGCCATCATATGAACCATCATCTGCCTCGAAATAAAAACTTTCTGAATTTTCAGCCATATCATAACATGCAACATTATACCAACTGTCGATCGCGGAATTATCAAGTGCTTCTCCTGAAAATACATTCTGATAGGCATAAGATGTCTGTTCACCATTTGTTATTTCTGTAATTTCATACAATGTAGAGAAATCATCACCATTCTCATCCGTCCTGTATATTCTTACCTTTGGAACGATATAGCTGTTTCCGTCACTTAAGAACACATAAAAAAGCTTTGTCTGTGTCGAATATACAATGCGCTCGATCTGCATGGAATTGCGCAGATCATCCACATCAATCTTTATAGTGTCATTGTATGTGACAGCGTCAATAAGTGATGACGGACTGTTTCCGCTCAGATCATCTGCACTTATCCTGAATACATAATCATATTTTCCCAGTGTCGAGACATTTCCGTATAATTTTCCCTGCTCCGATGAAGTATCCACATCGCCAATTTCTGACTTAGTGCTGCTTACAACCGCAAGTCTCATATTCGTATCATCCGACATATTTTCCATGGCATTTTTATCGCCATGCGAATACTCATATATCATCTGGCTGCAATAGTTTCCCGCTATATTTTTCTTGAGCGTTGCCTCAAAACTGCTAGTCCCGGAAAAATTACTTGTAATAACCGCTATCACAGTAGACGCTATAATCCCAACTATTGCCACAGAGCATAATACAAATGCTGTAAGCTTTGCCGCCATGCCTCTTGAATTTATTTTAAATTTCATCTCACTCACCTTCCATTTTGTATCCTCTTCCCCAGATCACCTTTAAATATCTTGGTTCGGCAGGATCTATCTCTATTTTTTCTCTTAAGTGCCTGATATGTACTGCCACAGTATTTTCTATACCGATAGGTTCATCATTCCAGACCTTAACATATATCTGGTTCGGAGAATACACCTCTCCAGGATGTTCCATAAGCAGTTTTAAAATGTCATATTCTGTCCTTGTAAGATTTACGATTTCTCCATCCACAGTTACCTGCTTTGTCTTATCATTCAGTTCGATCCCTCCTATGGTGATCTTTGAGTCTATGGTTTTTCCTGAGCCAAGCATCATATAACGCCTTATCTGTGATCTGACCCTCGCCTGAAGCTCTACCGGATTAAACGGCTTTGTCACATAATCATCGGCACCTACCGTAAGTCCGAGCACCTTATCGGTATCCTCACTTTTTGCCGTAAGAAGTATTACGGGTACATTTGAGATTTTACGGATTTCTACCATAGCCTCTATCCCGTCCATTTCTGGCATCATGATGTCTAAAAGCACAAGATGTATTTCCTGCTGTCTTACTATTTCTACTGCTTCTATTCCATTATGCGCTGTCACCACATCATAACCGTCACTTTTTAAGTAAATACTTATTGCTGATACAATATCTTTTTCGTCGTCACAAACTAATACTCTATACATAATTGCCTCCGGAAGTTTATGTTGTCTTAATTGTATATATTGTAACATTAAAATCCAATCAGGTAACTCATTAAGATTTGATTAAGATTATATTTTTACAAAAAAAGACCACCAGCTGATGCTGATGATCCTTTACCATGAACTGATTATACTTTAAATCTGTCCATTTTCCTATCAAGTTCATGTGAGCTTGCCGCAAGTTCCGATATATCACCTTCGACAGAATTCATAAGACTTGCCAGCTCCTGGGTAGAAGCCGTTACCTGCTGGCCTGCTGCCGCTGTACTTTGTGCACTCTCTTCAATTTCTTCGACCTGCGTTGATACTGAATTTATTTCCTCCATCGTGTCTGATATGACTTCTGAAATCTTTTCAATCTTTTCATTTGTTTCTGCTATTCCTGCCTCTATGAGCGAAAATGCACTGATAACTTCATTTGTATCATTAATATTTGTCTCATTGCTGCTTACGACCAGACCAATACATTTCGAGCACTCATCAAAGCCAGTTACGAGTGATGTGATAATTGTTTTTATGCTTTCAAGTTCTTTTGATGTATTTTCAGACAAACCTTTTATGCTGTCCGCAACTACAGCAAAACCTTTTCCTGCTTCTCCAGCCCTTGCAGCCTCGATAGAAGCATTAAGTGCAAGAAGATTAGTTTCTGACGCAATTTCCTCGATGCTTGACAAAATCTCAGACATTTTTTCTATTGTTTCATTTGTACTTGCTATCTGCTGTGCAATCGTAGAAACATTTTCTGTCATCTGTCCACTGCCCTTTGACATTTCCTCTATATGCTTTTTCATCTTATTTGAATTTCTGCCTAATTCCTCAGTGCATTTACTGATTGCTCCGGTAGCTGATGTAATATCGTCAGCCCCATTCTGTATTTTCATAACAGTCTGATGCATAGTACCTATCGACTCTACCTGATTTGTTGCATCTTCTGCAACTCCTCCGATCGCATTTGCGATCTGATCTGTTGCTTCAAGTGCGGATTCAGCCATATTCTTTACATTGTCACCTGCCTCTGTTACTCTTCCGGCAATCTGTTTACTATCATTTATTATTCCACTGAAATTCTCCATCGATTTATTTGCATTGTCTACCATGGAACCAAGTTCATCTTTACGTTTTATATATCTTTCGTCAATTTTCAGTGAAAGATCTCCCGAAGAAATCCTTTCAAGCTTTTCTTTTACTATGTTAAGTACTTTTACCACTCTTCTTATGATAATACACGTCACGATTACCATTGCGACAACCAGTATTATACTTTCCACTATAAGTTCACATATATTTCTTCGAAATGTTTTTGAAATCTGTTTTGTATTATCACTTGAATCAATATTTAAATTTATATCATCTGAATAACAGCCTGTTGTAAGAACCCAGTTCCATGGTTCAAATTCCTGGCTATACGCAATTTTAGGAGCCTGGGTTTTGCCGTCTGCTTTAGTGAATATAAATTCATTAAATCCGCCTCCCTGCTGTGCTGCTTTCATTATTTCCTGAATGATCATAACCCCATTATTATCCTGTAATTCTTTTCTGTTCGAGCCCTCCTTATCAGGAAGTATAGGATGCATTACGAGTGTATAATCTGTACTGTCCACCCATATATATCCATCTCCATTATCTCCATAACGGAAATTTCTTAATGTATCAAGTGCTTTTGCCTTTGCTGTTTCCTCGTCCATCTGTCCATCTTTATACTGGTCGTAGTAATATTGAACAATCGTAAGCCCTGACTGCACCTGTGATTTTACTTCTGTTTTATATCCATCCAGAATGTCATCATAGCGGATATCTTTGATCGTGCTTTCCGTCAACTTAAAGATCACTCCACATGTACTGACAAGTATTACACATGTAACTAAAACAATTGCTGAAAAGATAGATGATAGCTTTAACGATAATGATTTTTTCATATGTAGGACCTCCTCCTATTCGCTCATTCCAGAATTCTTTAACATTCATTATAGCACTTTTTACCAATTATTTCATTATTTTTAGTATTATTTTGTATGTTTTTGTCATTTTTTAAAAAACAATCATAAAATGTTGGAATAACAACATAAATAATCTTTATATAGGTTTATTATCAGACCATATCAATTTATGAACACAATATCAGGAGGAATATAAAATGGATAATAAAATGTTTTGTTTTCAATGTGAACAGACTGCCGGATGCAGTGGATGTACAGGATGTGCCGGCGTGTGCGGAAAGAGCGCAGATGTTGCTAATCTGCAGGACAAGCTTACAGGTTCCTTGATCGGTCTTGCAGGAGAGATTAAAAATAATGTGCCTTCTGCCGAAGAAAAGAAATTGATCATCGAAGGCCTCTTTACTACTATTACCAATGTAAACTTTAATGAATCCACGATCAAAACCATGATCGATAAAATACACTCTATATCAGGTGGTGCTGATTACGATATGACGAATATCTGGAATGCCGATGAAGATATCCGTTCACTTAAATCGCTCATCCTTTTTGGCATAAGAGGCATGGCAGCTTACGCCTACCACGCTATGGTTTTAGGATATGAGGATGAAACTGTCGATGCATTCTTCGTTGAGGCATTAAATGCTATCGGACAGGAACTTGGTATGGATGATCTTCTACCTATTGTAATGAAAGTCGGCGAGATCAACTTTAAATGTATGGGGCTTTTGGATACAGCGAATACAAAGTCATATGGTAATCCTGTTCCAACAGAAGTTTCTCTTACTATAGAAAAGGGACCTTTCATCGTTGTCACCGGACACGACTTATTAGATCTTAAAATGCTTTTAGAGCAGACAAAAGATAAGGGAATCAATATTTATACACATGGCGAGATGCTCCCTGCACATGCCTATCCTGAACTCAAGAAATATTCTCATTTAAAGGGTAATTTCGGTACTGCATGGCAGAACCAGCAGAAAGAATTTGCCGATATTCCGGGAGCTGTGCTCTTTACGACAAACTGCCTTATGCCTCCAAAACCAAGCTATAAGGACAGAGTATTTACTACAGAGGTTGTTTCTTTCCCTGATGTTATACACATCGGCGAAGATAAGGATTTTTCCCCTGTTATCAAAAAGGCTCTTGAGCTTGGCGGCTATGACAGTGACCGGAAAATGACAGGAATAAATGGCGGAAATACTGTTATGACAGGTTTTGCCCATAAGAGTGTACTAGACAATGCAGGTGCCATAGTCGATGCTGTTAAAGCAGGTGACATCAAACACTTCTTCCTTGTAGGAGGCTGTGATGGTGCCCGTCCAGGAAGAAACTATTTCACGGAATTTGTAAAACAGACACCTTCAGACTCTATAATCCTTACTCTTGCATGTGGCAAATATCGTTTTAACGACCTTGACCTCGGAAAAATAGGTGATTTCCCAAGAATCATGGATATGGGACAGTGTAATGATGCATATTCAGCCATCAAAGTTGCAGTTGCTCTCTCAGAAGCTTTTGGATGCAGTGTCAATGAACTTCCGCTCTCAATGGTTCTTTCATGGTATGAGCAGAAAGCTGTATGTATATTGCTGACACTCTTGTACCTTGGAATAAAAAATATCAAGCTTGGACCGACACTTCCAGCTTTTATTTCAAAAAACGTGCTTGATTTTCTTGTGGAAAACTATAATATTGCCCCTACAACAACAGTCGAGCAGGATCTCTCTGAACTTCTTGGATAATAATTCTTTTATTATCCAAGAAGCTATCATAATAGTAGATAACTTAGATTTTTGCACTTAATTTTGTATCTCTTCAGGCGTCGGCATTACTGCAAGTGCACCTTTCCTTGTGGTAATGATAGATGCCGCCTTATTGGCAAATGTAAGCATTTCTTTCAGATCATCCTCTGTCCAGTCCACCTCATTTATGTCCGTCTGCTGTGGACAATGCTCAAGTATGTAATGCAGACAGCATCCTCCGAATGTATCACCTGCACCTGTTGTCTCTATTGTATCATCCCGAACAAATGCCGGTACTTCTGCCTTTACATCTGTAACATTGTTTTTAAGATATGCACGGCTTCCGTCTTTTCCAAGTGAAAGCAGTATAAGAGGAATGTTATACTCATCCTGGATTTTCTTGATTCCTTCATCAAAATCCTGCTTTCCTGTAAACCACTGTATCTCATTGTCTGAGATCTTTAATATGTCACACACAGAAAGCCCGAATGCGGTCTGTCTTTTTGCATCCTTCATGTCATCCCAGAGCGGTTCCCTGATATTTGGATCAAACGATATCATCGCCTTTGCACTCTGAGCTGCAGCTATCGCCTTACATGTCGCACTTCTTACAGGCTCATGTGTCATAGAAAGCGTTCCCATGTGAAATATCCTTGCACTTCTAATGATCTTGCAGTTTATTTCATCAGGATTTAACATCATGTCTGCTCCCGGATTTCTATAAAATGAAAAATCACGATCTCCACCAGGCAGTGTCTCAACGAATGCCAGAGTTGTGCGTACGTCATTATCAGTCACAAGTCCCGATATATCTATACCCACATTTTCAACCGCCTCTTTCAGCTGTCTGCCAAATATATCGTTTCCGACTTTTCCGATAAAAGCAACATTATGCCCAAGCCTTTTTAACATGGAAAGAACATTGCATGGTGCACCTCCCGGATTCGCCTCGTATATAGGATTTCCCTGTCCACTTGTTCCATTTTCCGTAAAATCTATTAAAAGCTCCCCTAAAGCAGCTACATCATATTTATAATCTGACATACTATCCTCCTATACATGATCATCATTTTTATGTAGTCTCACGCACTACCAGACTTACCGGCAGTGTTGTACGTGTTGGAACTATCTTTCCTTCTACTGTATCCGCCAGACATTCAACCGCTTTTTGAGCCATTTCTTTTATTGGCTGATGTATGGTTGTTATCGGCGGTGTAGTGACAGATGCAACATATGAATCATCAAACCCTACTATCTTTAGATCCTCCGGCACACGTATATGCAGCTTGTGGCATATCTGCAGAAGCTGTGCTGCAATAAGATCACTGCTTGCAAATATACCATCCGTTTCAGGATTTGACTTTAGCATATCTTCAAGTATTTCGTGATATTCCATGTTATTGTACTGTCTGGCACTTGTCTCGATTATTTTGTAACCGGCATCTGACTTCTGGCAGATTTCAGTAAATCCTGTTGCCCTGTCATCTGCCGGCATAGTGTTTTCGTGAACACCGCTTATATGGATCAGGTGCCTGCATCCACGATCTATCAGATGCTGTGCGGCAAGCCTGCCTCCCTGGATATTGTCACATTCAACCCCTGCTGTTCCGTTTTCAAGAAAACGTTCTATCGTGATAATAGGGATATTAAGGCCATTAAAAACATCCAGATTTACCGTTCCACTACACATAATGACTCCTGCCACCCGGTTGCTTCTGCACATTTCAAGATATTCATTTTCCTTTTCCTGTTTCTCACGCGAATTGAATATGAACATTTTATAATTTCTGTTATAACAGGCTCTCTCAAGGTTACTTATCAGCTCTGCAAAATAAGGATGACGTATATGTGGAACGATCACACCTATTGTATTATTTGTTTTTTTTGAAAGCGAACGCGCAACCTCGTTAGGGGTATAATTGAGCTTCGCCATCGCATCATATACTTTTTTTCTCGTCTTATCACTTATATATCCGCGGTTATTCAACACTCTTGAGACTGTACTTACTGTAAGTCCTGTCTCTGCCGCGACATCCTTCAAAGTTGCCATATCCTTTTCCCGCCTGTCTGCTTCCTTACAGACCTCCAATAATAATTACCATTGGTAAGCCCTACTGGTACTTATACCTCATATACACCTAACATTGTATCACAATCTGCTGTGACTTCAACTATTCCATTATCAACAAATACAGTCAGATCTCTCACTTTAAAACTATGGCTCTTAAATTCATCTTTAAATTCCTGTACAGGCTTTAAAGTTATTCGATATTCATTATCGATTTTTATCAGTCCAAGTTCTCTTGGGATTCCCATCGCACCTGTATATTTTCTGCCTTTGAAATCTAAACGGAGCCATGGTACAAAGATCACTCTGCCATCCGTATTTGAATATGTCTGTGCTGCATACGGAACCTTGTTCATATAAAGACAATATCTTTTGCCGCTCCAGTTAAAGCTGTATCCGTCGAATTCTCCCGGATAATAATATCCATCAGCTGTTGTCACAAACCAGTGCTTCCCGGTTTCATCCGTAAGACATATCAGATCCGGGCATTCAAAACCATCTGTAAGTTCAAATCTCTGGGAAATGTTCCATTTTTCCAGATCTGTTGAGCGTAAAATTGCAAACTCATTGCCATCCACCCACAATATCATGATATAGGATTTCGTTTCCTCATGCCAGAATACTTTCGGATCACGGTTTTCATGGCTTATAACAGGCACGACACCTCTATCCGTCTTTATCAGCGTTTTTCCACCATCAATGCTGTAAGCAAGACGCTGTGTAAAAAGACGCTCCGCTGTCCACGGCCTGCACTCTCCGGCTGCTGTGTAATAAAACATGAGTGCATCCTCAGGCAGCCCCAGACAGCCATTTTTATTCACAAATCCGCTTCCTGAAAACATATATCCATTTTCATCCGGATACATAACAGTCTCCTGCTGTGTCCAATTGATAAGGTCACGGCTTGTGGCATGTCCCCAGCTCATATTTTCCCATCTCGTATCAAATGGGTTGTACTGGAAGTAAAGATGATATACACCATCCTTGTATACTAATCCGTTTGGATCATTTATCCAGCCTCTTGCTGCTGTAAAATGATATTTCGGCCTTGGCAGGCTTTCATTTGAAAAATCAAGGTCTGATTCTTCAAATTCGCAGTCCACCTGACGGATTCCCGCAAAGAAAGCCTCATTTCCACAGCCTTTAAGGATTAGGGTTTTACCGATAAAATCTTTTACCGTAAAACGGGCAAAATAATCAGGCTTAAATCCGCCTGTGGAAGCTCCTGCCGGCACCTGAAACTCACAGATCTTAGTCTGTGAGTCTCCGTTTTCCTGCATAACTTCAAGTGTAATAAGCTCCGATTCCATAACGACCGGAACCTCAATGTAATTTTTAGTAATTAAGAATTTTTTCTCCACCATTTTCACTATATATCACCTCAAATGTCTTTTTGGCAAAATCGGCATTAAGCTTTGCCCACTCATCTCCGTTTTTTCTAAGGATGACAAGCTTATCATCTGCACAGTCTAAAAGTTCAAATCCTCCATCAAACGCCGGATGCTCATTTCTGAATTTCATAAGCGCAAGAAGACTTTTCACAACCGGTCTTTCTACCTCATTGTCAATTTCTTCAATCGAATAATAATGTCTGTTTATATTCCTTCCGACCTTTGTCTCCTCGAGAAGCTTAAGGTCATTTCTTCCTGCCAGAAGTCCGACATAATATACCTGTGGGATTCCCGGTGCGAAAAACTGTACCGCTCTTGCAAGAAGATATGATGCATCATCATCCCCGAGTGCTGAATAATATGAACAGTTTACCTGATAAATGTCGAGATTATTATAAGCTGCTGTATTGTAAATTTTCTTTACATTAGCTCCGAATTTAAAGATATCCTCTTTTGTTCTGTCGATCTCCTCATCCGGAAGTAGATCCTTTACATCGACAACACCTATTCCATCATGTGTGTCAAGTGTCGTAAACTGTTTGCGCGGGCATATGTTAAGCCAATTTTTTAAATACTGTGTCTGACCATAGTATAATGCATTTATAAGTAACATTGGAAGTGCAAAATCATACACATAATAGTCCTTTTCTGCAATGCGTTCCTGCATTGTATAGTGTTCATGGATTTCCGGCAGAAGTGTGACTCCGTAAGGCTTTACGATCTCTTCACATTCATTCAGGAACTCCCATACATCCGGCTCTATAAAAAAGCAGCTTGTTCCGGCTTTCTTTGTTGCATATGCAAATGCGTCAAGCCTTATCATTGCTGCACCATGTCCGCAGAGTGTTGTCAGATTATCTTTTATAAAAGCTTTTGCTGTATCTGATTTACAGTTTATATCTATCTGTTCCTCGTCAAACGTACACCATACCTTTTCTGTTGTGCCATCTGCAAAATGTGCATCCACATATGGTGCACGGGGTTTTCTTTTGTATATTGCATCAACCTGTTCCGGCGTCGGCTCCCCGTTTTCCCAGAAATCCTTATAACGTATAAAAAGATCTGCGTATTGTGACTTATCCTTTTTTTCAAGGAAACCCTTATAGTATTCACTGTGCGCCGATATATGATTGATCATATAGTCAAACATCAGATAGTATTTATCCGCAAGCTTTTCTATATCCGTCCAGTCACCGAATGCGCTGTCTACCTTATGATAATCCATAGGGGCGAAGCCTCTGTCACCTGAAGAAGGAAAAAACGGCAGAATGTGTACGCCGCCTATGGCATCTTTAAAATGTTTATCGAGTACATTATTTAAATCTTTAAGATTGCTGCCCATGCTGTCCGAATATGTGATGAGCATACATTTATTTTCAAGTTTTTTCATATTGGTCTCCTTATATATGCATACACCTGCTATTGTTCCGGCGCAGACCTGACAATCTGCTGCCAGGCTGTGCGCCGTAGTATAAAACCTTATTTGACTGCTCCTGCTACAACTCCATCTATGATCTGTTTCTGTAAGAACAGATATAGGATCACTATAGGTGCAACCGTAAGTACAAGTGCCGCCATTATAACGCCATAATTGGCTGAATATGTACCATAAAATACATATGTTGAAAGTGGAAGTGTGTATAATTCTTTCTTTCCAAGTACAAGAGATGGAAGAAGATAATCATTCCAGAATGCAAGTACATTTAATATTACAAGTGTAGCTGTCGTTGGTTTAAGAAGAGGAAAAACAACCTTGAAAAATGTCTGCACCTTTGTACATCCGTCCAGATAAGCAGCTTCCTCCAGCGAAGCCGGTATTCCACTCTTTATAAAGCCCTGATATATAAACACCGACATGCTCATCGCAAACCCTGTATGCATAAATACAAGTGTTAATTTATGATTTAATAAGTTAAGATTTGCCCCATAAATAGATACAAGTGGAATCATGATCGCCTGGAAAGGAATTATCATCGCTGCTATCATGAGTGCAAAAAATATTTTTGAAAACCAGTTATTTGCCCTGCTGAAATAATAAGCTGTCATAGATGCTATTATCACTACGAGAAGCGTACTTAAACATGTTACAAACAAAGAATTTCCGAATGCTTTAAGGAAATCCATCTTTTCAAAAGCTCTTACATAATTTTCGAGTGTATATCCTTTTTCAGCTATAAAAGATAAAGGATTGGTTATAATGTCACGTTTCTGCTTGAATGAGTTGAGTATTACTACGAAGAACGGAACCATGTATAAAACAAACAGTGCTGCGATCACAATAAATCCAACTATCCCGACAACTTTCTTTTTCGTTCCGCCTGCCTGCGATGCGCCTCTTGCCATTATGCCTCTACCTCCTTCTTTTTACCTATATAAATCTGTACCCCGCTTATGAGTGCAACTATGACGAACAGTATCAGTGCCTCTGCCTGACCTACACCATAGTTTCTCGCTGTAAATGCTTTGTCATATACATGCATTGCTACCAGCTTTGTCGTACCGTAAGGTTCTCCTCCTGTAAGTGTGAGGTTTACATCGTAAACCATGAACGCTCTTGAAAGTGTGAAGAAAAGACATATTACAAATGAAGGAACCATAAGCGGCAGGATAATGCTTTTCATTTTTTGGAAGCCTGTTGCCCCATCAATGCTTGCTGCCTCAAGTACGTCTTCTGAAAGCCCTGTAAATCCGGCAATATATATAAGCATCATGTATCCTGAAAGCTGCCATACCGTAACAATTACGAGTGTCCAGAATGCCTTTGTCGGATCCGAAAGCCATGACTGTGAAAAGATTTTCCATCCGAGATTTTCACCGATCTGTACGATAACCCTTGAAAAAATGAACTGCCATATAAATCCAAGTACTACACCACCTATAAGGTTTGGTGTGAAAAATCCGGCTCTGAAAAAGTTCTGTCCTTTTATGCCGTTTGTAAGGGCATATGCCAGTAAAAATGCTATTATATTTACGAGTAAAACCGTAATCACCACGTATTTCAGAGTAAGTCCGAGTGATGACCAGAACTCTGTATCCTGAAATACCGCATGATAATTTGAAAGTCCCACAATGTTCTTTACACTACTTACGCCGTTCCAATCT
Organism: uncultured Lachnospiraceae bacterium; assembly: GCA_905209075.1. Lineage (GTDB taxonomy): Bacteria > Bacillota > Clostridia > Lachnospirales > Lachnospiraceae > Roseburia. Next base: position 174,819 of record CAJLRL010000004.1, on the reverse strand, counting down.
GTAAGTGTCAGATAAAATCCATATATGAACGGTATCATAACCACGGCAAAAAATATTGCGCAGCCCGGTATTGCAAATATGAATAAATTTCTTATTTTTTCGCCCGTTTTCCTTCCCATAATCTTTGATCCTTTCCTGATAGCTGTACTACTATTAATTAAATCTGCCTTTTATAATTGCAGTCCACATTACATTTATCCGCATTGTGGACTGCAGTTATATCATTTTTTATTTCTGTGCCTGCCAGTATGCATCCACTGCACTTGCAAGATCTGCTTTTGAGCTCTCACCTGCAATATATTTCTGCATTGCTGCACCAAGTACCTGCCAGTGATCTGAAGGTGCTACGAAGCATGAAGAATATGTCTTTCCTGCTTCCATCTTTGATTTCATGTCTCTTGAAAGAGGATCGACCGGCTCGACTTTATTGTTGGCATTAGCCGGTACGATATTTACATCTTCAACAAGCATCTTCTGTGCTGTCTCGTTGTATACCATCCAGTTTAAGAACTCTTTTGCAGCATTCTGCTGGTCTTCTGTCGCCTGAACCTTATCAATTATTACCTGTTTTGTTGCAGATGCCTGCATTCCTGTATTTGCAACAGCATTTGTGTCGTTTCCAAGTACAAATGGGATAAAGCAGTAATCATCATCATTTTCTGCACCTGAATCTGCAATATTTGTCCATGCCCATGTTCCGTTTGCCCATATTGCACTGTCTCCATCTGCAAGATAAATTGGATCCTGGTCATAAATAGCGCCAAGTGGATCAGCCTTATTTACGTTATATTCAAGTAAAAGATCCATTGTGTCGACAAAGTCATTGAAGTTCTGATAATCCTCAGCTTTGAGTGAACCATCTTCAAGTTTTGAGATAACTTCAGCACTTCCGGCTGTAGTTCCGTCATATGTATCATATATATATCCAAGCTGATGTGCTCCAAGCGACCAATCCTCTTTTGAAATTACAACAGGTGTTTCCATTCCTGCTGCCTTAAGTTCTTCAAGAAGTGACTTTAAGGAATCATATGAATTGATCGAATCAGGATCGAACTCTTTTCCCAATGTATCTTCTATTGCCTTTTTATTTACGATAAGTCCTCTTCCCTCAACACAGAATGGATAACTTACTACTTTACCATCAACCTTTGTTACCTGATCCCCACACTCTGAAACCCATTTTTCATCTGAAAGATCAAGGGCATATTCATCGGCAAGTGCAAGTGCATCTGTTGTATCCAGCATAGACATTGTAGGAGCATTTCCTGAATTATAGGCACTTGTAACCTTTGTATAAGGGACCTCACCTGTACCGCATGCTAAAACCTCAACATCTATTCCTGTCTCGTCTGTAAATTCTGCTGCCAGGTCTTCCATAGCCTCCTGGATCTCACCTTTACTGTTTAAGAATGTGATGGATGTTCCTGCGAGATCTGACTCTGTTGCCTTGGCAGTCTGTGAATCCCCCTTACTGTCTGAGCTTCCGCAGCCACATACCATAGCTGTTGTCATTGCTGCTACAAGTAATACTGATAATACTTTCTTTGTTTTCATATTTTTCTTCCTCCAATTATAGTTTTTGATATGAAATCTCCCGTTTTGATCCTAACCCTCTCTACCAGCGTCCCGGCAGTTTTCCGCAGACTGTTTACACGGCCACATATAAACTTTTTTGTCTGCTTCATTTGATAATTGAACTTTACCACCTGATATGTCATATGTCAACCGCTTGACATACGTTTTGTCAGTATATACCTAAATCTGCGACTTCTTTTTGTGCATAATGACATGTCGTCAGTAAATTCACATGGGATTTTTGTACTATTGAGCGGATTTTAGATTAATTTGCGCAATTTCTTGAACGTATTGTGATAGAGGAGCCGCAAAAATAATATCGGAGATATATCAAACGATTGATATATCTCCGATATTTCTTTCATCCCCTCTGGCTGCATAGTCTGTTGTCTGCATAGTCTGTCCCGGACGACAACTTCAACATTCTGCATGAGGAAAGTTTTAGGTTGCTGTTCACACCTAACAGTGTGACCAGCAACAGTTTTAGCACATAATTGTTTTAGTTTGATTATCAAATGTCTTGACTATCAAACTATTTTCATATATACTCATTTTAAAGTTTTATAGCAGCCGCTATTTTTAAATAACTGCTATCTAAAATATACAATTTTTAATAAATATATTGATTCAGCAATTTGGGGAGGATACACCATGGTAAGAATAGTAATAGATTCCGCATCAGATATCGAATTAGAAAAAGCAAAAGAGCTTAACCTTGATTTCATGCCGCTTAAAACGATCTTCGGAGAAGATGAATATTTAGATGGAGTGACGATCACACACGAACAGTTTTTTGAAAAGCTTATAGAATGTGGCACTATGCCTACAACAAGCCAGATAAGTCCTTACGATTTTGAGAAAAAATTTGAAGAGATCAAGGCGGCCAGCGATACAGCAGTAGTAATAACCCTATCATCGCTGCTCTCAGGCACATACCAGAGTGCCACCATCGCAGCCTCTGATTACGAGGACTGCGTAACTGTTGTCGACAGCTTAAATGTATGCATCGGTGAACAAAATCTGGTGATGCTTGCCGTAAGGCTGCGTGATCAGGGACTTTCAGCCACTGAAATCGCCGCAGAGCTTGAAGAAGCTAAACACCACATCAAAGTCCTCGCTGTCTTTGATACCCTTGAATATTTAAAAAGAGGGGGCAGGATCTCAAAAACTGCTGCATGGGCAGGAAACGTGCTTTCCATCAAGCCTGTTATCTCTATCGAAAAAGGCGAGGTTGCCATACTCGGAAAAGCCCGCGGCTCTAAGAACGGCAACAATATGCTTATACAGCAGATAAACCAGAGTAACGGCATAGACTTTTCCATGCCTTATTCACTCGCTTACTCCGGTCTTTCCGACGTATTGCTTCAAAAATATGTAAAAGACAGCTCCGCCATATGGGAAGGACATACTGATACACTTCCTGTAAGCACTATCGGCGCTACCATTGGTACTCACGCAGGACCTGGTGCTATCGCGGTGTCTTACTTCGAGTGTAAGTAACTTAAACTTCCCACATACTATTGTGGCAAGGTGCAGCTGCTCCAAATATCGCCAATGACCTTCCAATATATTCATGTGTAACATTTTTTATATATTTAAACCGATTCCTCACATATTTTTTTGCATGTTCTGCGGCTTTTATCTTCTGTTTCTTTGTAAAGCAGATGCAACCATTTTCCAACCTCTGTGCCTTTTATCGAATAAATATCAAGCATTGGATTTATCATTGAATATACAACAATTCCTGATGTAATTCCTACAATAAGCGCCGTCAGGTGGAACTTTTTGCAGTATCTGTTTACCCTGTTTAAATCTCCACGTCCTATTTCGTTTCCTATTATGATAGAACATGCTCCACAGAATCCACCTGATACGATCTTTGCAAGCATCTGTAATGTCTGCATAAATACTACCTCTCTTTTCATTTTATAAATAAAATGATAAAGCTTTGTGCAAGGCAAAAGTCAAGCTAAAAAAAGATAGTAAAATAACCCAAAAAATAAACGTCAGTCCGGCAAAATGCCAGTCCTGACGTTTATATGGTCTATTTGTATAGTTTTATTATAAGTATTTTTTTAATACCTCTGCTTTGTCTGTTGCTTCCCATGGAAGTTTTACATCTGTGCGTCCAAAATGTCCATAAGCTGCTGTCTGACGATAAATAGGTCTTCTAAGATCAAGCATCTTTATGATTCCTGCAGGACGAAGATCAAAGTTCTCTCTGACTATTTCTACGATCTTGTCATCCGAGATCTTTCCTGTTCCAAATGTATCTACCATTATAGATGTAGGCTGTGCAACACCGATTGCATATGAAAGCTGGATCTCACATTTATCTGCGATTCCTGCGGCTACAATGTTCTTTGCCACATAACGTGCTGCGTATGCTGCTGAACGGTCAACCTTTGTGCAGTCCTTTCCTGAGAAAGCTCCACCGCCATGACGTGCATATCCACCATATGTGTCTACGATGATCTTACGACCTGTAAGTCCTGCATCTCCGTGTGGTCCGCCGATCACGAAACGACCTGTAGGATTTATGAAGAATTTTGTCTCATCATCGATCATTTCCTTTGGAAGGATCGGATCGAATACATATTTCTTTATATCATCATGAATCTGCTCCTGTGTAACATCTTCATCATGCTGTGTAGAAAGTACAACTGCCTCAAGTCTCTTTGGCTTTCCAGCCTCATCATACTCTACAGAAACCTGTGTTTTTCCGTCTGGACGAAGATATGTAAGAGTTCCGTCTTTTCTTACCTTTGTAAGCTGGAATGCAAGCTTGTGTGCAAGTGCGATCGGATAAGGCATATACTCTTCTGTCTCGTTTGTTGCATATCCAAACATCATTCCCTGATCTCCGGCACCTGTATCAAGATCATCCTTAAGAGCTCCTTCTTTTGCTTCAAGAGCCTTATCAACGCCCATTGCAATATCTGCAGACTGCTTATCAATTGAAACCATTACGGCACATGAGTTTCCGTCAAGGCCTTTCTTTCCGTCATCATATCCGATCTCAAGTGCTGTCTTTCTAACGATCGCAGGTATATCAAGCTGAGCCTTTGTTGTGATTTCTCCTGTTACAAGGATAAAACCTGTACAGCTTGCTGTCTCGCATGCCACACGGCTCATAGGATCCTGCTCCATGCATGCATCAAGGATAGCATCTGATACTGCATCACATAATTTATCCGGATGTCCTTCTGTAACAGACTCTGAAGTGAAAAGTAATTTTTCCATTTTGTCTCCTTTCAATACTCTTTTTACCTCTTTTTGCTTCAAACAGTAACTAAAAAACCACTTATTCAATGAATAAGTGGATTAAAATTAAAGATAATAAAAATCCTCTTATTGTTCGATTTACTCGCTCAGGTTGGCACCTTCCTGTCATAGACGGGGTTGCCGTGACTTCACAGATCCTTTGTATCTCCATCACTCTGAATAAGAGAAATTACCAATATTGAATTTTCAAATCTCCGCAATGTATGTTACACTCTTATTTGATTTTTGTCAAGCAATTATTGACTTTCTAACTTTTAAACCTTATACTTGACTGTAGTATATGCGATTAGGTATAACTACCTATATTTTTATAAAATAGATTATCACGGAGGATTTTCTATGCGCAGATTAACACCAAAGGAATTGGAAATTGGAATGATAATTGCTGAACCAGTCAAAACTCCTCTCGGTCAGCTTCTTGCTGAAAAAGACACAGAGGTAACCCGGCAGCTTATCAACCGCATGAAGCTTTATCGTGTAGAATACGCTATGGTCGAGGGAACCGATCCAGATACCCCCGAAGCTAAAACCCATGCCGCTGCAAGCAAAACCCATTCACAGAAGGTTGCTGCATCTAATGAATTTAAAGACTTTCAGCTCAAATATTTTCAAAGTATTGATGAATTAAAAAAAGTATTTAATGCGGCCTACAAAGATTCTGCTGATATAGATACGACAGAGCTTTTAGCATCTGTTTCTGATTTATTCACATGCAGAAAAACTATTATTGAATTGTTTGACATGCTTTTCAATATGAGGATTCTTACAGATCCTCTTTATTCCCATTGTCTTAATGTCGGGCTCATCTCAAGAATGATAGGACGCTGGCTTAAGCTTGGACGTGAAGAGCTTAATCTTTTGACACTGGCAGGTCTGCTGCACGATATCGGAAAAATAAAAATACCTGATGAGGTTTTAAATAAGCCGGGCAAATTAACAGACAGCGAATTTGCCCTTATCCAGAGACATCCTATTTTCGGATATGACATCCTAAAAAAACAGCCGCTTGATCCCCGCATCAAAAAGGCTGCCCTCATGCACCATGAGCGCTGTGATGGTTCAGGATATCCTTCAAAGCTTACTGATAAGTTTATAGACGATTATGCCATGATCGTCGGAATAGCCGATGTCTATGATGCAATGACCGCTGCACGTTCGTACCGCGCACCATTATGCCCATTCCAGGTTCTCTCTAATTTTGAAGAGGACGGATATCAGAAATATAAAACAAAATACATACTGACATTTTTAAAACATATCGCATCTGCATATCAGAACAATCGTGTAATCCTAAGCGATGGTCATGCATGCAACATTGTAATGCTGAACCAACATAGCCTTTCAAGACCTATGGTACAGCTTGATGACGGCTCGATCATCGATCTGTCTACACGCAGGGATTTATTTATCACGTCAGTTCTATAAAAAAGAACATGAAATACATCTGTTAAATGTATTTCATGTTCTTTTTATATCTGTCACTATAAATGCTCCATCATCTATGAAACTTTTAAAATAAATTTCTGTAGTTCTTTTTCATCTTCTACTTTTGCAATTGTGGCTCCGATTTTTGTAAGCTTATCTTCTAAAGCTTCATATCCGCGCTCAATGTAATAAATATCGTCGACGACAGTTATTCCATCGGCCGCAAGACCTGCTATCACCAGCGCTGCTCCTGCTCTTAGATCCGGCGCATTCACACGCGCACCTGTATATCTGTTTACGCCGCTTATTATAGCGATATTGCTCTCTACCTTAATATCTGCTCCCATGCGTGTAAGCTCATCAACGTATTTAAAACGATTTTCGAATATACTCTCTGTCACAGTGCTTGTTCCCTCTGCAATACCAAGGAGAACTGCCATCTGTGGCTGCATATCCGTAGGAAATCCCGGATACGGAAGCGTTGTAACCTGTGTATGTTTTAATTTTCCGTCAGATATAACACGTACAGAATCATCGAATTCTTCGACTTTACATCCAACCTCCAGAAGTTTTGCTGTTGTAGCTTCAAGATGCTTAGGTATTACATCTTTTACCAGAACATCTCCTCCTGCTGCTGCTACAGCAAACATAAATGTACCTGCCTCGATCTGATCTGGTATTACTGAATACTCTGTCTTATGAAGCTTCTCTACTCCAACTATCCTGATCACATCCGTACCGGCGCCTCTGATATTTGCGCCCATACTGTTGAGGAAGTTCGCTACGTCTACTACATGTGGCTCTTTTGCTGCATTCTCAATGACAGTCTTTCCTTCTGCCATAGATGCTGCCATCATTATATTGATCGTTGCACCAACTGACACTTTATCCAGATAGATATGTGTTCCGTTTAATTTTTCAGCCTTAGCTACAACAAGACCATGAGCTATGTCAACTTCAGCTCCCATAGACCTAAATCCCTTCATATGGAGATCTATAGGTCTGCTTCCGATGTCACATCCGCCAGGAAGAGCTACCTCTGCATGTCTGTATTTTCCGAGTAATGCTCCTATAAGATAGTATGATGCACGAATCTTTCTGATAAACTCATTATCAACATTTACACCACGTATAAAAGATCCGTTTATCTTTACTTTATGCACATCAACTCTTTCTACATGAGCTCCAATTTCTTCTATCGCCTGCAGAAGTACATTTATATCTCTGACATTCGGCAGATTATCTATTGTTACAGTCTCGTCTGTCATTATAGCAGCGGCCAAAATAGCAAGAGCTGCGTTTTTGGCTCCACCGATTTCAACTTCACCGTATAAAGGATTTCCACCTTTGATCACGTACTGTTCCATATTTCACCTCTAAGAATTCAGGAGTCAAACTTCCTCCTAATATAATATTCGTTAAAAACCTATTTGTTCAATCTTTCAAGCAATTTTTCGACAGTCTGCTCTACATTAAGACCATCTTCTGAAATCTCAATATCTGCATACTTCTCGTATAATGGGGTTCTCTCATCATAAAGAGTCCGAAGTGTCTGTCCTTCTTTAAGGACCACACCCCTGCCCTTTATATCCTCAAGTCTTTTCTCGAGTGTATCATAAGGAACCTTCAGATACACAACAGTTCCTATACAGCTTAAATGCTCCATGGCTTTTTTTCCATATACAACCGAGCCTCCGGTAGCTATTATCGTGTGGCTTGCTTCGATTGATGCATTTACACGTTCTTCGATTTCTATGAAACCATCCGTTCCTTTTTCAGCAATGATCTCATGAAGCAATTTTCCCTCCTGCTTCTGAATAAGAAGATCCGCATCTGTAAACTGATAACCGATCATCTTTGCAAGGATAACTCCTACCGTGCTTTTTCCAACCCCGGGCATCCCGATAAGTACTATATTGTCTTTCATTACTGTTCACTCTCTGTCGTTTCTGTTGCCTGCACTGCCTCTGTTGTCTCTGTTACAGGTACAAACTCTGTATCATCCGATACAGTAGATTCTGTCTGTGATGATTCTGTTTCTGTAGACTCTGTTTTTGTTGTAAAGTAATTATGAATATCTATTTTGTTCAGCTGTTTTTCTTTTACTTGCCATTTTTCATCGTCCTGCCAGTCAGAAATTATACCATTGTAATACTTATCATCTTTATTTCCTTTAACAGTTTTTCTGTTTGATTCTGTCGCATCGCTGTCTGTCTTGCTGTCGAGACGTACAAAATAGTATGAGCTGTCTGTTGTGATCATATCAGATGTCTGTCCCTCTTCAAGCGAATTAAGGGCATCTACCACTGCACTATCGATCGAGTTTGTCGTGTATACACTGTCCTCTTTCTTTGGACTGCTGCTCTCTGTATTCTCTGATTCAGTACTTTCTGTAGAATCCTCACTGTCATCAGATGCTGTAGATGGGTCTACATATGTCGCATATGTTCCTGTTGTTGTAGTAAGTCCGACTGCCTGTGCGGCATCCTCCATTGATGCTCCATTTGAAATTGTCTGTGCTAAAAGATCAGCCTGCTGCTTAAACTGCGCTTTTTCTTCATCACTATATGCCTGATACTGGTAGCTTGAATCGTAATGACCGGCATAATCGATCTGTATCATTGTGTATGCAGCCATATTTGCTTCCTCGTCAGTTACTGTCGAATCAGCATTTGCAACGATTGCCGCATACATCTTGCTCTTTATAAGTCTAAGTTTAAGATATTCCTTAACAATATCCTCTGTCGCACCCATCTCGTCTATAGCTTCGTCTGAATTGTCATCCATAAACTGCTTTGCGGCATCATCTATCTTCTTTTGCTCATCATCAGATATCTCTACATTATAATCTGACATATGATCTTTAAGTGTGTATAACTCATGAACCTGCTCGATAGCGTTATCTTTCCATGTGTCAAGTACAGTACCATTTCCACCATAGCTCTGATTCCAGTATCCCTCACCCATGTACTGAATATACATGTCATCACTGGAAGCCTGGACATATCTGATCATAAAATTTACAAGTCCAAGTGAAATATCTTCGTCATTTAATGTTGCCACTGTTGCGTTTTTATTTATTGCGCAGCCCGTAAATGTTGTGGCTGCAAGTGAAGCAGCTAACAAAAGTGCTGCAATTTTCTTTGCTTTCATATATCCTCCTATAAGGAAATCCATTGTTTTGATACTATTTTTGGCATAGCATCGCTTGTATATTATAGTGCTTTTACGACTTCACCGCAAGAGTTTTATCATTATATAAAAATTTTCTGTAATTTTGTTCACTTTACATAAGAAATTTACGAATGTTTTCTGTCAATTCTTCTACAACCATAAGGACATCCTGCTGTTTTTTCTTTACTCCGTTTGCCATATCAAGCATAAAATACGGATTTTCCTGATCAGTCATAAATTTAAGTGATGACCTGTACTCTGCGATCAGATCAGGTATCCCTGAAGGATCTATCTTTGCCCGTTCAAACATTGTGATTTTTAAAATCTGTCCATTTTGTTTTATTTCTTTTATATATACACTGTGTGCGGCTGCTTTAAGTCTTGCCACATTAAGCAGACTTATGACAGATTTCGGCGGTTCCCCGAATCTGTCTATAAGCTCCTCTAACATCTCATCTCCGTCTTCTTCTGTTTCAACGCCTGCAATCCGCTTGTAAATGTCAAGCTTTTGGAATTCGTTTGAAATATATGACGGCGGTATATATGCATCTGTCGACACATCGATCGCTGTCTCAAACTTATCCTCCACACTTTCAATGCCTTTTGCCTCTTTTACCGCTTCACTTAACATCTTGCAGTAAAGATCATATCCAACAGCCTCCATATGACCGCTCTGCTGTGCTCCAAGCAGATTTCCGGCTCCTCTTATCTCAAGATCCCTCATAGCGATCTTAAAGCCGCTTCCCAGATCAGAATATTCCTTTATTGCTGCAAGCCTTTTTTCTGCAATTTCCTTAAGCATTTTATTCCGCCTGTACATAAGAAAAGCGTATGCTGTCCGGTTCGAACGTCCAACACGTCCTCTTAACTGATACAGCTGTGACAATCCCATATTATCAGCATCATGTATTATCATTGTATTGACATTTGAAATATCAAGCCCTGTTTCTATTATCGTAGTCGATACTAAAACATCTATCTCTCCATTTATGAAACGATACATGATCTTTTCAAGCTCTGTCTCTTTCATCTGTCCATGTGCAAACGCAACATTTGCCTCCGGCACAAGCTCCTGGATTTTTGCCGTAACCTCATCTATATCCCTTACCTTATTATATACATAGTAAACCTGTCCTTTTCTCGCAAGCTCCCTGTTTATCGCTTCCCTGACAAGCTCCTCATTATATTCCATAACATAAGTCTGTATCGGGACCCTGTCCATAGGTGGTTCCTCAAGAACACTCATATCCCTTATTCCAATAAGGCTCATATGGAGAGTACGCGGGATCGGTGTAGCAGTCAGTGTAAGCACATCCACATTTACCTTAAGCTGTTTTATCTTCTCTTTGTGGGCAACACCAAAACGCTGCTCCTCATCTATTACCAGAAGCCCCAGATCCTTAAACACGACATCTTTTGACAGTATCCTGTGTGTTCCGACAACTATATCTACCTGTCCTTTTTTTAAATTTTCTATTGTCTTTTTCTGTTCTGCTGCAGTCCTGAATCTGCACATAAGGTCGACATTTACAGGAAAATCTTTCATCCTCTGCGAAAATGTGTTATAAATCTGCTGCGCAAGTATTGTTGTCGGTGCAAGATATGCAACCTGTTTGCCTTCCTGAACAGCTTTAAAAGCTGCCCTTATCGCAATCTCTGTCTTTCCATATCCTACATCACCACATATGAGCCGATCCATTATCTTGTGGCTTTGCATGTCCTGCTTTGTGGCATCGATTGCCATTATCTGATCTTCTGTTTCTTCAAACGGAAATAATTCTTCAAATTCTCTCTGCCATATCGTATCCGGTCCGTATGCATATCCGTTTTGCTCCTCACGTTGTGCATACAGCTTTACAAGATCTGCTGCAATTTCTTTTACAGCTCCCCGCACACGATTTTTTGTTTTAGTCCATTCCTGGCCGCCAAGTTTGTTAAGCTTTGGTTTTCTTGCATCCCTGCCTGCATATTTCTGTATCTGGTCAAGCTGGGTTGCCAGTATATAAAGGTTGCTTCCACCCTGGTATTCTATTTTTATATAGTCTTTGACTTTTCTGTCAACCTCTATCTTTTCAATGCCTTTATATATTCCAAGTCCATGATTTTCGTGTACGACATAATCCCCAACAGCAAGGTCGGTAAAGCTTTGTATCTTTTCCCCCTCATATGTTCTGTGTTTCTTTTTCTTTCTTTTCTTTTCAGCGCCAAATATATCTGACTCTGTTATAACGGCAAATTTTAATATCGGATACTCAAAGCCACGCCTTACTTTTCCGAAGCACACCATTATCTGTCCTTCGCACAATTCATGGTCATAATCCTCTGTAAAAAAGCACGGCAGACCTTCATCTGTTATATCCTGTGCCAGTCTTTCTGCCCTGGTTTTTGAACCAGATAACAAAATCACCCTGTATCCGTTTTTCCTGTATCTTTTTAAATCTTTTATGAGAAGCTCAAAGCTGTTATTATATGCACTTACGCTCTGACAATGTATCGCATACTGTCCATTGAGCTTTATCCCGTTTGATTTTGTATCAAGTGCAGCCAATGAAATACAGGAAAATTTATCAAGCTTTGCTGCAATCTGCTTATGCAAAAAAAGCTCATCCATCTGTCCCGGAAGAACATATCCTGATGCCAGCCTGTGTTTCATGCTTTCAGAAACTTCTGTCTCTGTAAGTTTTCCCTGCTCAAAGCATCTCGTAAGCTCATCAAAAAAAATAAGGGTATTATCTTTATCGAAATAATCCAGCAATCCTACTTTTTCATCAAAAAAATATGATAAAAATGCATCCATTCCAGCATACATTGACAATTCTCCCCACTCTTCTGCGAGTTCCTTCGCCGTTGAGCTTACCCTGTATGCTTCCTCAGTTTTCATGTCCTTGCGCAATTTTTCTGAGACTCTTTCAGCCTCATCCAACATTTTTTGTATTCCTTCACTCTTCTTTTCATCGGTAAGAACGATCTCACTTGCCGGGTATATGGATATTTCATCCACAGACTCTATTGACTTCTGGCTTTCGCAGTCAAAATACCGGATCGTATCTATCTCGTCTCCCCAGAATTCTATTCTTATAGGATTTTCTTCCGTAAGCGGAAAAATATCCAGAATACCTCCTCTTACAGAAAACTGTCCTATTGTTTCTACCTGATATTCTTTTTCGTAGCCCATTCTTACAAGAGCTGCAGTAAGTTCCTCCATATCAGCCGTCTGGCCACTTTCCAGGCTTAATACACTGTCCCACATGCTTTCAAGTGGTGCCATCGTATTCATAAGGGCATCGAAGGTTGTAACAAGCGTCACATGTTCATTTTCCCTAATCGCTTTAAGTGCCTTGATCCGCTCTGCCGTAAGCAGGTTTCCTCTTATGTCTGATTGGTAAAACAACATATCCTTTGCCGGATAATACACTACCTCCCGGTCAAAAAAACTGTACTCCTCGTACAGTTCCTTGGCCTTTTGTTCATGAAAAGTTACTATTAATTTGTTTTTTTTATCGCCGCCAAATGCATATATCATTTGCGGCTTCTGGGCATCTATGCATCCTGTTACGGATATAAGTCCCTTATTATTTTCTGCGGTTTTTGTCATCTCATCAAAACCGGCAAGGTCAAAAAGAGGTTTTGTAAATGCTTTCATAACATCACTCCTATATATGGAATCTGGGTTAATTATACAAATTCATTGCCCGGTCAGTCTCATCCTGCATAATGAGTACTGCTGCATCCATTGCGTTTTTTATCGCTTCTTCTACATTTTGTCTGTCTTCATCACTGAATCTTCCAAGTACATGATCCGCCAGATCCCAGCCCTGCGGTTTTTCTCCAACACCGACTTTTATGCGCTTAAAGCCGCTTGTTCCTGTCATTGCTATTATATTTTTTATTCCGTTATGTCCACCGGCGCTTCCTTTTTTGCGTATTCTTATCCTTCCCGGTTCAAGAGAAATATCATCAAAGATCACTATCATATCTTCTTCCGGGTCTATCTTATAAAAATTGACAACATCAGCTACCGATTCTCCGCTTAAGTTCATATATGTCTGTGGTTTTACAAGAAGTACCTTCATACCCTCGATCACACCGGTTCCACAGAGTGCCTTATGCTTTTTATCCTTTATATCTATATTGTATTTCGCTGCAAGCGCATCTACCACATCAAATCCTATATTATGTCTTGTATGCTCATATTTTTTGTCAGGATTTCCAAGTCCTACTATAACAAACATTATTTTTTCTCCTTGATAAGTTCATAATAAAATAAATACTGCTGGATGATTCCTGCAACACCTTTGTATCTTTCAAAGTCAAAACCATCTTTGTAATATTCGTTCAGAAGCTGCTTTACATGTGTATCTATCGGAAAAGCATCAACATGATGAAGTCCGAAAAGACATATACAGTCCGCCACCTTTTTACCTATTCCTTTTCTCTTCAGCAGTTCTGCCATTGCCTCATCATAGCTCATTTTTTTCAGATTATCAAGCCAGTCCGGTGTCATGCGGGCAAATTCAAACAACTCCCTTAAATATGCTGCTCTGTATCCAAATCCCATACTCCGGTCTTCGAATATTTCATCCCCTGCTTCGTCCGGTTTTGGAAAATCATATCTTGCCATACTGCCCTGTAAAGTTCTTCCGCACCTGCTGCATAGAAGCTCAACACTGTTTGTTATCCGTTTTATATTGTTATTTTGTGAGATCATAAAGGTTACTATGATCTCCCACAGATCCTGTTTTAATATCCTGACTCCAAAGCCAAGCCGGTATGCCTCCTTTAGATGTTCATCATCCCCTTCTTCTATCAGCTTTGCTATCTTTCCATAATCTGTGTCTATATCCAGATAGTCCTTCCATATATTGTTCCATTCATCCTCATCACAGCTGAGTGTAAATTCATTTCCGTTCTGGGTTATATCTACTTCTCTGCCAAAAGCCGCTATATTATATGTATTTTCGCCATTTTTTATCCATCTGAAGCATTGACCACTTTTTGCGACCTGTTCCAGATCAAAATTATCTATTCTTATTTTGTACATATTCATCTATCTTTCTTCTTATCTGTTTAAACTGATCATTTGTATGCATGTTGTCTGACTTAAAATCCATCATTTCATCAAGATATCCCTGCTCTTTAGTAATCTTTAAGCTGATTGGATATACGAGTTCAAACGCAAGTGCAATGTGTCCGGCAACATTATCAACCGCCGTCTTTTTTAGTGAACGGAGTACCGCATGCCGCTCATCAAATGCCTGCATAACTTCAGGTGTTATTTCTGAATTCTTAAGATCTTTTGTTGTAACATTATATATTTCCTCAACCGGAGTGTCTATGTTTACCTTAAATATATCTATTTTATCCGCATCCCTTATTATATTGCAAAACATAAGGGTTTCCTCATCAAGCGATTCATCAAGCCTGAAGCAGCTGTGGCTTCTTATCGCGGTTTCTACGATTTTTGCATATTTGTCACTATAAAAATCCGGCACATAATCTTCTATCAGATTGTCTTTAAAAAGAAGATCAGCTCCAAAATTCGCATGATCTACAGACTCTGAATCATTAAACGTCCCATACCTTTTTATCTGTTCAAACCTTCCTACATCATGAAGCATTCCTATAAGCCATGCTATGTCACATTTATTTGTGTCAGTGTCAATCGACTGTGCTATTTTCTCACATAAATCTGCCACGCGATAAGTATGGTCTATTTTAAGTTTTATCTTCGGATCTTCTGAGTTGTATTTATCAGTATATTCTGCAAATGTGTTTTTTATATTATCTCTGTTTATGATCATATCAGTACCTCCCATGGCCACACATTATGACGAATAGTATAGCTAATTGTTTATAACTTAAAAGGACAGATGCTTTCGCATCTGTCCCTATTATAGTTCATATACCTAAGCAGTTTCAATCTCTGCTTTATATTTATCCAATATCAATTTCTGGATATTTTCACGCGTACCTGAATTGATTGGATGTGCTATGTCTCTATACTCCCCATCATTTGCTTTGCGGCTTGGCATCGCAATAAAAAGACCCTTCTCTCCTTCGATAATTTTGATGTCGTGAACTACGAATTCGTCATCAATCGTGATTGATACTACAGCTTTCATTTTTCCTTCTTTATCTACTTTACGAATTCTGATGTCTGTAATCTGCATTTTTTGTCCCCCTCGTCTGTTTTTTGTTAGATTACGTATCTGTCATTATCCTCAGACACAACTTTTATTTCATCTTTTCCACAATAATATGTATTAGGATTAAGTGTTGTATTGCTGTCTACTATACAGTTTTCTACCCTTGTATTGTCTCCTATATATACGTCATCCAATATTATGGAATTAATGATCTCACAATTTTTCCCAATAAATACCTGCCCGAATAATATGGAATTCTTTACTTTTCCATTTATAATGCATCCACTGGATATAAGGCTGTTATTCACATCTGCCCCCGGATTATATTTGGCAGGCGGAAAATCTTCAACCTTTGAGCATATGGTCGGTTCTTCTTTGAAGAAAAAGCTTCTTACATCCGGTCTTAGGAAATCCATATTTGTCGAAAAATATGCATCCACATCCGCAATGTTGCTCCAGTATGAATTGATCTTATATCCATATATCTTCTTGATATTTTTGTATCTGACAAGCACATCATTTACAAAATCATATCTTCCTTCTTCTGCGGCATTCTCCAATATCTCAATAAGCTGGCGTCTTCTTATGATATAGATACCTGTCGATATCGTGTTCGACTGTGCCATGATAGGCTTTTCCTCAAATTCAGTAAGTCTGCCGTCTTCGCCCATCCTTACTACTCCAAAACGGCTTACATCGACATCTGCACGCATATCCTTGCACACAACTATAATGTCTGCTTTTTTCTCAATATGGAACTCAAGGACTTTGTTAAAATCAAGTTTGTATACACAGTCTCCACTGCTTATGATCACATATGGCTCATGCCTGCGTTTTAAAAATTCAATATTCTGGTACATTGCATCAGCTGTTCCTCTGTACCAATCGCTGTTTTCTGCAGTGATGGTAGGGGTAAACAAATATAATCCTCCCTGCTTTCTGCCAAAATTCCACCATTTGGATGAGCTTAGATGTTCATTAAGCGAACGGGCATTATATTGTGTAAGTACAGCAACCGTCTGAATGTGGGAATTTGTCATGCTGCTCAAGGCAAAATCAATACCCTTGAAGCTTCCGGCTACCGGCATTGCCGATGCAGCCCTTTCATGTGTAAGGCCTTTCATACGATTATTATTTCCACCAGCCAGTATAATTCCTAATGCCTTCATTTTCCGTCACCTGCCTTAATAATAACTTCTCCACCCGGCAATATGCCATCCTGATAATCCTCTATATATGTTTCTCCTGATATTGCTGTATTTTTTCCGATCTTTACCCCATCCGGTATAACAGAATCTTCTCCTATTGTAACAAGTCCGAAACCATATATGTTCTCGTTCAATACATTTGGTTTTTCATCGCCAAATCCAAGCTCTACATTGCTGCCTATCTTACAATTTTCTGCAATTATAGACTTATCAATTGTGACATTATCGCCTATAACTGTGTCTCTCATTATGATCGAATCCCGTATGACAGCTCCCCTGCCGATCTGTACATTAGCGCCAATAACACAATTCTGTACATGTCCGAAGCATTCTGTGCCCTCTCCCATGATACATCTTTCGACATGCCCTTCGTCAGCTATATACTGAGGAACTATCACGTCATTTTTTGTGTATATTTTCCAGTATTCCTCGTAAAGATTAAACTCTGGTATGAGATCAATGAGTTCCATATTGGCTTCCCAATAAGAACCAAGAGTTCCTACGTCTTTCCAGTATCCGTTAAACTCATAAGCATATATCTGCCTGTTGTTTTTAAAGCAATATGGAATAATATGTTTGCCAAAATCACAGCTCTGCTGATCCTTAAGTGAAATAAGCGCATCTCGTAAAACCGGCCATGAAAAAATGTATATTCCCATTGATGCAAGATTGCTCCTTGGCTTTTCCGGCTTTTCTTCAAAATCGTTAATCTTTCCATCGTCATCAGCGATCACTATTCCAAAACGGCTTGCCTCTTCCATTGAAACCGGCATTGTTGCGATCGTAACATCCGCATTGTTCTCCTTATGGAAATCCAGCATAACCTCATAATCCATCTTATAAATGTGATCTCCAGAAAGTATGAGTACATAATCCGGATTATAGCTTTCCATATATTTTAAATTCTGATATATGGCATTTGCAGTTCCTGTGTACCATTGACTGTTCTCACTCTTCTCATAAGGCGGCAGGATCGTAACTCCGCCATTATTTCTGTCAAGATCCCACGGAATACCTATCCCTATATGTGTATTAAGCCTGAGAGGCTGGTACTGCGTCAACACACCGACTGTATCAATCCCTGAATTAATGCAGTTGCTCAGCGGGAAATCTATTATACGGTATTTTCCGCCAAATGAAACTGCCGGTTTAGCTAAATTTGCCGTCAGAACTCCAAGTCTGCTGCCTTGACCACCAGCTAAAAGCATGGCTATCATTTCTTTTTTAATCACGTTATCACTCCTCGTCTGTCCTAATTTTTGTAACTGTTTTACGCATCTGCAGATACGTTTTATTAACTATTGCGGCATAAATTATGTTAAACAGATTATACCACACTAGCACTTGCCAAACAACATTTTTCACAATTATGTTTTTAATTTTCTTATTTTTTCGTCATTTTGCCTAATTTGTGATGGAGGTTATCGTTGCTGGCCACACTGTCAGGTGTGAACTGTAACGGATTGTTACCTAAAAAGCATTGTTAGTTGCTCTTTCCAAATACTTACTTTCGTTGTATAATTAAACGGAATAAATTAAAATCAGGCAGGTATAAATTAATGTATAAAATAAACTTTCAAAAACCAATCCATATCCATTTTATAGGTATAGGCGGAATCAGCATGAGCGGTCTGGCTGAAATACTTCACGAAGAAGGCTTTACTATATCCGGCTCAGATTCAAAAGAATCCGATCTTACAAAATCCCTCGAAGCTAAAGGTATGCGCATTTTTTATGGTCAATGTGCCGAAAATATAATTCCAGGAATCGACCTTGTAGTGTACACAGCTGCTATCCGTGAAGATAATCCTGAATTTGCCGCAGCAAAAGCTGCAGGTCTTCCTATGTTAACACGCGCTGAACTTCTAGGACAGATTATGGATAACTATAAACAGTCCATTGCTGTAGCCGGAACCCACGGAAAAACAACAACAACATCCATGATCAGCCAGATTCTCCTTGAAGCTGAAACTGATCCTACTATAACTGTCGGCGGAATTCTTTCTGCTATCCATGGCAACCTAAGAGTCGGTTCATCTGAATATTTTGTATCAGAAGCATGTGAATACACAAACAGCTTTTTAAATTTCAGGCCGAAATATAGTATCATATTAAATATAGAAGCAGAACATCTGGATTTCTTTAAAGATCTTGATGATATCCGCCATTCCTTCCATAAGTTTGCTGCAAACACACTTGCATCCGGTGCAACTATAATCAATGGTGAAATTGACAACTATGAAGAGATCGTCAAAGATCTTCCTCAACAGGTTGTCACATATGGCTTTGATTCAAAATATGATTTCTATCCTGAAAATATTACTTATAATGAAAAAGCCTGTGCATCTTTTAGTGCCATGCACCACGGACAAAAGCTTTTTGATGTAACTTTAAATGTTCCCGGAGCCCACAATATAAGCAACAGTCTTTCCGCCATCGCTCTTGCGATCGATCTTGGAATTTCGCCGGACGCAATAATAAGCGGACTTTCAAAATTCGGTGGTGCTGACAGGCGTTTCCAGTACAAAGGAACTGTTAATGGGATCACGATCATAGATGATTATGCACACCATCCAACCGAAATCCGTGCAACCTTAAATGCAGCACTCAATTATCCACACAAAAGACTTGTGCTCGTATTCCAGCCACATACTTATTCCCGCACAAAAGCATTTTTAAATGATTTTGCTGATGTTCTTTCTATGGCAGATATGATCGTGCTTGCTGATATATATGCTGCACGCGAAAAAAATACGTATGGCATATCTTCAAAAGATATTTTATCATTATTGCTTGAAAAAGGGAAGAATGCGCACTATTTTCCTTCATTTGATGAAATAGAAAAATTTTTATCAGAAAATTGTGTAAACGGTGATCTGTTGATAACTATGGGAGCCGGAAATGTTGTAGAAATAGGCGAATCGCTTTTAAAGAAATAACTTATCCACTTTATCCACATGTAAAATGTTTAAAACTACATTTTTACATGTGGAATTTTTATGAATTTATCCACTTTTTATTACCAACTACAATATTGATTTTTAGGTTATCCTCATTTTTATCCACTTTATCCACAATTTTACACAGTGGATATATACCCACTCCTGTGAATTATGGTGGATTTATTTATTCTTCACACCATTGAATTATTGTGCTATAATTTCACACAGGTTAAATTCAAATGAGGTAATAAAAACATGGCAACTATTAATTTATACAGTAATATCGTGTCTCCTGACACTGTTGTGCCCAATATTTTTATAGATAGATACATGCCCTTGGCAAACGGAGAATTCGTTAAAATATACTTATATCTGCTTCGCACACTTTCTTCTTCTGATCACACAATATCTGTTTCTTCCATAGCAGATCACTTTGAACAGACCGAAAAGGATGTGATGCGCGCATTTAACTATTGGACAAAAGAAGGCTTACTCCGTATAGACACAGATGCACAGGGAAATGTAACAGGACTTACACTTCTTCCTGTTGAGATAAGCAGGGCTGATGCTGCTTCAACTGAGATAAGTAGGACCGATGCTGCTTCAACTGAGGTAGCCGGTTCAAATAAAAACATTATTGCATCATATGCAAAAAAACCTGCTCCTCAAAAGCAGGCACGCAGGGAATATTCTCTTGATGAGATAAAGCATTTCAGAAGTGATCCTGATATTTCAGAATTATTTTTTATTATAGAAACATACTTAAAACACCCGATGTCCTCTTCTGATACCAACATTATTCTTTACTGGCTTGATAAGCTCAAATTTTCGCCTGAGCTCGTTACATATCTTGTTGAATATTGTATTTCAAAAGGACATTCAAGCCTGCGATACATGGATAAGGTTGCACTTGGATGGGCGGATTCAGGAATATCAACGGTCGAACAGGCCAAAAATGATTCAGCTGCACATTCTAAAGCTTATTATGCAGTGATGAAAGCACTCGGTATCACTGGACGTAATCTTATACAATCTGAAATGGATTTTATAAGCAAATGGAGCAATGAATATAATTTTACAATAGAGCTTATAAATGAAGCGTGCAAGCGGACTATAACCGCTACACACCAGCCCAGCTTTGAATACACAGACACAATATTAACTAACTGGTACCGGAATAACGTCCACAATATGAATGATGTTTCCCGGCTTGACCAGTCATTTTCAAAGAATAAACAGGCTGCCAGCAGGACAGCTGAAAATGTCAGCAAATCTAAACACAATAAGTTTAATAATTTTGACCAGCGTACTCAGGATTATGACCAGCTTGAGAAATTACTTCTCAATTCATAACCAATGTACTCTCGGAATCTTCTAAATGAAGAATTCTGAGATAGATTTTTGATATACAATGACATTTTCGCAGTGCGTACACGGTGTGTACGACGAGAAAATGGAAGCAGTATATCGGAAATATAGCCAGAATTATTCGTTTAAAGAAGATTCCGAGAGTACATACCAGTAAAACGGAGGAATTTATGGCACTTTCCAATACTCAATATGATGAGATCATGCGTGCTTACGATAAGCGTCAGCTGCAGAACAAATTTATACATGAAAAACGTATCCAGGCTGCCTACAAAGCAGTTCCGCGCCTAAAAGAAATAGATGACTCCATAGCCTCTGTTTCCGTAAAACAGGCTGCAAAGCTCATAGATGGAGATACACTCGCCCTTGCAGATTTAAAGGCTGTTATTGCAGATTACAAAGAGGAGAGAGCTGCTCTTCTTGAAGCCACCCACTATCCTATTGACTATTTTGAGCCGGTGTACACCTGCCCTGACTGCCGGGATACAGGCTATATAAATGGTCAGAAGTGCCATTGTTTCAAACAAGCTATAATTGATACCGTTTATTCCCAGTCAAATATTAGAGAAATTCTGGAACGTGAAAATTTTTCAACATTTAAATATGATTATTATTCCGATTCCGATATAAATCCGGCAACAGGTCTTTCATCCCTTAAAACGATGAAAAATGCTGTTTATGAATGTCACCGCTTCATTGATGACTTCGAAAATAAACCTAAAAATCTATTTTTATATGGCAATACCGGTGTCGGAAAGACTTTTTTATCCAATTGTGTTGCAAAAGATTTATTAGATTCAGGTCATTCCGTAATATACTTTACAGCCTTTCAATTATTTGATATATTAAGCAAAGGTGTGTTTGAAAAAGATTCTGATGCGATCGCAGCACACCAAAACATTTTTGACTGTGATCTTCTTATAATAGATGATCTCGGTACAGAACTTTCAAATTCATTTACCACTTCGCAGCTGTTTTTATGTGTAAATGAGAGGATCCTGCGCCACAGATCAACGATTATTTCCACTAATCTGAATCTGGCCCAGGTAGCAGATATTTATTCAGAGCGTACTCTGTCACGTATTTCTGACAGCTACACTATCATTAAACTATTTGGTGATGATATTCGAATTAAGAAGCATACCATGCGGTAATTGCTTTTTATTATAAAAACATTTTATTTACATTGACAATTTATGGAGGAACAATAATGCCAAACGATGAGAGAATTTTGGAAACTATGCCTACAGGTACACTTGGACTTGTCGCTACAGAAAGCTGTATAGGTCTCGCTGAAAAAGTGGACAGCTATTTACAGGGATGGAGAGAGCATCGCGAGCATGAGCATGCTAACGAGATAGCTTTCAAGGATTATTACAAAAATAGCTACATCATCCGCCCTTCAACACCTAGATTCGGTTCCGGAGAAGCAAAATGTGTTATCAACCAGTCCGTGCGTGGATATGATCTTTATATTATGGTCGATGTCACAAACTATAGCCTCACATATTCTGTATGCGGCCAGACAAACCACATGTCACCTGATGATCATTACGCAGATCTTAAGCGTGTAATCGCTGCTGTCGGTGGAAAAGCCCGTAGAATAACAGTAATCCTTCCATTCTTATATGAAAGCCGTCAGCATAGACGAACAGGACGTGAGTCTCTTGACTGCCCACTTGCACTTCAGGAACTTACAAATATGGGTGTAGATAATATTATTACATTCGATGCTCATGATCCTCGTGTTGTAAACGCAATCCCTCTCAATGGATTTGAGAATGTTATGCCTTCTTACCAGTTCATCAAAGGTATTTTAAAGAACGTTAAAGACATTACCATAGATGCAGACCACCTTATGATCATCTCACCTGATGAGGGCGCAACAAATCGTGCTATTTACCTTGCTAACGTACTCGGCGTTGACATGGGTATGTTTTACAAGAGACGTGATTACAGCCGTATCGTAGATGGACGCAACCCTATCGTGGCACACGAGTTCCTCGGCTCAAATGTAGACGGAAAAGATGTTCTTATCATTGATGATATGATTTCATCAGGTGAAAGCATGATCGATACTGCTAAAGAGCTGAAAAAAAGAAACGCAAACAGGATCTTTGTCGTTTCAACATTCGGATTATTCACTAACGGATTTGATTCATTTGATAAAGCTTATGAAGAAGGACTTATTTATCGTGTTGTTACAACAAACCTTATTTACCAGTCTCCAGAGCTTCTTTCAAAAGAATATTACATCAGCTGTGATATGAGCAAATATATTGCATATCTGATTGATACATTAAACCATGATTGTTCTATCAGTGATCTTCTCTCACCATATGATAGGATAAAAAAATGTGTAAAAAAATACAATGATGAACAGAAGGCTGCAAAAAACCAATAAATTGCATTGTAATAAAAGCTCCGCCACAACGGCGGAGTTTTTTCTTTGATCCAGTTACGTCTGAAATAAAAAAATCCATGAAATATCAAAAGATATTTCATGGATTTTTGTGTAGTTTAAAATTTATACCGATCAATAATTAAACTAACTCAAGGAGTACTTCAAGAGCTCCGTCACCTTTACGCTGACCAATCTTAACGATTCTTGTATAACCACCGTTACGTGTAGCATATTTAGGTGCGATCTCATCAAATAACTTATTTGTTACATCGATAGTCTTTGTACCCTTCTTTGTGCCGTCAGACTCTTTAGCTGTGTAAAGAACTTTAAGCATCTGTCTTCTTGCATGAAGACGTGAAGCAGAATCCTTCTTGATTGTCTTTTCTACTTCATCGTATACAGTAACTTTCTTTCCATCAACAACTTCTTTAACTCTCTTGCCATCTTTGTCCTTGCGGGCAACCTTAGCTGTTACAGTAACCTCTTCGAAGTTGTCTTTCTCTTTTACTGCTAATGCGATAAGACCCTCAGCGATCTTACGAACCTCTTTAGCCTTAGCCTCTGTAGTAACGATCTTTCCGTTAACAAGAAGCTGTGTAACCTGACCTCTGAGTAAAGCCTTTCTCTGGCTTGATGTTCTGCTTAACTTACGATATTTTGCCATTTTAATTTCCTCCATTTGTGGGACATCCGGTCACGCTCTTCGGTCTTACTGCCAGACATCGTATCTTGTTTTGATAGATTATAATAGTGGGGTACATTTCAAAACACCCTGCTATTATTGTATCAGTTGCCACTCATGTATACTGGCTTTTTGCCAGCCAGACATAATCACGCTCTTTGGTCTTATTGATTCTGCCCATATGAGTATCATAACTGTTTACACAGTTACTGATTTATCTTTTACATAAATCACTTTGAAAAATATATTTTATTCTTCTCCCTGATTTAACTGTAAACCTAATTCTTTTAACTTAGCTAAAACCTCTTCTAAAGACTTACGTCCAAGGTTACGGACTTTCATCATATCCTCTGGAGTTCTGTTGATAAGTTCAGCTACAGTATTGATTCCAGCACGTTTTAAGCAATTGTATGAACGGACGGATAACTCAAGTTCGTCAATGTTCATCTCAAGGACTTTCTCCTGCGCATCGTTCTCTTTCTCTATCATTACATCAACCTGCTGTGCTGCTTCTGAAAGATCGATGAAAAGATTTAAATGCTCGCTTAAAACTTTAGCAGCAAGGCTGACTGCCTCATCTGGCTCTAATGTACCATTAGTATATACATCTAATGTTAATTTATCATAGTCAGTAACCTGACCTACACGAGTATTCTCAACAGTAAGGTTTACACGCTCTACAGGTGTATAAATAGAATCAACAGCAAGCACTCCGATAGGTGTATCCTCTGTCTTATTCTTGTCAGCACCTACATAACCTCTACCATTAGTAATTGTAAGCTCCATGTATAATTTAGAATCTGCTCCACCATTTAAGTGTGCAATCTCCAACTCAGGGTTCATGATTTCGATATCAGAGTCAACCTGAATATCAGCTGCTGTAACAACGCCTTCACCTTCGAATTCGATATAAGCAACTTTTGGTTCATTTGTAGTACTGTTATTGCGGATTGCAAGATTTTTGATATTCATGATAATCTCAGCAACATCTTCTTTTACTCCAGGAATAGAGCTGAACTCATGTAATACGCTATCAATCTTAACCTGGCTGACTGCAGCTCCTGGCAATGAAGAAAGCATGATTCTTCTTAAAGAGTTACCAAGTGTTGTACCATAACCTCTCTCTAATGGCTCTACAACAAATCTG
Source organism: uncultured Lachnospiraceae bacterium (assembly GCA_905209075.1). Lineage (GTDB taxonomy): Bacteria > Bacillota > Clostridia > Lachnospirales > Lachnospiraceae > Roseburia. The sequence goes on along the minus strand of CAJLRL010000004.1, from coordinate 149,463 downwards.
CCATATGTCTTGTCTTCTGAAATTTCTGCGATTTCAATTTTTGGTTTCTCAAAATCGAACACTACAATTTCCCTCCTTCTCGGGTATCGTTGTTATATGTTATCAAAGAGTGGATAAGCCGGGAAAGAAATCCCCGGCAAATCAACCTAAAATTTTACTTAGAATATAACTCGACGATGAGCATCTCATCTACAGGAACATCGATCTGCTCACGTGTAGGTAACTCTTTTACAGTTCCCTGTAATTTATCTGCGTCTACATCTAACCACTCAGGAACGATTCTTCCACCAGCAACTTCAACGATGTCTTTCATTCTCTGAATATTCTTTTTGCTCTCTTTAATTTCAATAACATCACCAGCTTTTACTAAGTATGAAGGGATGTTAACTACTTTTCCGTTTACTGTAACAAACTTGTGGTCTACAACCTGTCTTGCTTCTTTTCTTGTTCTTGCGAAACCAAGACGGAAAACTACGTTGTCAAGTCTTGACTCAAGAATTGTCATTAAGTTTGGTCCAGTTAAGCCTTTCATTTTATCTGCTCTGGCATAGTAGTTACGGAAAGGTTTCTCTAATACACCATAAATGAATTTAGCTTTCTGTTTTTCTCTTAACTGAAGTCCGTACTCAGAAACCTTTCTGTTTGCTCTTGTTAAGTTTCTTCTAGACTTCTTATCATATCCTAAATAACTTGGCTCTAAACCAAGAGATCTGCATCTTTTAAGTACAGGTACTTTATTAACTGCCATTTTAATCTATACCTCCTAATTAGACTCTTCTACGTTTTGGTGGACGACATCCATTATGAGGTACTGGAGTAACATCCTTAATTGAAGTAACCTCAAGACCACAAGCTGAAAGTGCACGGATAGCTGCTTCTCTTCCTGAGCCTGGTCCTTTAACAAATACGTCAACTGTCTTTAATCCGTGGATTAAAGCTGCTTTTGTAGCAGTTTCTGCTGCCATCTGTGCAGCATATGGAGTAGATTTCTTTGAACCTCTAAATCCAAGACCACCAGCACTTGCCCATGATAAAGCATTTCCTTCAGCATCTGTTAAAGTAACGATTGTGTTATTGAAAGATGCCTGAATATGTGCCTGTCCGCGTTCAACGTTTTTCTTTACACGCTTTTTAGTTGTTTTCTTTGCAACATTCTTAGCCATATTTAAACTAACCTACTTTCTCAAATTAAATATTATTTTTTCTTATTTGCAACAGTTCTCTTAGGACCTTTTCTTGTTCTTGCATTTGTCTTTGTCTTCTGACCACGAACAGGAAGTCCTTTTCTATGACGGATACCACGATAGCATCCAATTTCCTGAAGTCTCTTAATATTTAAAGCGATTTCTCTTCTTAAATCACCTTCAACTGTCATTGTCTCATCGATAACAGAGCTGATTTTCTTAACTTCCTCGTCTGTAAGATCTCTTACACGAGTACTTGGGTCAACACCAGCTGCTTCAAGGATACGATTAGCACTTACTCTACCGATTCCGTAGATGTAAGTTAAACCGATTTCTACACGTTTTTCTCTTGGTAAATCTACACCTGCAATACGAGCCATGTGAGTTTACACCTCCATAATTTTTTACTTGTTTGTTAGTAGCGATACACTGCAACTATGTACCTTTCCCGAAAGATCTCCAATCTGCAGCTACGGTTGCACGTCCTGAAATGTGTACAGACAGATTTCTTCCCATATTTACATTTTCGTTCCACGTCACTCGGTATTATAACGTCGAACCAGAATGCCTCTGTTTATTATGAACAGCGATGATATTATATCTCGCTGCAGCCGCACATAATGATGTGAAAAAGGATAATCCTCAAATGCACAAACAACAGGGTCAAATATAACTAGTAATTAACCCTGTCTCTGCTTATGCTTTGGATTTTCACAGATAATTCTGATGCTTCCTTTTCTCTTGATAACTTTGCACTTTTCGCAAATAGGTTTAACTGATGATCTTACCTTCACAGCAAATCCTCCTTTCTCTATAAAAGTCCTTTTCAGGTACTTTTCCAAAAGTGTCCAGATAGCATTATACACGGACACTTAAGGGAAGTCAACATTTTTTTGTATATTTAAAATAATAATTTATTTATCTCTCCAGATGATTCTGCCCTTTGTCAGATCGTATGGTGACATCTCTATAGTAACCTTGTCACCAGGGAGAATCCTGATGAAATTCATTCGTAATTTACCACTGATAGTGGCAAGTATCTGATGACCATTTTCAAGTTCAACTTTGAAAAATGCGTTTGGAAGTTTCTCAACTACAACGCCTTCTACTTCTATAACGTCTGCTTTTGACATTTTAAATTCCTCCTGTTAATTCGAATTAAAGTAATTCCAGAAATCCAGCTTCTTTTTCTTCCTCTGTCAATGAGAGTATTTCCGGTTTTCCATTTGTAATAAGAATTGTATTCTCATAATGGGCTGATAATGACATATCTTCTGTTATGACAGTCCATTCGTCATCCATCCATAAAACATCAGGTGTTCCTGCGTTTATCATTGGCTCAACGGCAAGTGTCATCCCCGGTTTGAGCCTCAGTCCTTTTTTAAAGCCCTGTGGCCTGAAATTAGGCACTTCCGGGTCTTCATGAAGATGTGTTCCTATTCCATGCCCTACAAGATCATATACAACACCATAACCAAACTGGTGTGCAAACTGCTCTATTGCTCCGGATATATCATAAAGTCTTTTGCCTGCGACAGCATTTTTTATGCCAGCAAAAAAACTAAGCCTTGTTCTTTCGATAAGAAGTCTAGCTTCTTCGCTTATTTCCCCTACGCCAACAGTCCTTGCTGCATCAGAATGATATCCCTTATATATAACACCTGCATCAAGGCTTACGATATCACCATCCTGTAAAATACGATCATCACTCGGTATTCCGTGTACAACTTCCTCATTTACAGAGACACATATAGATGCCGGATAACCACAATAATTCAAAAACGATGGCTCACATCCGTAACTACGGATCATTTCTTCTCCCAAACGATCTACATCTTTTGTAGACATTCCGGGTTTTATTTCTTTTCCAAGCTGTTGATGTACCGCCGCAAGTATCCTTCCGGCCTCTCTCATAAGCTCTATTTCCCGGTCTGATTTAATAGTCACAGACATTATTATTCACCTAAAATACTAACAATGGCTGAAAATACTTCATCCATCGGTTTTGTTCCGTCAACTGACTTAAGAATTCCCTGCGCCTTGTAATAATCAATTAAAGGCTGTGTCTGCTCATGATAAACTGCAAGACGTTTCTGAACGGTCTCCGGCTTATCATCATCTCTCAATACTGTATCAGCTCCACAGGCATCACATTTGCCTTCTACCTTTGTAGGATTGAATACAATATGGTATGTTGCTCCACAGTTAAGACATGCTCTTCTTCCACCCATACGGTTTACAATGTTCTCATCCGGTACATCGACATCAATTGCATAGTCCATTGTCTGGTCTATTTTATTTAATGCTGCATCAAGCGCCTCTGCCTGAGGAATAGTTCTTGGAAAACCATCTAAAACAAATCCTTTTTTGCAGTCATCCTGCTTGATCCTGTCCATTACAAGATCACATGTAAGTTCATCCGGAACAAGTGCTCCCTGATCCATATACTCTTTTGCTTTCTTTCCCAGATCTGTTCCGTTTTTTATGTTTGCACGGAATATATCCCCGGTAGAAATATGTGGTATCGAATATTTTGCTGCGATCTGTTTTGCCTGCGTACCTTTTCCAGCACCAGGAGCCCCTAACATGATTATTTTCATATGAAATTTCTCCTTATTTGATAGCACGAATGGAGATACCGAGTTTTCAGTATCTCCAATGTACAATTAGTCATTTAAAAAACCTTTATAGTATCGAACTCTCATCTGTGATTCAATCTGTTTCAATGTCTCGATAACAACTCCGACAATGATGATAATTGAAGTTCCTCCGAAGGATACATCAGCTTTAAATACTCCGTTAAAGAAAATCGGAACAAAAGCTATAAATGCAAGTCCTACGGCTCCAATGAATACAATATAGTTCAATATCTGATTTAAGTAATCGCTTGTTGGTTTTCCAGGTCTGATACCAGGTATAAAACCTCCAGAACGTTTCATATTGTTTGCAATCTCAAGTGGATTGAATGTAATCTGTGTATAAAAATATGCAAAAGCAACTACAAGTATAATATACACGATCAGACCGATCGAATAAACCGGTTCTGATGGGTCACACCAGTTAGACTGTGATAATCCCTTTAAAATCTTTGAACCAATACCTGAACCATTGCCCTTTCCAAGAAAACTGGCAATTATGACCGGTGTCTGCATAAGCGACTGTGCAAAGATAACAGGAATAACACCACTGGTGTTAACCTTAAGCGGAATGTGGGTCTGCTGACCACCCATCTGCTTATTACCACGGATCTTGCTTGAGTACTGGACAGGAATTCTGCGCTCAGCGCCCTGAAGAAGTACTACAAATACTACCATTGCTGCAATGATAGCGACAATTATAAGTCCTGCAACTATAGCCTTAGGTACATTAGCAGCTGACTTAATGAACTGCTCCCAAAGAGTACTTAAATCCTGAGGAATACGAGAAATAATATTGATAGTCAATACTATTGATATTCCATTTCCTACACCTTTTTCTGTAATACGCTCACCAATCCACATAAGTACAGCTGAACCAGCTGTAAGTGAAGTAACGACCATAATAACAACAAGTGGTGTTTTATCTGTAAGATAATTACTTCTATAGAATCCTACTACCATTGCAATTGCCTCAATGAGTGCAAGTGCAATAGTGAGATAACGTGTTATCTCAACTATTTTCTTTCTTCCCTCTTCGCCGTCGCGCTGCAACTCCTCAAGTTTTGGGATAGCAATCGTAAGTAACTGCATAATGATCGATGAAGTTATGTATGGTGTGATATTCAGCGCAAATACTGACATCTGTGAGAATGATCCACCTGTAACCGCATCAAAAAATCCCAAACCATCTGTTGACTTGCTGTTTAACCAACTCTGAAATACGGAGCCTTTGACACCAGGAATCGGAAGCTCACTTCCGATCCTGATGACAATAAGCATCATGAAAGTAAAAAGAATTCTATTTCGAATATCTTTTATTTTAAACGCATTACGGAGTGTCTCAAGCATTAGATCACCTCTGCTTTTCCACCAAGAGCTTCGATTTTCTCTTTTGCACTAGCACTGAAAGCGTTAGCCTGAACTGTAAGCTTCTTAGTAAGTTCGCCATTTCCAAGAATCTTTACTCCATCTCTTGGGTTCTTAACAACTCCAGCCTCAATCAATGTCTCAACTGAAACTACTGAATCGTTCTCGAATTTCTCAAGAGCTGAAAGATTTATAGCAACGATTGTCTGAGTATTTCTGTTTTTGAAACCTCTCTTAGGCAATCTTCTATATAATGGCATCTGTCCACCTTCGAAACCTGGTCTTGGTGCTCCTGAACGAGCTTTCTGACCTTTGTGTCCCTTACCAGCAGTCTTACCGTTTCCTGAGCCGTGTCCACGACCTCTTCTGAAATTATCACTGTGCACTGAACCTTCAGCTGCCTTTAAATTAGATAAATCCATCACGGTACCTCCTTATTTTATTCTTAAACTTCTTCTACTTTAACGTATGGTGCTACTTTACGAACAGCGCCCTGTGTAGCAGCGTTGTTTGGTAATTCAACTGTTTTTCCTAACTTAGTAAGACCAAGAGCCTCAATAGTCTTCTTGTTCTTAGGAACAGCACCGATTGTAGATTTGATTAATGTAACTTTAACTCTATCTGCCATTTTAGCGTTCCTCCTAACCTAAGATTTCTTCTACTGATTTACCACGAAGTTTAGCAACATCTTCAGGACTTCTTAACTGTTTTAAAGCCTCGATTGTAGCAAGTACAACGTTCTGCTTGTTGTTTGATCCTAAAGATTTTGTACGGATATTCTGGATTCCAGCAAACTCACATACTGAACGCGCTGGACCACCAGCGATAATACCAGTACCTTCAGGAGACTTCTTTAATAATACGGAAGCACCTGTATATTTTCCTGTTACATCATGTGTAATAGAATTGTTCTCGTCTAATTTAACGCTGATCATGCTCTTAATAGCGTCTTCTTTTCCTTTACGGATAGCTTCAGGAATTTCTGCTGCTTTTCCAAGTCCTGCACCAACATGGCCGTTCTTGTCACCAACAACAACGAGAGCTGTGAATCGCATGTTACGTCCACCTTTAACAACCTTTGTTACACGCTTGATGTCAACTACCTGGTCAACTAATTCTAATTGACTAGCGTCAATGATTTCACGTTTCATGTTTGTCTCCTCCTAAAACTCTAAGCCAGCTTCTCTTGCTGCTTCAGCTAATGCTTTAACTTTTCCTGCGTAAATAAAACCGCCTCTATCGAAGACAACAGTTGAAATACCTTTATCTAATGCTTTCTTTGCAATTACAGTACCAAGCTTTGCTGCTGCATCTAAGTTATTAGTTTTCTCAAGTTCTGCCTTTACATCTTTGTCAAGTGTAGATGCAGAAACGAGTGTATTTCCAACTGTATCATCAATAATCTGAGCATACATATGGTTATTACTTCTGAATACAGCTAAACGAGGACGCTGTGCTGTACCAGCAAGATGATTACGCATTCTGTTATGTTTCTTTACACGAACTTCAGTTCTTGATTTTTTACTAACCATTTCTTGTCCACTCCTTTAATTATTTTTTACCAGTCTTACCAACTTTACGTCTAATAACTTCATCAGCGTATTTAATACCTTTACCTTTGTATGGCTCTGGTCTTCTCTTATCTCTGATCTCAGCTGCGTACTGGCCGACCTTTTCTTTATCGATACCTTTGATAATGATTTTGTTATCCTGAACTTCTGACTCAAGACCTTCTGGATCTTCCATCTCTACAGGATGAGAATATCCTAAGTTAAGAGTAAGTTTCTTTCCTGCTTTAGAAGCTCTGTAACCAACACCATTTACCTCAAGTGTCTTTGTGTAGCCTTCTGTTACACCGATCACCATGTTGTTGATCAATGTTCTTGTTAATCCATGTAAGGATTTCATTTTCTTCAAATCATTAGGTCTTGTAACTACTACTTCTTCACCTTCTAATTTGATGTCCATCTCTGATGGAAGAGTTCTCTCAAGAGTACCCTTTGGACCTTTTACAGTCACATGATTATTTTCTGCAATTTCTACTGTTACACCAGCTGGAACTGCGATTGGCATTCTTCCTATACGTGACATGCCCGTACCTCCTATATTTAGTATTAGGTTGATAGTTATATAGTATGTCTGGCCTTTTGACCAGGTTATACTTTGGGTTGTTGATTTTGTATCCTTACTATACATCATTGATGCATCGAGTATGGATACGTGATGAAATAAAATATACTTAATATAAATTAAGATCTTTAGGGGTATGTTCTCTTCGCTAAGCTCAAGCTGCGTCTTACGACTTGCTTTCACTAATCTCAGAGAACGCCCGGCTTCCACTCGACTAACATGCCAACTTCACTTACGCTCGTTGCCATTAAGTCTCGGGAAGGGCTTTCTCACTAGGTTCGTGCCCAAGCACTCACCAAGTGTTCAATGCCTACCAAACGAATGCTAATACTTCGCCGCCAACCTGAAGCTTTCTAGCCTCTTTATCTGTTACGATACCCTGGTTAGTTGAAAGGATTGCAATTCCAAGTCCACCAAGAACTGAAGGGATTTCATCTTTTCCAGCGTATACACGAAGACCTGGTTTAGAAATTCTCTTGATTCCTGTGATAACTTTTTCGTTTTTGTCTGCACCGTATTTTAATGTAACACGGATAGTTTTGAAATTACCATCTTCTACGATGTCGTATTTCTCGATGAATCCCTCATCTACAAGGATTCCAGCGATTGCAACTTTAATCTTAGAAGCTGGGATGTCTACTGTATCATGTTTTGCAGTATTTGCATTACGGATTCTTGTAAGCATATCTGCGATTGGATCACTTGTCATCATCATAATGAACGATATCCTCCTTAAATATGTTTGTTAATATAGTTATTTATAAAAAACAGCTGTTGCCTATGGAAATTCTCTTCGCTAAGCTCAAACATCTCTTACAACACATGGTCATAAGGAAGTTCTTTTCGCTCCGCTCAAAGAACAGCCTTCTCACTAGATTTGTGCAACGCTTACGCGTGCACTCATCAAGTGTTCAGTGCTTACCAGCTAGCTTTTTTAACACCTGGGATCTGACCCTTGTATGCTAACTCGCGGAAACATACTCTGCAGATTCCGTATTTCTTTAAAACTGAATGTGGACGTCCACAAATTCTACAACGTGTGTAAGCTCTTGTAGAGAATTTAGGCTTACGCTGCTGTTTGATTTTCATACTTGTTTTAGCCATTAGAATCCCTCCTGATTATTTCGCGAATGGCATATTGAACTGTGTCAATAACTCACGTGCTTCTTCATCTGTCTTTGCAGTAGTAACGAAGATAATGTCCATACCTCTGACCTTATCTACTTTATCGTACTCAATTTCAGGGAAGATGATCTGCTCTTTGATTCCAAGTGCATAATTTCCACGTCCGTCGAATGCGTTAGGATTAACACCTCTGAAGTCACGAACTCGTGGTAATGCTAAATTGATAAGACGATCTGCGAATTCATACATCTTCTCACCACGTAATGTAACTTTACATCCGATAGGCATTCCTTCTCTGATTTTAAAGTTTGCTATAGCGTTCTTTGCTTTAGTTGTAACAGCCTTCTGTCCTGTGATAGTTTCCATATCCTTAACAGCTGCCTCAAGAACCTTAGCATTTTCCTTAGCTTCACCAACACCCATGTTAACTACGATCTTGTCAAGCTTTGGAATTTCCATTGTGTTTTTATATCCGAACTTTTTGATCATTGCATCTTTGATCTCATTTTCGTACTGTTCTCTAAGTCTACTCAATGTATTGTCCTCCTCTCTTCAATTAATCGATAACATCGCCTGTTGATTTAGCGAAACGAACTTTTTTGTCTCCATCCATTTTGAAACCTACACGTGTAGCTTTTCCATTGTGAAGGAGCATAACGTTTGAAACATCGATAGGTGCTTCCTGATGAACGATACCACCCTGCTGGTTAGCCATACTTGGTTTTGTATGCTTAGTAACCATGTTGATTCCCTCAACAAGAACTGTATTGTTTTTTGCGTTTACGGCAATTACCTTGCCCTCGTTGTCTTTGTCTTTACCAGCGATAACTTTAACCATATCGCCTTTTTTGATTTTCATAGTTGCCATTGACGTTCCTCCTATAATACTTCTGGAGCCAGAGAAACAATCTTCATGAACTGTTTCTCACGAAGCTCACGAGCTACTGGTCCAAATATACGAGTTCCCTTTGGAGTTTTGTCATCTTTGATAATAACTGCTGCGTTCTCATCAAATTTAATATAAGATCCGTCTTTACGACGAGCACCTTTTACTGAACGAACTACTACGGCTTTAACTACATCGCCTTTTTTAACAACACCGCCTGGTGTTGCATCTTTAACAGTAGCAACGATTACATCACCGATGTTCGCATATCTTCTGGTAGATCCACCCATAACGCGGATAACAAGTAACTCTTTAGCGCCAGTGTTATCAGCAACTTTGAGTCTGCTTTCCTGCTGTACCATGCTTGTAGCCTCCTTTTATTATTTTGCTCTTTCCATGATTTCTACAAGTCTCCATCTCTTATCTTTAGATAATGGTCTTGTTTCCATAACTCTGACTGTATCACCGATCTTTGCATCGTTTTTCTCGTCATGAGCTTTTAATTTATAAGTCTTCTTAACGATTTTGTTGTAAAGTGGATGTCTTACGTTATCTCTTACAGCTACAACGATTGTCTTATCCATCTTATCGCTTACAACAACACCAACACGTGTTTTTCTAAGATTTCTTTCTTCCACGGTCTAAAATCTCCTTTCTGAATAGGATATATTGATTATTCAGCAACTTTAGCTTTCTCGGTGATAACAGTCTGAATTCTAGCAATGTTCTTACGAACCTCTTTAATTCTAGCTGTGTTATCTAACTGATTAGTTGCATTCTGGAATCTTAAGTTGAAAAGTTCTTTCTTAGCATCTACAAGCTGTGCCTGTAACTGCTCTACGTTCTGAGCCTGTAACTCTTTAACATATGCACTAGTTTTCATTTGATTCACCGCCTTCTAAATCTGCACGCGAAACTATTTTGCACTTGCAAGGTAATTTGTGTGTAGCAAGACGCAAAGCTTCTTTTGCCACGTCTTCCGGTACTCCGGAGATTTCAAATAATACTCTACCTGGTTTAACAACGGCTACCCAATACTCAAGGGCACCTTTTCCTTTACCCATACGAACACCCATAGGTTTCTGTGTAACAGGTTTCTCTGGGAAGATTTTAATCCAAACTTTACCACCACGCTTGATATATCTTGTCATAGCGACACGGGCTGCCTCAATCTGGTTTGATTTGATCCAGCAAGGCTCTAATGCTACAATACCATACTCACCATAAGTGATCTTGTTTCCTCTTGTAGCTTTTCCAGCCATGGAACCACGGAACTGTTTACGATGTTTTACTCTCTTTGGCATTAACATAATTACTTAGCTCCTCCTTCCTTATTAGCCTTTGTAGGAAGCACTTCGCCTTTGTAGATCCAAACCTTAACACCTACTTTACCGTAAGTTGTATCTGCCTCAGCGAATCCATAATCGATATCTGCTCTGATTGTCTGAAGTGGAGTAGTTCCATCATTGTATGTCTCTGTACGAGCCATATCTGCTCCGCCAAGACGTCCTGAACAAGATGTCTTAATTCCTTTTGCACCAGCCTTCATAGCTCTTCCCATGCATGATTTCATTGCTCTACGGAATGAAACACGGTTCTCGAGCTGTAAAGCGATGTTCTCAGCAACAAGCTGTGCATCCTTATCTGGTCTCTTAACTTCTTTAATGTCTACAACTAATTTCTTCTCTGTAAGCTTCTGAACTTCTGCTTTGATCTTCTCGATCTCAGCTCCGCCCTTTCCGATCACAACACCTGGCTTAGCTGTATAAATGATTACTTTAACGCGGTCTGATGATCTTTCGATCTCAATCTTTGAAACACCAGCAGCGTATAATTTTTTCTTTAAAAATGTTCTGATATTATAATCTTCTACTAAGTAATCAGCGAAATCACCCTCTGCATACCATTTGGAATCCCAGTCCTTGATAACGCCAACTCTTAAGCCATGAGGATTAACCTTCTGTCCCATGATTGCCTCCTATCTTTCATCAAGCACGATTGTAATGTGGCTCATTCTCTTCTCGATTCTGTAAGCTCTACCCTGTGCTCTAGGATGAATTCTCTTCATTGTTGGTCCTTTATTTGCAAAACACTCTGCAACGTAAAGGTTTTCTGCCTTATAGTTCTTCTCTGGATAATTATTTTCTGCGTTAGCAATTGCTGACTCTAATAATTTCTTTACTAAGCTTGAAGCATATCTTGGATTGTATGTTACGATAGCAAGTGCCTCGTTAACACTCTTTCCACGAATAGCATCTAATACAAAGCAAGCTTTCTGAACAGACACTCTAGCATAAGATAACTTAGCTGAAGGTCTTGTATCTCTAACTTCGTTTCTCTCTCTCTTGATTTTGGATCTATGTCCCTTTGCCATGGATGAAACCTCCTTTCACTAAATCTTATCTTACGCCTGATTTCTTCTCGTCTTTTCCATGTCCTCTGTAAGTTCTTGTTGCAACGAACTCACCAAGTTTATGTCCAACCATATCTTCTGTAACATATACTGGAACATGCTTTCTTCCGTCATGAACAGCGATTGTGTGTCCTACGAATGAAGGGAAGATTGTTGAACGACGTGACCATGTCTTGATTACAGACTTGTCACCTGAAGCGTTCATAGCATCTACTTTTTTAAGTAAGCTTTCATCAGCAAATGGTCCTTTTTTTAATGAACGTGCCATTTATTCAACCTCCTAATTATTTGATTGCACGACCGTCTCTTCTACGAACGATCATCTTGTTAGACTGTTTGTTCTTCTTTCTGGTCTTTAAGCCAAGTGCAGGTTTGCCCCATGGAGTACATGGTCCTGGACGTCCTACAGGTGCCTTACCTTCTCCACCACCGTGTGGATGGTCGTTAGGGTTCATAACAGAACCACGAACTGTTGGGCGGATACCCATGTGACGCTTGCGTCCTGCTTTACCAATATTAACGAGGTTGTGATCTCCGTTTCCAATTATACCGATTGTAGCACGGCACTGAATTGGAACCATTCTCATTTCGCCTGAAGGAAGACGAAGTGTTGCATATTTTCCTTCTTTAGCCATAAGCTGTGCGCTAAGTCCGGCTGAACGTACTAACTGTCCGCCCTTTCCTGGAAGAAGCTCGATGTTGTGGATCTGTGTACCAACTGGGATATTCTCAAGTGGTAAGCAGTTTCCTACTCTTACTTCTGCCTGAGCACCGCTCATAACCTTCATTCCATCTGTAAGACCAGCTGGAGCAAGGATATATGATTTCTCACCATCTGCGTAGCAGATAAGTGCAATATTAGCTGTTCTGTTTGGATCGTACTCGATTCCGATTACAGTTGCTGGAATACCATCTTTCTTATTTCTCTTGAAATCGATAAGTCTGTATTTTCTTCTGTTTCCACCACCCTGGTGTCTAACTGTGATTTTACCCTGATTGTTACGACCAGCGTTCTTCTTTAATGAAGTAACAAGTGATTTTTCAGGAGTTGTTTTTGTAATCTCTGAGAAATCTGAGCCAGTCATATTTCTTCTGGAAGGTGTATATGGGTTATATGTCTTAATTCCCATTTTGTTTCTCCTTTCGATGTGTTTTCATTATCGCGTCTTTACTTGACGCATATTGTTTAAGGAAGTTCTGTTCGCTAATCTCACAGAACGGCCTCGGTCTATAAACCAGCGAAGATCTCGATATCTTTGCTGTCAGCTGTAAGCTGTACGATAGCCTTCTTTGTTTTAGCAGTCTTTCCTGTTACCATACCGCGACGTTTGTTCTTGCCTTCGCAGTTCATTGTGTTAACTTTGGCAACCTTTGTTCCTTCGAACATTCTCTCTACTGCTTCTTTGATCATAGTCTTGTTTGCATCCGGGTGAACAAGGAATGTGTATTTCTTCTCAGCCATTGCATTCATACTCTTCTCAGTTACTACTGGTTTGAGGATTACATCATAGTACTGTACGTTTGCCATTATGCATATACCTCCTCGATTGTTGCTACAGCAGCTTTTGTAACTACTACTGTGTCATATTTTAATACATCAAATACATTAAGCTCATTTGTCTGAGATGTCTTAACTGTTGGGATGTTTGCTGCAGATGCGATAACCTTCTCGTCCATATCATTTAATACAACGAGTGCTTTCTCAACATTAAGGTTCTTTAATACCTCTGCGAATTTCTTTGTCTTGATCTCATCCATCTTTAACTCGTCTACTACAACGAATTTGTTCTCAACTACTCTAGAAGTAAGTGCAGATTTGAGTGCTGCTCTCTTTTCTTTTTTGTTGAGTTTGAATGAGTAATCTCTAGGTGTAGGAGCGAATACTACTCCACCGCCTGTCCACTGTGGAGATCTTGTAGAACCCTGACGTGCATGTCCTGTTCCTTTCTGTCTCCATGGTTTTCTTCCGCCACCACGAACTTCAGAACGTGTTTTAGCTTTCTGAGTTCCCTGACGTTTATTTGCAAGCTGCTGAAGAACAGCCATATGAACTAAATGCTCATTAATTTCTACGCCGAAAATGGAATCATTTAACTCGATCTTATCGACTTCTTTGCCTTCCATGTTATATACAGCTACGTTAGCCATCGTAAAGTTCCTCCTTTCTTACTTTGCACTATTTACCAGATTTTGTAGTCTCTTTTACTGTAATGAGAGCTTTCTTAGCTCCTGGAACTGCGCCCTTGATTAACAGTAAGTTCTTGTCAGCGTCTACTCTTACAACCTCAAGATTCTGAGTTGTAACTTTTACGCTTCCCATATGTCCAGGCATTCCTTTTCCTTTGAATACCTTGCTTGGTGAAGAACAAGCACCGTTAGAACCCTGATGACGATGGAATTTAGAACCATGAGCCATTGGTCCTCTGTGCTGACCTAATCTCTTGATAGCACCCTGGAAACCTTTACCTTTTGAAATAGCAGTTACATCAACCTTGTCACCCTCTGCGAAGATGTCAGCCTTGATCTCATCTGCTAAGTTGTACTCATCTGCGTTTTCAAGCTTGAACTCGCGGACGAATCTCTTTCCTGAAACACCTGCTTTTTTGAAGTGTCCCATCTGAGCTTTGTTAACACCATGTCTGTGTGCTACGCTCTTTTTACCGTTGGCATCTTTCTCAACAACTTTTTCTTTCTTGTCGCCGAAACCAACCTGAACTGCGCTGTAACCGTCGTTTTCAACTGTTTTGATCTGTGTTACAACACATGGACCAGCCTCTAATACAGTAACTGGAACTAAAACTCCATCTGCATTGAAGATCTGTGTCATTCCGATTTTTGTTGCTAAAATCGCTTTCTTCATTTCTTTACCTCCTGTTTTCTACAGCGGAACGCCTCTTGCCTGTTTACCCGACCCGCGAAGAATCAGCCGGCACAAGTAGCGGAACCGTTCATCCTAGAGCAGCCTACTAGATCGTTATGCTTTCGCACTGTATCTTCTATATAAACCATTCGGGGATATACTAATTAATTGTCGAAGCTTATTTCTGCTTCATTTTGATATCAATGTAAACACCAGCTGGCATTTCAATCCTTGATAAAGACTCTGTTGTCTTCTGTGTTGGATTGATGATATCGATAAGTCTCTTATGAGTTCTCTGCTCAAACTGTTCACGAGAATCTTTGTACTTGTGAGTAGCTCTAAGAATTGTAACTACTTCCTTCTTTGTTGGAAGAGGTACCGGTCCGCTCACCTGTGATCCATTCTTCTTTACAGTCTCGATGATTTTCTTTGCGCTTGAATCTACTAACTCGTGATCATACGCTTTGAGAGTAATTCTCATTACTTGACTTGCCATAAAAAAAGTCGCCTCCTTTTCGCACTTTTAACTTCAGTACGACAAGCGGTGACTGTACACTTCTCCGTGTGTTTCCTGCTTTTGTTCTCACATCAGTATTTTCCACACGTTGTTTCTACTTATTGTAGACCATATCTGTTCTGTACAGTGACTTGTCGTCAGTTTCCTAACTTGACATTCGCTCCGCCGAATTATCTATCTCTTGGACAGTAACTTCAAACTTCACAGCTATCATGCCACAGCAAGTGTTATTATACATGACAAAGGTCATAAATGCAACACCTTTTTCAAAAAAAAAATTATTTTTTTATTTCAATAAATATTTAATTGAAATATTGTCCTTTTGCACGTATATTATATAGAAGAAACACGATTTTTTGCAAGCAACATGTGGTTAAATTTTTTAACAGTGTCATGTCAATAATACTTTTAAAGAGTATGACAAAATAATATAAATCGATAGAAAGGATTATAGATATATGTGGTTAGCAGATAGATGGAAAGATTACGAAGTTATAGATTGTTCCGCAGGCGAAAAGCTTGAACGTTGGTCAAAATATATTTTACTTCGTCCCGATCCTCAGGTTATATGGGACACTCCCAAGACAAATAAAAGCTGGAACAAACTAAACGGACATTATCACAGAAGCAAAAAGGGAGGCGGCGAATGGGAATTCTTTGATCTGCCAAAAGAATGGACCATACACTATTCTCTTCCTATTAATAAAGAACTCACTTTTCATCTGAAACCATTTAGCTTCAAGCACACAGGTCTTTTCCCTGAACAGGCTACAAACTGGGATTGGTTTTCAAAGAAGATCCATGAAGCAAAAAAAAGCGGACGTGATGTAAAAGTGTTAAACCTGTTCGCTTATACCGGAGGTGCAACGCTTGCTGCCGCCGCAGCCGGCGCTTCTGTCACACATGTAGATGCATCTAAAGGAATGGTCACCTGGGCAAAGGAAAATGCTGCAAGCTCCGGACTTGGCGATGCACCTATCAGATGGCTTGTAGACGATTGTGTCAAATTTGTCGAGCGTGAGATCCGAAGAGGAAATCACTATGATGCAATAATTATGGATCCACCTTCATATGGTCGTGGACCTAAGGGTGAAATATGGAAGATCGAGGAGAGCGTATATCCACTTGTACAGCTTTGTGCAAAACTCCTTAACGATAAGCCTCTTTTCTTCCTCATCAACTCATACACTACAGGACTTCAGCCCGCTGTGCTTACTTATATGATAAGTACTGCCTTAAAGAAATTTGATGGTAAAGTTACGGCAAGTGAGATCGGCATTCCGGTTTCTTCAAATGGGCTTGTGCTGCCTTGTGGTGCAAGCGGCCGGTTCGAAGGAAATTTATAAAACAAACAGCCACGGCTTTTCAGTGAATCTAATTCACATGAAATGCCATGGCCGTTTTTATATTTTCAAAAAATCGCAATATTCTTTTCAATCAGTATGACACTACGGCTCCAAGTCCCTTTCTGTCTGCCAGAGCCTTTATCCCCTCATTTATTTCTTCTCTGCTGTACTCGTTCATAGCAAGAAATTCCGCAGGCAGTTCATTCAGATAATCGTAAAATCCAAGTGCAACTTCAATTGTACTGTCTTCATCTCTATCCAGCTCATCATACAGTACGTTCTCAGCCTGATTTATCTTTCCCTGTTTCACCATAGCTATCAGCCTTGAATATAAATCATCCGATGACGTCTGAATCTCATTCTGTTCTAACTCGTAAGTAGGTGTATCCTTGCCAAACAATATCTTTGCCAGCATCCTTGCCATGTCACGCACCTGTCTCATAATTACATCATTTTCATATGCCATTTTCTATCTTTCCTCCAATAAGATCAATAGTTTCCATATGACTTTTATTTTATAATATTCTCTTTTTCTTTAACATAATAAGGATAAGTATACATATGATTATTATGATTCCACATATTATAGTAAATCCATGCGCTGTGTTTGCAAACGGAACCCATTTCGCATTTACATTCATCCCATAGATTCCTGATACAACTGTAGGAATAGCCATAACAAGCGTGATTATCGTAAGGGATTTCATGACGTTATTCAGTCTGTTATCTATGACCGTACTCATAAGCTCCCTTGTACCATTTATGATATCCCTGTATATTCCTGTCATCTCGATAGCCTGCTTATTTTCAACGATCACATCTCCAAGAAGTTCCTTATCCTCCGGATATTGTTCAAGTCTTTTGTATCTTGTAAGGCGGTCAAGCACAACCCCGTTCGCCCTGAGTGATGTGGCAAAGTATACAAGTGTCGACTCTAATTCATGCAATGCGATAAGATCGTCTTCCTCTGTATCCTCACCGACTCGTTCCTCGATCTCAGTCCTCATTTTATCGATGATCCGAAGGTCATTCTGATACAAAACTGAAATTCTATATAGGATCTGATACACAAACCGAAGTTTCTTTTTTGTGCTGAATTCCTTTACACGATTATTTAAAAAGACCTGTAAAACAGGTGTATCCTCTGTACATACTGTAATGATCTCCTCATCTGTCAAAATGATGCCCAGTGGGATTGTCGTGTAGGATTCCTTGTCATGCCTGGTTTCTATCGAAGGAATATCTACAAGAATAAGCGTATATCCATCCTGTAATTCTATACGTGAGCTCTCTTCTTCATCAAGTGCCGCAAGTACATCTTCTATGTCAACATTAAGTTCATCTGCGACAAGCTGGCCTTCTGACACCGAGGGGTTTACCATTTGTATCCAAACACCATTCTGCATGTTTTCTACTTCATGTATTTTTCTATCATCTGTCCTGTAATATTTTACCATGACGGCCTCCCGGTATCATTTATTTTATGGCAGCTATCCCTTGATTCTTTAAACATCTGCCGTTTATTTATATTTTTCAGACTGGCTCTTTATAAGCTCTGCATCCTCAAAATAATTGATCTTCATGGCACGTTTTACCTCTGCCATTGTCTGTGCAGCGCGCTCTCTTGCCACTTCACTTCCATTTTTGAGGATCTCATACACTGCCGGTATATCCTTTTCAAACTCTGCACGTCTTGCACGTATCGGCGCAAGCTCCTCCTGCATGATATTGTTTAAGAATTTCTTGATCTTGACATCGCCAAGGCCTCCTCTGGTGTAATGTGCCTTAAGTTCATCAAGATTTGCATACTCAGGAAGATACTCCTCAAAATGCTCTGGCTTAGAGAAAGCATCAAGATAAGTAAATACAGTATTTCCTTCCAGATGTCCCGGATCTGAAACCTGGATATGCGTAGGATCTGTGTACATACTCATAACCTTCTTTTTGACATCAGCCTCTGAATCAGCAAGATATATGCAGTTTCCGAGCGATTTGCTCATTTTCTGTCCACCATCTGTTCCAGGAAGTCTGCAGCATGCCTCATTTTCAGGTAAAAGTACATCCGGTTCAACAAGTACTTCATCGTAGATCGAATTAAATTTTCTTACTATCTCCCTTGTCTGCTCTATCATAGGAAGCTGATCTTCTCCAACAGGAACTGTTGTAGCTTTAAATGCTGTTATATCAGCGGCCTGGCTTATAGGATATGTAAAAAATCCGACCGGAATACTTGCCTCGAAATTACGGAGCTTTATTTCATTCTTAACCGTAGGATTTCTCTGCAGACGTGATACTGTAACAAGATTCGAATAGAAAAATGTAAGTTCCGTAAGCTCCGGTATCTGCGACTGTACAAACAGCGTAGATTTTGCCGGATCAAGTCCTGCTGACAGATAATCAAGCGCAACCTCTATGATATTCTGCCTGATCTTTTCAGGATTATCAAAGTTATCCGTAAGTGCCTGTGCATCTGCGATCATAATAAATATTTTGTCAAATTCCCCTGAATTCTGTAACTGTACTCTTCTTCGAAGAGAGCCGACATAATGACCTATGTGGAGTCTTCCTGTCGGTCTATCGCCTGTTAATATAATTTTTTCCATCTTTCTCCCTCATTCAATAAATAATATTTAAATTTTAGCCTTGAAGTCCTCTTGCCTGTCTATCCATATCTTCTACAACAATATCGTAAATTTCTCCAAGTGTAGAACAGTATTCAAGCACCTTCCATGGTTCATTTGTATGATAATGAATCTTTATAAGCTCTTCGTCTCCAACCGCAAGAAGGCAATCTCCTTTGAAATTCTGTGTGAAATAATCATTTATCACATCCTCATCGAGATCTGTTCCCTCAATCAAAAGCTGTGTGTCATAACGATACTCTAACATAGTTTTCTCCTTATCTAAAATCATTTACCTGCAACACTTATATCTTTAAGAAGTATGGCTTTAGGACCTGCGAATGTACTGGTTTCCTGTGTCTCCTTCGAAAACTCAAAATCCTTCTGTGCATCTATTATAGTTCCGTTTACCGAGCCCCCTGTAACAGGAACGATCTTTTCTCCATCATTATAATATGCCAGTCTTATCTCTCCTCCAAAGAAGCCGCTGAGACTATCCATCTGGAAATCTGAGAAATTCACAACATACAGCCCCTTATGTGCTTTCATATCATCAAAAGACATATCTCCCGGCTGAACACTGATCTTAGAGTACACACCAGTCGGTTTCATTCCGAGATAGTATGCATATCTGCAGTTTGCATGCATATTCTTTAACTTTCCGTCTTCTATGCACACAAGGTTTTTCATCCCGACGCCTTCGCTGCTATATGGAACAGTCGGCACATACTCAACGTTTATATCCGCACCTATTTCTTTTCCTGTCTCATAATCCGAATACTGCTGATAAACGTACGCTCCATTTGCCCTGTCCTTGTAATATCCAAGTACAGTGTCAACATATTTTCCCGAAAGAACAATATCATACTTTCCTGCCTTTGGAGCCTCCACAGCCTTTGCACGATCTTTTGTAAGCTTCAGGGTATTGCGCACAAGTTCCGATATTTCCTTTGTATTGAGGTCATCATACGAAAAACTCTGATGTGTTTCTACGTCCTGTGGATTCTTACATTGTACCACAAATTCGCCGTTTACATTGTTCTTTATATAAGATACATCAACTCCATTTGAATTCACAATGCGCACCTTGTCTCTTACAGCAAAAAATTCTGCTGAATTGATAAATGCATTTTCATCTGTGTCTTCTTTGTAAACTGCATTTACAAATTTTGATGCAGCCTGTTCGATCCCGATACCATTCAAACCACTCTCAACCTCAAAGCACTCTGCCCTTTTCGCCGGAGCAAGATCATAAAATTTGTTCGGAACAAATTTCGCAGCCATATAAGCTTTCTTACATTTTGCCTTGAGCTCTTTGTCTGAAGTAGATGGCGAAACATTAAAGCTCGCATTTCCTCTGTAATTCTCGCCATTTATCACAAAATCCCTGTAAACTGTAACTACGATGTCATCGGTTTTTGTTTTTCTGCGCATATCGAGATTCTTTTTTATAAAAAACAGTTCTGCTGTCTCCCTGCCTGTTTCACATATGCTGTATACATCGACACAGCACTCATGCAGTATTTCTAATATTTTCTGAATCATATATCCCTCCATTATCCAAGTCTGATCTTTGCTTTGATATATGGACCTCCATCTGAGACTTTAACCCATTCCTTATAGCCTTTTCCGCAGAATCCACTTCCTCCGAGTTTTATTTCATCGGACATCATTGTAATAGATTTGAGTAAATCCGGCACATAGCCGCTCATTACGATAGGAGAAAATACTTTTCCTGTAAATTTTCCGTCCTTGATCTCTCTTGCAATATTTACCATCAGCTGGATTCCCCAGTTTTTCGGATCCTCCATACCGCTTGATGCATCCTCAAGTAAAAATCCGTACTTGATCGAAGCTATCATGTCCTCGAGTTTATCCTTGCCCGATTCAAAATAAGTATTTGTCATACGTGTGTATGCTTTTCTCTTATAGCTTTCCCTTCTTCCGTTTCCGGTAGGAACCGTACCAAGGCTCATAGCGGACTGTGCATCCGATATTCCAGTCTGAAGGACACCATCCTTTATTACTACCGTATCCTTCGAAAGGACTCCCTCATCATCAAAGAAATAGCTTGCGACCTCATGTTCACATGCCATATTGGCTCCATCATGCATTGTAAGGACAGGTGCAGCAACATCCTTTCCAACGTATGATTTCGCAAGGGCTCTGTCTTTTACAAACATATCCATCTCCACACCATGGCCAAATGCCTCATGGGCAATCATTCCCGTAACTTCCGGTGTGCAGATGCAATCATACTCGCCCGGCTCGATCGGTGATGCTTCAAGCAATTCGAGTGTGTTCTTACCAACATGGCCGATTCCACCCCTTATATCACGCATGATCTCTATGCCGCCGAGATTTGAAAAGCCTTTAAAACTATATTTAACAACTGCGTCTTTCTTTGCGTCTACCATGAGCATTCCACATGCCCACATAACGTTCTGCTCCATATCCCTGTTTGGGGATAAAAATAATTTGCTGTACTTTTGTGTTGATAATCCGACTGTTGCATTTAAAATCTTTTTGTCATATAAAAGTGCATCATCCTTTATCTCTGTAAGTTTCGCCAGTATAGCCTCATCACCCATATCCTCCGGAGCTATTTCATAATCTGTGCTCTCACAGAATGTACATGGCTCATCCTCTAACTGTTTATACTGGCTGAGTGTCATACCATTTACTGATTCTTTTAACGCAACCACACTTTTTACCATGCTTACGATATCTTCTATTTTTTCTTCGGATATATCATTGAAGGAATACTCTCCATATGCATTTCCATCATAGACTTTTATGACAAATCCACGATTGCATAACAGATCGTCCTCTCCCATGAATGTAACGGTTTTTGAAACTCTATACTGATAAGCTTCTGAATCCACTGCAAGTATTGATGCATATGAAAAACTTTCAAGCAGTCTGTTTAAAAGTTTTTTCAGAAGCGGTCTGGTATTTGTAAGGTACTCACTTGATTTTACCTTCATGTCAACCTCCTGCTATATTTTATAAACTTTATGCTCTGCGGATTATATCCGCGTAAACACCTTTGTCAGCTCTTAACAGATCATCCGGCGCAAGCGTGATCTGGAGTCCTATCCTTCCACCGCTCACCGTTATCCTATCAAGCTCTTTTGCGGATTCGTCTACAAATGTAGGATACTGCTTTTTCATCCCTATAGATGTACATCCGCCTCTTATATATCCTGTGACCTTTGTCAGATCCTTAAGATGCAGCATCTCTATTGATTTCTCACCAGCTGCTTTTGCCGCCTTTTTGAAATCGATCTCATCATCTATAGGCACAACAAATACATAATATCCGCCGCTTTTGCCTACTGTCGTAATCGTCTTGTACATTCCTTTATGATCAAGTCCAAGTGTATCCGCAATCTGTGATGCATCAACAAACTCATCACACTCATATGTCCTCGCCTCATAAGGGATCTTCATCGTTTCAAGTATTCTGACAGCATTTGTTTTTGCTTCTTTTTTACTCATGTCTTCACCTTCTGCACTAGTTTCGGCTCACTATAACAAAGTGTGTGCTTTCTATATTATAATAGCTTTTCATTTCAGAAACAAGAGATATAAATCCTAATCCGTCATTTTAGCATTAGGATAAATCAACTGCATTTTTTCATCTCCGTAATGCTCATCCATATAAGTTTTCCATGCACGATCCGCTTTAACATCATTCCCACGCTCATCATAGCGGATCAAAGCCATACATGATACCACAATATTGCAGCACATAAATATTATAAGAGTCCATGTAATTATTTTTCCGGCTAGATGAGGTATTTTCTCTATAAGGCCGGAAATCCTTGGATACAATTTCTTAAACCAGGCAACTGCTGCGATCCCCCAGAAAAAACAATACAATAAATTTATGCGGCCTCCAAGATTAAACGGCATTCCACTGTAGTCCCAGAATATTTTTCCAAACACGATCTCTGTAAACACACTGCACAGATATTCATAGGCTCCCCCCAGAAGTGTTCCTGTCCAGAACAAAAAGCTATCTGATCTGTCCTTATATTTATATAGTAAAAGTGTTACAGCAGCTATGGCAAATCCCCATACAATACTGAATGGTCCCCAGACAACACTGCTGCGGCTCATCCACACGCCCGCTGTCAGCCTGCAGAATATCGTCTCTGTTACATCTCCCAAAAAAGCGCCTATAAAGAAAAGCAGGATAATTTTGTAAAAGCTGCAGCCCTTTGCGAATCCGGCTTCCTTTTCCACTCCGGCAGACTTTTCCATTTGTGGATATGCCTTCGTAATTCGCTTTTCTACATGTAAAGCAATCCACTTTCCAAGCTTTGCCGTGGCATTTGCAATAGCATTATTTGCTCGTTCAAGCTTATCAAACCTGCCTTTTCTGCCTGTAACAAGCATATATGACGCCAGTATATCCACTACAAGAACCGCTGCAAAAATCCATATGATCAGTTCTATTATAAAAGAAGGACATAGTTTAAACACCAGCAGCGCTAAGCCATTTCCAAACTTTATTACTAAAAATCCTAAAATTCCCCATAAAACTGAAGAGAAAAGGCATATATATCCATCAAGATTCCATTTACGTTCTCTATAATCCCACCAGCGTTCTTTATACACTTTCTCTATAAGATGCCCTGCTATCCACTCTATCACAGTCAGATAGATCATCGAAAAAATAAACAGCCATATTCCATTTAATTCATTTATGGTTACAGATATTACAACCGCTCCTACACCATATATAATACAAAGAGGGCCATTTATAAGACCTCTGTTTGCAAACTTTTTCTGTCTTATCGTCGCATATACTGTCTCACCTATCCATCCCAGAAAAGAGTATACAAAAAACAGCCATAATAATTCATATCCCGAAAACTTCATCATTTCCTCCGTACCATCTATTTTATACAAAAGATATTATAATTGTTTTTTAAGATCTTCGCCACTGATTTTAATTTTAATACATTATTTGTAAATTACTAAAACTTCCCATATGCATAATGTTGATGGCACCGTCCGGGGTGTGGGCTTACACTTCTTCCGATAGCGGAACTCGTACGGATTGCTAATTTGCCGGTGTCTGTTTCCGGCTCTTTTGATTATTTATGTTCATTCTACAGCTGTACACCCACACCGCAGCGTCCGTCTATGGCACACACTCGATTTCTGACGTGTCGTGTGGGAGTTGATGCCGATTTACAGCTAGAGGTTGCACGGGCGCGCACACGTTCAAGCTTGTAGTCTAAATCAACTTCACAACGTAAATAGCGCGTTTGGAGCACCCGTGCATAATAAACTTAGCTGGAAACGGCATTTACTCCCACTAGACTAAGGAGTATGAGAGTGTGTGCCATAGACGGACACCGTGGCGTGGGTGTGCATCTGGAGAATGTACACAAACTTCGAGCTGGAAACAGGCACCTGACAAATTTACGCAATCCGGACGAAATGTTCCGCTATCGGAAGAAGCGTAAGCCCTCACCCCGGACGGCACCTTGCCACAATATAATGTGGGAAGTTTAAGTAAATTATTTGAGTTTGCATTTTAATAGCTATAGTTCTATAATAGGCGTTGGTGATAAATATGAATTGGTTGATCAGACATAAAAGGATTTTACTACATTTTAATATGGCATTTATCGGAGGACTTACCGGTGCGTATGCTATCCTTGTGCGTGGTGGGAACTTCGGTGCTGCCCAGACAATGAACCTTATAGAAATGGTTCTGGATTTCGCTGATTTAAAATTTTACGATGCGCTTATCCGTGTAAGCATTTTCATAGGTTACGGAATTGCGATCGTTGCAGCATTCCTTATTCCGCTTTACCTGCCTAAATACAAATATTACATAGCCTTGATATTTGAAGTTCTATGCATAGCAATCTCAGGACTTATACCACTTTCGGCAAATCCACTTCTGGCATTATTCCCTGTATTTATTTTAAATGCATATCAATGGCAGACATTTACTGACCCTGATTGTTACAACAGCTCAACGATCTTTTCTACAAATAATTATAAACAGACTCTTTTGTCATGGACAAAATATATAAGGGAAAAGGATCTGGCTCAAAAAAGAAGAGCATGGATATTTACCGATACTCTTATCTTCTTTCACATTGGTGTGCTTTTTGGATATTACGCCGTTAAGTTTTTATCAGAAAAGGGAATATGGCTTACGTTTCTGCCAATAATGACTGCACTTATTCTGGTAAGCCCGGTCTTTGAATACCATACGATAACCGTTGAATCTAAAAGCAGCAGCTTACCATCAAGAAATACTGTCAAATAAAAAACTCCGCACAAAGCATTCTGCTGTGCGAAGTTTTTTTATTTATTTCGATTTAAAATAGTTACTGTTCACACCTAACAGTGCGACCAGCAACGATTACAGCCCATTTAAAATGCCTCTACGAGGCAGGGCTGTAATCACTCAATAATTAACACTATGGCGCATAGCTTGACAGCGCAGTGTCAAGCTTGCGTGTGAACAGTAACTTAAAATATTCCGATCATTTTCCCAATAATATATAAGTACTAAATCCCTTGTTGCAATATTTTTTTCATGATATAATGAGCGTAAGCGAATTATATCAGCGCGAATGCGCATAGGTATCAGCCGCAGGCTATCATGTGCGTAAGCACATGATATAATGAGCGAAGCAAATGTTTTATTAGTTTATTCCAATTATCAGAAAGCAAAGAATATAATGAACAATTCAAAAAACAGACATCTTAAAACACTCAATAAAATACCCAAGATAATTTTTCTGTTTTCGATAATCGCCACTATAATTTCGATCATTGTTTTATGTTCAATCCCCGGCAACCGGGAAACTATTTCATGCGATTATGAAAGCTTTTCAAATGGATGGGTTACTGACAATGGTTCTAAAGCCGATCTGTCACACATAACCGGGAAATACATGGTTCACAATACTATTCCACTCTTATCACATGACAGTAAGTTGTTTTTCTTTCTGAAAACATCAAATGTATATGTTTATATTGACGATGAACTTATATACAAACCGGATTCCTACACAACACGCCTGCTGGGAAAAACTCCCGGTGCGTCTTTTGTACAGATCAATATAGATAAAAAATATTCCGGTCATACAGTCACTTTGGATATAGATAATCCATACTGTGATGGAAGCGGGAAAATTTCAGACATATACATCGGTGATGGTAAAGATATAATACTATCCCACATCCGGCAGAGACTGCCTGCATTCAGTCTCAGTCTGGTAATTACTGTGTTTGGATTATGTTTTATATTTTTATTTATCCCTCTTTATCGTAAACATATGATAGGAGCCGAAATGCTTTACCTCGGTGTTTTCGCCACTATTATAGGTTTATTTATGATAATGGACTGCAGGATAATGCAGCTGTTTTTCCAGAATGCACATATTTTCCATATGCAGGCTGAAATTCTTATGCCGCTGATCCTTCCGCCATTATTTTTATTTATGGGACGTATGTATAACGAATATTCACAACGAATTGTGAATTTAATAACGGCAATTAGCAGCATAAGCTTTATACTCCGCTTTATGCTTTCGCTTCTTAACATAAAAGACTTTCATGAAACTTTAATAATAACACATATTATATATGGTATATCTATTATTTTAGTTGTACATGCAGTTATAACCGGCATCCTTAGGAGAAACAAGAATACTATATACCATAATATCGGCTGTATCTGTTTTTTAAGCGCCGTATCAATAGATATCGTTCTGCACTGGACAAGGCTCTCCGCTGAAACAAGCTTCTTTACACGAATCGGCGTGCTGCTTTTTCTGTTTCTTGATACATTGCAGATCATATCTTATCTGCGTTCAAACTATCAGGCAAATATCCGGATGAAGCTTTTAAGCAGACTTGCATACCACGACGGACTTACAGATATGTTGAACCGTACATCATATATGGAGGAGATAAAGAACATCAGCAGCAACGGATATCGCGAGCTGCTTGTCGCAGTATTTGATGTAAACAATCTTAAATTCGTAAATGATACATATGGACACATAAAAGGAGATGAGCTCATAAAGTCTGTTGCAGACTGTCTGCAAAACAATCTCAGTGACCTCGGAAAATGCTACCGGATAGGTGGAGATGAATTTGTATTTATATCGAAAGATAATGATGCCGAAAACAGGTTTAAGGAAATAACTGTGTCCCTTTCGCAATCCTATGGCGATCTGCATATTGATGATGATACATATATGCCTATAACAGTTGCGATGGGCTATTCTATTCTGCGTAAAGATATAAAACGCTCAATTGACGATGCTATACGTGAAGCAGATTCTAAAATGTATGAAAACAAACGCAAAATAAAGGATAGTATCAATATTTAAAAAGTGCCTCGATTATTTTACTTCTGTCCGCTACACGGTAAAGTGTCATCTTGATCGATACCACATCCGGATCTTCTGCGGCATCATTGAGCATTTTAATAAACGGATTCATACTTTCCTTTCTGCTCCACGCCTTGCTCTTTCTACTATAGTCTTTGGGTAACCGAGTATCTCAAGCAATGCTATGGCATTTGATTTTCCACCGATACCTTCATGGATCTTATAATCAAATACTATATCATCATTTAAAACCGTACTGTCAAAATAAAATTTATTGTACAGATCCGTCTCTGTAAGTTCCATATCATGTGTTGCGATCAGGGCAATGCAGTTATCTTTCGCAATATAATCAAGGATTGCCTTAGATGCAGCTATTCTCTCATGTGTATTTGTTCCCTTTAATATTTCATCTACTACACAAAGTACATTATTCCTGCTGTCGATCACATCTATCATTCTCTTTAGATATCTTGCCTCCCTGAAATAGTAGCTTTCGCCCGAAAGCACATCATCCCGGAGAGACATACAGGTCATCACATACATATGCGATGCTTTAAAAGACTTAGCCGTACAGGTATTGATAGTCTGGGCCAGAAGCATATTTATCGCTGCCGCTTTCATAAATGTTGATTTGCCGGATGCGTTTGCTCCTGTTATTATCGCTCTTGTTTTTACCGCAAAATCATTAGCAACCGGATTTCCAAGCAGCGGATGGACAAGCTGCTCTGCCGAGATCCCCTCACTGTTATACTCCGGCCTGCACCAGCCACCTTCCATACTCTGCCTATATGAAAGAACTGATATCTGTGCATCTATATCCCCTGCAAATTCAATAAGCCCTATGACATCTGTTTGTTTATTCTCAATTATCTTCATAGTCCTGTTAAATGCCGCAACATCTATAAGTGTAACGGCCATCAGATATTCTGCTACGATAGATCCGAGATCACCCGACATAGTTCCCTGCTTTCTGGTATTCAAGCTTACAATTGCATTTGTCATCCTCTTTAGTTTTTCAACAGATGCTTTCGTCTTATCGTCCGCAAATATATCGCCCAGTGTCTCATCTTTTACGATCCATCTTGCAAAATTATATATATTTTTAAAATTTCCAAGAGATTCAAAAAACACTTCGTATTTCTGTTTTATGCGCATATAAATAGATATATTTATAAATGCTGTCAGCACTGCCCCCACGCCCATAATATCCAGCCGGGTGCATGCAAATGATACTATGAAAAATACGAGAATGAACTGCATGATATACATCAAAATTTCATTTCCGACTTTCCATTTATCAGTATTTTTCAAAAATGACATCATGTAGTAGTCGTTTTTATTTTTGCCTATTGCGAAAAGATTCTGCTCGATCTCAATACGCTTTTTTTCATTTTCCTTTAGAAACTGCTGCCTTTTTTCAAATTTTTCCTGATTGCCGGCTGCCGATACATCATGCAGCTTATGATACAAAATCTGTTCTCCTGCAAAGCTGTCCGTATGGTTTATGCGCAGGAATACATCATCCATCTCCAGATCATCCCATGTTATATCATCAATATACGAATATCCACTTTCCATATCTACCGCAGCCTTATTATTGTTATCCACGATCTCCTCTGAAAAATCATCATGATATAAACATATTTTATCTATTCTCTGGGATGCATCGTAGAAACTGTGACATTCCAGTGGATTTTTTCCAAAATAACTTTTTATTATGGCTGTTGCCTGTTTTTTACTCAACATTATAACTTAACTTCCTCTCTTAGATTTTTATCCACTATATATTTATTTTTTTCCGTACCTCGCTTATCGGCAGACCCGTCTCTTTTGCTATTCTGGCAATATCTTCGTATTCCGCCTTAATCCTCTTTGTTCCATAGCCTTCTGACTTTTTCGCCTGTACCTTTCCATAACCGGTATCGATAACTATATTTTCACGTTTCAAAATATATCTGTTACACTCATACTCACGTATCCCGATTGTCGATGTATGTTTAAATATAAGGCCGGCAAACTTTTCCTTCTCATTCTGTTTACACATACAGCAGAGCATTATTCCCGGTCTGTTCTTTTTCATCTGTATATTTAGTGTGTAAACATCACAGGCTCCCTCATCCATAAGAAGCTCTGTTGCGTATGCGATATCTTCAGGTGCCATATCATCGAGATTGCATCTTAATTCTATAATTTTGTCATGTATCTTATCCTTTTCATATATACCATCTGAGTCTGCATTTTCCCCAATATATGCCCTGAGACAGTTTGCGATCGGAAAATTTTTACTACCCATACCATAGCCTGTATTTTCTATACTCATAACCGGCATATTTCCGTATTCTTTCACAAAATGTTTAAGAAGTGCCGCCCCTGTCGGAGTGCAGAATTCCCCCTCTAGTTCTCCCGCATATACAGGCATTTTCTGTAAAATAAGTGCTGTCGCCGGCGCCGGCACCGGAAGGATTCCATGCGCACAATGCACATGCCCATATCCCATGCGCACCGGCGATGCAATGATATTATCAGGATTTAATCCATCTATCAGATAGCATACTGCCACTACATCTGCAACCGCATCCAGACTTCCAACTTCATGAAAATGTATTTCATCCACGGTCTTTCCGTGTACGTTGCTTTCTGCTTCAGCGATAAGCTTATACACTTCCACTGCATTTTTCTTTACATTATCATTTACATCAAGGCCTTGTATGATGTTTTCTATATCGTGCATCGATGAATGATGATGTGCGTGGTGTCCCGGCTGATAATCGTGTACATGCTCATCGTGTATATGATCGTTGTTCATGTGATCGTTGTTCATGTCAGCGTTGTTCATGTCAACATTGTGCATGTGATCATTGTGCATGTGATCATTGTGCATGTGATCATTGTGCATATGATCATTGTGCATATGGTCATTCATTTCTTTATGTGCAAAAGTCTCGTCCATATCAGCCGGAGCTTCCTCGATTCCATCTACGAGTACTCTCACGTGCATACCTTTTATGCCGCATTTTTCGCTATCTTCGATTACATATTTTACTTTTGGAATACCTATACGGTTTAATTTATCTATTATCTGCTCCGGTTCTTTAAATAAATCAAGGAGTGCGGCTGTAAGCATATCTCCCGCAGCACCCATTCCACATTCTAAGTATAGCGTCTTCATTTTATAAGCTACCTCCAAGCTGTTCTTTTGATGCCTCCACATAGTGAAGGGCATTTTCCTTATTTGATCCGATCTCTTCCGGAGTCAGCTTTCTTATGACCTTTGCAGGGTTTCCAAATGCAAGTGTTCCATCAGGAATAATACTATTTTGTGTGACAAGCGCTCCTGCACCAATTATGCAGTTTTTTCCGATCTTTGCACCGTTTAGTATAATTGCTCCCATCCCTATAAGAGTATTATCACCTATTTCACATCCATGCACTATCGCACCATGTCCTATTGTCACATTTTTCCCGATATTTACAGGATGGGTAAGCTCCACGTGGATCACCGCATTGTCCTGTACATTTGTACGCTCACCTATTACGACCGGATTTGAATCCCCCCGTATAGTTGCGTTGTACCATACACTCGCATCGTCTCCTAATGTAACATCTCCCTTTACGACTGCGCCCTCCGCTAAATAAAATGGCATATTGAATCCTCCTTTTTTAATAGAATGTACTCTCAGAATCAATATGCCAATTATATCGCATTATTATATTTTTTTCACTACCCCGATCGCAATATCAGGATAATTCGTGATAATTGCATCTGCCCCGGCCTTTACAAGTTTCCTCATGTATTTCTTATCATTTACAGTCCATATATGCGTTTCGAGATCCCTGCCATGCGCCTTTTCGATATATTTTTCATCCTGCATATGATATACTGCCGGATGAAGAGCCTCCACATGAAGGTTATGAGCATATTCCGCAGGATTTACAACTATGTCAGAAAACAGCAGCCCACATTTCATATCAGGACATAACTTTTTTACCCTGACTATAGACTCATGATTAAATGATGAGCACCATATCCGATCCATCATTTTATACTTATCTATTAGATTTATAACCTTTTCCTCAAGATTTTTGTAAAATATCACACCGTTTTTCAGTTCGATATTTATCATCATATTTGTGTCTTTTAAACACTCGAACACTTCTTCAAGTGTCGGTATCGTTGTTTTCTTGTCATATTCTTTCATATGCTTTGATACATCAAGCGCCTTTAATTCTTTCAAAGTGAAATCTTTTACAAATCCGCTCTCACCGCTTACCCTGTCAATGGTTTCATCATGTATCACTACCATTTCATCATCTTTTGTAAGCTGCACATCAAGCTCTATTCCATCCGCTCCCATCTCTGCTGCTTTCAAAAATGCTTCCAGCGTGTTCTCCGGCACATATCCTGATGCACCTCTGTGCGCCCATACTTTCGTTTTTAGTTCGTCTGCCATGTTAATTTTCCTTCTTTCATTTGTATATACCGCCAGCTTAAGCTTTCTATTATTTTAGTATCATAACTTTGCAAAATCGGAGTTTTTTATGATCGTAGAATTTGTATTCTTTTCACCATAACGATTTGCATATTGGAGAAAAATAAATCCCAGCGCAAAAAATATTGCCTGCGCAGCTACCGCAACATTGATCGTACCTCCTGCAAATTTCACACCTGCTATAACAGCAGAGCCAAGAAACGATGCACCTTTTGCAAATATATCATATATTCCGAAATATTCTCCCGAATTTTCTGCCGGTATGATTTTTGCAAAATACGAACGTGACAATGCCTGGATCGCACCCTGAAAACATCCGACTCCAAATGCAAGTATTCCAAAACTGATCAGGTTTTTCAGCATAAGAGCATAAATACATACAACAAAATATCCTGCTATACATACATAGATCAGATTAATTGTGTCATATTTTTTTGACAATCTTCCAAATATAAGTGATCCTATACATGCAACGATCTGCGTAAATAACAGAAATATCACCTGACCTGCTGCATTAAGATTAAGATCCGTTCCAATATTTATGCAATTATCTATTATTGTTCCCACACCATCTATATATAAGAAAAATGCTATAAGGAATAGTCCGACTTTTTTATCTTTTGTTGCAATTTTCTTTATAGTCCGGAATATACTTATGATTCCATCAAATATGCGGATTTTTTCTCCGTCTGTGTAATTGATCTGCTTATAATTTTTCATAAGCGGGATCGTTACCGCAAGCCACCATATTCCGGTTACAGTAAACCCTATTATCATCGACGTCCTGTTTGAGATCAACCCTAGCATATCCGGACCACATATGTATGCTGCAAGTGCTGCAAGAAATGGTACGCATGACCCAAGATATCCCCATGCAAATCCATATGAAGAAACCTGATCCATCCTCTCATCTGTCGTTATGTCGTTAATCATAGAATCATAAAATACTAAAGAAGCATTGTATAATATCTTTGTCGCAACATAGATCACAATGAAAAACATCCATGATGGTGCAAATCCGGTTAAGATGCATGCTGCGACTCCAAGTACTACGGAGCCCGAAAACATTATCTTTTTCATTCCCCGTCTGTCTGCTATTATACCACATACCGGTCCGATAAAAGCAGATATCACCGTCATTATCGATATTGCAAGCGAATAATATGCAGTCGCCTTATCTGATGAGATCTGTCCGCTTCCATTACCTATAGCAAGGCTTTTATACCATATCGGAATAAGTGCACATGCTAATAATGTGTAAGCAGAATTTCCAACATCATAAAGCACCCATGACAATTCTTTTTTGTTAAGATTTTTAAATAATTTACTCATTATATACTCCCTTAAGTGCCTGTCTGTTTTTACTAGAGAGTATATTATTACCTTTAAGTAAATAACACTATCACGTATAGGAAAAATCTGTGTAAATTATTCTATTCCTTCCATCATCTTCAGGTAATCGCCTTTGTCTATATGCATCATTGATATCTGATTCTTAAATCTTCTGAATCCGTATACACAGTCCACGTTCTGTATAAGAGACTGCAGACGTTCATCCGGTACACATACTATCAGCTGCAGATCCATTTTGCGGGCATATTTAAGGCATACTGCACTACGCTCCTGATCCATTTTTGAAAAAGCTTCGTCAAGAAGAACCAGCTTTATCTTCGAGTCTCTCTTGCTCTGCTGCATATATAACATTGCAAAGCCTGCCAGAAGTGCAACATATTTCGGGTTCTGGCCTTCACCACCCGAGTCACGTCCTGCCATATCGTCAACAAAATTTTCTCTTATTACATTTCCATTTTCATCTGTAACCTGCTCATACATGCTGAATGATAAATAATTTCTATAGTCAGCATACTGCTCCATTTCTCTGCGCTTTTCAGCTCTTGTATGCTCATCCTCATCTTTTGGCGGCATAAACTTATCCGTCAGGAGCTTTATCTTCTGCTCATATTTCTTATAAAAGCTGTCTTCACCAAAGCTGAGCTGTCCCTCGAATCCTCCATCATCCAAATTTTTGCTGTCAAGTTCTTCTGCCATCAGCATATCATAAAACTGTCCGTTTTCATTTTTTGCCGGCTCAATCTTGATCTGATATGTGCTGTCCGAGAAATTTGTTTCACGAAGAAGCCTGTTTATCTCAAACGCATGGCGTTTGGCAGCTTTTATATCTCCATGTATAGTTGCTATTACATTTTCTCTCAGGCTCTTGTATATAAGCTCGCACTGTTTATCGAATTCTTCCTCATAAGAAGGTTCATAGTCTGTCTCATACTCCTCAAGAAGCTTTTCATATGCTTCGTTTGACTTTTCTGAACCATTAAACTTTGCTGAAGGATATGTGAAAATATAGCTGTTCCTTGCGCTCCTTAAGCTTTCCTCATAATCCTGCTTTCTTCCACCATTTCCATCTGCCCCCGACAGTTCCAGAAGCTTTGTCTTAAGACTATTTTTCACAGACATGCTTGTACGGTTTTTTAACTCTTCTTCAACTTCCTTTTCTATATCAGCATTTGCTATATATCCCTGGGTCATTTCCTCAAGCTGGATCATTCTCTGCTCGTTTGCACCTGAAATTTTTTCGTGCTGGCGTATTTTCTCATTGATCTGTCTTTGATTTTCATCAGACTCAGCCTGCAATGCTTTCAGGTTCTGTGCAAGAAGCTTTTCTTTTGCCTCAAGTTCCTTATACTCTCCAGCCTCAAGCACACATATAAGCTCCTCAAGCTCTGCCCTCTTGGCGTTTACCTGTTCAAGTTCTTCCCGGGCTTTTGAAAGATTTACATAATGGGCAGCCTCGCCCTTTAAGCATTCAAAATCACGCTGTGCTTTTAATGCATTGATAACATTTGAAAGCTCTTCATATTCATCTTTTAATTTCTCTACATCTTTTTCATACAGAGCAAGCTTTGACTTTGAAACTTTACCACCGATGCAGGCATTTATCGTGTAATCTCTCTTTTTTAAATGTCTGAATATAAAATTACTATATGAATAGCAGTCCGGTGTCACGCCATCTCTTACCTGCTTAAGTTCTTCTATGCTGTGACATTTTTTGATATGTCCAAGATATCGTTTCAGGCATGCTTCCACATATTCTTCTTTCGCCTCAACCGCTTCATATAAACTGTTTTCATCCGCTTTTGGATTGCTGTCTTCTATCGCCTTAGAATTTATGAGGTCAACTTCCTCGTATTGTTTCATGCTGCGGAAAATAGCAGCTGCTGTATCTGCATATTCCGGATCTGTGATCAGAGAAAGCTTAAGCCTTCCCATCCGTCCCTCGACAGCATTTTTCCACTCCTCGTCTTTTACATCAAACAGGTCTGCAAAAATCTGCACTTTTACTGTGTCTCCATATCTGTCAGAAAGGCTTCTCTGGAGTGCCGCTCTTGCCGATCTTAACCTTTCGCTGTAAGACTTGCGGTTGTTCTTCATGTCTTCAACCAGCTGTTTCTTTTCTTTAAGCTCCCTGCCGACAGTATTTTTTTGTTCATTATAATCTTCTATTTCATTTTCTATATTCTGTTTTACAGATTCAAGTTTGACATGAAGTTCCCTGCATTTATCCTCTGTGATCGAGCCATCTCTTATATCATCTATAAGATTTAAAATGGTGTTGCTCACATAATCCGTTACAGCTTCATTTTCTTCCCATTCAGATAGTCCTCCCAATACCTTCTGCCATTGTCTGTTATTGTCAGAAAGCATTTCGCTGCTTCTGGAAAGTTCAGAAAGCTGCTGCCTTTTACTTCCGAGATCGCTTGCCTTTAGATCCGCACTTACCTGGATGTATTCGTTGTTGATCTGCTCTCTTTTTCTACTTATTTCTTCTGCTTTTTTCTGTAAGATTTCCTGCTCATTTTCTATACGTTTTTTGTCATCATCTGCTGCATCTATCTTTGCCTTCATCTCTTCAATGTCGATACAGCGCATCATAGCTGATGTTTTGAAAATGTCAGCCTGCACATTTGCAAGATCCTGCCCGGCCTCCTTTATAGTCTTAAGCAGCTCTATCCGGTTGTGCATATCCTCTATTTTTTCTTTGATCTGTCTGTATGCATCAAGCTGCTCACTTATCGTTTCTATTGTCTCAGATTCGCTCTTTGGAAACATGTAATCGCGTATAAACTGTCCTGTACCATTTGACATTTTAAGTGCGATTGCACTTTTTTCCATTGTGATAAAGCGGTTTGGATCAATATATCCAAGTATCACATCATAGAGTGTGGATATATACGCCTCTTTTGAGGCATATATCCTGTTCACATCCCCCTTGATATGCATCTGCCCATTCTGTGATCTTTCATTTATCAGCCTTTTTATATCACTATTAGAATAGCAATATCCGTCAGCTGTTATATATCCTGGTTCCGGCATCTTTCCTGAATGGCTGAAATATACAAATTTCTTTATCTCGGAGTCATTTTTTCTAACTTCAAAAGCAATTCCCGCACATGTAAAAGTGTGTGTCAGCTTGTCCTCTATCTCAAGCGCAATGACAGAGCAGAAATCCATATCTTTACGATTTGCTGAACCGTCCTTCTGCTCCCCTCTTAAGTAGCTTAATACACTTCTTTTGTTTTTTGCATCATCTGCTGCTTTATTTAAAAAGTTTGCGTTGAAGCTTCCATATAAAATTACCTGGATTGCATCCATAACCGTAGATTTTCCAGATCCACTTTTTCCACTGAAAAGGTTTACGTACTCATTGAACTGTAATACCTTGTGGCTGATCCCTCCCCAGTTGTTTATGCACATTCTTGTAAAAATTTTCTTAGAATCACTCATTTGTTTCTCCCATCTGCACAGCCGAGTATTGTGTTACCAGCTCATTTATATCCATTGCAGAACAATATATATTTACAGTGTTATATATGTAGATCGGTGTATTATCCTCCAGATTTGCTATAGCACCCGGCACCTCTATCATCTGATGTGTTTTCATGAGCACAAGTGCATCGTTCCACTCCTGCGCTGTAAGCCTCCGGTCTATAAGATTCGTATTCCTGCCGTATTCCCTGATCTGTGCTAGCGTTGTCGTTGTCGCATTGAGTCCTTCGCCCATAATCTTATCCCTGTATATTAGCTTCATTATTATGATAAGTTTCGTAGTCGTCAGACTCATTCTTTCCACAATAACACCCTCTCCGGCAATCCTGAATATATGCTCCTGCGGATCATGAATGAGTTCACATCCAAGCACCTCCAGATAGTCTGAAATAAACTCTCGGTTTCTAAGGCATACCTGATATTTTGGATTGTCATGCTGTGTCAATGTGACAGGATCGTATTTTACCTGAAGTATGCATGTCTGCCTGAACAGATCCTGTATCGTCTTTTTTATATTTTCAGCCTCACCCTGTGAGACGTTCTCCATGTATTCAAACATCTGTATCTCCTGTTTTGTACCATTGATCGTATTTTCTGTTCTATGTTATCAGCTGGTTTTTTGCTATGTATCATCAGCTGTCTTTTTTGCTATATGTCATCAGCTGTCTTTTTTGCTATGTATCATCAGCAGTCTTTTTTTGCTATGTGTCATCAGCTGGTTTTTCTGCTGCCTATTATCAGTTTCGAGTAAGTAAATCCGTCTTCGCCTGTTATATCACCATCAATGCTCACCACATTATTTTCCATACTCTCTTTAGTTTCTTCCTGCCATACGAACATAAGCTTTTCAAGATCCTCAACTGATCTAACCGTTGTGTTATCTGCAATGAATTTTCCATCTGACATATTTGCCTTCTTAAAGCAATCCAGTTCTTTTTTCGTATACAGTGGTTTCGGAACAAACTCTGCCATATCATGTTCAGTCTTTACATCATCATTTTCGAGATGTTCCGGCATGAACTCATTGATTTCCCGATCTCTTCTCGCTGAAAAACTGTCGTCTGTCACATTTTTAAACTGTGACGTAAACTTCATCCGTGATCTTAAATCTTCAAGTATCCTGTCACGCCTGCTGTTGTCATCAAGCATCGATACCAGCTTTAATATATTGTCATCATCCCCGGCACCTTCCTGTAAAATATAATGAATACGCGCCAATGCCCTTTTAGCAAAAATCGTTTTCTGTTCTATTAATTTGTTATATTTGCGCTCTATCTGATTGAATTCCCTCTCGATCTGATACACAAGCGTTCTTGCTTTCTCACAATAATCTATTGAAAACTCATTTCGTCTGAATTCTATTGAGCCTGGTTCAAGACCTGATCTTTTTTTCTCAAGCTCGTCCTTCTTTTTCTCATTTTCGTTTAATATCCGGCTTGTCAGTTCTTTTACAGCCTCTTTATAACGATAAAAACTGTCTGTCGTTGTCAATATCGCATATTTACGGCTGTCGCTGTTGTTTATCTCCTCGACAAGCACCTTCTGGATTCCGATAAAATTTTTCATTCCGGACAGATCATCAAAATATGATCTCATTCCATCCTGCATATTGGAAAGCATCTGTCCAAGACGCTTTGATGTCCGGAGTGCATTTTTCAGTATATCGTTATTTTTTTCACTGTCAGAATGATATGTAAAAAGTGCACTGTACACGGATAGCATACTCTCCCTTTCCATCCCCTCATCATCACTTAACAGCTTCTTAAAAAGCTCTATATACAGCTGGCTGTATTCTGGAAATGATATGACGTATGTATTTAGTTTCTCATCAAAATCACTCTTTATCCATCCCCAGCGGATAAGTCTTTTTAATATAAATCCCGGAGAATCTGAGTATTTCTGTTCGGCACTCTCTATGTCCTGATCATTCTGGATCATTTGTCCGCTCTCATTTTCATTTATCAGTTCATCTCCGCTGACCCAGACTATCCTTGCCCTCTCAACGGTATCTTCTATTATAAGCTGACACTCTTCCCTTGTAAGTCCAAGTGCTGTAAATACTTCACTGTTTTCGTCATAGATTGCCACAAGGATCTGCATATATGAATCCATATTTTTGGTACGGAATAAACTATAAAATTCTTTTGGAATTCTCTGTTCTAAAATCATCTGTGATATCTCCATATACTTCGAAAACTCCCGGAATTGCTCCCGGGAGTTTTAATTATATATTTTCTATAGTCAATTGTAAATAAGATACTGATCTGCTTTATGCTTAAACTCTTAAATGACGGATAAGTTCCTTAAGATTTTCTGCTTCGCTGCTCATCTGCTGGCTTGCCGCAGCACATTCCTGCGATGATGCAGAGTTAGTCTGAACTACATCATTGATCTGCTCTACACCTTTATTTACCTCGTTTATAGCATTTGTCTGAGTTTCAAGTGCTTCAGCAATACCGTTTACCTGTTCTGTTATGGCTTTTGAACTATCAGCTACCTCTTCAAGCTGTGTCGCTGTCTTATCAGCAATTACCATACCTTTTTCAACAGCCGCAACTGATGACTCTATAAGTGTCGCAGATTCTTTTGCTGCATTAGCACTCTGTTCCGCAAGAACCGTTACCTGATCCGCTACAACAGCAAATCCTTTTCCGGCTTCACCTGCCCTTGCAGCCTCTATGGATGCATTAAGTGCAAGAAGATTGGTCTGGGTCGCAATTTCATTTATTGTTGCTATGATCTTTCCGATCTCCTGTGATGATTCATTTATTTCATTCATGGATTTAACCATTTCCTGCATCTGATCATTTCCATGCATGATGCTATTACCGAGTTCATCCACCTGACCGCTGATTTCTTTTGCATGATCCGCATTTTCAGAAACCTGCTGTGCAACCCCTTCAAGCGTAGCTGTAAGCTCTTCAACAACAGCAGCCTGATCTGTTGCTCCCTGTGCAAGATTGCCTGCACTTGATGCCACCTGATCTGCACCACCTGACACCTCATTTGCCGAATTCTGTATTCCTTTTACTGTATCTGACATACTGTTTTCAAATGTCATAAAAGAATCCTTGATCCCGACAAAATCACCTTTCCATTCAACTTTAGGCTTAGCAGCAAAATTTCCTGTAGAAAATTCTTTCATTGTATAGTCTATATCATCTACATATGATCCAAGGATCCTGATAGATTTCCTCAGGTCATGCGCAAGTTTTCCTATTTCATCATCTGAATGATAATCAAGCTGACTATGGAGATTTCCATTTGCAAGCTCTCCTGCAACAGTCTCGATCTCTCTAAGAGGTTCCAAAACAGACTCTATAACTGTATCTCCGATCTTTTTTGAAACACGCATCGACATGATACCGCATATTATTATCGTTAATACTCCAGCTATAGTACACAAAAATGCAATTATAACTGTTGAATTCTGAAATACATTTCCTATACCATTTTTCTTGGTGTTTGCATACACCTTATAAAATAATATAATAATCGCAATTATAGACACACCACCTGATATAAGCATCATATTTGTTATGCGCTGGTAGCCAAATTTTAGTCTCTTTTTGAGTGGCATATCATTTATTTTCTGGACAAATGTATCATTCATAATCCCATCTCCTATTCATCGTCATGGAATTATTATAGCATTACCATAGTACTATTACAAGTATCGTGTTCAAAATATTCACGATCGTATCCTCTTATAGTTACTGTTCACACCTGACAGTGTGACCAGCAACCTCTTATACCATGTTTTTATCATAGAAATACATTACAAAACCAGTTTAACCAAAACAGATTTATATCATATTCCGGTTTCCACATAGTGGCTGTCTGCCGACACAGACATTATCCATTGTTCTATCCCGAAGCTCCGGAACCGGATTTGGTGCTACCTCGAATCTATAATCCTTTCCGTTCTTTCTTATATATTCTTCTATAAATGCGTGGCTCATTACATTTTTTAATGGCTCATTTACTTTGCGCTGATATTCGATAAATGTATCAGGTGCATCATATCTTACATCTACGTAGTTTTCACGTTTTGCAGTGTTATTTACCGTATTTTTTAATATACATCTTACATATTCTATATTGCTTTCAAGCACAAGCGGTGAAGGAAACTGTGCATTTGGAATAACCTGATTCCAGTCTTTTTTCTCATATTGTCTCAAAAGGTCACGGGCAATATGAAGATGCTTCAGTTCCAGTTCAAACATAAAATTCCATAGTCTCCTTATCCGAAGATCACACTCCGTCTCATAACAGCTCCAATACAGCCAGCACTCGACATACTGATGCACAAGCAGATTCTCAAGCCATGTCATGCACGGATCAAGCAGGCTTCCATACTGCGTTACATGCTGCTCCTCAACCATTCCAATCTCCTGATACAATCTGCGCCCCATCTCATCCGGCCATAATGCGGCTGTATTCATATAGTAATTCATCGTCTGCTGTTCCGCAGCTGTAATAACATTTGCCGCAAGAATATCCATTGTTGATGAACATTTTCCTTTCATACTATGCCTGATAGAATCGTATGGATGTCTGTGATGTGAAATCGTAGGACGTCCCGGCATTATTTCTGTATACCCTCCCACAAGTTTCTCTGCATGCTCACCGGATGTGGCCTCCAGATAGTCCGAATAACGATACAAATGATCAAAATCCTCAAGCAATGCAAAATCAAGTGCACCCTTTATATCTGCATCATCTACACGCTTTGCAAGATGTGCTGTGAGATCGACTGCAAGCTGTTCATATCCAATAGTATGTTCAAGTGCAGACTCATCTTCCGGTTTTAAATGCGCAAGGATCTTTTGCTGCTGCTGCTCGCTTCTCCTTATAAAAGCGATCCTGCGCCTCAACTCATTATCCGCTGAATTTCTTGAAAACTGATGCGAAAACCACACATTTTCAAATTCAGTTCCATTCATCAATATTATTCTCGTTCTCGTATATGGATTAACCTCATTTTTGTTATATGGTGCAACCCAAAATTTCTCCCAGTCAATAAATAAGCCAGACTTCATGTCTGGCTTTATTTCAAATGGATTCATAATAACCATACCTCCTTTTACTTATGATATGCAAAACGAAGTTATGTATGCATGTACATATAAAAAGCTCCACACATGCAGACAGTACAGTTACTGTTCTCCAAGTAACAGAAAAACCCGTAGAACCGAAGTTCTACGGGCATCTTACGTTTTTATACAACGTTATCTTGCGATAATAAATCTATATTCAGATTGTATTACTCGATGATTGTAGCAACACGTCCAGAACCTACTGTACGTCCACCCTCACGGATAGCGAATGTAAGACCCTGCTCCATAGCTACTGGATGAATCAGCTCGATTGTCATCTCTACGTTATCACCAGGCATGCACATCTCTGTTCCTGCTGGAAGCTCGCAAACACCTGTTACGTCTGTTGTTCTGAAGTAGAACTGTGGACGATAGTTGTTGAAGAATGGAGTATGACGTCCACCCTCATCCTTTGTAAGAACGTAAACCTGAGCTGTGAATTTGTGGTGGCATGTAACTGTTCCTGGTTTAGCAAGAACCTGTCCACGAACGATCTGATCACGGTTAACACCACGAAGAAGTGCACCTATGTTATCTCCAGCCTGAGCCTCGTCTAACTGTTTACGGAACATCTCGATTCCAGTAACAACTGTCTTCTGAACGTCTTCCTTAACACCAAGGATCTCTAACTCATCGTTGAGGTGAAGTGTTCCACGCTCTACTCTACCTGTAGCAACTGTACCACGACCTGTGATTGTGAATACGTCCTCTACTGGCATAAGGAATGGTTTGTCTGTATCACGCTGTGGATCTGGGATGTAAGAATCTACAGTATCCATAAGCTCCATGATCTTGTCTCCCCACTCACCGTTTGGATCCTCAAGAGCTTTAAGAGCTGATCCTTTGATAATTGGGCAATCATTGAATCCGTACTCTTCAAGCTGCTCTGTAACTTCCATCTCTACTAACTCGATAAGCTCAGGATCATCTACCATATCACATTTGTTTAAGAAAACAACGATGTAAGGTACACCTACCTGACGAGAAAGAAGGATGTGCTCTTTTGTCTGAGCCATAACACCATCAGTAGCAGCAACAACGAGGATAGCACCATCCATCTGAGCTGCACCAGTGATCATGTTCTTTACGTAGTCAGCATGTCCAGGACAGTCAACGTGTGCGTAATGTCTCTTCTCTGTCTCATACTCAACGTGAGCTGTAGAAATTGTGATACCACGCTCTCTCTCTTCTGGAGCCTTATCAATGTTCTCGAAATCTGTTGCTTCGTTACCAGCAACACGAGCTGCTAATACCTTTGTAATAGCTGCTGTTAAAGTTGTTTTACCATGATCTACGTGACCGATGGTACCAATATTACAATGTGGTTTTGTTCTTTCAAATTTAGCCTTTGCCATTTTGAAACGTCCTCCTTAAACTTTTATGCCCCATGGGCTTTTTTTATAATCTACCGACTGCTTTGATTATACGAAATAATCAAAGTTTTTTCAAGTAAATTTTACGGCAAAGTCCCTTTTTTCAAAGGGATTTGCCAATTATATTTCTTTTTACGCCAAATATAGCGTTTAAACTTATTTTCGTTCTACAAATTGCAACAAAAATTACAATTATTTAGCGTGGCTTGCAAGAACCTTCTCCTGAACGTTCTTTGGAACTGGCTCATATTTCTCGAAGAACATTGAGTAGTTTCCACGTCCCTGAGTCTTAGAACGAAGATCTGTAGAGTATCCGAACATCTCTGCAAGTGGAACATAACCACGAACGATCTTTCCACCACCGAGATCATCCATACCTTCGATACGTCCACGACGTGAGTTAATGTCACCAATAACATCACCCATGTACTCCTCAGGCATTGTAACCTCTACCTTCATGATAGGCTCGAGTAATACTGGAGCTGCTTTAGCCATAGCCTCTTTAAAACACATAGATCCGGCAATATGGAATGCCATCTCTGATGAATCGACCTCATGGTAAGATCCATCATATACTGTAGCGTGGATACCAACTACAGGGAATCCACCAAGAGAACCAGCCTTTGTAGCTTCCTCGATACCTTCGCCAATTGATGGAATATATTCTTTTGGAATAGATCCACCGACAACCTCTGAATCGAACTTGAACAGTTCTTCT
Source organism: uncultured Lachnospiraceae bacterium (assembly GCA_905209075.1). GTDB lineage: Bacteria > Bacillota > Clostridia > Lachnospirales > Lachnospiraceae > Roseburia. Next base: position 105,474 of record CAJLRL010000004.1, on the reverse strand, counting down.
CCATTGGCATCCATTGGCTCAAAACGTACTTTACAGTGTCCGTACTGTCCACGTCCACCAGACTGTTTTGCATATTTGTATTCCTGATCAACAGATTTTGTGAATGTCTCTTTGTAAGCAACCTGTGGAGCACCAACATTGGCCTCTACTTTGAACTCACGGAGAAGACGGTCAACGATGATATCAAGGTGAAGCTCACCCATACCAGCGATGATTGTCTGACCTGTTTCCTGATCAGTATGAGCACGGAATGTAGGATCCTCTTCTGCAAGTTTTGCAAGAGCTTCTGCCATTTTGCCCTGTCCAGCTTTTGTCTTAGGCTCAATAGCAAGCTCGATAACTGGCTCTGGGAATTCCATTGACTCTAATATAACCGGATGCTGCTCGTCACAGATTGTATCACCAGTTGTTGTGAATTTAAATCCAACAGCAGCTGCAATATCTCCAGAGTAAACTACGTCTAACTCCTGTCTCTTATTAGCATGCATCTGAAGAATACGTCCGATACGCTCCTTCTTATCCTTTGTTGCATTTAAGATATATGATCCAGCCTTACATGTTCCTGAATATACACGGAAGAATGAAAGCTTTCCAACGAATGGATCTGTCATGATCTTGAATGCAAGAGCTGAGAACGGCTCATCATCAGAAGAATGTCTCTCAACTTCGTTTCCATCAAGGTCAACACCTTTGATTGATGGAATATCTGTAGGAGCTGGCATATACTCTACGATTGCGTCAAGTAACTTCTGTACACCTTTGTTACGGTATGCAGAACCACAACATACAGGTACTGCTGTACACTCACATGTTGCTTTACGAAGAACCTTCTTCATATCCTCTACAGATGGCTCCTCACCCTCAAGATACTGCATCATGAGATCGTCATCTAACTCACAGATTTTCTCAATGAGCTCTGTACGGTACTCTGCAGCCTGATCAGCCATATCTCCAAGATCATCAGTAACTGTGATATCATCACCCTTCTCATCATTGTAGATATATGCTTTCATCTCGAATAAGTCGATGATTCCTTTGAAATCGTCCTCTTTACCGATTGGTAACTGAAGAACGATAGCATTTTTTCCTAATCTTGTACGGATCTGGTCTACAGCTCCGTAGAAGTTTGCACCTAAGATATCCATCTTATTGATGAATGCCATACGAGGTACATTGTAGGTATCAGCCTGACGCCATACGTTCTCTGACTGAGGCTCAACACCACCCTTTGCACAGAAGACACCAACGGCGCCGTCCAATACACGGAGTGAACGCTCAACCTCTACTGTAAAGTCTACGTGTCCAGGAGTATCGATGATGTTGATACGATGCTCAAGAGCGCCCTTTTTCGGCTTTGTGAACTCTTCTTCTGTCCAGTGACATGTTGTAGCGGCTGAAGTAATTGTGATACCTCTTTCCTGCTCCTGCTCCATCCAGTCCATGGTAGCAGTACCTTCATGAGTATCACCGATTTTATAGTTAATACCAGTATAATAAAGGATTCGCTCTGTTAATGTTGTCTTACCAGCATCAATATGAGCCATGATTCCGATATTTCTGGTTCTCTCAAGTGGATATTCTCTTCCAGCCAAGATTTTTTCCTCCTATATTTAATCAAACATGATATACGCAGTCGTTCTAAGCCGCAAAGCGTATTAGAAACGATAATGTGCGAAAGCTTTGTTTGCTTCTGCCATTTTGTGCATATCTTCTTTTCTCTTTACAGATGCACCTGTATTGTTTGCTGCATCCATAATCTCGTTCGCAAGTCTTTCAGCCTGTGTCTTCTCACCTCTAGCACGTGAGAATGTTGTTAACCAACGAAGACCTAAAGCCTGACGACGATCAGGACGAACCTCGATTGGTACCTGGTATGTTGCTCCACCAATACGTCTTGCTTTTACTTCGAGAGCTGGCATAACATTGTTCATTGCCTCTTCGAATACTTCAAGAGCTGGCTTTCCTGTCTTCTCTTCTACTGTAGCAAATGCTCCGTATACAATCTTCTGAGCTACGCCCTTCTTACCATCTAACATGATGCTGTTAACAAGCTTTGTAACTACTTTGCTGTTGTACATTGGATCTGCTAATACGTCTCTTTTCTGAGTATGTCCTTTACGTGGCACGTTACTTCCCTCCTTAATCATTGATATTTTTGGATTAATTCATCGGTACTCACATGTGTCTTTCTAATGTGTTTCGTGCGGAATTGTATTCATAAAGTGAAATCCTGTTAAACAGGTCTAATCCCAACACTAACCTACTTTAGTTCTGTTTGTGATACACAATTTCGCTAAATTATTTAGCTGCTTTTGGTTTCTTTGCGCCGTACTTAGAGCGAGCCTGTTTTCTGTTTGCAACACCTGCAGTATCTAATGTACCACGGATGATATGGTAACGTGTACCTGGTAAATCCTTAACACGGCCACCACGAATCAGAACAACGCTATGCTCCTGTAAGTTGTGTCCCTCACCAGGAATGTATGAAGTTACTTCGATTCCGTTTGAAAGACGAACTCTGGCGATCTTTCTAAGAGCTGAGTTAGGCTTCTTAGGAGTAGCTGTTTTAACAGCTGTACAAACACCACGTTTCTGTGGAGAAGATGTGTTGATAGGTCTCTTCTGAAGAGAGTTATAACTTCTCTGAAGTGCTGGTGCTGTAGACTTCTTTACAGTTGTCTGACGTCCTTTTCTTACTAACTGGTTGAATGTTGGCATTAATTTCACCTCCTGTATTTTTAATAAATATGCGCACTCGTATGCACGCTAAACAATTATATAAAGATATCCGGCACTTGTCAAGCAGTTTTGATGAAAGTTTAGAAAGTTTAGAAAATCAAGTATAGAAAATTCTATTAAATAACATTAAATCCATCAAACCATTATGTTTTATACCTAAAAGGGGATTTCTGCTTTCAGGCAGAAATCCCCTTTCAAAAGTAATATGATATGAGTGTCATAAACTATATAACACTATATTTTATTCATCTACCTCGATCATATTTATCATTCCCTCATCATTTTCATAATCAGAGAAATCATCAAAATCGAGTGTCTCTTCCTCATCTATATCTGTATCAAGTTTTATATCACGATAAATCTTCATACCGGTTCCAGCCGGAATAAGCTTACCGATGATTACGTTCTCCTTCATACCGATAAGAGGATCGATCTTTCCTTTGATAGCAGCTTCTGTAAGAACCTTTGTTGTCTCCTGGAATGAAGCGGCTGAAAGGAATGAGTTTGTAGCAAGTGAAGCCTTTGTGATTCCAAGCAATACCTGTGAACCAACCGCAAGCTCTTTTCCTTCTTCTTCAAGTTTCTCGTTGAGCTCAAGGAAATCAAGTGCATCTACCATGCTTCCTGGAAGAAGATCTGAATCTCCTGCTTCCTCTACACGGATCTTCTGTAAGCACTGACGAACGATAACCTCGATATGTTTATCATTGATCTCAACACCCTGGAGACGATATACTCGCTGAACCTCGCGGAGCATATAATCCTGAACTGCACGGACACCTTTGATCTTTAAGATATCATGTGGGTTTACAGAACCCTCTGTAAGTTCATCACCAGCCTCAAGCGTTGCACCATCAACGATCTTGATACGTGATCCGTATGGGATAAGGTATGCCTTTGTCTCACCTGTCTCGTTGTTTGTAACGATAACTTCACGTTTTTTCTTTGTATCTTTAATTGTGGCAACTCCACCGAACTCTGTGATGATCGCAAGTCCCTTAGGTTTACGTGCCTCAAAGATCTCCTCTACTCGAGGAAGACCCTGTGTGATATCTCCACCGGCAACACCACCAGTATGGAAAGTTCTCATAGTAAGCTGTGTACCAGGCTCACCGATCGACTGTGCTGCGATGATACCGATTGCCTCACCAACCTGGACAGCCTGACCTGTTGCAAGGTTTGCTCCATAACATTTAGCACATACACCCATGTGTGAACGGCATGTAAGAACTGTACGGATCTTAACCTGTGTGATAGGGTTTCCATTCTCGTCAACACCTTCGCTCATAACCTTAGCGGCACGCTTTGGTGTTATCATGTGGTTTGCTTTTACGATCACATTACCATCCTTGTCACAGATAGTGTTACAAGAGAAACGTCCTGTAATCCTCTCCTGAAGGCTTTCGATTTCCTCTCGTCCCTCCATGAAAGCTTTAACTACCATTCCCGGAATCTCACGTCCTGTTCCGGCGCAGCAATCTGACTCACGAACGATCATATGCTGTGAAACATCAACGAGACGTCTTGTAAGATATCCTGAATCGGCAGTACGCAGGGCTGTATCTGAAAGTCCTTTACGTGCTCCATGCGCAGACATGAAGTACTCGAGAACATCAAGACCCTCACGGAAACATGACTTGATAGGAAGCTCGATAGTACGTCCTGTTGTATCAGCCATAAGTCCTCGCATACCGGCAAGCTGTTTGATCTGTTTATCAGATCCACGGGCTCCGGAATCAGCCATCATGAAGATGTTGTTATATTTATCAAGTCCCTGAAGAAGTGCTTTTGTAAGCTCATCATCAGTTTCTTTCCATGTCTCAACAACTTCTTTGTAACGCTCTTCATCTGTTATAAGACCACGCTTATACTGTCTTGTGATCTTGTCAACTGTATTCTGTGCGTCCTCGATCATCTGTGGTTTCTGAGGCGGCACTGTCATATCTGAAATTGATACTGTCATGGCAGCCTGAGTTGAATATTTGTAACCCATTGCCTTGACATTATCAAGAACCTCTGCTGTAGTTGTTGCTCCATGAGTGTTGATAACCTTCTCAAGGATCTGCTTTATCTGTTTCTTTCCAACATGGAAGTCTACTTCGTATCTGAGTACATTATCTGGATTAGATCTATCTACAAATCCAAGATCCTGAGGAATGTTCTCATTGAAGATCAAAAGACCTACTGTTGTCTCAACAAATCCTGACTTTTCTGTGCCATCAGCGAGTGTTACTGTACGATATACGTATATATTCTGATGAAGTGTAATCTCTTTATTCTCATATGCAAGCATTGCAAGGTTTGCACTTCCGTAGTATCTTCCCAGTAGATCGATCGGCTCACAGAGAACACGACGATTTCCGTCTGTAACATCTTCAAACCAGATAAGGTCATAAAGACCAAGCTCAGCTTTTCCAGTCTCTGGATCAGGCGTTGTAAGTTTCTTTAACTCTTCTATATCTGTATAAACCTTGTCAGATGATACATTTGCAACTGCCTCTGGATCATTTTTCTTATCGGCAAGCTTTCTCATTGTAAGATAGTAAACTCCAAGGATCATATCCTGTGAAGGAACTGCAACAAGTCCACCATCTGATGGTTTAAGCAGGTTGTTAGGCGAAAGAAGCATAAATCTGCACTCAGCCTGCGCCTCTGCTGTAAGTGGAAGATGCACAGCCATCTGGTCTCCATCGAAATCGGCGTTGAACGCTGTACAAACAAGTGGATGAAGCTTTATGGCTTTACCTTCTACAAGGATAGGCTCAAATGCCTGGATTCCAAGTCTATGGAGTGTAGGAGCACGGTTTAACATAACCGGATGCTCTTTGATCACATCTTCAAGCACATCCCATACTTCCGGCTGAAGTCTTTCTACCATTTTCTTTGCACTCTTGATATTGTGAGCTGTACCATTTGCTGCAAGCTCTTTCATTACGAATGGTTTAAACAGCTCAATAGCCATCTCTTTTGGAAGACCACACTGATAAATCTTAAGCTTAGGTTCTACACAGATAACTGAACGTCCTGAGTAGTCAACTCGCTTTCCGAGAAGGTTCTGACGGAAACGTCCACCTTTACCTTTTAACATATCTGAGAGTGACTTGAGCGCTCTGTTTCCAGGACCTGTTACCGGACGTCCACGACGGCCGTTGTCGATAAGTGCATCGACAGCTTCCTGAAGCATACGTTTCTCGTTACGGACGATGATATCAGGTGCTCCAAGGTCGAGAAGTCTTCTAAGACGGTTGTTACGGTTTATTATACGTCTATATAAATCGTTTAAATCTGATGTTGCAAAACGGCCACCATCAAGCTGTACCATAGGACGAAGATCCGGTGGGATAACAGGTATAACTGTCATGATCATCCACTCAGGCTTATTTCCTGATTCACGGAATGCTTCTACAACTTCAAGTCTCTTGATGATACGGGCACGCTTCTGGCCTGTAGCATTTTCAAGTTCTGCCTTTAATTCAGCAGAATCTTTCTCAAGATCAATTGCCTCGAGAAGCTCACGGATAGACTCTGCTCCCATTCCTACACGGAAAGCAGAACGACCATATGTGTCACATGCTTCCTGATACTCAGCTTCTGTAAGGATCTGCTTGTATGAAAGATTTGTCTCTCCAGAGTCAAGTACTATATATGATGCGAAATAAAGGACTCTCTCAAGCACTCTTGGAGATAAGTCAAGGATAAGTCCCATACGTGATGGGATTCCCTTGAAATACCAGATATGAGATACAGGAGCTGCAAGCTCAATGTGTCCCATACGTTCTCTACGCACGCTTGATTTAGTAATTTCTACACCACAACGGTCGCAGACAACACCTTTATAACGGATCTTTTTATATTTTCCACAATGACATTCCCAGTCTTTCGTTGGTCCGAAAATCTTCTCGCAGAAAAGACCATCTTTTTCAGGCTTTAATGTTCTATAGTTAATTGTCTCTGGTTTCTTTACCTCACCATGTGACCATTCCCTGATCTTCTCAGGTGATGCCAATCCTATCTGGATAGCATCAAACTGCATTGCCTGATTTGTATCTTTGTTATTTGTTTCTGGCATTTTGGCACTCCCTTCTATTATTCTTCGTCGTCAAGAACTTCCTCAGCGTAAAAATCATCATCAGCTGCCTCAGGAGCCTCTTCCTCATCTACATCTACCAGTTCCTCATTCTCATCGAATTCCTGCTTTGTGAATCCATGCTGTGCGAATGACTCACTGTCTTCAAATGCATAATCTTTATCATTTCCGATAATCGAATTGATATCTGTATTACCATACTCACTTGTTTCTATGAGCTCTACTTCGTTTCTGTCTTCATCAAGCACTTTTACATCAAGTCCAAGTGACTGAAGCTCTTTAAGGAGAACCTTGAATGACTCAGGGATTCCCGGCTCAGGGATATTGTCTCCTTTGATGATAGCCTCGTATGTCTTAACACGTCCTACTACATCATCTGACTTCATTGTAAGGATTTCCTGTAATGTGTATGCAGCACCATAAGCCTCGAGTGCCCAAACCTCCATCTCTCCGAAACGCTGTCCACCAAACTGTGCTTTACCACCAAGTGGCTGCTGTGTTACTAATGAGTAAGGACCTGTTGAACGTGCATGGATCTTATCATCAACAAGGTGATGGAGCTTAAGGTAATGCATGTGTCCTATAGTGGTCTTTCCATCAAAGAACTCACCTGTTCTTCCATCTCTAAGCTGGACTTTTCCATCTCTTGAAATAGGAACACCTTTCCACAAGCTTCTGTGCTCTCTGTTCTGTGAAAGATAATCCATTACATCCTCACGGAGTGTATCAACATATTTATCATAGAAGATCTCAGCATCTGCATTCCAGTATGGATGCTCTGACTGCTGGTCAGCTTCAAGTTCCTCCTTATCAAAAGGAAGATTTACATAATCGTTTGCAAGTTCGAGTGTATCTTCGATATCTACCTCGTTTGCGCCGTCAAATACAGGTGTTGAAATATTAAATCCAAGTGCTTTAGCAGCAAGGCTTAAATGGATCTCAAGGACCTGACCGATGTTCATTCGTGAAGGCACACCGAGTGGGTTAAGTACGATATCCAGTGGACGTCCGTTTGGAAGGAAAGGCATATCCTCAACAGGAAGTACACGGGAAACGACACCCTTGTTACCATGACGTCCGGCCATCTTATCACCGACAGAGATCTTTCTCTTCTGTGCGATATAGATACGGACTGACTGGTTTACTCCAGGAGATAACTCATCTCCGCCTTCTCTTGTAAATACTTTTGCGTCTACAACGATACCATAAGCACCATGTGGCACCTTAAGTGATGTATCACGGACTTCTCTTGCTTTCTCACCAAAGATTGCACGAAGAAGTCTCTCTTCTGCTGTAAGCTCTGTTTCTCCCTTAGGTGTAACTTTTCCAACAAGGATATCACCTGCACGGACCTCAGCACCTACACGGATAATACCTCTCTCATCAAGATCCTTTAATGCATCATCTCCGACACCCGGAACATCACGTGTGATTTCTTCTGGTCCAAGTTTCGTATCACGGGATTCCACTTCATATTCTTCGATATGAATAGATGTATAAACATCATACTCTACAAGTCTCTCTGAAAGAAGAACAGCATCCTCGTAGTTATATCCTTCCCACGTCATGAATCCGATAAGAGGATTCTTTCCAAGAGCAAGCTCTCCCTGGCTTGTTGAAGGACCATCTGCGATAACATCGCCTGCCTTAACCTTGTCACCCTTAAATACGATTGGGCGCTGGTTATAGCAGTTTGACTGGTTTGAACGTGAGAATTTTGTAAGGATATACTCTCTCTTGTTTCCATCAGTCTCTTTTATAACGATACGGTTAGATTCTGAAGAAAGAACCTCTCCATCCGCTTTTGCTACTACACAGACACCTGAATCGACAGCTGCCTTTGTCTCTATTCCAGTACCAACTACAGGAGCTTCTGTTGTAAGAAGCGGTACTGCCTGACGCTGCATGTTTGATCCCATGAGGGCACGTGTAGGGTCATCGTTCTGTAAGAATGGAATAAGGGCAGTAGCCACTGAGAATACCATCTTTGGCGATACATCCATGTAATCGAATGCTGTCTTATCGTATTCCTGTGTCTCTTCTCTGTAACGACCAGAAACTGAATTACGAACAAAATGACCATCTGCGTCAAGTTTTTCGTTGGCCTGTGCTACGTGATAGTTATCCTCTTCATCCGCTGTCATGTACACTACATTTTCTGTCACAACAGGGTTCTTAGGATCTGTTTTATCTATTTTACGGTATGGTGCCTCAACAAATCCATACTCGTTGATCCTTGCATAACATGCAAGTGAGTTGATAAGACCGATGTTTGGTCCCTCAGGAGTCTCTACAGGGCACATACGTCCATAATGTGAATAATGTACGTCTCGAACCTCGAATCCGGCACGGTCTCTTGAAAGACCACCAGGTCCAAGTGCTGATAAACGTCTCTTATGAGTAAGCTCACCAAGAGGGTTATTCTGATCCATGAACTGTGAAAGCTGTGAAGAACCGAAGAACTCTTTAACAGCTGCAGTTACTGGTTTTATATTTATAAGTGACTGTGGAGAAATTCCCTCTAGATCCTGAGTTGTCATTCTTTCACGGACAACACGCTCAAGTCTTGAGAGTCCAATACGGTACTGATTCTGTAATAACTCACCTACCGCACGAATACGTCTGTTTCCTAAGTGGTCGATGTCGTCATCATTACCGCATCCCCACTCAAGGTGCATATTATAATTGATAGATGCGAAGATATCTTCTTTTGTAATATGCTTTGGAATGAGATCTGTGATATCTCTCTTGATAGCTTCGATTCTATCCTCAAGAGAATCATACTCTTCCATGATCTGAGCAAGAACAGGATAGTAAACAAGTTCTGTTACTCCGATTTCCTTTGGATTCTCGATTTCCGGAATCCAGCTTCTGATATCTACCATCATAGACGAAAGAATTTTTACATTTCTTGTCTCTGTCTGGATCCATACAGCCGGAACAGCTGCATTCTGTATTGTCGAAGCAAGTTCTCTTGTAACAACAGTTCCTGCCTCGGCAAGAACCTCACCTGTAGAAGGATCAACTACATCCTCTGCCAGAACCTGTCCGCTTATGCGGTTTTTAAGTGCTAATTTCTTATTAAATTTATAACGTCCTACTTTTGCAAGATCATATCTTCTAGGATCGAAGAACATTGCTGTAATAAGGCTTTCTGCACTCTCTACTGAAAGTGGCTCGCCCGGACGGATCTTTTTATATAACTCTAATAAACCAGCCTCGTAGCTTCCCTGTGGCTCACGCTCTGTGATTGCAGGATCTTTGCTGAATGAAGCCTGGATCTTTGGTTCATCACCGAACATATCAAGAATTGCCTGATTTGTTCCTACTCCAAGTGCACGTAATAATACTGTGATAGGTACCTTACGTGTTCTATCTACTCTTACATAAAAAACGTCGTTGGAGTCCGTCTCATACTCTAACCATGCACCACGATTAGGGATAACGGTACAAGAATATAATTTCTTACCAACCTTGTCATGAGCAATTCCGTAATAAATACCAGGAGAACGAACTAACTGACTTACGATAACTCGCTCTGCACCATTGATTACGAATGTACCCGTCTCTGTCATAAGTGGCAGATCGCCCATGAAAATCTCATGTTCGTTGATTTCATCTGTCTCTTTATTGTGAAGTCTCACCTTTACTTTTAAAGGTGCTGCGTAAGTTGCATCTCTTTCCTTGCATTCAGGAATAGTATATTTTACATCATCTTCGCATAATGTAAAATCGACAAAATCGAGACTAAGCTTTCCACTGTAATCTGCGATTGGAGAGATATCTGCAAATGCTTCCTTAAGACCCTCGTCTAAGAACCACTGATACGAATCCTTCTGGACCTCGATCAGGTTAGGCATCTGTAAAACCTCTTTTTGTCTTGAGTAACTCATACGCATGCTTTTTCCAGCTGTGACTGGACGTATTCTGTTTTTCTCCATTGACGTTTCACCTCTCGTTTTTATTCGTGACAATAGTTCTGCCGTAAAACGTGCGATCTATTGTATAGGACACCGGCTAAAAATAGCGCTAAAATGCCTACTGCACCATAATAGTGCAACGTATACTATACAACAATTTAATTTTAATTGCAAGGGTTTTTTCTGAAATTTGTAAATTTTTTCTAAGAAATGTAAAAATGTATGGACAATTAGAATATCAGATATAAAGCATAAAAAGGGACTCCCATATGAGAATCCCTTTATTTTTATAGAAGTTTGATTACTTAAGAGTAACTTTTGCTCCCTCAGCCTCAAGTTTAGCCTTAGCATCATCAGCTGTAGCCTTGTCAGCCTGCTCTTTGATAACCTTTGGTGCACCATCAACTGCATCTTTAGCTTCTTTAAGTCCAAGTCCTGTGATCTCACGAACAACTTTGATAACTTTAACTTTGTTTGGTCCAACTTCTGTAAGCTCGATATCGAACTCTGTTTTCTCCTCTGCTGCTGCTCCGTCAGCTCCTGCTGCTGCAACTACAACACCTGCTGCTGCAGATACACCGAACTCTTCTTCACAAGCTTTTACTAAATCATTTAACTCTAATACGCTTAACTCTTTGATAGCATCAATAAACTCTGCTGTTGTTAATTTTGCCATTTTATTTTCCTCCATTATAAAATTTGATCCATATACGATCTATTTATTGTTTTCTTTTCAACCGATATTAAGCCTCTGCTGGGGCCTCAGCTGTCTCTGCAGCTGCATCTGCTGATCCACCCTGCTCTGCGATCTGATTAAGAACACGTGCAAGATTTGTAATAGGTGACTGTAAGCTTCCAAGTAATTTTGAAAGAAGCTCGTCTCTGCTAGGTACTGAAGCGATTGCTTTCATTCCCTCAGCATCATAGTATGTTCCCTCAACTACACCTGCTTTGATCTCTAAAGCTGGAGCTGTTTTAGCGAACTTAGCTAAAATTCTTGCTGGAGCTGTTGCATCATCTGTTGAAACAGCGAAAGCACTTGGTCCTTCGAGGACATCTCTTAAGCTCTCGAACTCTGTTCCTTCAACTGCACGGCTTACTAAAGTATTTTTGTATACCTTGTAAGACACACCAGCTTCTCTTAACTGTTTACGTAACTGAGTATCCTCTGATACTGTAAGTCCACGATAGTCAACAACTACTACTGACTGTGCGTCCTTGATCACACCAGAAATCTCGTCTACGATTGGCTGTTTAAGTTCTACCTTTGCCACGATTCATTTACCTCCTTTTAGATTTTTGCATAAAAGACATGAGGTATTTGATTTATAAATCAAAGAAACCCTCCTGCCTGACGACAGAAGGGTACAAGTCAAAATTCAAGATAAATCTCGAAAATTCCCTCGGTAGGTTCTACGTTTACGCCTTACGGCACCTACTGTCTTCGGCAATATGCATTGCAAATTATATCAAACTATATCACGGATGTCAATAACTTTCCGCAAAACTTTTCGCTTGGCGTTTGATAGGTCTTATCGACTCATTTACTAGTTACTAAATATCTTACTGTGAAATCTTAACTACGTTTAACTTAACGCCAGGTCCCATTGTAGATGTAAGAGTTGCACTCTTAATATACTGACCCTTTAAGCTGGCAGGTTTTGCTTTGTTAATTGCACCCATAAGAGACTGGAAGTTGTCGCTTAACTGCTCGTCTGTGAAAGATGCTTTTCCAACTGGCACATGGATAATATTTGTCTTGTCTAATCTGTACTCAATCTTACCAGCTTTGATGTCGTTAACAGCTTTTGTTACATCCATAGTAACTGTACCAGCTTTTGGGTTTGGCATTAAGCCCTTTGGTCCAAGGACACGTCCTAAACGACCAACAACACCCATCATATCAGGTGTAGCAACTACAACGTCGAAGTCTAACCATCCCTCGTTCTGGATCTTTGGAATTAACTCCTCGCCTCCAACGAAGTCAGCTCCTGCTGCCTGTGCCTCGTCAACCTTAGTTCCCTTAGCGAAAACTAAAACTTTAACTGTTTTTCCTGTTCCGTGTGGTAATACAACAGCTCCACGGATCTGCTGTTCTGCGTGACGTCCATCACAACCTGTTCTAAGATGAAGTTCGATTGTCTCATCAAATTTAGCTGTAGCATTCTTTTTTACAAGAGCGATTGCGTCAGCAACATCATACTGCTCTTTCTTATCAAATGCTTTAACAGCGTCTTGATACTTCTTTCCTCTTTTCATGAAATAATAACCTCCTGGTGGTAATATCGGGAGAGGGTCCCTCCCACTATTTACGTTTCTTTGTTATTTTGATTTAGGTTACATAAATTTGTAACTATTTTAGGGGTATGTTCTCTTCGCTAAGCTCAAGCTTCGCCCGAAAGGCTTACTTTCACTAATCTCAGAGAACGACCTCACACTAACCTCAGCCGGCGCGTTATTCGCTTGGCTTCGCTAAGTGCTTCCGGTCTAGTCAACTACCTCAACACCCATTGATCTTGCTGTACCAGCGATCATGCTCATAGCAGACTCAAGTGAAGCTGCGTTTAAGTCAGGCATTTTAAGCTCAGCGATTTCCTGAACCTGTGCCTTTGTGATCTTAGCAACTTTCTTTTTGTTTGGCTCGCCTGAACCAGACTGAATCTTGCAAGCTTTTTTGATCAATACTGGAGCAGGTGGTGTTTTAGTAATGAAGCTAAAACTTCTATCTGCATATACAGTAATAACTACAGGGATAATTAAGTCGCCCTGATCGGCTGTCTTTGCATTAAACTGCTTTGTGAACTCTACGATGTTTACACCGTGCTGTCCAAGTGCAGGTCCAACTGGAGGAGCTGGAGTTGCCTTTCCAGCAGGGATCTGCAATTTAATGTATCCTTCTACTTTCTTTGCCATTTGGAATTGCCTCCTTAATTTGTTTTCTTAACATCTGCGAAACTTACTTCTACCGGTGTTTCGCGACCGAACAGCTCTACATTGATCGTAACTGTCTGTTTGTGATGATTCATAGCTGTGATAACACCAACTGTATCTTTCCAGACACCGCCGATAACGACTATCATGTCACCCTCAGCAAAATCTACCACAACGTTCTCAGCCTTGATTCCCAAAGGTCTCATCTCGGCTTCTGTGAGAGGTACAGGCTTACTTCCCGGACCAACAAATCCGGTTACGCCTCTGGTATTTCTTACAACATACCATGTGTCATCATTCATAATCATATGAATAAGCACATAGCCCGGAAACATCTTCTTGGAAACCTGTTTTTTAACACCGTTTTTTACCTCTGTTACCTCTTCCAAAGGAACGCGCACCTCTAAAATCTGGTCCTCAAGATGTCTGTTTTCAATTGTTTTGTCAATATTTGCTTTGACCTTGTTTTCATAACCTGAATAGGTATGAACTACATACCAGTTCGCTTCTGCCATAATCACTTTGCCTCCGTGTTAAATGTTTAAACCAATAAGGAAATCTACGCCCTGATGGATTGCCCAGTCAAGAAGCGCGATAATAAGACCGGTAACGACTGAAACAGCTATCACCGCAAGAGTCTGTCTAATCACAGACTGTTTCTCAGGCCAGATAATCTTTTGGAATTCTGATTTAAGTCCTGAAAACCAGCTTGTCTTTGGAGCCTTTTCGACTTTTTCATTCTGTCCCATAATGTACTCCTTTACTCAGTTCCCAGACTATTTTGTTTCCTTGTGCATTGTATGAGTTCTGCAGAATCTACAATACTTCTTGGTTTCCATTCTGTCCGGATGAGTTTTTTTGTCTTTTGTCATATTGTAATTACGACGCTGACACTCTGTGCATGCTAATGTAATTTTTGTACGCACGACTTCCACCTCCGTTTAAATTCTTTGTTGTTTTTTCAGCCTTTAAAAAAAGGCATAAAAAAAAGACCTATTTTCCAAGCCCACATAATATATCATAGATAATCCACTGCCGTCAAGGGGTTTTACCATATTTCTTCAATTATCTGCCATTTCCATATACAAAGTGCTGATCGTACCGTCTGAATATGCTATTTTTTTGATAATAATATATTTTTTTGATTTTTACAAGTATTTCACTGTTGAAAACAGCTTTCTGTGACGATATAATATATACGTATAAATGGATTTATTGACTGACCGGTGCTATTTTATGCACCACTTAAAATACCCCTGTGCACGTCAGCACATATTTCACGGAAGAAAGGAGGGGTCTAAATGGCAAAGATCGACAGCGCATACGCTTACTATGTCAGCAACTATGCACATAAAGAAGTATCTCGCTATGATTCACACAAGAAAAGCGACTTGCGTAAAGTCTACAATAAAATAATAAAGGCAAACAAAGAGTCCCCTCTGTACAAAATTTCCAACCTGTCAGAGGCTAAAAAGTATGCCATCGATATTAAGGAAAGTTCTAAGAATATCCAGAACGCCGTTGCTTCTCTCTCTGACAGCTATGGCTCTTTTGCGGACTCTTTCCAGAAAAAGGTCGCAGTATCTTCTGACCCCGATTCTGTTGATGTAAAATATGTAGGTGACGGCAACGAGGAAAATAATTCTGATGGTTTTGATATCTCAGTCGATAAAATAGCTACTCCACAGATTAACACAGGAAATTTTCTGAACAACAAGGCGTTGTCCTTTGTTCCCGGAAATTACTCGTTCAATCTTGACACGACAAATTCTGCCTATGAATTTCAGTTTACCGTAAGTCAGGGTGAGAACAATTCTCAGATACTCAACAAACTTTCAGATCTCATAAATAATGCTTCTCTCGGAATTACATCGCATGTAATTGATAATTCCGGCAATGAAAGCGCCTTACAGCTTACTTCAAGCCAGACAGGATTAAGCGAAAGTGAGAAATACCTTTTTTCTATTTCTCCTACCGCAAGTTCTGATTCGATTGCCGGCATGAAGACACTTGGGATAAACAGAGTTACTTCTGAAGCCTCTAATTCAAGTTTTACTTTAAATGGCAAAGAACACTCTTCTTTATCGAACACATTTACGATCAATAATGTTTTTGAGCTCACATTAAACAAAGAAACAGATGCCTCAACGCCCGTTTCAATAAGATTTAAGACTAATTCTGATGCGGTTGCTGATAACGTCCAGATTCTTATAGATGCCTATAATGGAATCTTAGATACCGCAAAAGAACACCCTTCCGACAAATCAGGCTCCAACAAGCTATTGCGCGATATGAGTTCAATTTCAACATCCCGCAAGGCCTCACTTGAATACATTGGCCTTATGACAAACGATGATGGAAAAATCACAATAGATAAGGATATCCTTTCAAACGCAGTCCAGCCAGATCGTGCCGATGCAACGTTCCACACACTGTCTGCATTCCGCGATATGATAGGCGACAAGGCAAGCTCTGCCTCCGTCAATCCTATGGATTATGTTCCGAAAGTAGTTGTTGCTTACAAAAATCCGGGGCATAACTTTAATACTCCATATATTTCTTCGATTTATGCCGGAATGATGCTTGACAGTTTCGCCTGAATCAATCATTTTCACAATCAAATCTGCTACAAAACCGGACAGCTCAATGCTATCCGGTTTTATTTTAGAACTTATTTTATAAGAACGCTTCAAGATCACCGACCATCGTCTCTTCAAGGTCACGCAGCCTGTCTGCAATCTTCATACTCCCATCGTCTGCACAGTCATATTCATTAATATATTCACTCAGAGATTCAATGCCCATATTGCATCCTTTTGTCAAAATCTTCGCCGCCTGCGATTTATCATTGTCTATTTTCATCCGCACTTTTGTCTGCACACTTGATGAAGTCTTTGCAAAAAAATTTGGTTCTTTTTCATCTGCGTCAAATCTGTCAAGCTCTTCACGGCAGTCTACACGAAGCTTAGTATGTGCATCATAATATTTGTCTATGATCTCACGCAGCTGTTTGTCCCCGACATGCTCTCTTACCTCATCCATGCTCTCTATAGCCATCTTGCAGCTGGCACTGCACTCCTGCAAAAGACAGATAGTGTCATTTGCCGCTTTTTTATCTGAATTGTTGTAGTCCATCTCGCTCATCATTACCTCCATATATGGTTATTATGGAAGTAGTATGTGCGGATTTGGGGAATGTATGCGTTCATCTCCCTTTAATCAACAATCAATACTGTCTTTCCCTCAAACGCAAAGCCATATTCTTTTATTTGTTCTTCTGCGATTCCCCGCATTTTCAGTTCTTCGCTGTATTTTCGTTCCTTTATCTGTTCAATAGCAGACTGCGCTGTTTCTTCCAGACTTTTCTCTTTTCTTGTGCTTCGCACTTTAAACTCCATAATTACAGCATTATCCTTTCCCGGATTTTTCGGTTCAAGCATAACATCATATCTTCCAAAACCACTTTCACGATTCGATTTCAGATAATATTTATCCTGTAAGTCAACGAGTAGATCCAGTACAAATCCATGATAAAACCATTCCGGCTCAGCTCCGGACGCTCTTTCTCCTGTATCAAAATAACTGAACGTCTGCAACGCCACCCTGTTCATATATTCATTCATTGCGTCTACATCACCTGCAAACATTGCTTTTATAAAGTCATTGTAATCCGGTCGTGCCATAGCAAACCAGTCATGAATCATTCTGTTGAACATCAGTTTCACTTCCAGATTCGTAAGCGTAAGCTGATACTTCGGCTCAGTTCCCTCAGGAATATCCTTATACTTTTCATATGAGAGGACTTTAAAATATCCACTTGCCAACAAAAGACTCCACACTGCACGCTCATTGCCGTTGAGCTGATTATAAACAATCTGTTCATCAATTTCCGACCAGATACATTCTCCACAAAGCAGTTTTTCAAATTTACTCTTAATGTTACGATTTCCTTCACGAACTAATTTTGCTACCAGACTATTTGCACTTGTATTTGCCCAGTATGTTGTATACTGCTGTTCATCAAGATAATTTAAAATAGACCATGGATTATAAATATCTTTACATTCTCCAAAAATAAAACCATCGTACCATCTTTTCACTTCGTTTTTTTGACTATCCAAACCGCATTTTTCTAACGCTGCAAACACTTCCGATTCGGTAAATCCAAAAGTGGTGGCATATTCATTTGATGTAGTAGTAACCACTTTCAGATTATTTAAATCCAAAAAAATAGACTCTTTACTGACACGTGTGATTCCTGTCATAATACCACGTTCCAATGCCGGATTTGTCTTGAAAGTTGAATTGAAAAGGCTTCTCGTAAACATCACCAGTTCATCCCAGTATCCATCTACAAACGCTTCCTGCATAGGCGTATCATATTCATCTAATAAAATGATTACTTTCTTTCCACAATATTTATATAAAAATCCTGATAAATAGTTTAACGAAAGTGTGGCATCTACATAGTCCATATTATTCATGATTTTCTTATACAGTTTTACTTCTTCCCTGATCAAAGCATTACCCTCTGTTATAAAATCATACTTAAAATATAATTGCGCTATGAGATCGCAGATTTTCTTCTGAGTCAATTCATATGTCGGTTCTTTTATATTCGCAAATGAAAGGCTGATGACTGGATACGTTCCCTGCAGGTTGCGGTATTTCTCATCCTGCCAGATTTTCAGGTTTTCAAACAAATCAGAGCGTCCTGCATATTCCAATGAAAAAAACTGCTCTGTCATACTCATTGTCAATGTCTTTCCGAAACGTCTCGGTCTTGTGATTAATGTAACACTATCGCCACTATCCCACCATTCCTTCAGAAATAGGGTTTTATCCACATAAAAATAATTGTTTTCAATTAATGTTGAAAAGTCTTGTACTCCGATTGCAACATTTACTGCCATATCATTTACCACCTCCATCTCTTCTTGTTATCATACACACTTTTTTATAAAAACATATGCCGTACTGGATAATTATTATTTTAAAAAATAAGCTATGGATATCATAGCCTATCCATAGCTTATTGAAAAGTCGATAATCAGTGATGATGCTTTCTTCTCTACAATATACTGATACACAATGCGATAACCGCTATTACCCAAACCAAAAGAGCTGCATTTGTAAATGCCTGGTAATTAATTGAGATCAAGCTTACGCTTTGTCTGCTTATCATATTCCTGCTTATCATTTCCAAGCCCTTTATACTCAACTTCATCTTGATAAGAAGCATTCATCTGAATGCTATATGGTACATCCGGTTTTCCTGTAAGCTGTTCAAATATAATCTGTGCTATCTTATTTCCTCTAGAAAGAGTTATGACATTCTTTGATATATTTGTAACCCTCAAAAACGCATATGTCTTGTGTCCCGGCTGATAATGCGGACCACTAACAACCAGCCCTTGTCTCATTCTGGAATTCTTCTCAGCGATCCGCCCTAAAATATTGTGAACATATCCTTTAATGTCTTTATCTACTAAAATCATACGACCCACCTCTTAATATGTATCAATTATATCACACTAAAAAAATATACAATATATTCATACACTATGGGGCAAGCATTTTTCTATGTCTATCGTCATAAAATAGAATTCGTGCTGGAGAATCTACAAAAAACTCTCTATTATTCTATCATGACCTTAATGTAGTCCTCCGTCTTATTTCTCATTATCTCAAGCCCCTTATTCAGTTTATTAAAACCAAACCTATGCGAGATGAACATTTCTGGGCATATTTTTCCTTCTTTAAGTCTATTTAATACATAATGCCAGTCATCATCATCGTCATGTGTAAATGAAGAATTCCAGCTTCCTTTTACTGTAAGCTGATTGCGCAGGATCTTCCAATATGTATCCCTGTCAAACGAAATGTCAGATGCTGGATTGCCGACAAGCTGTATTCTTCCACCAGGAGCTGTAACTTTAAGTGCCGTCTCTATTGTCTCGTTCTTGCCAACACATTCAAAAAATACCCCGACACCTCTCCCATGTGTGACATTCATTATCTGCTCTGCAACGGCTGAATTCTGTTCTTCAGAAGATGCATCTATGTATCTTATTTCATCAATTCCCATAGCTTTACAAGTCTTCCGCTGAAAATCTTTATTTCCAATGACATAAATATCCGTGACACCAGCGTCAAGCAAAAACATAACCAGCAGCATCCCTATCGTTCCAAGTCCCATTACAGCAACTGTATCATCACAAGATGGAGAAATGCTTCTCATAGCATGTACCGCAACCGCCATTGGTTCGAGCATTGCTGCCTGCTCAAAAGTCACGTTATCCGGCAATTCTATCATATTCCACTCTGGCACAGCAGCATACTCTGCAAAACCGCCATCAGTCCTTGATCCAAGATAACTGTAATTTCTACACATTTCATATCTACCATCACGGCAAGGCTTACATTTACGACATGGTATAAGTGGAAAAACTCCAACCCGCTTTTTAGTTTTAACATCTATCCCGGAAAATTCATGTCCGGGAATCGTTGGAAAATGATATGTTCCATTAACAAAAATACGTGGGATATCCGATCCACAAATTCCGGCCGCTTTTATCTGAACCAGCGTTTCACTATCCTCTGGTACAGGTATATCAACATTCTCGAATTGCAGATCAGATACCCCACGTAAATTATATGCTTTCATAGTAGATTCATCTTTATATCTATCCTTATGTTTCACTTTTTTCAATAACCTCCCGAAATCTTTCCAGATCTGCAGCCGTTGTTATCTTAAAATTCCTCTCATCACCAGCTATCATAGCAATATTCATCCCAGCCATGATAGCCGGCTCCGTCGATCCATTAATTTCAAGAATCTTATCCGGCAGCAATGCTCTATTCGCAGCTAAATACTTTCCGTATCTAAATAGTTCCGGAGCCTGCCCTGCAAAAATCTGTTCCCTGTTCAACAAAGATGAAACTGATCTGCCATCCTTACAAAAATAAACCGTATCTTTCATTGGAAGTACCGGCATCACTCCGTCATAATGTCCATCCAGCTCATCAAGTTTGTTTATACTATCAGTTATAAGATCCGCTTGTAACAGAGGACGCGCCGCATCATGGATCATCACGCTATCATGTTCATTTACAAAACCAGCAAGATCTTCAAGTGCATTATACACCGACTGCTGCCTGTTTTCACCGGGTTTTGAAAACCCGATAAACTTATCTCTTGCCTCAACCGGCAATTTCTCCAGACTTTTACCCAAATCACCCTGCCAGTTGTCCGCTGCTACTATCTGTATTCCGGAAATCATTTCATGTAAAGCTATCGTTTCCAGACAATATTCAATTATCATCCTGCCATTTACGTATATATACTGCTTCGGTATGTCCTCACCAAGCCTGCTCCCACTTCCACCAGCCAGAATAATTGCATAATTTTTATTTTTCATAATACAGCACCTAAATGTCCAATTCCCGGACTTCTTTCAATATTTCTGCATATGGTCTACCCTTGCCAAACAAAACAGTAGTTCCAAGGACAAAGCCTTTTACCCCCATAGGTGCAAAAGTTTTTATCTTGTCCGGTCCACAGGCTCCATCCCAGTAAACCTCAAAACGCATATCCTGTCTCATATCCAGCAAACGCACTATCTTTTTACCAACATATGGCAAATACATCTGTCCTGCATTTCCCGGATTAACGGACATTACCAAAACCTTGTCCACAATTTGTAGCATCTCCATAACTGTCTCTATGCTTGTTCCTGGGTTAATAGCAATTCCAGGCACCATTCCTGCATCAATAATCTTCTGAAGAGTAGTAGACGGATGGTATTCAGCCTCTGGGTGGATATAAACTGTATCACCTTTATATAAGTTTCTCAAAAACAAATCAATATGTGTATTAGGATGCTCTATCATCAAGTGGACATCAAGCGGCTTGTCCGTTGCTGATCTGATATAACGCATATCATTCAAGGACATGGCAAAATTCGGTACATACCTACCATCCATGATGTCAATATGAAACGAATCAATGCCCGCTGCCTCAAGTTCTCTTACTTCTTTTTCCAGATTACCATAATTGGCACACATCATAGATGCGGTTAATTCAAAATCCATTGCTGCCTCCATGCACTAAAAAAATTATCCATAAACATGTAACGTTTTATTATATAACTTTATTGTAAACATGATTCCACTTTTCATTACAATTTTTATTCAACTTCCTCCTCATAACTATATTTCAGTTCCTTTAAGATAATTTGCATAATTTGAAGTAATAAAACAATTTCATTTTTTTGAGGAACAATAAACTTTGTTATCGGAGGTAAAATAAGGCTTACTATTGTTCCAGGCAACATATTAGCTCTTATCCTTATAATTTGATTATATATATTAATTTTTATACAGCCACCTAATTTTATAAATTTCTGCACCATATTAGATAATAGCTCATTATCATTCAGTCTATTTACAATCAAATTATAGTTATTATTTTTCTGATCCCAAATTGCTTTGTTTAATACTATTATATCTTCACAATTACTTACTATTTTCTTTTTTACTTCAAAATCCAATATATAGTTCTTTGACCATATTCTATTCTCACATACATATTTACATTTGACCTCCTCCAATGGACTATGACTATTTATCTTAATACTAAATCCATCATCTTCTGTACTAATTTCAATATCCGGAATTGATTTCAAAATTTCAACTAAGTCTGTGAAATATAGGGCCTCTTTTTTATTCATTTTCTCTACACCACTTATCTACTGCCTCATCCCATATCTCAAGATATTCTGCTCTTTCTCTAATATCAGATACCATTGTTTTTATATTTGGAATTTCTTTCATGTTTACTTTTTTCATTCTGCCCCAAATTAAAATATATATGGAAATAATTACCATACAAATTATCGCATATAATAACGAATCTCTTAATGTATATATAGAAAAAATAACACCTATCAATCCAACTGGCATAGTTATTTTAGCTAATGGCGCCTTCCATAATCTTGGAAATTCCGGATATTTCTTTCTCAAAATTAAAACATCAAGCATTGCGATACCATATGACACTAACCAAGTAATTGAAGCAATGTTAATAAGTCCTTGAACTACTTCTGTCCTTGCCCCATTTAATGTTATATAGCAAACTGTAATAAATATAATCGTTGAAGTAAATATAATTCCATATATGGGAGTTCTTGTCCTAGAATTAATCTTTGCAAAAAAACTTGGAACTAACTTTTCACGAGCTAATCCATACAACATTCTTGGCAATGATGCTATATACGCATTTGCTGTTGTAAATGCAGCAAAAAAAGTCAGACACACCATAATAACAGAACCTGTTTTTCCAAGCATTGCTGTTGCAGCATCAAGCTGTGGTGTTGATGAATTTTGTAATATATTTACGTCTGTATAACGAACTGCTGCAAATGCAAATAACGAATCCACTAAGTAAATAGTCAATAATCCAAATATTAATGCATATGGTATATTTTTATATGGCTTCACATTTTCCTCTGCCATAGGACAGGCAAACTCAAATCCTATAAAAAACCACACTGCGGCTCCAGCATTGCTTAATATACTACTCCAATTTAAATCAGATTTTAGACTTGAATTCAAATTTTGTGGAACAGCCCCAGTATACAACTCTCCTAAATGACTACACCCACATATTGACAGCATAGCAAATAGTATCATCATAAATATTGTAATTACTGTTTCTACTTTTCCATATATTCCTACATTAAATACATTTATTATCACTACACATAATAACATTATAAGCGTTACTAGAAGTTGTGGTATTCCTACCATTTTTTGAATTGCCAGACCACCAATAACCAATTGTGCACCACCATCGGTAGCAATTAAAACAACATAACCACTTAGCAAAGAAAATGTCGCCCAAAATCTCCCCATTGCCGGAAGTGTATAATCTGAGATCATTCCTCCACCTGGTAACATAGCTGTTAATTCTCCAAAAGCAAATGCTGCCATCATCATAGGAATTAAAGCTATAAATGCAGAGATAAATGTTGCATATCCTACTCTTCCAGCAACGGTCCCTACAGAAAACATTGCTGTTCCTGAAACAACGAGTCCTACTGCAGCACCATACGTTGGAGCAAATCCAAGAACTCTCTTTAATCTTATATTTTTTTTATTCATCTTCTAAAATTCCTTCCACATTTCTCAATACATTTTTTCAGCCTTATTACTATAATAGTCTGCATAGTTAAACCATAAATAACTAAATTCGCCAATATCATGTCCACTACTTTCCATATATACTGCCCAAGAAAAATAATAATAAGCAGTTATTGCAATATATGCATAATAATGTCTTCTCTCATCTATTGTTAACTCACGTCCAAAATATTCAATCAAAATTCTATCACAGTCACTTGGACTGTTCTTATAATTAATAATAAAAGAAGCAATATCCGCAGCTGGATCATTATCCCCCGCATACTCCCAATCTATTAAAAAACTACCATTTTTTCCCAATAGGATATTATTAGCACATATGTCATTATGACACATCTCGGGTTCAATATTATCTAATTTAGACAAACAATATACTTTTTCTATTTTTTTTCTCAACTCTTCAAATTGCTCAAACGCATTATAATAAGACTTCGAAATCTTATTTTGAATTTCACGTGCCTTTTCTATAAAATCAAAATTCCAGCCCAACCTATAGTGATTATCTATATGCAGTTTTCGAATTAATTTTATTCCTCTCTTTTCGTCCTCTCTGTCATTATATTCAAATGGAACATTATCTATATATTTAGCAATTTTCCATCCTTTCTCTGGATTACACTCTACTAATGATGGATCCAAACCTATTTCTTTCACAAAATATTGTGTTCTTGCTTCCTTATATCGGTCAATAATCTGTTCTGTTCCGGCTCCTGGGTGCCTATAAATATATTTTTGCCCTCTACATTCAAAACTAAAAATTATATTAGTTTGTCCTCTTTTTATTTGGTGAATATTTAAGATTTCCTCGTCACTACAATCTAGAACATCACATATATTTGTCAAAATATTTTCACCCATATTCTGCACAAATTTCTTATCAAAATGTTTTATATCTGCGACTGTATCAAATTCTAAAAATGCATTTTTAGGATATTTCTTAATAAAGATATCAAGACATGACAAATGTCTAATATAAAAATCATCAATCTTCATATCATAGATACTCGGATAATCATATTCCCTATCCATTAATTCTAGAAATTTCTGTGCACAATTTGTATCAAAATACATTTCCCCCATCTGATACCAGCAATTAGCATCTCCAAGATAATACTGCTTTATCAGTCCTTTTTTATCAAAATTCATTACATATTCGTCAATATATTTTTCAGAATACATACCCGCAAAATAAGATTCATAAACATATGTTTCAAAACCATTTACATTTAAATAATTATCTGAATAGCATATATAACTATTACCGAAATATTTCTTTGCAGCATAAACAGATGACAAATTATTTCTAACAGTGTATTCCGTGTTAATTATAAGTTTTACACCGTATTTCTTTTCTAAATAAAAAAACAATTCCTTCTTATAACCTACAACAACATATATTTCCGTAATACCTTTATCAAGCAACTGCTTAATTTGACGTTCTATCAAGATTTCCCCTTTGATAATAAAAAGTCCTTTAGGACGTTCATATGAAAGAGGCGCACAACGTGATGCAAATCCTGCCGCAAGAATAATAGCATTTTTTACCTTATATGGTTCTAATGCAGAATACCCATTTACAGTAATTTTTCTATCCTCCGATAAATAAGATTGTTTCTTTAAAAAAGAAATCAAATAATTAATTTCCGTCATTGATAAATCCAATGATTCTGCTATTTTTTTCTCCGATACATTTGGATTTTTAACTAAATAATACAATATATTAAATTCTTCTTTTGATAACATAAAACTTGAATCTCCTTATTTCTTCTTGTTGATAACATCCGTACGAATGAAGTCATATAAAAATCATCCTAAAATTTTCTTTTGTATTCTCTGAAAATTATCTTTCGTCTTCTGACGTTCTTTCCGATGTCTCTCATCAATCCATCCGCCATTAAAATGATGTATCGAATACGTATTATTAGTTATACATGTCTCGCCGCTCATATAATCATACGGCTGAAAATAGTCTGACGAATAAATAGTCATCCCATCAATTATCTGCGTTGTATTGTCAGGGACGAATCCCTCCTGTATAAACGGCATCGTTTCATAATATCCACAAGTAGTAAGATTAAAACTTCCATCTTGCAAAATAAACTTTTCATTTATTCTGAAGTCCAGCATCTTCTTAATCATTGGATGATGGGGAACTGCTCCACTACATCCACCCATATTAACATTTCCCCATTTCTCCACTCCGGTAAATGCTTCATTTACAAGAAGATCATCAAGATTTTTAATTATCTCTACATCTGTATCAATATACAATCCTCCATAATTATAAAGAATATCTAGTCTGGCTATATCAGGTACAAATCCCCATTTTCCTGCCTCATATGCCTGTTTCATGTACAAATTTTTCCCTATATCATAATTATCCTCGTCCCAACGGACAATCTTATAATCAGGACAGAATCTTTTCCATGATTCAATACATTTTACAAGATAATCAGGCATCGGATTTCCCGAAAACCAACAATAATTAATCACCTTCGGAATTCTTGTCTTTGATGGTCTGTCAGAATAGCTGCCCATTCCCAACCGTCTTGCCCTGATTGCCAGTATAATTGGAATAATTACCACAACATTTTCTTTTAATGCATCAATTGAATTAAACATGTCAACTATTCCTGTATAATTGCTGTTAGTAATAAGAACTACTGCATCACAAGGAAGTTTGTCCAGAATCTCTGGTGATTTTATCTCTATGTCCCTGTTACCAATATGTATAGTCTGTTGCTGTTTTCTTCTATCTCCATCCACATAAAACAACAGATTGTCGAGCAGACCTGAACTTGTAATCATATATGGCATAATAATCTGTCCTATCATTCCTGCTCCATAAATTACAACAGGGGAATTATTGTATTGTACATGTTCCTTAACTTTTTCCAGAGAGTCATATTTCAGAACCATACTTCCTCCTTATGCATACACTATATAACAGATATCATGTTCATCAAGATAATCGACAATATCAAAATATTCCTTCCAGTTAAATATCTTATACTTTTCAACTATGAGCTGACAATCGCCTGCTTTCCCCTTAATCTCTTTGCAGAAATCTTCAGCTTCGGACTTTGTGTGAATATAACGTGGATTACTGTAATTCTTATATCTTGAAAACCTTCTGTTAGCACCATGTGCGGTACTTCCGGCATCATTTGGCCACTGCATGTAATCACCAAATTCCATTTCAAGCATTTTATCTGGGTTACCAGGTCCTAAGAACACCTTATTTTCAAAATTAATTTCCTTAAGAGGCAGTACATAATTCAATGAAAAATAACTATTGCACATTTTAATAAAATCTGTTTCCAAGCCATAACATAAATGTGAAGATTCCATCTTACTAACTATTTCACCACTGCTTCTTATCGCTTTATACCATTTATCTCTTTTAACAGCTGACTTATCAGTCTTACTATCAAATTCCTTTTTAAGCTGCAAATCAATATCCTGAAGCTGTTCAAAGCTAACATCATCATTGTAATAATCTATTGGAAATATATCTAAAACAATTGGTTCCGGAGTTCTTTTAAAGAACACTTTTACAAACTTTCCATTAGAACAGAACGCATAATCATTATCACATTCATTAAGAAAGTCCGACATTTCTGAATACAACGTGTTTTCATCATAATAGGGCGCATCAGAACTATAAAATAAACCCTTATTTTTATAAAATCCCATCATTCTTTCGTATTCATTACGCAGCATCATGAAATCTATATCATCATCCCACGGAATAAATCCCCCATGTCTGACTGCTCCTATAAGAGTTCCACCTTCGATCATAATCTCAAATCCTAACATCCTCAAATCTTCGCTCAATCTATATGCCGACATCAATAATTCTAATTGGAATCTTCTTGCTTTACCTCTTGCTGGATTCAATCTTCGTATATCGGAAACCGAAACAAAGAACTCAACCTGCTCCTGCGCATGTTTCTCTTGTTCCTCTGCATAATAAAACATCAGTCTGTATATATTCTTTTCCCTGCAGATATTCAAAAACTCTCCAACCGATAAACCCGAATCATTTATATATGACTTCAAAAATGTGTAATTCAATGCCATTTCTATACCATATTCTTTATTCAGCTGATACTTTATCTGATTAAAAAATTCTGGTTTCGCGGCAATAACAATCACACATTCATTTAGATACTTCTTTAATTCTGATGGTGGAATCACTTCTATTCCTTCTATCAGTTTTCCATGTAAATCTTCGTTGTTGTCCGTCCAGAACATAACATTTTCTCTTGTAAAAAACTGTAATGCCTGCTTTCCATATAATCCCGTTCCAAAAATTATGACTTTTCGCATTCTTTTAATAATACCCATCCTTTGCTTATTAAGTCTGTCTCCCAGTGCATACATCAGGCTTGTAGTATGTGGTTCTGTCTTATCAATTCTTCCGATAAGGCTTCTTTATAATTTGTTCAGATGATTGTCTTTAATAATAGTTTTCATTACATGCCATAAATCTTCTTCATCTTTATCCATATCAATAATATATTTCCAATCCTTTTGCCGATCATCTAAACCATCCATAACTCCCAATAAATCATTTGGATTATTGACAACTGCATCAGCAAAATCTTCTATCTCGCTGTAGAAATACTCTTTAATATCAGTTCTGGTAGATAAAAGCACTAACCTGGCTTTTGGATTAAGAACCCTGCTTTCTGTTGAAGCCCCCGATGTTGCATCACATAATAAAACATCTGCAATACTTACTGCTTTCTCAAAATCATAATTTCCATCAAGAACAACATCCGACAATTCATATATCTTTTTTAATCGTTCAGCCTGTGATTCTAATCTGAATGTACAATGATGAGGTTTTGTAACAACAAAATATTGTTCCTTCAATTTCATAATCTCATCATAATATGCCTCTACAGAAGGATCATGATCCCATGTTGGCAGATACACCAGAATCTGCTTTTCCGTGTTAATATTTAATTCTTTTACCACCTTATCCTTATTCTCTATTGAATACTTATATCCGTAATGTTTTGGATAGCCCACATTTATGATATGTTCTTTATTAATATAATTTTTCTCTGAAAGAATATCCTTTTGAAATTCTCCATTAACAAATTTATAATCAAAACCTATTGTGCTTTTAGGTGTAATTAAAAAATCATCATTATTAAATGCTGGTCCATATGCCAAGGCTATCTTTATGGAATGCGAATATTTTGTCAAAATTTCTACACCTTGAGTTGTAAAAACAATATCTGCTTTTTCATTATAATACTCAGAATATTCAACTTCTTTATCATCCAATATCTGCTTTGCATTTTTATAATCAACCCATTTCCCTGATGCATTTCTACTCTCGTCTTCTAGCACAAAAATAGCATATACGCCTTTCTCTCTTAGCAGCCTGTACAAAGGTAAAAAATGATATATTTCAAATGAATCAATAATATAAAACTCTACAGTAACATATAAATCATATATATAATCGCGTGTTGTAACCCCGTAATCACTAGGAAATTCGTCATAATTTTTATACTCATATTTTATGTATTCATCAGAATTATTAGGTACATAAAATTTATACCCATCATAATCAACTGCTTTTAATGGAAAAATACAATCTTTTTTAATCCAGCTATCATTATTTTTCTTTATAGCCAGCATGCTATCTAATGAAAAATAAATATTTTCTCCTTCTGGGTCGAATTTATCATTAATTACTTTCAATTCATTTTTTATATAATTTATTCTTTCTACGGAAAAGTATGTATTCATTATTCTATCGTTAATTTGAAGAATTTTGTCTTTATACTCTCTAAATTCATAATCTGGTTTAAAAGAATCAAAGCAAAATATATTACACACTTTTCTATCATATAAAGTTTTACCTCTGTTAACCTGCAAATAGCAAGGAAAAACAACCATAAAATCCTCATCAGGATACGCATTTAATAATCGGCCTATATATTTTGGTTCTGAGTATTCTTTACGATAATCAACATCACTTATAAACACCCTATAATTCTCTTTATAATAATCTATAAATTTATTATAGCTGTCTCTCATCATTCCAAAGTTAACATCATCACCCCATGGTATAAAGCCATTATTCCTTGTATATCCCAAAACATTTCCTGCAACCAGAAAAGGATGAATTTCATTTGGTAAATCTGAAAATATATCATGTGCAAAAGATAACATTTTCAACTGTATTTTCCTTATGTATCCTCTTGCTGGCTTTAAGTGGCGAATATCTACATTATTCATCAAAATCTTATTTTTCTTTTCAAGAATAATTTCCTTTTTTTTATAATATTCTAGCAGTGACACCAGATGTTTTTCTCTTAATTCAGAATTCAAACAAATTTTTCCGCTCAAGTAATCATCTATTTCTGAATACAAAACAAAATCTTTTATTTTATTTTGAAAAAGCTGTTCCATAAGCTCTTTCTCTCTGTTTTCTGATAGTCCTATAATAAGACTATACTCCTGAGCTATTGTTTTATATGTATTAAAATCCAATATCTTTATATCATATAATGTTTTCCCTCTTAAATCAGTGTTATTGTCCACATAAAAAGCTATATCTTTATATTGTAATTTTTCATATGCTTTTTTTCCATAATTACCAGCCCCAAATATTATCAATTTATCCATAAATATTGTCACTCTCTGCTTACCAAAAATCCGTATTCGTTTTATTTTTCATTTAATTTTTTCAATGCATATTCCTCTATCTGTTTCTTTTCTATATCTAAAAGTCGTTTATCTATATATAAAAATCCCTCATCATCTTTATGAATATAATCCAAACTTTCGAACGCATCTCTTCTATTATCTATCTGATAATATTTTACTGGTGTTCCATATACCAAAGATGGTATCGTTGCATGAACCATATCTGTATAAACCTTATCAGCATTTGCATACAATGTTAAATATTCATATGGGCTATCCGATACAAACAAATTGTTTTTTGATAAATATCTTGTTTTACTTTCATCAAGTGTATATTGAAAATGCCAAGGATGTACATAATGCTCTCTATCTGTCAGTTCCAAAGGTTCATCAGATCTGTTAAATGTTGATACTATATAATTTTTATGTTCCACCCCCACCGGATTATATTCATCATTCAGCCAGAATGCGCAATCAAGCCCTTTTTTACACTCAAAATAATCAGAATATAAATCATATGTTTTTTTATCCCTTGTTATAATAAAAAGCGGTTTTAATAATTCCATTCCTCTAAGTACATCGCTTTTTTCTTTATCAGTATAATTTTCTCCTCCAACCCCTATAAATGCAATTTGTTTTCCTTTTTTTCTTAATTCTTTTGCAAACTCATACGTTATACAAGATCCATCATTTATAAATGCCTCACTAGTAGCATACATCCCTGCTAAAAAAAGAACATCTGGTTCGTAAAAAGCATCATTTCTAAATGCTCTGTCTGATGCTGATTCTGGAAGATATGTATTGGACATAGGAGATACACAGGCATAATGAATAGCATCATCCTTTTTTGCAAGATTATGAACAATAGATTTAACTCCTAAGTCTATAAATGCCTCCCCAATATTAGTAAACCAACAATTATTATTTGAGCAAATATACATACGCTATCTCCTTTTCTCTATCTCCATCAATAATACCTTCATAAAATAATCCTTTGGTAATTTTATATCTATTAATTCAATTTCATCTTTTTCCCAGATCAGACAAGGATTTTTTACGTTATTAGATATTATTAAATATCTCCTTTCATTTATTTTCTGTGCAAAATAATATGAATATATGCTTTCAATATTATTGTTTATTTCTATAGTATCTACATTTCCAGACGTACAATCAAATAAATACATTATATTGCCATCTAATGGAAGTCCATATATTACATCATCAAACATAAAATAACACTCATACTGTGTCGTATTATCGTATTGGGCATTAATATATACAGTTTCTTGTGATTTATCATTTAAATTATACTTCAATATGCCATTATCAAGTTTCTGTGGCATTAAATAAATATAATCATCTTTAACTATAATATTGGTATACATACCGCTAGAAACAGATACTGGTATGTCTTCAACAACTCCATTAACCACATCATAACTTTTTACCAGCGAATTATTAAACGGGCAGAAATAAATTTTATTTTTTTCCATGCATGACCATTTATATGTGGCATGAACATCGCCAGAATATGTATAAATACCTATATCTATTTTTTCAATTTCTCTAGTCATTAAATCTACACATAATATGCTGTCATAATACGCTGGCGTCAGATAAACCTTATTACCTACTACATAACTATTGCTAAAAGGCTGATATTCACATACGTGTTCTGATCTTGGAATTTTCAGATATTCAATGCTGTTATTATCAATATTATATATGGCAATCTTCTGATTATCTCTTATCGGAACAAACCATATTTCACCATTATAAGAAAAAGCCGACCAATAATTATCTCTCATATTTTCGGCCATAAAAATATTTTTAACATTAATCTCTTTTGTATCCAAATCATATACTAGCAATCCCCTGTTATCCGGGTCTGATATATATAGTTTACCATTATAGTCAGCGGCCGCATAAAATATAAAATAATTTTTATCATCAAATTGTAAGTCAACCATTTTCTACCTCATAAAAATATATGTTATTTTGTAATAACCCAAGCCTTAAACAACCCATCTGCTTCATAACCATCATATGCTATTCTGTCTATTACCTTTAAAGATGAACCTGAATCTTTTATAGCATTTTCAAATATTTCATCATCAAACCACTGTTCCCATGCATCTATTTCGAGCATTCCTAGTGCCTTTACCGACTTATCTACAACTATTACTTTCCCGCCAGTTTTAGTAACTCTCAGCATCTCTTTGATCGCGTTTTCTGGAAATATTGCATGTTCCAGAGATTCCACAGCATACGTGATGTCAAATGTATTATCAGCATACGGAATCTGTGTGAGCACTCCATTCTCTTTTACTATTCGGTCTGATAATGTCCCCATTACTTTATCTGAAATATCTACCGCATATAACTGGGAATCTTTTACATCCTCTAAAAGATTAGTTAAGAATCTTCCTTTCCCACAACCGACATCAATTATCTTCATGCCCGCTTTTTTCACAGCATTAATTTCTTTAAGTATAACCTGATATCTTCCATCTTCCTTTGAAATTGATGATGAAAAACTATCCGCCTGTATATCAAACTCTAATCTGTTCTTATAAAAAACAGCATCCAGATAATACTTAACCGCCCAGCTTATTTCCCCATCAGGTATATAATCAGGATACTCCTTCTTATCTGTAGGTTTTGGATTATCAATTACGGCGTAGCTTCCAAACCATCCACCTGTTTCATTCTGAAGCTTTGCTGTATATGTTAATGCCTTATTTCCTCTTTCAATATCACCAAGCTTATACCATGTAATTGCCAGCTGGAACATTCCTGTCGAGCATACCCAGTCAACATCCTTGAATGCCGGAATATATCCTTTTTCATCAAGTATTACAGAAAGTTTGTCCATTGCTTCTCTTGCAAGCTCAGTCTCTTCTATATCACAAAGTGCCTCCATAACATATGAGTAAAAATGTGACAGGAATCCAAAGTCAAGAATTTCATTTTTATAATTCCTAATATAATAGTCAGCCACCTTTCTTGCTGCCTTCTCATATTCCGGTTTATCAAGAAGCTTTGCTGCATCTATCAATGGTGAAAGACAGTATAGATGTATCAGTTCTGAACACACTCCATCATTACCCCACGCTGCCTTAGAAGGAGTAACTAATCTGCCTTCTTCTGTAATCTGCCCTAATAACCATTCACATCCCTTTATTAAGCTGTCTTTAACCTCAGGTTTTATTGGATATATAGCCACTAACCCTTTAAGAATCTGGGCTGTATCAAACACATATGGTTCTTTATCATCCGTATCATACCACGCCCCCTCTTCATGCTGTATTGAGCACAACCATCCGGCATATGTAACAGCCAGATCTCTAAATCCCCATCTTAAAAGTGTCGGAATATAATATCCGCTGACTTCCGGATAACTCTTCTTGTACCGGGAATTATTAATTATCCCCTCTCCTTTTATAGAATTATTAATTATCCACTTTTTTGCCTTTTCCGTAGTTTTTATCCAGTCAACCTGTCCGGATAATTCCGGTTTTTTATAATTGTTAACCATCTCAAGATAGGTTATATATTCCGTTATTCCGGCATTTTCTAATTGCTCCGCTAATATACCTGCTTTGTGGGCATCAACAGCAATTACAATCTGATAAGTCTTTGCAAGTTTCTTCATATAATCAAAAGATTTTACAATCTTACCATTAACAATCTTATCTTTCAGCTCCGGATTATTATCTACATAACAATACACTTTTTCTTCTCCAAGATAATCCAGTGCCTTAGCACCAAACACTCCTGCTCCAAACAAAACCACTTTTTTACTCATATCAATTATTCCTCTTCTTTTAAGCCATTGTAAATCATCCGGCATTTCTCCATTCCAAAATACTTTAAGCAACTCATCATGCCTTTCGGAATTCTGCAGCCACATTTCCTTGAATAATTCTGTCTTAATTCTGCCTGGAATCTTATCATTTATCTTCTGAATCATATTAAGTCTTAAGTCATATAATTTCTCTCTTACCTGTATCATCCTGGTTTCTGATAAGTTTCTCTCATGACGTCTGTACTTATATAACAATTCATCTATATGACCTATCTTACTTATATTTCTTATTCTCAGCCAATACTCATAATCTTCCACTAAAAACCAGTCCGCACTATATTTGCCAGCTTCTTCGGCAATATCTGCCCTATACATAAAGCATGCGCCTACGCAGTTATTACTGAATATATCCTCTGGCTTAGATTCATATATTCCTGTTTCTCTGCCTTCTCCATCAATAAATCTCATATTAGAATATACAAGACCTGTATCCGGGTGCTCATCCAGATATTTAACCATTTTCTCAATAGCATCCTGCGCATATATATTGTCATCTGATGTCCATGTATAATATCTTCCTGATGCCTTTTCGAACCCATTATTAAGTGAAGCTGGTATCTTACTGTTTACTTCGTTATGTATAACCTGAATCCTATCATCTGCTTTTGCATATTCATTCATTATCTCAGGTGAAGAATCTGTGGAACAGTCGTCAACAATTATTAAATTCCAATCCTGAAACGTCTGATTCAATACACTTGCAATAGATTGTCTTAAATATTTTTCGCCGTTATATACAGGCATTACTATGCTAACAACTGCCATATTTTCTCCTCTAATTGTCTTTAATAGATCTTCTTTATCATGCGTTCAGCATGAATTCCCCTAAAATTGATTCTTATAATTGTTTTGCTGTCAATTCCCATTTCTATAAGATATTTTTCAACCTGTCCACATACATTCTCATTAAGAATAGCTACTATTATTTTGTCTGGAATATCACGCCTGACAATCTCTGGATTTTCTATATGGTATCCCGGATTATTCATATTCTGCCACTGCTTATCAACTATAGACAGCCTTGTTATATTCTTATCCTCTACTAATATATCATACAGACTTTTTCCAAATTCTCCAGCTCCATATATAACTACTTTTCCATGAATATCACTTAACTCCATAATATAAGGTACTACTCTTTCTGGTCTTTTAAGCAACATTACAAATGTTATATATTGATTCAACTGTGATACCCATTCTGTCAGTCCGCCTGCTTCTTTAATATTATATAAATCCCAATATAAGGCTTTAATCCTTTCTGCCGGCAATTTTGTCCTCATCATTGATTTTTGATGTTGCCTATAATGATATAGGACATCTGTTTTTATTAGCACTGATTCTGCCCTATATACAGTTCTGAAAAAAAAATCCACATCTTCCCCAATTGTCACATTATCGGATACATTATCTATTGTTTCTAATAACAAAGATTTCTTTATTAATTTACATACAAGATTTGGCAACATGCCAAATTCAAAAAAAATTGCAGAACTAAGCATGTTAGGGATGATCTGGTCATGTATTCTTTTTTTATCATATAATCCCGGCTCTATTTTATCAGTTTTATTTTTAGAATAATTTTCATATTCCTCTGTCAATCCATATGAGATAATATCAGCTTTCCCTGTATATAGCTTCTTATATGTTGTAATATCTATCCAGTCATCAGCATCGACAAAAGTAATATACTCACCCTTTGCCATTCTGATGCCATCTTTTCTTGCCCTGACTAATCCCTCATTATGCTTGTTAACAATAACAATTCTGTCATCATCTTGTTTGTACTTTTCACATATTGCAAGACTCTCATCAGTAGATCCATCATTTACAAGTATAATTTCCAACTCTCGATAAGTCTGATTAACAATACTTGTCAGACATTTATTTAAATATTTTTCTGCATTATATATAGGAACTATTACCGATATCATTTTCTTTCCTCTAATCAATATTTAAACTCTTCTTACAGCTTTTAATAAAGCATCAACTATATATTTAGATGCATTTCCATCTCCATAAGGATTACTTGACCTACTCATCTTGCTATATGTTTCATGATTATCAAGCAGCTCCTTAACACCTCTGTATATAGATTCTTTCTCAACTCCAACCAGCTTTAGTGTACCTGCCGCAACCCCCTCTGGCCTTTCCGTATTCTCTCTTAATACCAGAACAGGCTTACCAAGAGATGGGGCTTCTTCCTGCACGCCTCCACTGTCTGTCATTATCAGGAAGCATTGTTGTATATAATTATGAAAATGATATACATCCAACGGCTCTATCAGCCTGATTCTGTCATTATCCCTGAAATACTCATAAGCTATCTCCCTGACTTTGGGGTTCTTGTGTAACGGATATATAACCTTGACATCAGGATACTCATCCACAACGGCATTAACAGCCTCAAATATATGTTTCATATTCTCACCTATATTCTCCCTTCTATGCGAAGTAAGTAATATAAGCCTGCTACCTTTTGCCCACTCAATATTCTCATCAGAGAAAGAATCATCCACCGTAGTTTTTAATGCATCTATTACAGTATTGCCTGTAACAAATATATCTTTTGGATCCTTTCTTTCTTTCATCAGATGTTCTTTTGCCGTTTCCGTAGGTGCAAAATAATAATCACATATCAAATCTACAGCCTGCCTATTGAATTCTTCCGGATATGGAGCCTTCATATTATATGTTCTTAGACCTGCCTCAACATGACCTACAGGAATATTTCTGTAAAATGCCGCCAGAGCTGCTGCAAATGAAGTTGTTGTATCGCCATGCACAAGCACTACATCCGGTTTCTCCTTATTAAGAACATGATCAAGTCCTTGTAGAACTTTAGATGTAATATCTGCAAGTGACTGACTTTCCTGCATTATATTCAGATCGTAATCTGCCTTTATCCCAAATAATCCATTTACCTGATCAAGCATTTCCCTATGCTGTCCTGTCAGACACACAACACACTCAATCTCCGGTCTGTTCTTCATTTCCAGTATAAGCGGACACATTTTAATAGCTTCTGGTCTTGTACCATATACCACTAGTATTCTCATATATTTCTTGTATGATAATAAGGAATTTTAATTATCAACCTTTCTTTTACTTATAATATCTATTTCTTCATAGTCCTGGAAATAACCATAAAAGCCACCTGAACTTTCAGTCCAGGTGGCTTCATTCTTTATAAATATGTACTATTCTGCCTCCATGCACCATCATGATTCATCCTGAATCTACTTATATATTATATCGGTCATTTTTCATACATATTAACCTCATTTACATTCTTTATAACAAATCCGCATTCATAATCATTCCCGGTTTTTTTGCAAGCATAAACTCTAATCCTATACTTCCTTCGCTTCCATAATATGCATCGCACATTCTTACTATTTTAGCAACATCATTTTCTTCCCGATATATACATTTACCTATATTTTCACACAATATCCTCTTTTTAATCTCCATATATCCAGTTGCCAATTTTTCATCATAATTACGTAGGTACATCTCATGCCCCTTATCACATACCCACACTATTTCAACTATATTCTTATTGCCTGCAAACACTTCTATCACTGACTCAAGTTTTTTTATCATTTGAACACCATATTCAATAATAGAACCTATTTGTACATAAAAAGCAATTTTTTTCCTATATAAAAGTTCATCATTAATATTCCGTGTAAAATTAGCACTTCGATTATTTTCTTTCATATACAATTTCACATTATATATTTTGTTTTCCCAAACACCTCTCATATTTTCTTTCGTAAATTCGGTAAGTTTTTTAATATATAGCCTTCTCATACTTTCAGACTGCACATACACTTCATCAGCACGCACTACCCCCGGCATAGTACAGTAATACTTCATATTATGCCACTCTCTATAGCTTTCTTCTGTAAACTCTTCCACTTTAAATGATTGGATATATACAAGTTTATCAGTAAGCTTCTGTAATGTGCTACTGTAATAGTCCTTTGCAAGTGTAATCGTATTGTTCCACTCATCACATGGATTCTGAATAACAATAATATCTGGGTGATGTAATGCTATATCAAATTGTTGATAATCTACAACATTTTCATCCGTTCCGTTAAAACTTCTTATCACTTGTTTTATTTTTTCCAATTCATATTTAGCATCATAACATGTACCATCATACCTTTTGTAATAATATGGGACTGCAATAATATAAACATCCATTTTTTCTACATTTTTTTTACATTCAAAATACCACTGTACATATTTCCACTCTTCTGCTTTATGAACTATAAAAACAACTTCTTTCCTACATAATATTTCTCTCTCAAATGTTTTCTTGCTTTTATCAATATATTCTTTCACATCCATCCCTGATGTCCCAATCGACATTTGATAAATTGCTTCACACAATTGCTCCAAACTAGTAACTGTTTCCGTTCCTTCTCCCTTTATATTTTCAATCAATGAACCCATATCTATAACCAGTTGCTGCATTTGTGATAACATTTCCGCTACTTCTCCACTTTCATAAAATTGCGGTTTTATCTCATTTGCCATTTGCTGTAATTTTTCAAAAGCATCTCTCAATAGATTCTTATATCCATTTTTATCTTTGGCACAATTTAGTTGCTCGGGTGTAAATCTATATGACGGCATGTCAAAGTCCAAAACAGCTTGTAACTGCTTCTTTTGTAACTCAAAAAATGGATAATCATGTCCACCCGCATTACGCACCAATTCCATATAGTTTCCATAACGATCCTTTAGCATTTTGCAATACTGTATAGGAACTGGTATTCTAGTGTTTTCATATGGCAATTCTATTACAGCTTTATAACATTCTTTGGGGAATCTAAAGTTTGGATTTCTAAGACCATGAGGAAACAACTGACTCAGCTGATCTGACTCCTCATCTGTAAATCTGCTAAAAATAAGCTCAACAATCCCGTAAAGAGATCTTTTGAGTTCTACATCTGACAGTCCTCTGGATATCTTTATATCACATTCCATCTCAATCTTTTGAAGCTCATGTTCCCTCATTAAACCATCTAATCTTCCCTCGCCTATCATATCTGCGATAGCGATAGTATGCATTGCTAATGTATCTCTCTCTTTTTCAGCCACTTCATCCCTTGAGACGTAATCCAATACAAATATATCTACTCCTGCAATATACGGAAACTGATGAAATCTATCAAGATGTTCCTGCTCAAAGCATATTCTCGGTTTTCCAACAACTCTTCCTAAAAATAACCAGAAATCATCATGATTCCGAAAATTGTATGCTGAAAATCCTTCTGGTAACTCTGTATTTGCAATTTCCATAAAACGATTATAGTCGTCTCTTTTCATAACTATGTCAAGATCATCATCCCATGGAATAAAGCCTTCATGACGAACTGTTGCCAGAAGAGTCCCCCAGTCTGCGAAATACTGTATATGATGCTTTTTACAAATTTTATCTATTTCTGACAAAACTTCAAGTTCTGCTGCCCATGCTTGTTTTATTTCAGCAGGAACAAAAAAGCCATCTCTTACTTCATCCTCAAAAAATTCTTTACAAAATTTCACTTGTCTACTCCAACATATATACTTATTCTTCGCTAAACATCTTTTCCAGCATATTTTCATATGAAAAATGTTTTCTTACCTTTTCACATCCGTGCTGTGCGATAGAAATTCTCTCATCATCATGCGATAAATAATAGCTTACTTTATCCTCTAGATCTGCCATGCTCTCATATAAAACAACTTCTTCTCCTGGAACAAAGTATTCATCCAATTCTGCCTGGTAATTAGAAAGCAAGAACCCTCCGCACCCCATAACATCTAACACTCTCATGGGCATTCCCGAAGATATTGATCTACACGTAATATTTAAATTAATTTTTGTTTTCCGATATAGGGAGGGTAATTCTGTATCATAGTCCACTGGCGGTCTGACATTTATCTTTCCTATTGTGCTTGCAGCATTTAGCAACTCACTTGCATCTGAACCCGTGCAAAGGAGTACATCTGCATATTTACTGCATCTCGTCAGCACTTCTATCCGCTCGATTTCCGCTAATTTGTCAGATAACATTTTCTCATAAATAACTTCTTTCGGCAATTTTATATTTACACTATCATCAAGTTTAATATATTTATTCAATTCATTGACAATATCTTTTGTTAATAATTCAGTAAACAAATTATATCCATATACGTTCAATTGTTAACTTATTATTCCATCCAAATATCCTTTCATATAAGGTGGAAGATAATTAATTTGATTATACATATTATTATTATATAAGTTTCCTATGAAACTGACTTCATGTAGATATGATATACTCTTTAAATTTCTATATTGAACTTCTATATTGTTATTAGCCGCATCCTCTTCATTAAACAACCATTCAAATTTATGTACATTTACCGCCAATGGTAAATGAAATATATTTTTTACTCCCCTGTTTACAAAATAGTAGTATTGGTTTCTGTCAAAGACGAAAATACGATTGCAGGAATTATATACTGAATCAGAAAACAATGTAAATTGAGGACAATCATATATCCATGAATAATATAAAATTCCACATTTTTGCGCTCCATATGAAAGTAGAGGAATATAATCAAATGAAAAAATACAATCGTAATTTCCGGCATACAATTGTTCCCGCAAACTATTCAAAAAACTTTCATCACTTTCATAGTTTTCTAATGACTTTTTCCATGTATCATATTCTATATTCAAATTACTAAATCCTTGACAAATGTCTGCCCCACTATTGGAACCCCAATCATAATATAAAATCTTCATCTTCTGCCTCAATCTATCAAATTGCTTACATTTATTTCAAAACATGCTACATAGCTTACCTCCACACTCTCTTTTAGTTTTATAAAATCTCTTTAACTTTCTCAACAACAAACCGAATATCATCTGCCGTAATTTGTGTACTACTTGGAATATTCAAAATACATTGACTATAATATGGAGCCTTTTCCATCTCATATGCAATTGCGTTCTGATACGGAAGCTGTTCATGAATCAACCCCCATATTGCCCGGGTCTGTACCCCACACTCTTGAAGCATTGTTATCACATCTCCCATTTTTTTTGTTTGCAATTTTTCCATATTCAGTTTTAGCGAATAAAACCACTTGTTCGAGGAAGTCCCCTCCCGAAACGAAAATAAAGTTACATTAGGAAAACCTTGTAGCAGTTGTTGATAAAATCTATAATTTTCCTGCTTACGGTGGATAAATTCCGGAAGTTCTTCCATCTGGGCCACTCCGAGAGCTGCCTGCAGGTTTGTCATTCGATAATTATACCCAATCTCATTATGGACATAAAAATGTGGATCATCCTTTGCCTGCGTGGAGAGATACTTCAAATGCTCTACTTCCGCTGGATCTTTTGCCGTTACAGCTCCTCCACCACCAGTGGTAATAATTTTATTTCCATTAAATGAGTATGCTCCAAAATCACCAATCGTCCCAGCAAATTTCCCACTGTATCGCCCATTTGTGTACTGCGTACCGAGTGCTTCTGTTGCATCCTCTATCACCTTTAAGTGAAACTCTTGAGCGATATCCATAATAGATTCCATGTCGGCCATATTTCCAAAAACATGCACAACTACTACGGCTTTTACGGTTTTTCCAGTAGATTTATGTTTTAACTGTCCATTCTCCGTAACACATTCGCTTTCACAGAAACGACGTAATTTCTGCGGATCCATACAAAGACTGTCATCACAGTCCATAAACACCGGTTCAGCAAACTGATAACGTACCGGATTGACCGCCGCTATAAATGTCAATGTTGGAACAATTACCATATCCCCCGGCTGTACCCCACATGCAATCAAAGACAGATGTAATGCCGAAGTTCCGCTCTGCACGGCAGCTGTTTTTTCCACATTTAAAAAATCTGCCAATTTTTCTTCCAGCTTTGTTATATATGCACCACCTGTAGATACCCACCCCTGGTCGAGCGCATCATCTACATATTTTCTTTCATTTCCTTCAAAATTAGGTATTGATAATGGAATAAACCGACTCAATTTGCTTTCCCTCTTTTCTTATTCAACAAGATTGCTCTTATGTACACTATACGTTATATATCTCTGTCTTATAAGCATTCATATTGTGTCTGATCCACTCAATTGTCTCCGCAATTCCCTGTTCAAACGTATATTTTTGCTTCCAATCCGTTAATTCTTTAATCTTTGC
Source organism: uncultured Lachnospiraceae bacterium (assembly GCA_905209075.1). Taxonomy (GTDB): domain Bacteria; phylum Bacillota; class Clostridia; order Lachnospirales; family Lachnospiraceae; genus Roseburia. Next base: position 62,837 of record CAJLRL010000004.1, on the reverse strand, counting down.
ATTTGCACCAAGTAAACGATTTACCTCACTCTTTTCAGGACGAAGCCTTTGTTCGTCACATACAATCTGTGCCTTTGGATTGATCTGAGAGATAATCTCCTGTGCCAAATTACCAATTGAAATCTCTTGCTGTGTTGCAATGTTGATTTCCTGTCCAATCGTCTTATCCGACTCTGCAATTGCTATAAACCCAGCTGCAGTATCCTTTACATAATTAAAATCCCTTGTCGGTGTCAACGATCCAAGTTTAATCTCTTCTTTTCCAGCCAGAAGCTGTGTAATGATAGTTGGAATTACAGCTCTTGCTGACTGTCTCGGTCCAAAGGTATTAAATGGACGAACAATTGCAACCGGTAGATTAAAGCTACGATAAAAGCTCTCTGCCAAACGGTCTGCTCCAATTTTGGTTGCTGAATACGGAGACTGTCCCTGATATGGATGTTTCTCATCAATTGGAACATACTGAGCTGTTCCATATACCTCAGAAGTAGATGTCACCATAATTTTCTCAGTGCCAAGATCCCTGGCTGCCTGTAATACATTTAATGTCCCCTTAATATTCGTATCTACATAAGAATCTGGCGAATGGTAGCTAAATGGAATTGCAATCAAAGCAGCAAGATGAAATACCTGATCAATCCCCTTCATAGCTTCTCTCACTCCATTTGGGTCTCTTATATCCCCACTAAACACTTCTATTTGATCCAACTTTTCTTTTGGAAGCGTGTCCAGCCATCCCCAAGTATTAAATGAATTATAAAAAGTAAATGCTTTTACGTCATAACCTTTCTCAAGTAAACTTTCTATAAGATGACTTCCAATAAATCCATCTGCCCCCGTTACAAGTACCTTTTTCATGTCAAACTCCTTCCTGCACTAAATTATATCTGTTATTCTGATTTCAAATTCAATTTTTCTTCCATGCGGCGCATTTCTTCAAATTCTCCCATATCCAGAAATGAATCCTCACTAATCGGATACATACCAACCCTTCGATGCTCTGAAAGAAGCTTATCTGTCAAGTCCGTCATATGATAGAAGGTATCCTCCGGTATCTCATTTTTCAACTCCGGATTCAAAATATACATTCCTGTGTTCACAAAATATGACAATTTTGGCTTTTCTTCCATAGATTCCACAATTCCATTTTCACTTGAATGAATGACCCCATATGGCACCACAATATTCTTCAAAGCCGTCACAATTGTGAGCTCATTTCCCGACTCTTTATGATAGCGATAGATATCCTCATAATCTGCATGAATCAAAATATCGCAATTGGTTACAATAAATGGTTTCTCAAATGAATCTATGATTAACTGCAGACTACCGGCTGTTCCAAGCGGCTTATCTTCTTCCACATACTTTAATTCATATTCTCCTGATTGCTCTGAAAAATAAGAACGTATCATATTTTTGCGATAGTTCACTGTTACATAAAAACTTTGTGTTCCAAACTCACAAAATTTTTCTATAATACGTTCCATAATCGGAATATCTCCAATTGGAATAAGTGGCTTTGGAAGGATTTTTGTGTATGGATATAATCTGGTTCCCTTTCCGCCAGCCATAATTACAACAGGTACATCTTTTAGAAGCCCCTGTGGCCTTTTTTTCATTTCAATTTGTTCATTGCGAAAAATAATATCTGAAATAATCCCCTTTGATGTAACCACAGGAAGAGCCGTTATCGAATGCTGAATCATAAATTCTCTTGCTTTGTCATGCTCTTTTCTTGCAATTTTCTTCGGTTCAGTATTCATAAATTTCGAAATTGGTGCCTTTAATTCTCCTGTCTGAATCAGCCACCTCCTGATATCACCATCTGTGATAACGCCAAGCAATTTCAATTGTTTATCGGTAACAAACAAAATACCCCTGGCATTACAGTCAATGTGCTGCATCGCTTCAACAACTGTGCTGTCTGGGGATATTATAAATGGTAAAAGCTGTTCTGTTTTCATAAGGCAACCTCCATGTTGAATGCTTATCTTCCATGATAAGTCTATAATATGTATATCGGCACCTTACAGCAAATAATAAGTCTCAAAAGCCTAATTTTTCGTATGTTTCATAATTGTTTCCGCAATCCAAAAGTCTAATTCACAATCAATATCAACCGAATGTAATTGATCCATGATATACGCAAAACATTTGTCTTTGTATATATTTGTGGCACTCAACAAATGAGCGACTTTCAATATATAAATTGCACCATTCTCCCGATAATATATAGGAAGTGCCTGCCTTGGCAAATATGTCAATTGTTCATCTTCAAATTCAGTCATTGACAAATCTTCTGGGAGTGTATTACTCCATAATGGTGAATGATCCATTTTGCAAACAGAAGAAATCATATTCGCTTTTTTATCTTCGAAAAATTGAAAAGCATTTTTTATATCATGTGCCGTACGAAGCGGGGATGTTGGTTGCAACACCGTAACCGTATCAAACGACTGTCCTCTTTTCGAATATTCTGACAACACATATTTTACGGCATCCCATGTAGTTGCGTCATCTGCTGCAAACTCAGCACTTCTTAAAAAGGGTTCGTCCGCCCCCCATTTTTTAGCAATCTCTGCATACTTTTCAGAATCAGTGGACACATGTATAGCATCAAATATATTTGTCTTTTGGGCTTCCAATATAGCATATGCTATTAATGGTTTCCCATTTAATTCCTTAATGTTTTTATCCTTCAATCCTTTTGATCCACTTCTTGCCGGAATAATTGCCAAATTATTTTTATTCATATTACAAACCCTCTATCAAAAATTTATATCATAAAACTTCTTTTGTGCACCTTTCCCAGAAGTCAAAAATCTTTTTATTTCTCTAACAATTTGTTCAGAAGTATTTCCATTTCCATATGGATTTTTTGCTTTCTTTGCTAGTAGAATGAATTGTTCAGATCTCGCCTTACAAATAGCCATTTCTATGCTTTTATGATCTGTTTCACAATTCAAAACGCTTTGTGCCTGTAAACGTCCTTTCTGCCTGTTCCCAACATTAACAGTAGGAATCCCAAAACACGGAGCTTCAATAATCCCACTTGACGAATTTCCTATAACCATTGCACAATTTTTTATTAAGCTCAAGTAACGTTGTATTCCAAGCGAATTATAATACCTGCAATTGTGATGTTTTTCAACATACTTCTGTATTCTATTGTTGATAACATCTCCTCCCTCATCTGCATTCGCTCCGGTGAAAATATATTTCATATCAGGGAACTTATCTATTGCGATCAGAAGTTCGTTAATCTGATTCTCAGGTGTATCTTTTCCCAAAGTCGCAGGATGATAAGTTACACATGCATAATCTGTGTCAAGTTTGAACTCAAGAAATTTTTCGATTTCTTCTAAAGAAAGGTATTGCATTTTATAAACATTTTCTACACCTACATCACCATAATTAAAAACTGTTTCTGGAGCTTCCCCCATCTGTATAATTCTTTTTCTATAAGTTTCGCAAGCTGGAAAATGAAGGCAACTCATCTTTGTAATGCAATGCCTTATAGTATCATCTATTGCACCTTCCGTTATCTCTCCCCCCGAAATATGCGCAATAGGTATTTTTAAAACCATAGCAGCTTCGCATATTGCCATAATTTCATATCTATCCCCAACAACTACTAATAAATCCGGTCGCATTGATACGAAGCATTTTCCAAATCGTTCCAATGCACTGCTCATCGTTTTAATGACCGTACAACCTTTTTCGGGCTCCATAATCTGTATTATCTCACAAATAGGAAATCCATCCTTTTTAATCTCATCAATGGTATTACCATATTCCTTAACAACATGCGTTCCTGTAACGACAAGTTTTAACTCTAAATCAGCATCCTCTTCTATCCTTTGAATCGTATTTTTTAAGACCCCATATTCCGCCCTTGTAGAGGTCACTACGCATATTTTTTTCATAACGTTCCTCACTCATCATATTTCTATTCCATCATTCACTTGAAATTCTTTTCTCGCATTTGTGCCAATAATAATATCCCAAGCCTTTGCCGGTAAACCACTTTGATTCCGTTTCACACAAATATCCTCTTCCGTAATAACTTTTCCTTTAGGAATATAGTTTTTAGCAACAATTCTTTTTAAAACTACCTTAGAAATTTCTTTTTCATCTAATGTTGGATACTTTACACCAGTACCAATCGAATTTTCAATATTACGTATACTATTTACCATCTTTCTAAATTCATCTGGTTCTGTACTCGCCACATGATCTGGACCATCCATAGTTCGATCCAAAGTAAAATGTTTTTCTATCACAACTGCCCCCCGTGCTACCGCTGCTATCGGTACTTCAATTCCAATTGTATGATCAGAATAACCAACCGGTAGATCAAATGCCGTTTTTAAAGTATCCATCGCTTTTAAATTCACATTTTCAAAAGAACATGGATAACTTGTTGTACAATGCAGTAATATAATATTTTCTGTTCCTCCCTCTCTTAATGCATTAAGAGAAACTTCCACATCAGACAGACTACTCATTCCCGTACTCAGAATAACCGGCATTTTTTTACTTCCAATATATCTTAAATATGATATATTACCGATATCACCAGATCCAATTTTAATATAAGGTATCCCAAGTTCTATCAAAAAATCCAAACTGTCTTTTTCATCTGCCGTAGACATAAATAAAATACCTATTTCATCACAATACCGCTTGATTTCCCGAAAATCATCATATGACAGTTCTAAACGTTTTAACATGTCATACTGTGATTCATCATGTCCAGTATTTACAGTCTGATATTCTGCCTGATCAACTGTTTGTGTAATAATCTTGTCTGTTACCCAGGTCTGAAACTTTACAGCATCTGCCCCTGCTTTTTTTGCGGCATCACATAATTTTTTTGCGATTTGTACATCTCCGTTATGATTAACTCCAGCTTCTGCAATAATAAATGTTTTATTCATATCGTTCACTCTACCTTTTTATGCCCTATACAAAATCATATATTTCTGATTCTCATCAAAAGATGCATCCTGTTGTTTTCTCAACATTACAAGATCTCTGAATTTATTTTCATCAAAGATATTGCATCCAATACAAAAGTCGATCTCGCCATTTCGGTTGAAATGTTTTTTAAATCTCAAAAGACTATCCTCTATTCCTACACCACCACCTAAATGAAATTTGTCTATCCCCTGCTTCGCAGCCCACATTGCAGCTTTTGTCAAAAGCAGATTCGTCGCACCCAGCTTATTGTATTCCGATAATGTACCAGACAGATGATAATGCATATATTGATTATTAAAAAAGAACATGGATGCGCTAATTATTTTCTCTTCATAAAGGGCATAAAAGAAAATACAATTATTCTTCATTTCTTTTATTATATAATTGAAATAATCAGATTTAAAAAAGTAATACTCTTCTGCCCTATTTTTTTCCATCGTACTATTATATATGTCCATAAATTCTGATAAATGTTCGCCGTGATCTGATATGATCTCCACCCCATTTTTTTCGGCTTTTCGCACCATATTCCGATTATTTGGCGTCATATTTTTCCAGATAGTTTCTTCAGACGTTGTATCTATAAATACAGTTTTTTTCATGTAAACAACTTTTTCCAAATCTTCTATCAGCTTTTGATTCTGAAACAGTGGATGAAAACGATAAAATGCTGTTATAATATGATGTCGGTTTGCATACTCTTTCATCTCTTCTATTGCACTTTTCACCCATTGCGGCGACACATTTCCATTTGTCAAAAATCCCCCATAACCATACGGAGTTGTCCAATCATAATACCCGTCCACCTCAAGCTGGTCTTGAAAAGGAGAGAACAATGCAATATCATTTTCCATCACTACACACACCATTTGTGCGCCGTCGTTCTCCCAGTATAACAAATATGGATTACCATCACCATGAAGTTTCAGCGAATACGCATACTCATTCAGGTAATAAATATCCCAGTTGGGGAAACTTTTTATTATACTATTCCATTTTTCTTTTTCTTCTACACTTATCAGTTTCATCTATTTGTCTGCCTTCGCTATCAACATCTGAATTGAAATGCCATTATCCGTATATACCATTTCATCTATAATAATATTATGGAACCCACTTACTTCTAGTGTTTCCCTAAGTTCATCCTTAGTAAAAAAATGTGCTATCGCCCGCCCTTCCAGAGGTCCCTTTTCTATATTCTCATAAGTATTATCTTCTATATATTGTCCTGTTCCGTAACCATCTGTTTTCTCTCCAAAACATGCCGAGTATAATTTTCCTCCTTTTTTTAACCTTTCATACACTTCTTTATACATTATTTCTATATGAACTTTTTTATTTGCATATATGCACACATTATCCACAACACAGTCAAACATATCTGATGCATAATCTAGTTCCGTTCCATCCATAACAGAAAAATGCACATTATTATATCCATCCTTATTCAGGTACTCTTTCGCTCTATTTACTGCGCTTTCAGATCCATCAAATGCATACACATCAAACCCTTCACGTGCTAAAAACCACGTATTTGCTCCCGCACCGCATCCAAAATCTAATATCTTTATATTCTTTCTGTCATTATTATAAAAATTTCTAGCGATAAATCTAACTAACTGTTCCGATGGATATTTTCCCCATTCTTGATTTCTATGAATTTCTTCCCATTCCTTCGAAAATGATTTCATACTATTTTTCCCATCCTGTTATTTGATAAGTCCATTATCTATCAAAAGCTGTTGCCATTCCACTTCAAGTGACTTACAGTTTTTTATATCTGTCTCATATGCCAAAATTCCAGCCTTTATAATGTTCTCTGTTTCCTGGTATAGTGAATCCGCTTTTTCTATAATTGCATCCAATGCCTCATACGCTTCTTTATTACCCCATTCTTTTAATAATCCAGCTTCCCTTGAACCTTCGAATTCTTTTGTTAATACACCATTTTCATCTACCATTTTTTTATAAGTAGCTGTATAATTTTTCCCTTTTCTATTTAATTCTCTTAATTTATCATATCTTCGAATGCCCCCTTTTAATTTTTTCTTCCAAATCTCCAAATTTTTTAAAACGTCTTTATATTCAGCATATATATTTTTTTGTTCTTCTGGTGAAAATGCCCCCTCATCTATATGCACTAATTTTTCATAGTCTATATCAGCTGCATTTGAAGCAAACTCATCAATTACACTTTCTAAAGTTCTTACATCAGCTCCTTCTATTTTTGCTCCACCTTCCGTTGCATTTATTACATTAGCTTTTGTATCACATATCCTCTCTTCAAACCATTTACGATAAACATTCATATTTCCCTCTGTCAATATTTTCCCCCCATCATTGGCTTCAACTTCAAAATACCGACTATCGTTTCTATCAATGGTATTAGTATCATCTAATGTTTTATATTCTGCGCCTTTTGAATGTACCTGACCATTCGGATATGCAAGATCCTGTCCTACTAATATAATAGTGCCAAAACCTAACATTTCAGCCAATGAAAAAGCATTATTTGCAACTGATCCACCTGACGGCAAACTCATTTTTTTATGTCCATACTTCTCATAAATTTGTTTTGAAAACTCAGATTCTGTTGTTTGAAAATATAATACCCCTTTATGTTGACGTATTATTTTATAATGACTATACATACTACAAATCATAGTTGTATTTAATAATTTTTCATCTTGTAATATAGTCTCATCCTTAATTGGATCTATCGTAATTATAATATCTGGTTTAACACCTTCTTTTATCATGGCTTTTGCAGCTGCATCAACAGCAATTAAAAACATTTTATTTTTTGCATATTTCAAATACTTAATATTTTTATCGAGAGATGGACCTGCTGAAACAACTATTGCGGCTTTATCACTAAAATCATAACTCTCAAGTTTATCGAAAAGCTGGCCCAAAGCATTCTTTTGGGGAAATACAAAAAAATTCTTCAGCACGCTGTCTCGTCTATATTGTTCATCGTGTATAACGGTATTCCTTTCCACATACAAAAATTGAATTTGATTATAATATATGTTTTCTATCTTTCTTACTTCTTTATTGTTTATTTTATTATAATTAGGAATCGCTTTGTAAAATAACTCATCTTTGTCTATATACGTGATTAATGTAGATAAATATTCTCTAAAAAGTTGCACGCGATTTTCTCCTATCGCCAAGAACACCTTATCTCCTACCAAATCACTAACATCTACATTGTGTAAGACTTCATTTTCCAATTCTTCAAATACTTCAATACAAATAATAATATTATCCGGATAGCGTTCCTTCAATGCTTTTAAATACATTCCGTTCCCTAATCCCATGATAATAAATTTTGATTTGTATGTCACATTCTCAAATTGATCTGCCCAAATTTGAGCAGCTGTCCATGCCTCATATCTGCTATTAAGATAAAACTCTTCTCTTTCCTTTTTTACTTTAACAATTTCTTCATCTGATATAGATTTTACTATTTTATATTCATTCTTCTCAATGATGTCGTCTTTAATTTTTAAATATGGATATTGTTTAATTAGAACATCTATATTTTTTTTATATATTCCCACTTTCATCCTCTTCTATATCTATAATTTGTTTATACAATTCTACAGTTCTATAAATTTTGTAATTTAATGTATCTGCCAATAAAACCGTATCTTCATTTTCCATTCCATGTTTTAGATCTCTTAACTGTTGTACTAAATCATCAATTTTAATTTCTGTAATACCATATTGTTTAACCTTATTAATTAATTCTTTGTATATTTCCCCTAATATGTCATTCATCTTTGGGATTTCATCATATATATCCTTTTGCTGCCATAATTTTGTAGCAAGCTTCTCTATTTGCATTAATGTCTGATCTATTTCTTCTTTTTTCATATTTTTTTAATTATATTTTCTGTATTATATAAAATAAGACCGCTATATAGCGGTCTTATTAATGTTTGTAGTTAGTAGTAATATTACTGTAATAAGCTTAATACACCCTGATTTGACTGGTTAGCCTGAGCAAGCATTGACTGTCCTGCCTGAGCAAGAATGTTATTCTTACTGTAGTTAACCATTTCTTCAGCCATATCTGTATCACGGATACGTGATTCTGCAGAAGATGTATTCTCTGAAATGTTATCGAGATTGCTTACTGTATGCTCAAGTCTGTTCTGAACTGCACCAAGTGCTGATCTCTGGCCAGATACACATGCAATCGCTTTCTGAACAGTACAAATTGCTGACTCAGCATTAGCCTGTGTCGATACCGTTAAACCATCTACTCCAATAGTAGCAGCATCCATAGCTACAATAGAAATTTGAATTACCTGACAAGCATCTGCTCCTACCTGTAATTTTTTAGCTTTAAAATCGCCACCTAAAAGATTCTGTGTATTGAATGTTGTGGTACATGCAATTCTTCCAGTCTCACAAACTAATGCATCAATCTCCTGCTGAATAGCATCACGATCAGTTGATGTATTTGTATCATTTGCTGCCTGTACAGATAATTCATTCATTCTCTGTAAAATAGAATGAGTTTCATTTAATGCACCTTCAGCTACCTGAATAAGCGAAATACCATCCTGTGCATTATCAGAAGCTTTGTTAAGTCCTCTGATCTGGCTTCTCATTTTCTCAGAAATTGTTAAACCTGCTGCATCATCACCTGCGCGATTGATTTTGTAACCAGAAGATAACTTCTCTGAAGATTTTGCCTGTGCGCTTGTTGTTACGCCTAACATTCTGTTCGCATTTGCTGCGGTCATATTGTGCTGAACTACCATATTAATTTTCCTCCTTGAATTAAGTGAAGCGTCCATGCTTCAATGTGTTTTATTATTGTAACTCGCCGCCCGGCCGTACGCTCCGATGGGCTCATCACCAAGTAATACTTAGTTTACTTGCTATATATATCGGATAGGCGATTCAATACTTTATACCTAATTTTAAATTTTTCATATTTTTTTATTCTGTTTTTTATTCAAATCAATTTTAATAAAATCATTTTGAATAAAACATATAATAAAATATATCCATATCCAATATTCTCATTCTTTGATTTATACTCAATTTTTATTATCCATAAACTGCGGTGCAACATAATTTGTGTTAGTCATATTTTTATAATATTTATTTACCACGTTCTGACCTTTGCGCACTTCTCTTGCCTGTTTTTTTACACTTGTAAACTTCGCCGTCATCAGATCCTTGTTGCGGGCTTCCTGACTTTGTATCTGTACACTTTTATCTGTAATACTTTTTATATGCTGCTGCATTATACGGATTTCTTCTTTATGCGCTTCTTTATTGCCTTCAAGTTCCTCTTTCATCCGTTCAAACAGTTTTTCAAACCCACTGTCCAGCTGATCCAGCTGTTCTATGAGCTTTGCTTTTTCTTCTACCACCTCATCAAAGTCATCCGGTTTTAGTTCCGGGTCTTCCAGCTGATTTTTCTGGACATTATCAAGCTCTATTATCCTGTCTAGTACTCTTTCCTTTTTTTCAAGGCTCTGTATCATTATATCTATGTATGTCTGTTCCATTTATTCTCCTTATCTATACGCCGGCAGGCACATTATATCCTGCTTTTATCATTGCGCTCTCAAACTCACTTATTCCCATTTCAGCTTTTTGTGCGCCTCTTTCTATCGAATAATCTCCTTCCTCCACAGATGAGAATATTTCGTTTAATCTTTCTTCTGTTACAAAAATGGATTACCACCACACCCGGCAGTAATCCATTTTGCATTTTATCTTATGACACACTTACCTTGTTTCCGTTAGCAGTAAGTTTCATTACTTCTTTCCATGTGTCACGCATTGTTCTTAAATGTGTAAGAACTTCATCTAGTATTTCAGGATCTTTTTTTAAGTTTGCCATTAAAAGCTGCTGTTTCAAATATTTATACACATTATCGAAATCTTCTGCAACTTTATACTTGTGGTTGAGTGTTGCCTGAAATTCTTCTATGATGTTTTCTGTTTTTTTGATGTTGTTATGTGCCTTCTCTACATCGCCATTTTCTATAGCCATCTGTGCGATATTGCAAAATTTTATTGCTCCCTCATAGAGCATAAGTGTAAGTTCTGCCGGTGATGCTGTGTTTATTTTGTTATTTGCGTATGCTGCATATGCCTGATTCTGTAACATATTCCCCTCCCTGGTCATTCTATACAGAAATATTTTATCTGCTAAGGTAAGCTGTAATATATGTTTTCTCACGAAATATGCGGTACCGCATATTTCTATTGCATATTTCTATTGCATATTTCTATTGCATATTTCTATTGCATATTTCTATGCTAAGTAGTTACACATATTATTTTATGAGAAATATCCGCTTAACGAACCCTGTGTACTGTTGAGCTTCGTGAGTGCAGATTCCATTGACGAGAATTTCTTATAGTAGTAGTCCTCTTTATCTGAAATCTTTGTCTCCCATTCTTTGATAAGCTTTGTATAATCCGTATACTGTGTTGTCATCTGCTTATCGTTGTAGATAGTGAATGCCGAACTAAGTGTGGTGGATTTCATCTTATCACCGATAGCATTATACAGATTCGTAGTAACCTTCTGCATAAACTGCATCACCATATCCGGATCCTCCGTTATAGCTGTCATAAGCTTGTCTGCGTTTCCTGATGTGTTTGTGTCATCCTCATCACCATCGATATGATATGCATTCTGCTCGTTTTCAGCGGCATTCAGATATCCAAGTGTGTGTATTCCAAAGCTTGATAATGAGTATTTCTTTCCATCTATTTCTACAGCCTGTGACATAGCTAATGTCATCGCACTCATTACGCCATTTAATGTAGAGTCATTTCTGAGGAGTGAATCCTTGATCTTTGTCTCCCATTTTTCGATTTCCTTGTCTGACATTGAGTCCTTCTCATCGTCTGTCAGTGGCTCATAACCTTTTGATGAAGATGCATTGTAGAGCTTTGTCATCTCGTTTATGATGTTATTGTATTCTGTGAGGAAATCCTTTACCTTATCGTAGATTCCCTGCGTGTCCGTACTTGTAGTTATGCTTATCTCATCATTTCCTGTTGTGGCAAGAGCCTCTATTGTGAGGTTATTTATCGTAAACGTACTGCTTGAGCCGGTGTACTGGACACCATTAAGCCAGATTTCTGCATCCTCTCCTTCTACTTTTTTTGCCTTTGTATTGTACTGGGCATTAGATGAAAGATCATGTGCTGAGTTTACTGTCTCTACCATATTCTTAAGTGCAGTCTGATACTCACTGGATGTTGTATCCTTAATGGCTGCAAGTTCTTTTACAAGCTTGTTATTGTCAAGATTTGTCTGTTCACTTGAAATGCTTGTAGTAAGTGCAGCTACCTTTGCAGCATATGCGTTGGAATCTGTTCCGTTTCCGGCCATAAGATTAGATACAGCATCTTTGCCGCCATTATCATATGCATTATGTATAGCGGATGTAAGACCTGCTATCGTATATTCATCACTGCTTGTAAGTGATGTATCTTTTGTCGATTCAAAAGCAGTCACTGTCGAAAGATTTGATGAATATGTAGAGAGCGCTTTCTCATCAATATTCTTTGTAATGTCTTTATATGCATCAGCTGCTGCCTCTGCATCACTTATTGCTGTCGACGATGTATACTCAACCTTTTCTGTTATAGTTACACCATTTTTGGAGTCAGCTGCTTCTCCCTCAGCATAATATTTTCCATCGGCACGTTTTGTGTATGTCTTTCCGTCACAGGTATACGTATCATCTGAATTTTTTGTGTATGTCTTTGTATCAGCATCACTTCCGGATACATATGATTTAGATTCTGAAACATTTTTGTATGTGACCGTCTTTGTAAGATCTGCCGTGTCACCGGTGTATTTATCATTTTCATCGCTGACATTCACATAGGCTCCATCTGAGTTTTTCTTATATGTCTTTCCACCATTTGTGTAGCGTTCTTCTGCTGAAATATATTTTCCGTCTTCTGATTTGTATACAGTGTTTCCATCGGCATCTTTTGCTGTTGTCTTGCTGTATGTCGTATATGTACCGTCAGAATTTTTAGTGATTATAGCTGAATCCCTGCCACTGCCAAGTTTTGCAAGCGTCTCAAGTTTTGCTGTGTCTATGTCAGCGCCTGATTCGGTTTTTGTACCGCTTAATGATCTGTAAAAATCCTGTACATCAGCATATGCTGTACCATATGTGATGGCATTGAGCAGATTGTTGCTCTGTGCGGTGTATTTCTCTATATTAGATGATGAACTCTTATATGCAGCAACAGCGTTTTCTATCTTCTGCTGTGTTGCTGCGTCCGAGCCTCCATATAAGCTGTCATACTGGCTGTATGGATTTGATGTAGATGTTCCTACTGCAATTCCGAGCTTATATAATGCTGTTGCACCACCTGTGTTTGCACCGGTAAGTGTAAAATCATTATCTGCTCCGGTATCTTTTGCACTGATATAGAAACGTTTATATGTAGAGTCATAGCTTGCATTAAGTCCAGCTTCCTTTAACTGTTTCTCAACATCAGACATTGTTGATGTAGCGCTGAGTGTTATGCTCTTTGTGCCATCTTTTGTGTTTACATTAATCTTTGCATCACCGCCTGTGTATCCAAGCTGTGCGAGTGTAGTGCTTGAGCTTGATGCATTGATCCCTTCGCCTGTAAGATATCCTGCTTTTGCAGTGTTTGTTATCTTAAGCGTCTGTGTTCCATTCGGCGCACTTGAACCGGCCTTCACAGAAGCCTTTGTGCTGTCTGATACAGATGTTTTCTTCAGACTGTATGCTGTAGAGAATCTGAGATTAGATACATTGCTGTACAGACTGTATACTTTTGTATTTAAAGATTTCCATGCTTCCTGTGTCCAGCCAAGCTTTGTCTGGGCTTTTTCGTATTTGGATTTCTTGTATGAATAAGATGATACCAGTGCCTGTACAATCGAATCTGTATCAAGGCCTGAAGCCATTCCTGATAATCTGATTGCCATATTTATTCTCCTTCTTCTGATAGCTGTATTATTTCTATAATATTGGGTACTATAATTATATGTTTTTTACTGTTCCAAAATTTATATTCCGTTATCCATATCCGTCATTGATACGCTATGGCTCTAGCGCTTCTCGTCCACCATTATTCCTGCCATTTCCCATACCTTTGCGATCATATCAAGTGTCTTTTCCGGCGGATATTCTTTGATCACTTCTTTTGTCTCTTTATCCACTATTTTTATCGTCACTCTATGTGTCTTTTCATGAATACCAAAAATAGCTTCTGCCTGATCGTTCATGGCACTCTTGTTTATTTCCTCAACAGCTTTCTTTATCTGCGCATTCTGGTCTGCCTGCTGTGCCTGAAGTATCTGTGCAGCATTCTCGCCAGGATCATTTCCTTCTGTGCTGCCTATATTGATGTTCTCGACTGCTCTCGCTGTATCATGTGATGTAACTGCACTGTTGTCTAATGGCGCAGAAGTCTTTAATGTCTCCTTTGATGATGTAGCTGACGAACTTCCCTGATATGCCACGCCTGCATTTTTTATTGCTTCAATTCCCATTAATGTTCACCTCCGTGTGACTCACTAAACATTTTTGGATATATATCCGTTCTTTTTGCTACATATTATATCGGATGATTTTCCCAATAATTAATAGTAAATTATTCTAAAAATTCCCACACCATTTTCCAAATGAACGTTTCCAGAAAATGATGCAGGAAATTTTATTAACCAAATAAATTTTTAAGTTCTGCCATCTTGTCCTCTGCAACTGATGCCCTATTTTCCTTCTGGATCTGCAGATAGACTTCTTTACGATATACAGGAACTTCCTTTGGTGCATTTACACCTATTTTTATCTGGTCACCCCTGATCTCGAGTATCGTTATCTCAACGTTGTTATTTATCACAAGGGCTTCACCCTTTTTTCTCGTCAATGCCAGCATTTCTATTCACCCGCCTTTTCTTTGCGCTTCTGGAGCAGGTCATAGAATTCAAAATGAACTGCGAAATCATCTTCTACAACTATCTGGGCTGCCTTGTTCGTGTCTGTATTTAGCACTATCGGAGCCTTCAGATTACATGCTATCTTTTTAAGATCACTTGGCACATTTACAGTGACAAGTACATATGTGTTCTCCTCATTCAAATCCCCCAGGGGAGCGAGCGCCTCGTTGTTTACTGTAGGATTGTAGTCTTCTATAATGAGATTCGGGATCATAACCGGAAATGCTATATCTCCATCATCCATTGATTGAAGCCACATAATTGTCGAACCGCCTTTTTCATGCTTGTCCGAGTCAAAGATAAGTGAAAAAGTTTTAAGATCCGGAAATCCGATCATTCCCTTTTCCATCTTTATAATTTTACTATCTTCGATATCTATAGTCCCAAATATTCTTGTCTCTGCCTTCATGGCATGTCCTCCTTCTCCGCTTTCTGGAGTATCGTCGTACTGTTTACATTTTTATATTGGCCCGCCGCTGTCCGTCATCCATTCAGCTGCGAGCCATTTGTTTTCATATTACAGGTAATCAAGCAGTGTATTCCCGTTTGCTTTTGATGCCGCTGTAAGGCTTGACTGGTATGCGTTATACATAGCATAAAAATCAATGATTATGTCAGATAAGTCTCTGTCCTCATTTGTTGATTTAAGTTCTTCAACTGTTGTCTTCTGTTCCTCGACACGGTTCTTTATAAGTGTAAGCCGGCTCTGCGTACTTCCTGAATTCGTCAGGGCAAGATTTACTTTGTTCATGTGGTTATCAAACTTTGTTATATACTGTCCATATGTCTTTTGCATATTATTATCAGCATAATCCGCTTCCTGCTTTGCCGCATCCAGATACGTCTTTAATTTTGCCTGTGAATCCTTGTCAGCGTACTGTTCCTGTTTCATCATGCCTTCGATCTGGGACACTTTATCATGTGCGTTGATCGCATTCTGAACTACTGTGATAAGTTCATCCACATCTCTCTTGATTCCTGTATCAAGAACATCCTTTGCCTGTGTATTTACAGTTAATTCTGTACCTGTTGCAACGGTATATGATATAGGCTGTCCTATCCTCTCTCCGTTGTCGTCATAGTTTTTGTATGTAACTATTTTGTCCGGATTATCATATATGATGTTTCCTGATGCATCTCTTTTGATATTATTATCTGCATCGAGTGTGACTGCATCAGAAATATCTCTGCAGTTATAATAGTATTCAGGTCTTGCATCATCTGCATCAAAGCCTGTTTTTACATAGTTTATTTCTATCTTTGAGTTGTTATCCTTTATGGATGTAGAAACATTTTTACCGAGCACAAATTCGCCTGTTTCCTGTATGTATGCAATATCATCATCACCAAGCTTTGACGGATCAAAATCTGATGAATATTTATAATTTGTAAATGCTGTATCTGTTCCGTCTATACTCAATGTAACATCCGAAGTTGTGCTTCCGTATCCAAGTCGTATCCGCTGGTAACTGTATTCTTTTACGTCAGTATCACAGTCAGGCGTTGCTGTGCCTATTGTTCCTGGTACAGTTACACCATTTGTGTAATATCTCTTCTCCTCAAGTGAATCCGCTCCGAGACTCTGCGTGATCTCATAAGTGGTTTTCTGTGAGTCAGTCTGGAATGTAAGCTTTGAAGATGTGCGGTATCCGGTAAACACCGTCCTTCCTGCGTAATCGGAATTTCCTTCAGTATATACCTGTGATTTCATAGCTGTAAGCTGCTTTAGGATCGTATTCCTGTCATCCGCTGTGAGCGTATCTGTAGATCCGTTGACACACTGTGTTCTTATATCTGTAAGAAGCGTCTTCATATTCTTTAATGCAGTTTCCGTAACGTCAAGCCATGAATCGGCATCCGGTATATTATTGTCCACAAACTGATCTATATGTGTAAGGTTTGTAGATAACCTGAGTGATCTGATAGCAATTACCGGGTCATCTGATGCTTTTGATATCTTCTTCTGCGTTGTCATCTGTGTATTATATTTGTCCACGAGCTGTTTTGTTAAATTGATATTCGTCTTCGTGTTGCTCATGATCATATTATTGGTAATGCGCATATGATGCCTCCTTGTAATCTATATTTATACACCTGTCTCGTTTATCAGTTTATCGAGAAGTTCTTTCATCACCGAAATTACTTTTGATGACATATTATAAGCATTCTGGAATTTTACAAGATTAAGTGCTTCCTCATCCTCATCAACACCTGATACCGATGTTCTCTGATTTGAGATCGTAGCCTCAAGATTTTCGTAAAGCTTAGTATATGTCTGTGATTTTTCTGTGTCCACTGATATATCAGAGATCAAAGTTTCCAAAAATGTAGAAGCCTTGTCATTTCTGTATACATTTGTCTCAGACTGGAGCTTCTTAAGCTGTTCTATCACGTCATATGCATCCGGCTTTGTGCTGTCTGTTGTAGTCGCAAAAAGTGAAACATTATCCATCACCTTTGTATTTACCCCATAGTTTCCTGCCGTCATGCGGTAATATGTGTTTGAACTACTTGTTATCTTTGCAGTCTGGCCAGCAGCAAGGTTTCTGTATAAGCTGCTGTCGGAAAAATCATATACCTTTCCTGTAGCTGTGACCGCCTCGAAAAACTGAGGTGGTGTATCGCCATTTAAATTTTTGCCAGTACTTTCTATTTCATTAAACATTTCCGAAAAATCACGGACAAACTCATTAAGCTGTGTCATGTAATATGGGATTCCCATACTGTCGATTCCTGAGCCCGCATAGAGCGTATAGCCTTCCTGCACCACCTTCGCAGGATCTGCCACAGCCTTGTTCTGGTTCAGGTTGAATTTTACGGAAACGAGATTTCCTTCTGAATCAACCTCTGCTTCCCAGTCATTATACTCATATGTCACGTTATTTACCGTGATCTTTCCGTCTGTTGCCGGAAGATTAAGTGCTTTTAAATTCTGGACAGAGACACCCGTAACAGTAAATGAATATTTATCGGCCTGTGTAACCTTACCCTTAAAATTCTCGTTGTTATCTCCATCTCTCATCTCGAACAATGCTTTTAGTTTTCCGCCAGCTGTTCCTGCGATACCTGAGAATTCCATCTTTGTATCATCCCAGTAGATTTTATAGAGTCCATCATTATCTGTCTGATTATTTTTCATCTCTGTGGACTCACAGTGGAGTTTTCTGTAATCCTTACCTTCTACCGCTTTCTCGCCATTTATATAGAGAGTAAATATCGTTCCGCCCAGGTTATCCCCGTTTGTGTTTGGGATTTCCGTTTCCAGATAAGAAACATTAACTATCTTTGAAAGCTTATCCATAAGGTTCGCTCTCTCATCACGCAGTTCACTGGCGCATGCGCCTGTTCCTGTCTCTACCTGATTGATTTCTTTATTTAGCAGTGATATTTTCTCACTTATTGAATTGATCTCATCAACGTTATTTTTGATTTCTTCGTTACAATCATCCTGTAAATCTGAAAGATCCTGATACATCTGGTTGAAATATGTACACAGGCTCTGCGATTTGCTTATGAACTGGTTTCTTACTGTAAGGTCAGACGCCTTTGTCTTTAATGTATCAAGACTTGAAAACATATCTGAAAATACACTTGCAAAACCTTTTACAGATGCATCATCCTTGAAATAATTCTGTATCTGGTCGAGATAGTACAATCTCTGTTCATATCTTCCGTAGCTGGAATTATTCTCCCAGTATTTATTATCATAATACAGATCTCTCTGCTGGGTTATTGATGTTACCGTAACACCGGTTCCTGTACTTCCGTATCTTGCATTTACGCGAAGAGCCTCCGAAGCATTCAGAGTGGCTGTCTGTCTTGTATATCCGGTTGTCCTGACATTTGCAATATTATTTGTTGTTGTATTTATAGCTACCTGGAATGAGCTTAATGCACTCGATCCGATATTAAGTCCAAAAAATGTTGAAGCCATATCCCCTCGCCTCCTGATTATTTAAGTCCTGTCACAATAAGCTCTGTCATCTCGCTTATAACCGTTATATAACGGCTTGCCGCATTGTATGCCGACTGGAACTTTATCATGTTCGTAAGCTCTTCGTCCGAAGATACTCCGATTATCTGGTTTCTCTGATTGTCAATGGAAGAAACCGTAGCTGTAAGCGTATCGGTAGATGAGCTGTACACACTTCCTGATGTTCCAAGTCTTGATACTATCTTGTCGTAGTATCCTTCAAAATTACACCATGATGTATCGTTTGGATTAATGTATAAGCCTTTGTTTGACCATGCATTTGTTATCTGGTTTCCTATGTTGTAGTTTACTTTACCATCCTGGGTAAACGATGGAAGCTTTGTAACTTCTGAGAGCAGTTCATCGTTTACAGATACATTTCCAAGTCTGTACCATGATGAATTGTTTGCATCCGTTTCCTCATTGTATACATAGAACGTCTTGCCATCTATTGTCTGCTCCGTGTATCTTGGATAACCCTCTCGTACATAGAGCTCCTGCGGTGGAAGCTTACCATCTGCGCCTACTGAGCAGTTTTCTGTATCAAGCACTTTGTAAACTGTTCCATCGTTTGCTGTGTATGTCGTATTTGGGCAGAAAATATCGTTCATAGCTGTCATGACTTCCCTGAAAAGATATGAAATCTCTGCCTCAGTTTCCATTACCACACAATCCTCTACCTGAGGATATTTCGCATCACTCATGTAATCGAATGTTCCGTATTCAGAACCTCTCGCCACAAGAAGTGCCTTGATACTTCCGATATCGTTGTTAAGAGATGTGGAAATATCTGTTGTCTGTGTGCTTCCAACCTTTTGTGCCAAAGTAGACGGAAGTGCGACATCGCTAAAGAGCGGCATATATGTCTGATCTGTTGTGATGTGAGGCCAGTACGGAGTATAAAATCCTGTTCCGTCCTCTTTTGTAAGACCTATATGGTTGCATCTGTTGTCCTGGACAAATGCCTGGCCTTCTACCTTTATATTCATCACACCGGTTGAATCTTCGTTTGCTTCTATCTTTACATAGCCTGACAGTTCATCTATGAGTGTGTCCCTTTCATCCCTTAAGGTCATGGCTGTTTCCACGCCTCCGGCTTCAACCTTGAGTATCTCGTTGTTTAAGGTATAGATGCGGTCACCTATCTCATTTACCCTGTCAACCTGCTGTTTAATTTGTAAATTTATATTTGACTGATAGCTCTGTAGATCATGATAAACCGTATTAGATCTGCTCAGAAACAGCTCAGCTTTCTGAAGCACAAGGTTCTGGTTCGTAGAGTTTGAAGGATCCTTTGCGTATTCCTGAAATGCTTTCCAAAAGCTTGATACACTCTCCTTGAATTCTACTCCGTTCATTTCCTGTAAGATATCCTCCACATAAGATGTAGTGTCATACATCTTAGAGTAGAATGCCTGTCTTCCGTTTTCCTGTCTATACGATTTGTCTAAGAAAATATCTCTGACGTGAGCAACGTCTGATACCGTCACACCCAGTCCTGACTGTTGGATGTTTGTGCCGGATGTAGGATTGTTTCTTGTAAGATATCCTAAATCTGAAAATCGTACCTGCTCTCTTACATACCCTCTTGTATTTACATTTGCAAGGTTGTTTGCTGTAGTGTTTAAAGCGTTCTGTGAATTTCTAAGTCCTGAGTTTCCAACATAGAAACTGCCGAATCCGTTTGCCATTATCTGTCTCCTCCGTAATTATTGCTTCGCATCAAATCCACTGCTGCCTAGAATCGTGCCTGTATTGTATGCACTCTTATCATAATTTGCAGTTTCCGGCGCCTGCCTCATACTTTTAAACAAGGTAATGTCAAATTCGGTCATTTCAATCGCCTGAGCAAGTAACTGTGAATTTAAATCATTGATCTTTTGCATCTGATCTGCTGTATCCAGCAGACTATCTCTCGTCTCAGTAAGCTTCGATTGGATATCCGGCTGTTTATCCAGATATCCTATCAGTCTTGTGACTGTCATTTTTTCATCAGTTTTTCCTAAAACTGTTGCTATATCGCCTAGTAGTGCTATCTGCTTATTACTCTTTGTAAGTAATTCATCACTTGCCTGCTGTTCAAGATCTGTAAGCTTTTCTAACTCCGGAATATCTGCGTCTATTATTATCTGACGCTTTTTTTCTCCGTATTCTGTTAATTTTTTATAAATACTCTCTTCCTCAGCAAGTACGTTTATAAGCTCTTCTACTAAACTAGCCACACCAAATCCTCATTCCAGACTGTAGACGTCTAAATCTGCTTATTTCAACGCCACTTTTGTCTGCCTTTCTTTAATACTATAGTGAGTTATATTTCTCCAGTAATCTGCTGGCGAAATCATCTCCGCTGACCTGATACTGGCCAGACTCTACCATGTTTTTAAGTTGAGCGACTTTGTCTTCCCTGATGTCTGAAGCTTCTGATACTGCCTTTTTAGCGACCTGGTAATCCCTGCCGGCCTGTGAGATAGACACTTGATCAGATGTCCTGCCTGTGCCATTTGTTTTCTGTACTTTTGTTGTCTGCTGGACACCATATAAATGTGCCACCTGATTATATGCATCTACACGCATAACAGCATCTCCTTTCTTCCTTGAAATAAGCTTTCTTGCAATATGTATCGGAAGAATTCTCAATTTCTTTAGTGTCTTACCACAATTTTTTGCACATGTTCCGGCTGCTGCCTTCCAACTACAATAGAGCCTATCTATAATTTCTATTTATATCAGAATGATTTTTGCTTTTATTCTGCGTGGTAAATCCTTTTCCTTATATTCAAGAAATAATTGTTGATAAATATTTTTACATCTAATATTACATAATAATTACGTGCATGTTAGGAGGTTTATATGAGTACCAATGAAACTCTCGGCAAAATGTTAAAATACTATCGGCGCTTAAATAATCTCAAAGTTCGTGATGTAAAAGCCCGATTGGAAGATTACGATATTTACATATCGGAAAAGACGATCTACGGATGGGAAAGCAATCAGAATCCCCCCTCTGCTGATAAATTTCTGATTCTGTGCGAGATATACAAAATCCCAGATATCAATTTTACTTTTCTTCAGAAAAAAAGCGGCAGAGAGGTCAAACTCAGTAAAGATGAACGCGTCATGCTTGAGCACTACAGGATGCGACCCCAGATGCAGGATGCTGTTCGCAAAATTCTTGAGATGCCCGATCCGGCTAAATGATTCTTATTTTTCCCCAATTTAAACAAAACACCGGCTCAGATTGAAGTTATTCTATATGATAAGTAAACTCATATATATTCAATAAAAGCCGGTGTATTTTTTTGCGCTTTTTTACTGTGCGTTATCATCCATTGTAAGTATTGTTGAGATGTGTGTTGATTTTATTCCTGCAACGACAGTCTGCAGAAGTATCCTGTAAGTATCCTCCACAAGTTCACATTCCTGCGGTGTGGCATTAAGTTGTGCCGCTTTTTTTAATATGAAAGGACATTTGTCATCATCATGCAAAACTGAGTATACATCATCAAATATGCCCGGATATTTTTCGTCCAGAAATTTTTTCTTTGCGATCGTTTCAATCTGTGTGCCGGAGGTCGTAAGCACATATAGCTTCGCCCCGGCAGCCTTTGCCTTTATCGCATAATCCTTTACCTGCGGCACCGGTTTACACCATCTGTATGCATCCTCCCTGTAATGATCGCAGTACCATGCCCATTTTTCATCTGACATTCCTATCTGAAGTTTTCCATCCACATTGTAGCATGGAGAGCTTAATGTTCCATCTACATCAAAAAATATTATTCTCATGACGCTATTCTACCCTAAAATTTCCTTATTATCAAAACAGTTTTTAGGCGTTTGCGAAATGCCAAACACCGCATAGTTTTTTAGTTACTCAAACTTCCCACACCAGTTTGTGCCGTGCGCTGTCCCAGGGCGGGGGGCTGGCACAAACTGGTGTGAGAAGTTTTTATTAGTTAGTTTTAGATAATTATTTATTTGATATATTTTGCATTGACATATTTCGTTGCCCTTGCCTTTCCTAATTTCATAACAGAGCCTGTCTTTACCATTTTGCCGAGCACAGCTTCTACTGTAGACGGGCTCACATCCGGAAGGATACCACAAATTTCGGCTTTTGAAACCGGAAGCACGCTGTTTAAAACAGTCTGCTCAACTCTTTCTGTTTTTTTAAGTTTTTTCCCGTTTACCACAGAAAATCTCTTATCCAGTTCTTTGTAACATTTATAAAGCATCGACAAGAAATTTTTAATATATTCAAAATATGAATTCTCATTTGTATGCCACCCTATTGATGACTCCTGCAATGCCTCGTAATAAAAATCCTTTGAGTCATTAATCTGTTCCTCAAAAGATACATATTTTCCAACATCATATCCACTTTTATAAAGTAAAAATAATGATAATAATCTGGATACTCTGCCGTTGCCATCAGAAAACGGGTGTATACACAAAAAATCCAATATCACACATGGAATCAGTAACAATTTGTTTATTTTAGGGTTATCCCTTGCATCCATATATGCAAGTACAAGCTGCTGCATTGCCTCTCCTGTCTCTGCGGCAGAAACAGGTGTAAAACGAACTCTACGTCTTCCTCTTTCATCAATCTCCATTATCAGATTGTCTTCCGTTTTATATTTTCCTGACAGCTCATATCCTGCAAGACTTGTCATAGTTTCATGTATATGCAGAATCATATTTTCACTAAACGACATTTGATCATGATTAGAATGTATCTCATCCAGTGCATCCCTATATCCTGCGATCTCGCGCTCGTCATGATTAAGAGGCTCACTGTCCCCATCAACTATCTGCTTTATACGTGCGTCTGTTGTAACAATACCTTCTATCGCATTAGAACCTTTAACTGACTGTACTCTGGCAATCTTTTCCAGCTCCGTATATATACTTTTATTGCTTTCTTTGCGTGTATCTGATATAGCATTAAATGCAGCAATCGTTGCTGTAAGATTAACTATCTCAGCTGGTAATAAGCCCTCATCTAAAAAAGAATAGTCAAATATATGCATATTTTTCTCCTTTCTGCATATATTTTACCAAAAAATGTGCAGATACTCAATAAGTATCTGCACATTTTCTAAGTAATACTATGCATTAAAATCATAATACATAGCATCATGTCATTTTATTTCGGCTCACTCAGATCCAGTTCCACCATAGGTGGTCTTGACGGTAAACTGTTGTATCGTTTTTTACAATACAGGAAGAATTGCTGCATTTATAATAGGAGCCAGTTAAG
The DNA here is from genome assembly GCA_905209075.1 of uncultured Lachnospiraceae bacterium. Lineage (GTDB taxonomy): Bacteria > Bacillota > Clostridia > Lachnospirales > Lachnospiraceae > Roseburia. Next base: position 38,630 of record CAJLRL010000004.1, on the reverse strand, counting down.
ACAAAGGCGTCAATCCAGATGATTGATGCCTTTTTTGTTATTTAGATTAATTTAAATTTATTGCAATAGTACACAAGGAGGATCGGATTATGGGAAGAATAGAAAACCACCCTATTTTAGGACCTAGTCCTGAAGGAAAAATGGTAAAGTTTTATTATAATGGGACTCCAATGGAAGGTCTTGAAGGAGAGCCTATCATGGCCGCCCTTAAAGTAAATGGTGTAATGGTACACCGCTACACAGCCAAAACACATGAACCGCGCGGTGTCTTCTGTGCGATCGGAAGATGTACAGACTGCGTTATGATCGTAAATGGCAAGCCAAACGTAAGGACCTGCATTACCCCTCTTGAAGCCGGTATGAAGGTCGAAACACAATATGGTGTAAGTGCAAAGGAGGCGTGATTATGAAAATCAGACGTTATGATATGATAGTTGTCGGTGCCGGTCCTGCCGGACTTTCAGCAGCGATCGAAGCTGCAAAATGCGGAGTTAAACCTATCGTATTTGATGAAAACGCAAGACCAGGCGGACAGCTTTTTAAACAGATACATAAATTCTTTGGTTCAAAAGAACACAAAGCTAAAATAAGAGGTTTCAAGATCGGTGAGGAGCTTCTCGCCGAGGCCGAAAAATACGGAGTTGAAGTTGTACTTAACGCAACAGTCGTTGGTCTTTATCCTGATAAAGAAATCACTGTAAAGATCGGTGAAGAAATCAAACATTTCAAAGGCGACAGCATACTTATCGCAACAGGTGCTTCAGAAAATATGGTAAATTTCAAAGGCTGGACTCTTCCGGGTGTTATCGGTGCCGGCGCTGCCCAGACAATGATGAATCTCCATCATATCCTTCCCGGCAAACGAGTTCTGATGCTTGGTTCCGGAAACGTTGGTCTGGTTGTAAGTTTCCAGCTCATGCAGGCCGGATGTGAAGTCGTCGCACTTTGTGATGCTGCACCACGGATCGGTGGCTATGGTGTACATGCTGCCAAAGTTGCACGTTGCGGTGTTCCTTTCTATCTTTCGCATACGATCATAGAAGCTGAAGGTGATGAATATGTAACCGGTGTTACGATCGGCCAGGTCGGACCTGACTGGAAAATTATTCCGGGAACCGAAAAACACTTCGATGTAGATACTATATGCCTTGCTGTAGGACTTTCTCCTATGTCACAGCTTCTTGACCAGGCAGGCTGTAAAATGAAAGATACAAAAGGAGGCTTCGTTCCTGACTGCGACGAGGAAGGCCAGACAAGTGTTCCCGGTCTTTATGCTGCCGGCGATGTTTCCGGTATCGAGGAAGCAAGCTCAGCCATGATAGAAGGCCGTATAAGCGGTATCACGATCGCTGAATACCTCGGTTTTGCAAAGACAGATGAAAAAGAAAGCCGTATCAAAGAGCTTGAAGCCCAGCTTGATACACTCCGTCAGGGAATGTTTGCCCCATGCAACAGAGGCAAGAAGATTGAAAAAACCGAGGAAGGCATAGATATTTCACAGAGTCTTCTCGTAAACGGATTTGTCGGTGATGATGAGATTGGACGTTTTCCTGGTGTCACAAAGCAAAGAAAAATACACCCTGTTATGGAATGTACTCAAAATATCCCTTGTAACCCTTGTCAGGATGCATGCAAGCGCGGGTGTATTACTATCGGAAGCAATATCACCTCCCTTCCTGTTGTCGATAATGACCACGAATGTATCGGATGCGGAATGTGCGTTGCAAGCTGTTCAGGCCAGGCTATATTCCTTGTCGAAGAGGATGTTGCACCGGGTTACGGCGAAGTTACTATGCCATATGAATTTATGCCGCTTCCGGAAGTTGGTGATAAAGGTATTGCCTGCGGTCGTGACGGTAAGGAAATATGTGAATGTGAAGTCACAAAAGTCCGCACTGCACCTGTTTTTGACCACACAAATCTGCTCACTATAAAAGTTCCAAACGACATGCTCATGAAAGCACGTTTCTACAGAGCTAAAAAGGAGGCCGTATTATGATTGATATCAGACAGAAATTAGAAGAAATCGGAGAATTTATTCCGGGACCGGATGACGGATTGTTGGTGTGCAGGTGCGAGGAAGTCACAAAAGGTGAGATCCGCCGCGCTGTCCACGAAGGAATATTTACCATAGAAGAAATGCGAAGATATTTAAGAAACGGAATGGGGCTCTGCCAGGGTCAGACATGCAGCCGCCTCGTAAAATCAATTATGGCTGCCGAGCTTAAAGAAGCTCCCGGCTATGTGGAGCCTGCAAGCGCAAGAGCCCCTATGAGACCTATAGAGATGGAGATTTTAGGAAAGGATTTAGGTGGCAAACATGAATAAAACTGCAGACGTAATTATCATCGGCGGCGGCATCGTCGGATGTGCCACCGCATACTATCTTGCAAAGTCCGGTACAAAAAACGTGATCGTTCTTGAGTCCACAAAAAGCATTGGACATGGTGGAAGCTGCCGTAATGGCGGAGGTGTCCGCCAGTCAGGCCGTGATGTAAGAGAACTTCCTTATGCCATGTATGGAATAGAACATCTGTGGCCTACACTTTCAGAAGAACTCGGTGTCGATGTTGAATATACTCAAAAAGGTAACTTAAGACTTGGAAAGACAGAAGAACATTTAAAGAAGCTGAAAACTCTTGCCGACAATGCAAAAAAAGTCGGACTTGGCGTTGAAATGGTTGATGCAAAAGAAGTACAGGAAATCTGCCCTTATCTTTCGGACGAAATAATAGGTGCAAGCTGGTGTCCTACAGACGGACATGCAAATCCACTTACAACCACACTTGGCTATTATAAGCGTTCACTTGAACTTGGTGTTTCATATTACACAGATGCAAACGTTGCATCTCTTAAAAAAGTCCGTGGAAAGGTCCGCCAGGTCATTTTAAATGATGGAACCATCTTTGAGGGAGAACAGATAATACTTGCTGCCGGATATGAAAGCCGTGCGATTGCAAGAACTGTAGGTGTTGATCTTCCTATGACAAGGCTCATAGACGAGATGTTTGTAACAGAAATGCAGCCACATATGTTTGACATAATGCTTGGAACCGCTGCCGCCGACTTCTATGGTCATCAGGCTCACCACGGCTCATTTGTATTCGGTTCGGAATGCGGATATGAGGAAGTTACAGATATGGATGATCCATCCAGACTCTACACAAACTCAATGACCCTTTCATCCAGCTGTCGTGCCGTTATCAGCTACATTCCATGTCTTAAGGATGCAAAAATAGTAAGAAGCTGGTGCGGATGGCTTGACATGGCATTTGATGGTGTTCCTTTCATCGGTGCATGTCCTGACGCAGAAGGACTCATTGTTGCATGCGGCTTTACCGGACATGGATTCGGAACCGCACCTGCTGTCGGTCTTATGCTCTCACAAATGATACATGGCGAAAAAACGGTTGTCGATATAAGTGCCCTTGCACCGGATCGTTTTATGCCAAATAAATAGATTTTCAAAAGCTCCCCTATCTTCCGGGGAAGTTTAAATTATATAATAAAGCGTGTATCGTTTTTTACTATACGAATATGGTATGCTGCGTTAATATAATAAAGAATTCTAGTTGAATTTCAAAATAAAATGTGCTAAATTAAAGAGGACAAAGGCGTCAGGTACATGATATCTGACGCCTTTTTTCTCTTTTAACGATCAGAAGTCGTAAAGGAGGAATATAACTATGGATACAAAAATTGATTTTCTTTATCTTTCAGAGCCGGATATGATAAAGGCCGGAGTCAAGGACATGGCTAAATGTGTAGACTGTATGGAGGATCTTCTCCTTACCTTAAATAAAGGTGACTACATGATGGGCGGTGAAAACCACAATTCCCACGGATGCATGATAATGTTTCCTGATGATCCCAAGTTTCCGGGAATGCCCAAAAATGGTCCTGACCGCAGATTTATGGCGATGCCTGCATACCTTGGCGGAAGCCATCAGCTTGCCGGCATGAAATGGTATGGTTCAAACATTGAGAATAAGGAAAAAGGTCTTCCGCGTTCTATCCTCATGATGATGCTAAACGACAAGGATACCGGTGCACCGATCGCCATGATGTCAGCAAACCTTATCAGTTCTTACCGCACGGGTGGAATTCCCGGTGTCGGAGCAAGATACCTCGCAAGAAAAGATTCAAAGGTTGTTTCCATCATCGGACCCGGTGTTATGGGAAAAACTTCTCTTGCAGCATTCATGGCAGTCTGCCCGAATCTTGAAACATTAAAGATAAAGGGAAGAGGCTCTAAATCAATAGAGAACTTTAAAGCCTGGGCAAAGGCCGAATATCCACAGTTGAAAGAAATAATCGTTTGTAAAGATAACGAAGAGGCAGTCAGAGACAGCGATATTGTAAGCTTTACTACAACAGTCCTCAACGATGTGTCCACTTTCCCTGAAATAAAGGAAGAATGGATAAAAAAAGGTGCTCTTATATCAATGCCTTCAGCGGCAAGATTTGACAACCGTGAATTTGTTGCAAAACGTGCAAAAATGGTTGTTGACAACTACGCATTATATGAGGCATGGGAAGAAGAATATCCTTATCCTACATATGACACAGTATGTATCGTTGGTTCATTGTTCACAGATCTTGTACATGAAGGACTTGCAAAACGTGAAGATATTATCGACATCTCTGACATTATCACAGGAAAGCATGTCGGAAGGGAAAGCGATGATGAAATCATCATCTTCTCTGTAGGCGGTATGCCGGTTGAAGATATTGCATGGGGACATGAGGTCTACAAAAATGCAGTAAAGGAAGGAATCGGCATCACATTGCCTTTATGGGATAAACCTGACATGGCATAAAGAGGTGCAAATATATGAATCTACTGCAGCCATATGTACAAAAAAATGGTAAAAAGTATCAGAGCATGAGGTCAGATGACCCTGCCGTATTTGAATATTATTCTTTTTTGGAAGAGCCTGACACACGCCCTATAAATGCGGTGCCTGATGGCTGCGTAGATTTGTTATACGGAATCGGAGAGCACGATATACGATGCTATCTCGGAGGCACAGTCCTTAAAATGAAATACTGGCCTTTTGACAAAAACCGCACGTATTTCGGTATCCGTTTTTATCCGGGACAATGCATTCTCCCAAAAGATATATGCATTGATGACATAATAAATACTGACGTGGAAATTTCTTCAGATGCATACGGCATAAATATAGATGATAAGCTATATGAGTCTGACTGCATACAAAAACGTGCTGATATTGTATCAGACATGTTAAAATCTATTGTTTTAGAAGTTCCTGCAGCCGGCTGTAAAGAAAATATAGCTTCATATATCAGAAATCGTATTTATGAGACAAAGGGCTGCATATCCATAAAAGAAATTTCTGCTGAAACTGGTTACTCTGAATGTTATGTCCGCCGTATCTTTCACGAATTGCATGGCATCAGTCCCAAAATGTTTGAAAAAATAATCCGTTTTCAGAACACTCTTGATGAGATGACTTCAAACTCGTCAGACGGATTTAACAGTCTTGCAATGCAGGGCGGTTATTACGATCAGTCACACATGGTAAAAGAATTCAAATCATTTGTGGGACTGACCCCGGAAAATTATATAAAATATATGAGCAATTTATGATAATTGAGCACATTAGGAGGTTTTATTATGGCATCTGGTTTATCAAAAATCGAAATAATCACAAGTTTTACAAAATTCACAGAACTTCAGAGTGAACTTGGACATCTTGGTGTCCGCGGCATGACAGTTTCACAGGTTTTAGGGTGTGGTATACAGAAAGGTTCAGCTGAATATGCAGTGGAAGAAAACGAGGAGATTGTCCTTCTCCCTAAACAGCAGATCACTCTTGTAGTCGAGACAAGCAAAGTCCACGATATTGTAGAAGCTGTAAAACAGATACTCTATACCGGTCATATCGGCGATGGAAAAATCTTCGTCTACTCTCTTGACAATGTTATAAAAGTCCGTACCGGTGATGAAGGTATAGATGCTCTCTAGGAGGTGACCTTATGGAAGAAAAGAAATTAGGACTCGGAAGTGTCATATCTACTTCCGTTGGACTCGTTATCGCAACCAGCTGCCTTGTCTCCTTAGGACAGGGAGCAGGTGAAGTTGGTATTGTATTTATCGGTGCAATGGTTGTCGCATGCCTTTTAAACATGACTACCATCGGTTCTTTATCTGAGCTTAATGCTTTAATGCCGAATATAACAGGCGGTCTTGCACAGTATACACTTGCATGCATGGGACCTGTTCCAACTATAGTATCAATGGTCGGCGGCTATCTCATATGTAATATTTTATCTGCCGGAGTTGAAGCCTCTATCTTTGCCTATGCCATGTCAGAGGTGATACCGCTTCCTATACCAAGTATTGTGTACACTGTAGTGATGATGATTGTCGTAATGGCCACAAACCTTATAGGTGTCGATATGTTTGCAAAAGTCCAGGATCTTGTCGCATTCCTTCTTGTCGGCTCCATGGTTTTAATGGGACTTATAGGAATCTTCAAACTCGGAACCGGAACTGTTGTATCACAGCCGGCAAACATGGCATCAAGCCCTTCTGAGGTTATCTCTATGACAGCTGTTGCATTCTGGCTTTTCATCGGAGCAGAATTTGCCATACCAATCTCAGGTCAGGTCAAAAATGCAAAGAAAAATGTTCCTCTTGGAATGGCACTCGGACTTATCGTAATACTTATCATGCAGGCAATAATGGTTCTTGGATTTTATCATTACACTCCATGGGACGAACTTGCAAATTCTGCAGCACCTCATATGCTTTATGGTGAGCTTCTCCTTGGAAAAGCCGGAAAAATATGGATGGCATTTGTAGCAGCTCTGGCTGTTATAAGCACACAAAACTCAGGTGTAAACGGACTTGCATACATCGGACAGGGTATGGCAAAAATGAATATGCTTCCTCAGATATTTGCAAAAACCAATAAACGTGGTGTTCCATACATTGGCGTAATTTTAATTTCCGTATCAATGTTTATATTTGCTTATATTAGTGATGGTTCATCTGATATGATCGAATTTCTTATCCTTGTAGGCTCAGTTTTCTGGATGATCACATATATCTTCGCCCATGTAGATGTGCTTATCCTGCGTAAGAAACTTCCTCGTGCTCCGAGAAGTTTTAAAGTTCCATGCGGACCACTCTTTCCGCTCATAGGAATCATTGGAACAAGCTATATGATATTCTATATATCAACGGATCCACATGAGAGACTCATGATATGGCTTATCACAGGTGTAACCCTGATCGTACTCGGCATATATGCTTTCTTCTGGACAAAGTATAAGATGAAAATGCCTGTATTTAAAGCTGTTCCTATAGAAAAAGTTATGGCTATGGACAACGAAATGTACTATAAGCTCCGCAAAAAGCGTGGCATATGGTAAACACAGATTTTCCATTGTAGTTTTTTGTTGGAAGGCGCATGGCGCCGGGGTGTGCAGCTATCATATACGCTCTCATAGTTCCTTATTTTTCGTAAAAATAAAGCCACTAGATAACAGCGGCTTTATTTTGCGACTATATTTTTATATTATCAGGCGCCGGTAAAATCAACGACATACTATCTGTAAATTACATGTAAATTGAATGTATGATTTTTATTCAGCGGTTTTTGCATTTTTTGCAGCCTGTTCCTCTGCCCAGAGCTTCTCTGCACATGGTTTCCATTTTTGTGCATATTCTTTACACTTATTGCATAAATGCTCTGCACTTTCAGGTGACTGTAAATCTGTTGACTTTGCTCCCGTTTCCTTTACAAGTCTCTGGAGTATTTCAGGGTTCTCAAGCATCGGACATGGTCTGTAATGGTTTTCGTTAAACGGCTGGTTATTGTGATATGCCATAAACAGTGGCTGCTGCAATATCTCTACCATACTGTGTGTCCGGATATTTGCACCTGAATAATGGATGAATACACATGGCTCTGCATCTCCGTTTGCATTGATATGGAAGTAGTTTCTTCCTCCGGCGATACATCCCCCTACAAACTCTCCATCATTCTGGAAATCCATTGTGAATATTCCCTTTCCGGTGGACATATTTCTTATCTCTCTTACGCGGTCTTTAATGTAAAGACGCTCCTGCGGATTTGGAAGGAGTTCGACAGATGCATCATTTCCAACCGGCATATAATGGAAATAAAGCGCATACCGGCAGCCTTTCTCGATCATTAAATCTACAAATTCGTCACTCGTAACTGATCTGTAGTTCTTTGATGTATAGCAGATCGAAGTACCGAAAATAAGTCCGTTTTCTTTGAGAAGATCCATCGCATGCATGACTTTTCCGAAAACGCCCTCACCACGGCGCAGGTCATTGACCTCTGAAAATCCCTCAAGACTTATTGCAAGATAAAGGTTTCCAACACGTTTCATATCTGCACAGAAGGCCTCGTCAACAAGTGTTCCGTTTGTAAATGCAAGGAATGCACAATCGTTATGTTTTTCACAAAGTCTTATAAGATCTTTCTTTCTTACAAGAGGCTCCCCACCGGTAAACATATAAAGGTATACACCAAGTTCTTTACCCTGTGTGACAACTTTATCCATCTCGTCGAATGTCAGATTAAGTCTGTTACCATACTCTGCTGCCCAGCATCCTGTACAGTGAAGGTTACATGCACTTGTAGGATCCATAAGTATAAGCCATGGAACATTGCACTGATATTTTTCCCTGCTCTTATGGATTGTCTTTGTGCCATGCATAAATGCCTCAAATCCGAGGTTTAATGCTGTGGTTTTGAGTACATTAGGGTCAACCTCATCGAGGAGTCTGTTCATATATTTATTAAGTGTACAATCTTTATCTGAGATCATTTTTCGTGCCAGATCATAATTTAAGGAGATTTTCTCACCATCCATGTATTTTTCCATAAGATCAATGAGTTTACATACCTCGGCTTCTCTGTCCTTGTCTAATCCTTTAAGTATTATATCTATTATTTTTGATGCAGCTGCTCTTGCTGCCTGATGTCCTAAATTTCCCATTCTGTATTCCTCCTTATTGTTTCGACGGTGTTTCTCACCACAAATAAATTAAGTATTCCGTCCAGGCAAAGATTAAGGCCTATCAACCTGACAATAATACTCATTGTCTCAAATGGAGCCAGCAAAAGCAGTATCCCAACTATGGCTACCATCAAAGATATTATAAGTATCAGCCACCATTTTTCTATTCCAAACCTCTTTGCTTCAAGTGTAGTCTGGATTTTAAATGCAGCATCAACCAGCATAAAAATGCCTATAGCCGTTGACAGTATTTGTATAATATACGCCGGCCTGGCAGTTATTATGATTCCCAAAACAACAGATACCAGCCCGAGTGCCAGATCAAACTGAAATGCAAGCTGGAACAAATCTTTTGCAAAATACCCGGAAAATTTTGCAATACCATATACTATAAGAAATATTCCATATACCTTGCACATGGTGTTAAGTCCTAGCTGGGGCCATATCATTAGGATAACACCTATTGCTATCAGACCTGCCGTCACGACACTATATGCATTTTTCACCCGTGATAAACTATGCATAGAGCATCCCCTTCCTATAATTTTGTAATAATTCTAATGAAATCTTTTGATTCTTTAATCATTCTAATTATTATGTAAAAATTTTGTAATAGTCAAAAAAAGGATAATGTCCGAATTTCAGACATTATCCTTAATTTGTATAAAAAATATTTTATTGCATACAACATTCGATCATATCATATATTGTTGCCTCGAATGAATCAGATATACGTTTTATTATATCCTTGTCGTATTTTTTCATTCCTTTTTCAATCCATTTTATTGTGCTTCCAACAATTGCATTACTGTAAAACGAAGTAATGAAATTTAAGTCCACACCGCTTAAACTATACCCTTCCGCTTTCTCTTCGACAAATCTCCCGACAAATGCACTTGTTACATTATCGAGATACTTACGCATAACCGCTCCGTTTTTCGATTCGTATATATGTATCACTGCTTCGCGGTTATTTAAAATTATCGCTGCACTCCTGGCATATTCCTCATAAAAAGAAGCGCCCTCTTTTACATCCTCGATAACACTTTGTGACTCTATCGCAAATAACGCATCAAGCACATCATAAATATCTTTGAAATAGTAATAAAAAGTATTTCTGTTTATCTCGCACAACTCGCATATATCTTTGATGGTTATCTTATCAAATGATTTTGTGCGAAGTATCTGCAAAAAGCCACTTACTATAGCCTGCTTGGTAAACTTTGCCATCTCTTTTGTACCTCTGTCTCATAAATATTCACCTGAGAGCTTTGCAACAACTTATCGCTGACTAATTATAATCCGTTTGTTATATTTTTGTCAAATATTTTTAAAATTCAAATTCACTATAATCCTGCGGCAGAAATCTGTGATATATCATATGACAGCCTTCGTCATGAAAACAGTAATAATAAGTGTCCTGCGGATCATCTAAAAAGCGTAGATAAAAATCGAACTCCCCGTTATCCATCTGCTTTATTTCTATTTCATCCGAAAACTTTTTGAATAAATCTATTATCTGCTGCGGTCTGCAGTCATGTTCTGCCACCAATTTTATAAGTTCCTTTATAAATTCGTCATCAGATGTGTTTTCGTGCACATATTCACTGCCCTGCGGCGGTATTTCTATACAGAAACGATCATTTTTTTCTGTTGCCTTTATGCATCCAAGCTTATCCGTAATGCATTCCGGCAATGATGCTTCTTTTAAAATATCAAGCATTCCTGTACTATCAAGATGCCCCTCAAAAAAATGGTTAAGCGATGACAGTGGATAGTAAAGCCTTACTATTTCCTTACGATACCCAAGCTTAGCCTGCTGCTCTTTTATTATATCGATCAGGCTTTGTGCCAGACGATCATAACCATCTGATAAATCTATGCTGCTGTTTACATCTGTTTTACTTGAAAAAGCCATATTATCCCTCCAGATCAGCAGGGCATACTTACATTGTCCAGTATTCCTGTAATATGTGCTATCGCCACACCATAGTTTGTCATAGGAATATTCTGTATATGCGCCCTGTCTATCCTTGATAATACATATTTCCTGTTGAACATACAAGCCCCACATTGGATAATCAGGTCATATTCTGTTAGATCCTGCGGAAAATCCGTTCCGCTTACGATATCCACAGTAAGTCCGTCACCGATGCGTTTTTTCAACATTCCCGGAAGTTTTACACGACCTATATCCTCCGCAAGGGGTGCATGTGTGCAGCATTCTGCAATTAGAACCTTTGAATGTGGTGTAAGTTTATCTATTGCTTTTGCGCTTTCTACATAATATGGAAGATCACCTTTATACGCTGCAAACAAGACTGAAAATGATGTGAGCATACTTTCCACCGGCTTATTCTCATACACATATTTAAATACCTGTGAATCCGTTATTATAAGCCTTGGCGGCTTCGACATGACTTTTAGCGCATCAGTCAGTTTATCTGTCGTTACGCTCATCACAATGCATTTTCGATCCAGAAGCTCCCTTAGTGTCTGGACCTGGGGAAGTATAAGCCTGCCCTTAGGAGCCTGGATATCCTGCGGCATTACAAGCAGAACAAGATCTCCGGCATTTACCAGATCGCCCAGTATAAATTCCTGTCCAAAGCCTTCCGGCATAAGACGTGTGAGAGCAGCCTTTATATCCTCTATTCCCAGTTTCCTGGCAGCACTTGCCATAACAAGCTCCAAACTTCCTGCATTCTTTGATACTCCGGGTTTTAAAGTTTCACAAAGCCAGTCCATGCACAGTGATGTATTATCTCCAATAAGGTCTGTTTTGTTTAATACAACAAGCACCGGTGTATTTCTCTTTTTAAATTCATCTATCCATTTCTTTTCGTCTGTAAAAACATCACCGAACTTTAATGATCTTCCCTCTTTACTTTTTGAAATTGACTGATAAACACATGATGCATCCAGCACTATCACTGCTATATCTGTTTTTTCGGCGGCAAGATGTGTTTTTTCAACACGGCTCTTTCCAAGCTCACTGTCATCATCAAATCCGGCTGTATCAATTATGACACACGCCCCGAGCGGATTTATCTCCATCGGCTTATAAACCGGGTCTGTTGTTGTTCCGGCTACGTCTGCCACTATTGATACATCCTGTCTTGTAAATGCATTTATGAGAGATGATTTTCCACTGTTTGTTTTCCCGTAAATGCCTATGTGCAAACGATTTGACGATGGTGTTTCATTTAATGTAGACATGGCTTTCCCTCCTGTTAGAAACGGAAATCACGTTTTCCATCGGCAATATCATGTATATGCTCATAGCATGTCTGTTTTACCTTAGGATTCGTAATTTTTTCTATTTCCTTATCAATAAGCTTCATTCCGATCTCCTTTGTCTCCGGTCCTGCATAATCCTCGAGATACTCCTTTAATGTCATAAGTGCATTTGGATGACAGCAGTTAAGTATCTGCATGCTCTTACAAAGTGCCATAAATCTGTCACCGGTTCTTCCCTCACGATAACATGCTGTACAGAATGAAGGGATATAGTCCATCTTCATGAGCCAGTTCACTACCTCATCAAGTGTCCTCTGGTCACTTACATCAAACTGCTCTGATGTTGCTTCTGCCATCTTTTCTGCTTCAGGATCTGCATATCCGCCAACACTTGTTTTTGAAGCACCGCTTATCTGCGATACACCAAGCGGCAGCACTTTTTCACGTACCTCCTGACTCTCACGCGTTGAGATGATCATTCCTGTGTATGGCACTGAAATACGGATAAGTGCGCAGATTTTTGCAAATATATCATCTGTGATTCCATTATCAAATGCACTAGGATCAATATCATCCGCATGCTTTACCCGTGGAACACTTATCGTATGAGGTCCTACTCCATGGACAGCCTCAAGATGCTCTGCATGCATGAGAAGTCCTGCAAACTCATATTTATATTTGTCAAGCCCGAAAAGCACACCAAGTCCTACGTCATCTATTCCACCCTCCATAGCACGATCCATGGCCTCTGTGTGATAATCATAGTCGTGTTTTGGACCTGTCGGATGAAGCTGCTCATAGCTTTCCTTGTGATATGTCTCCTGGAAAAGAATATATGTACCGATCCCGGCCTCTTTTAATTTGCGGTAATTTTCTACTGTTGTTGCGGCAATATTTACATTTACACGGCGGATCGCCCCATTTTTGTGTTTTATGCTGTATATCGTCTTTATACACTCAAGAATGTATTCTATAGGATTATTTACAGGATCCTCGCCTGCCTCGATCGCAAGACGCTTGTGCCCCATATCCTGTAATGCAGTTACCTCTTTTACGATATCCTCCTGGGTAAGCTTTTTTCTTGCTATATGCTTATTTTTCATATGATATGGGCAATACACACATCCGTTTACACAATAGTTAGAAAGATACAAAGGGGCAAAAAGCACAATTCTGTTTCCATAAAAATCCTGCTTTATCTGCTTTGCAAGTTCATATACCTCTTCTATTTTATCTGGCATTTCACATGCTAAAAGCACTGATGCTTCTCTGTGTGTAAGTCCTTTTCTAAGACGTGCCTTCCCGATTATCTGATCGATAAGCTCTACATTGTTTTTATTTGCCTCTGCGTATTCTAATGTTTCCCTGATTTCCTCGTCTGAGATGAATTCCTCAGCCTTCATTGATTTTACGTCGTACATATTTTTATCTCCTTTTAATAGTGTATATATTTTAAGCTGTATTCCGTCACATAACAAAATCCCCGCGTGATACAACAACCTCATATCCTATGCTCTTCATGCGGTTTGACATACAGTGCCTGCACTCTGCCGCCTCATCACCGGTGCATATTTTGTTGTCATATAATTTATATTTATCCCTGACATCCACGGGTGACAGATTTGGCATGACAACATTTGCACCTGAAAGTATTCCCATTTCTCTTCCCTGCGGATGTATCGTGCCAAGCGCCGTCGTCGCCGGCAGAAGTACATGCGGATGGATAAGCCTTATTATGGAAAGCAGCCGGAGTGTCATCTCCATTGTTCCCGATGGCTCGTTTGCAAATGGAGTGTCTTTCTGCGAAATAAATGGTCCTATACCTGTCATATGTGGCTGCAGATCTTTTATAAATCTGAGATCTTCGTAAAGTGTCTCTGTTGTCTGTCCGGGTGAACCTACCATAAACCCACATCCAACCTGATATCCTATATCCTTCAAGTCCCTAAGACACTGTTTTCTATTTTCCAGTGACATCTCAACCGGATGGAGTTTTCTGTAATGTCCTTCATCTGCGGTTTCATGGCGGAGCAGATATCTGTCTGCCCCTGCATCAAAAAATTTCTGATAGCTTTCTTTTGTTTTTTCCCCTATCGACAGCGTTACCGCACAATCAGGATGTCTTGTTTTTATCTCATTTACTATAAGACAGACTTTGTCGTCCGTGTAATATGGATCTTCACCGCCCTGAAGCACAAACGTGCGGAAACCCAGCTCATATCCCGTGTCACAGCACTCAAATATCTGTTCGTCACTCAGACGGTACCTCTGTGCATTATGATTTCCATGGCGTATTCCACAGTAATAACAATCATTTTTACAATAATTTGTAAATTCTATAAGACCGCGGATAAATACTTTATTGCCATATATGCTTTTAGATTTTTCTGCCGCCTTATCTCTAAGATATTTTATCCCATCAATATCTTCTGATTGAAGAATTGCCTGCAGCTCCTGGAGTCCGATGTCCTGACGTTTCGATATATCATCGACAATCGCTTTTATATCTTTCATAGGCAGGTTTATTCTCCTTTGATATTCGAGTAGACTGTTTTTGCGCCTATTCCCTTAAGACGTCCGATTTTTCCTGACAGAGTATTTATCACATCCTGTGGCGCATCAATTGCTACACTTATGATATTTACTCCTTTTTTCTCATATGGGATCCCCATGCGTCCAATTATGTATTTCCCATATTCGTGCAGCAAATGATTAAGCTGCTCTACTGACTGGGGATCTTCAACTATTATTCCTATAAGTGCTATTCTTGTTTCCATAAAAAAAGCTGTACCTTCCCGGCGGAAGATACAGCTATCCTTATAAAACTTACAAGACAGTAAGTTATAGTATTTTTGTGTAATATATGCCGTCTTCCACCTCAATAATGATTTTGGTGTTAGTTCTAATATGATTTTACTAAACGATAAGGCTTGATATAAATATCAAGGCTCGCCGCAAAGTGCTTATATTATATATGCATTAATATAAAATCTCAATAATATTTCTCTATGTTTCCATAAATATGCATCAGCTTAGTTACTGGTCGCACTGTTAGGTATGAACAGTAACTCAGCTTAAAATTTTTTTACCTGCCTTCTGTAAATGACCGCCGACACTACCGCTGCGATAAATTCTGTTACCGGAAATGCAATCCATACACCTATCTGTGATGACATTGCACGGCTTAATATAAATGCCATTGGTATTATGACAATTATATACCGCATGAGTGATATCCATAATGATGGAACACCTTTTCCTAATCCTTCCAGTGCACCGCTGCATGTCACGGAAACAGCTGACACTACAAATCCAAGGCTTATGATCCTGAGCGCTGTTATTCCTGTTTTTATCGTATCCCCATTAGATGTGAACAGGCTCATGAGCCATCCCGGTGCGATAAGGCACAACAGCATTCCAACTACCATTATCACCAGCGTCATCACAAGCGCTGTTATAAATATGCTCCTTACCCTTTTCTTTTCTCCGGCTCCATGATTATAACCTATTATCGGACGTATTCCCTGTATCACACCGCCGGATGGAAGATAGATAAATGATTGCAGCTTATAATATGCTCCGAACACAAGAACACATGCATCACCATAAACGGAAAGGATCGCATTTATTATGGCAAGAAGTACTGAAGACAGCGCCATGTTAAGCGTTGCAGGAATTCCGACTGAATACATCCTTTTTACAAGATCACCCTCACAGCATATGTTTTCTATATTTATTTTTACCGGAAGCGGTTTTACAAAATAGTATATGATATAGCTTAAAAGTGTAAGCGTCTGCCCTATTCCTGTCGCAAGTGCCGCTCCTTCTATCCCCATTTTTGGAAATGGTCCTATTCCAAATATCATAAGGGGATCAAGTATGATGTTTGATATGAATCCCACAAGCATGCTTACCATAGTTTCTTTCATTCTTCCGACAGCCTGAAATATCTTTTCATAAGTGATACCAACTGTAACTATAGCCGAAAAGAGAAAAGCGATATTGGCATATTTCATCCCAAGTCCGACAACATCGCTGTTTTTCGTAAACAGTCCTAGGAAAGATTTCATTCCTATACGACACACAATTATGATCATCATTCCGTGCACCAGCCCAAGCAGCACTCCACAGGAAGCTGCATGGTCTGCTCTTTTTTTCTCCTTTGCTCCGAGCAGATATGCTATAAGCACATTTACTCCGACACCAAATCCTACAGACACAGCTGTAAGAACAAGCTGTACCGGGTATACAAGAGAAAGTGCTGTCATTGCATCCTCACTTACTTTGGCAACGAAGAAGCTGTCTACAATATTAAACAATGAGTTCACAAGCATTGACAAAACCATCGGCAGTGACATTGATAAAACAAGTGGCAGTATCTTTTTTTCTTTCATAAATGTCTGGTCCATATTTTTCCTCCCACACAAAAAGGACTACAGATCTACTGTTTTATTCTCAGAAACAGTAAAATCTATAGTCCCATTTAAAGCCCGGACGGGCTGAAACAACAAAATTCTTTTGAATACTTTGCTAATATGTGATCCCGGTATTTAGATATTTAAAAGATCACTGTATACCTTAAGTGCTCCATCAGTTTCATGTGCAAGTACTTTCTTTGCAAGTACTTTTCCAAGCTGGACACCTTCCTGATCGAAGCTGTTTAAATTCCATAAGAAGCCCTGGAACATGATCTTATTCTCGAAGTGTGCAAGAAGTGCTCCAAGTGATGCAGGATTGACCTGATCTCCGATTATTATACTTGATGGACGACCGCCTTCAAAGTTTTTATTTTTGTTCTCGTCTTCTTTTCCACATGCAAATGCTACTATCTGTGCTGCCACATTTGCGCAAAGCTTCTGCTGGCTTGTACTATCCTGAATGACTACATCTGTATCAAGCTGGTTCTTCTTAAATCCGATGAACTGGAGTGGCACGATATCTGTTCCCTGATGAAGGAGCTGATAGAATGAATGCTGTCCGTTTGTTCCAGGCTCACCAAAAATAACAGATCCTGTCGGATAGCTTACCCTCTCTCCAAAACGGTTTACACATTTTCCGTTTGACTCCATATCTGCCTGCTGTAAGTGTGCCGGAAAACGGCTGAGTGCCTGTGAATATGGAAGTACTGTCGTGCTTGGATATCCAAGTACATTTCTCTCATATACACCTATAAGAGCATCGAGCATCTCAGGGTTTTCTAATATGTTCTTATTTTTTGAAAGCTTATCTTCTGCTGCTGCGCCATCCAGAAACTGTGCAAATACTTCCGGTCCGAATGCAAGTGAAAGTACTGCTCCACCTACTGCAGATGATGAAGAATAACGTCCTCCGATATAATCATCCATAAAGAATGCAGCAAGATAATCATCGCTCTTTGCAAGTGGTGATGTCTCACTTGTAACTGCGATCATATGATGTGAAGCATCAAGTCCGGCATTCTTTAATGCATCTTTTACAAATGACTCGTTTGTAAGTGTCTCAAGTGTAGTACCTGACTTAGAAACAAGAATAAATATTGAATGGGCTACATCAACACTGTTAAGTACTGATGCTGCATCATCCGGATCTACATTGCTGATGAATTTAGCCTCCATCTTGAATGTATTATTTTTCTTTGCCCAGTTTTCAAGTGCAAGGTACATAGCACGTGGACCAAGGTCACTTCCGCCGATACCGATCTGAACAACTGTAGTAAACTTCTCACCTGCGGCATTTGTGATTTCACCTGAGTGTACTTTATTGGCAAAATCAGCTATCCTCTGCTGCTGCTCTACATAGAATTTACGTTTATCAACACCATCAGCCATAACTGTCTCCCCGAGCTGGCCTCGTGTGAGATGATGAAGTACAAGACGATTCTCACCTGTATTGATCACAGCACCATTATAAAGTGCTTCGAATTTTTCTGTAAGCTGTGCCTCCTCTGCTAATTTAGCAAGGGCTTTAAGCACATCATCATCAACCTGCTTTGCAGCAAAATTATAGGCAAATCCCTCTGCCATAGGAACGCTGTACTCTTTTGCACGCTTTGCTCCGTTCTCTCCTGACATTGCCTCTTTGATGTCTACACGTTCTACTTTTGAAAGTTCCTTGAAAGACTCAAGGGTATCTAAGTTGTTCCAGGTAATCATTGTGATTCCTCCTTAATGTCTCATATCATTCTTATTTAATCGAGTAAATTATACTATTAAATTTTTTTTAATTCAAGACTCACCGACGCCTTTGGTAAGGTTTTTTTACAGAAAATCATGCACTTTTTTGCGCATTATTATCCATTAATCGTTAACAAGCCAGTGTCTCAGCACCTCGTAAAGCTTATTTATATCTATCGGCTTTGCCATATGTTCATTCATGCCCGCTTTTTTTGCCTTGATGATATCTTCTGCGAATGCATTTGCCGTCATTGCAATTATCGGAATATTACATCCTCTGCCGTCATCTATCGACCTGATTGCTTTTGTTGCCTCATATCCGTTCATAACAGGCATCTGTATATCCATAAATATCATGTCATAATATCCTGCAGGTCTGCTAAGCATATGATCGACAGCCATTTTTCCATTTTCAGCAGTTTCTACCTGTGCCCCGGTCATTGAAATTATCTCTTTCGCTATCTCACTATTTAGTTCATTATCCTCGACAAGCAGGACTTTCTTTCCTGAATAGTCACACTTTGAAATATCCTGCAGCTGATTCTGATCTTTTCTTCCCGGCTCATCCGATATAAGTTCTCTTAGCTTGGCTGCCAGTCTTGATCTAAAAAGCGGTTTTGTGATAAAACCATCTACCCCGGCATCTCTCGCAGCTTCCTCTATCTCTGTATAATCATATGCAGACAGAATAATTATAGTAACATTTTTTCCTGCTATCTTCCGGATTTTCCGCGCCGTCTCCACGCCATCGATTCCCGGCATTTTCCAGTCTATTATTATAGCGAAATAATCATCACTATTCTCATGCCTCTTTAGCGTTTTTTCCACCGCTTCCTCACCAGATGAAACCCACTCTCCTTTTAAGCCGATATCCTCAAGTATCGTAACTGCGTTATCCCCTGAAATTTTATCATCATCTACTACAAGGACCGGAAGATTTACAAGCTCAGCCAGCCTGTCATCCTCCTGATCCTGCAGCCTTAAACATATCGTGACAGTAAATTTACTTCCCTTTCCAAGCTCACTTTGTACGTCAATATGTCCATTCATCATATCGATTATGTTTTTAGTTATTGACATTCCAAGTCCGGTTCCCTGTATCTTTGTTGTCCTCTTGTCATCAGCCCTCGTAAACGGTTCAAACATAACTTTCTGAAATTCAGGACTCATTCCCATTCCATTGTCACAAACAACGAATTCATAGCAGCCCATACCTTTATGGTTTGTAATCTTTTCCTTCAGACTAAATGATATAATTCCATTATCCGGCGTGTATTTAATAGCATTTGTCAATATATTTATCAGAATCTGCTGTATTCGCAAGCTGTCACCACATACTGACTCATGCACAACATCCATTACTTCCATGTCAAACTTGTGGTGACGTTCTGCTATCCCCGGCTTTATCACGGAATATACATCATCTATAAGCCCCGGCAGATTGAATTCTTCTTCTGTAAGAGCTACCCTGCGGCTTTCTATCCTTGCCATATCCAGTACTTCATTTATAAGCCCCAGCAGATGGCGGCTTGACTGAGTGATTTTAGACAGGCAGGATATTACTCTTTCCTTATTGTCTATATTTGCACAGGCGATCGCAGTCATTCCAATGATCGCATTCATCGGAGTCCTTATATCATGTGACATATTTGTCAAAAATTCAGTCTTTGCCTCATTCGCACGGTTTGCGGACTCGTATGCTTCCTTCAATGCCCTGCGCGAGTCTTTTTCTAGAGTTTTTGCCTCAGTAATATTCTGTGAGATCGCTAATACCTTTGTGAGCACGTTTCCATCCCATTCTAACGGGATAAACGAAGCAGTCTTATACACGGATTCATCAAGATTACAATACTCGAACTGATATATATCATTCTCAGTCTTTATTTTTTTTCTTATATTTTCAGGCGCTATATAATGTTTCATTGATTCAACATCCGCAACGGCCTTATATGTATCAGAGATTTTTACCATAAAATCACTGTATTTTCCGGATGACTCATAGTTTCTATTATGATCAAAGTTGAAAAATTCGTAATGATCCCTGTCAAATTCAAAAATCGCAAATGTATCAACAAGCTTTACTATTCCCTCTATAAGTTTAGCTCTTGCAGCATTTTCCTGATTAAGCGCTTTTAGGTCTTCCTCTTCCTTTTTTGCTTCGGTGATATCTCTGACAAATATCATTGCATACCGGCATCTGTTTTCTTCAGTCGCATCCGGTATTATCATATTCCTTACCCAGCGTATTCTGCCATCTTTTAATATCCGGCTCACCAGACTGAGTTCATTTTTGCCTTCCTTAAATTTTCTGAGGATATAATTACGATCATATATTCCCTCAACAGCATCTTTATCCTCCTCATATACAAAATGCTCTATATATTCATGTGTCAGTTCATCCCACATTCTGTTATTTTCGAGCATTCCGAAGAGGGGATCTGTTTCTTTAAGGGATTCAAAAGTATTTTCATCCAGATTGACATAATATTCACAAAGGTTAGATTCAGTGTATGCATTGTGAAAAGCAATTCCTCTCTGTATCCTGTGCTTTGCTTTCTTTTCTTTTTCGATATTGATAAAGATACCTACCATCCTTTTTGCAGTACCATCTGCCCTGCGGCTTGTGTCGGCACTGACCCTGAACCACTGGTATCCATTATTTTTCGTCTTAAGTCTGTACTCTATATTGTATTTTTTCTTATTTGTCCTGTCAGCTATAACATTTTTCAAAAAATCAATGCTTCTTTCTTTATCCTCCGGATGAAGAAGATCCGACCATGACTCGAGTGTATTTGGAAAATCTAAAACATCATTATATCCAAGCATCTTCCTGAATTCATGACTCCAGAATACTTCATACATCTGGCCTTTTTCATCACAATCTATATACCACATGCCGGATTGTATCACATTGTTTACAATCTTTAAGCTTTGCTGGATCTGGTCTATTTCTGCTGTTATAACCCACATCCTCCTGCCGGATTCATCCTGTGTGTCCTGCTTTTCCATGCGGACATAAAGAGCTACTCCCTCCTTTGTCAGCATCTGTCCCTCTCCGGTCCCCTTTATCAGAGGAAAGCGTTCCGGCTCTAAAAATGTCTGATTATCTCCGCAGAAAATCTTTCTAAAAGAGCCTCCTGTAACCTGCATGAACTCATCATATCTAAATCCAAGGTTATTCAGGAAGCTCTCACTGACCTCTGCTATGCTTAATTTATCATCGTAGTAGCCTGAAATGGCACCTACTGTATCTTTATTTTCCATAGTGTCTTTCATCCTTTTATATCCGGATAACTATTAATAGTTACCCTCTGTCTTTTTCTCATCAAAATTCTCGAACTGTTCTCTTACATGCTCAAATGCTTCTAAAAGCTTCGGTGAAAATTGTCCGCATTTTCCGTTTATTATCATATCGTATGCTTCTTCTTTTGAGAACGCCGCTTTATAACATCTTTCATTTATAAGTGCATCATAAACATCCGCAAGAGAAACAAGCTGCGCTGATATTGGGATCTCATCACCCTTTAATCCATCGGGATATCCGTTTCCATCATATTTTTCATGATGATGCCTGATTATTTCGTAGCATGTTTTTATAAGCTCCTCATCCCAGTCTATGTTTACAGAATTTAAGAGCTCACATCCTCTCGTGGTGTGTGTCTTCATATATGCAAATTCTTCATCTGTAAGTTTTCCCGGCTTTAATAGTATTCTGTCAGGTATGCATATCTTTCCAAGATCATGAAGTGCGCTGGCCTCAACGATATTATTTATCTTGTCCCGTGTAAGATCGTATTCCGGATATTTTACACTAAAATATTCAGCAAGAACCCTTGTGTACTCCTTTACCCGTTTAATATGTTCCCCGCTCTCAAGGTTTCTAAACTCTACGATCGTGCCAAGCATATCCATGATATCCTTATTCCTCTTTTTGAGTTTTTCATTTGCTTTGCGCAGTACCTCCGTCTGCGCTCTTACCCTGTCTTCCAGATGATTCTTGTAGTCATATATTTTTATCATATTTTCGACACGTTTCTGTACGATCTGCAGCTTAAACGGTCTTCCTATAAAATCAAATACTCCATAATTAAAGCATCTGTTTTCATTATGTGCTGTCATTTCCGAGCTTATTATCATTACCGGTATTTTGTCCATTATATCCGTCTTTTTTAATTTCTCAAGAAGTTCAAAACCATCCATTACCGGCATGACAAGGTCGAGAAGTATTCCATTTATATGCTTTTCGTTCTCAACAATATCTAATGCTTCTTTTCCATTCTCCGCTTCGAGTATCTCATAATTTTCACTTAGCATTTCTTTCAATAATTCTCTGTTAATATATGCGTCATCAACAATAAGAATTCTATTTTTCATAATACATGTTCCTTATGTCCGTTTTCCGGTCCATGTTTCCCCTCTTAATTAATTTTCAAGTGCCAATTTATTTAAAACCGAAATCACACTCTGGTATTTTTGTTCTACCTTTTTAAAAAGTTCTTCTGCCCCATCAGTGCAATAATCTCTGAGTTCTTCTGTCAGATCTGAACTTACCTGATAAAGACCTGAAAAACCAAGGTTCAGACACACACCCTTTAATGTATGAGCCGCCCTGAATGCCCTTTCCCCATCATTCTTCTGAAACGCATCCTTTAATTCTCCAAAGCTTGGATCATTTATAAAGCGTATCGCAAACTTCCTGATCATAGCCTCATTTCCGAATCGTTCCAATATTTCATTATAATTTTCTCCCAATAGTTCATAACATTCTTCTGCCGTCATATACATTTCCCCCGGTATACACCTGTTGTCATTTTTGTACGATATATATTCCCCATAGAAAAATTTTCGTATGTTTTTATAGCTCAAATATACCATTTTTATGCTATGAATGTCAATTTACAGATCATATTTGTTATGGGCATTTGTTATGGGCAATTTATTATGATATTAAACTTCCTCCATTCTTCATATTGGAAGTTTTAATTACAAGATTTAATTTTTCATATTATATTCTGGTAGATTTTCGAAATGCTTAAGTAAGATAATATTTTTTAGAAATGATCTTCAGATAATATAAGCCATCCGGCATTAATATTTTCTCAGAAAGTAAATTGGAATAGCTATAAATGCCGTAATTCCCATCAGTCCGCCTATATTAAGCGCAATACTCCCTGCAATACTCGAATTTGCCAGGCATAAAATCCCGAAAAAAATTCCGCTTCCTACTAAAAACGCCAAAGCTGTTCCCACAAGCAGCATCAAAAATGCATATTTTTTTACAATTTCATCCTTCTTCATGGTAATCCTCCTATATTTTTATTTTATATAATATATGTTTTATCTGCATGTCTGTTTAACAATCCAGATAAATTAACATTTTCTGTACTTAATAGTTACATTTTTTGTATTTATATCGTAGCAGATCATTGAAAATGTATTATGATGTTTATGTAAATACAGCGAAAAATTTGAAATATTATCTGCAGAATATTTACTTGACTTTGTCAAAACACAGCGTTATACTGGTTTTCGTAAAATTAATAGGGGAGCTTATTTAGTAGGCTGAGAGGAAGTCATCAACTTCGACCCATATACCTGATTTGGATAATGCCAACGTAGGAACGTATATAGCAATTACGGGAGATACATTGGTGTCTCCCTTTTTTCGTTGCATATGACCGATTGCCCCAGTGGTTCAGTTTGGTTGATATGCACTTTAACATAAATCAGACATTGTTTAATTTTACATAATTTAATATTGGATTTTTGAGAGTGAACAGAGTTCATGAAGGGGTGCACCACCGCGGGTGTATTGCTTTGTGAACTCTTTTTTAATTTGACACCCTCTCAATCCGGAAAGGAACACTATGATAAAGATCAATGGAAAAGAAGCCAATGAGGCATGCAGCATGACTGTATCAGAATATCTTGAAGCAAACAACTACAATCCTAAACATATTGTAGTAGAGCTTAACGAGCAGATTCTTCCAAAATCAGAATATTTTACCACAACCATCGCAGACGGCGATGTCATGGAAGTACTCAGTTTTATGGGTGGAGGCTGATCTATATACAGTCTACAGTCTTTAATATGCATCTTACAAATACCGTTCGCATATCAAAAACACAATATGCATGTGACAAATAAAGCAACCGTTCACTCAACAATATTACATGCAATAACAATTTCAAAAAGGAGTTCAATATGAGTAAAAATATAGATTTAGCAAACGACAAATTAGTTCTCGGAGGACATGAATTTTCATCACGTTTTATCCTTGGTTCAGGAAAATTTTCTCTTGATCTCGTAAAAGCCTGCATTGAGAAAGCTGATGCACAGATCATCACTCTTGCGCTTCGCCGCGCAAATGAAGGCGGACTGGCAAATATCCTCGACTATATTCCGGACAATGTAACTTTACTTCCAAACACATCAGGTGCCAGAAATGCTGATGAAGCTGTAAGGATTGCACGTCTTTCACGTGAGCTTGGCTGCGGAGATTTCGTAAAGGTAGAGATCATGCGTGACACAAAATATCTCCTCCCTGACAACTATGAAACTATCAAGGCAACTGAAATCCTCGCCAAAGAAGGCTTCGTTGTAATGCCATATATGTATCCTGATCTCAATGTGGCAAGAGATCTTGTAAATGCCGGCGCCGCAAGTATCATGCCACTTGGCGCACCTATCGGTTCAAACAAGGGTATCTGCACTAAAGAATTTATCCAGATATTAATAGATGAGATCGACCTTCCTATCATCGTCGATGCCGGGATCGGCCGTCCATCCCAGGCCTGCGAAGCAATGGAGATGGGAGCTTCCGCAGTAATGGCAAATACAGCAGTCGCAACAGCCGGTGATGTTGAGGTAATGGCTGAGGCATTTAAGAAAGCTATTGAAGCCGGAAGAATGGCGTACCTTTCAGGACTTGGCCGCACACTCGTAAAAGGTGCAAGCGCTTCATCACCACTTACCGGATTTTTACGCGACTAACCATGACAAATAAAATATTTTTGAAAGGAAGGTAACTATTCCGGCTTATAGAATATACACTGAAACTATATGATAGGACTATGCGTAAAAAACATCTAATATCAAGTATTACTAAAATACCGGAAAGTCACACAGGATTTTATAATGAATAAAAATATAAATAACAGTTCAAACGCTGTTGCAGATCCAACAGATGCTCTCACTCATGACGAACACTTCAACGAGAGTATCGTAAACGAAGTGATCCTCGAGGACATGAAGAAAAACAGGATAGATCACATGAAATATCTCCCTGACATGGAAGTTTTAGACTCTGATGTCATGGATCAGGTCATAGCAGAAATGGACAGCTACGATTATGACAAATACACTGCGGCAGACGTACGCACAGCACTTTCACACGAATACCGCAGTGTAGAAGATTTCAAAGCTCTGCTATCTCCTGCTGCACTTCCATTTATGGAGGAGATCGCACAGGCAGCGCAGATAGAGACAAGAAAACATTTCGGAAACAGTGTATATATGTTTACACCTCTATACATTGCCAATTACTGTGAAAACTACTGTATTTACTGTGGCTTCAACTGCCACAACAAAATAAACCGTGCCAAACTCAATTCCTCAGAAATCGAAAAAGAGATGGCTGCAATCGCTAAGACAGGACTTCAGGAAATTCTTATCCTGACGGGCGAAAGTAAAAAGATGTCAGATGTCAGATACATCGGTGAAGCATGCAAAATAGCCCGCAAATATTTCAAAGTCATAGGCCTTGAGGTTTATCCTATGAATTCTGACGAATACGCATATCTGCACGAATGTGGTGCCGACTATGTGACCGTTTTCCAGGAAACATACAATTCAGACAAATACGAGACACTTCACCTTGCCGGACACAAGCGAATTTTCCCATATCGCATAAATGCACAGGAACGTGCTTTAAAGGGAGGAATGCGAGGAGTAGGATTTGCCGCACTTTTGGGGCTGGATGATTTCAGAAAAGATGCACTCGCAACAGGCTATCATGCTTATCTGCTCCAGAAAAAGTACCCACAGGCTGAGATAGCATTCTCATGTCCGCGTCTTCGTCCTATCATCAACAACGACAGGATAAATCCTAAGGATGTGCACGAAAGACAGCTTTTACAGGTAGTCTGCGCCTACAGACTTTTCATGCCGTTTGCAAGCATCACTGTATCAACCCGTGAGGACGCCCGTGTGCGTGACAATCTTGTAAATATCGCTGCAACAAAGATCTCCGCCGGTGTCAGCACAGGTATCGGAAGCCATGTTGATGATATTGAGGATAAAGGTGATGACCAGTTTGAGATTTCTGATGGAAGAAGCGTTGATGAAGTATATGATGCCCTGCTGGATATAGGACTGCAGCCTGTAATGAGTGATTATATTTACGTGTAGAAATCCGGTTTAATTTATATGTTTATATGTATTTAATTTCTAAATTGTCTATTATCAATTTTTTGCATTAATTTACATTACATAATGTAAACGATTAAATGATTAAATTGTAATAAGTATCATTTTTAACAGGTATGAATATGAATAAAGAAAAACATTTAGACCAAAGTTCAAAATCAGTTTTATACAATGATAACATCATCGCAGTCACAAACCGGCACTTATGCAGCCGTCCATTCATGGAACAGCTTGAACGCATCTGTAAGCTTCATCCTCATGCAATCGTGCTTAGGGAAAAAGATATGCCAGAGGCAGAATATCTGTCTCTGGCACGTGATGTAACCGCTCTTTGTAAGGAATATGATGTGCAGTGCATCCTGCACAGCTTTATAAATGTGGCATTAGAGCTTAATCATCCGTATATCCATCTGCCACTGCCAATCCTGGAAAAATATGCTGCTGCACCATGCCGGCATTTTATGCCTGATGTTATATCCACACTATCACATAAAAATGCAGCAGATTATCAACAATTCTTCAAAGTTATCGGTACATCTGTCCACTCTGTAGAAGATGCCATAAAAGCTGAACAGCTTGGAGCCACATATATGACGGCAGGACATATTTTTGCAACCGATTGTAAGAAAGGACTGCCTCCACGTGGACTTGATTTTCTCAAAAATGTATGCGATACGGTTCAGATACCGGTTTATGCGATTGGTGGTATCAATATTGCCTCAAGCGAAGGTGATGATTCATCTCTTAATGTTCCACGGCTTAAAGATGTCATGGCATGTGGGGCTGCAGGGGGATGTATTATGTCGGGGATGATGAGGGTATGATTTACTCTCATTCTTCCTCCAAAATATCCTGCGTAAAATCCCCAGCCAGTGGAGCATTGTATACTCTTCACTATTTATATCCAATATACTCAATCTGGATGTATCTATACTGTATTTATTAACATATCCGTCCGCATCCTCAGATACCGCCCATTCTTTAGCTAATTCAATATTTTCTGTACAATAAAAACCTCTACCATAATCATTGTGCTTCTTTCCGGCTCCAAATTCAGGTCTCTTAATGACATGATCTGATCCATGATATAAAAGCATAAAATATCCTCCCACAGAAGTATAGTATAGTTATACTCCCACAGGAGGATATTTCAATTCATATTTATATTTCACATGTACTATCGGGAAAATAGGCAAGTAATATGGTTTAGTTAATTTAAAAACGCTATACTAGTTTCCACACTCAATGCTGATCTCATTGAATGTACCAAGGATATCGTCCACCTGCATTGCCTTTTTGTCCGCTCCGGCCTTGTCTATTATCGCTTTCCCCTGATGCATCATTATAAGGCGGTCTCCGTATTCAACAGCGTAGCGCAGATTGTGTGTGACCATGATCGTTGTGACCTTTTTTTCTGCGACGATCTTTCCTGTAAGCTGCATTACGATCTCCGCAGTCTTTGGATCAAGTGCAGCTGTATGCTCATCAAGGATCAAAAACTCTATCGGGTTCATCGTAGCCATGAGCAGTGCGAGTGTCTGTCTCTGACCACCTGAAAGTGCGCCAACCTTTGTGTGAAGCTTATCCTCAAGTCCGAGGTTCAGTTCAGCAAGCATTTCCTTGTAATGAGCTATCCTGCTGTGGTTTGTGCCTCTGCCAAGCCCGTACATTTTCCCTTTATTGTCTGCGATTGCCAGATTTTCAAGTATAGTCATTGATGGACATGTTCCCTTGGAAGGATCCTGAAATACACGGCCTATGCGGCGGTGTCTGATAAAATCCTTCTGCTTTGTGATATCTGTGCCGTTTACCACGATATTTCCACCGTCTATCGGAATAGAACCGCAAATTATATTTAGCATAGATGTTTTTCCGGAACCATTACTTCCGACTACCGAAACGAACTGTCCATCCTCTATCTGCAGATTAAAATCATTAAATAGGCAGATCTCATTGACTGTTCCCGGATTATATAATTTGTGGATACGGTTGAGCTCTAACATTATGCCACCTTCTTTCTTTTGTTTCTATCCATTCCGACTACGAGAATTATAAGGAATAACACTGCTGTTATAAGCTTAAGATCTGATGATGGCATTCCAAGCTTAACTGCAATAGCCACACATGCTTTGTATACAATAGCTCCGATAACAACGCTTGATGTCACACGGATGAAAGACACTTTTTTAAGCAGGCTCATTCCGATTATTACACTTGCAAGTCCGATAACCATTGTTCCGGTTCCCATTGATACATCAAAATATCTCTGCTGCTGCGCAAAAATGCATCCGCTTAAACTGCAAAGTCCGTTTGCGATCGCAAGTCCGATTATTTTTACAGTTCCTTTGTCAACTCCCATAGATGTAACGATTGTTTCGTTATCACCGACAGCACGGAGCAGATAGCCGGATTTCGTGCTCATGTACCAGTCGAGCAGAAATTTCATGATAAGTGTTATCACAAGAATGATAATAACATTTGAAAACTGCGCCAGCCCACCCTTGAAAACTGATTTCACAAAATCATTATCAAAAATTGTTGTCATATTGTATATAGGGAGATTTGCCCTTCCTGCAATTCGCAGATTTACCGTGTAAAGCGCCGTCATCATGATGATTCCTGATAAAAGGTCACGTACCTTGAGTTTTACATGGATAAGTCCGGTAAGTGTTCCTGCAAATGCACCTGCTGCAAATGATATGAGCAGTGTGAGCAGTGGGTTTACTCCTTTGGTGATAAGTACTGCCGAAAGTGCTGCCCCAAGTGGAAAACTGCCATCAACAGTCAGATCCGGAAAATCCAGAATGGTGTATGTTATATAAATTCCAAGAGCCATTACCGCATATATCATGCCCTGCTCTAAAACGCTTAAAACTAATGTCACGGTGTATCCTCCCCTGATTTTCTAATAGTTATATCTACAATCATATATAAATCGCAAAATAGACAATTACTATTGAACAACTATTTCATCAAATTTCTCAGCTGCATCCTTGATGTAATCTGCATCAAGTTTCATGCCGATCTTGTCTGCGGCTGCTGTGTTTACATAAAGCTGTGCTTTTGAAGCTGTAATATATGGTGTGTCTGATGCTTTTTCCTCACCTTTTAAAATCTTTGCAGCCATTTTTCCAGTCTCTATACCAAGCTGATAGTAATCAATTCCCATTGAAGCAACACATCCTGATTTAACCTGCTCGATCTCACTTCCGAATACAGGAATGTTTGCTCCGTTTGCTTTGTCGAGAACTGTCTGAAGTGCGTTTACAACTGTGTTATCTGTAAGGTTGCAGAGACAGTCAACCTTTGTAACAAGGTCTGCAGCTGCAATCTCAACATCTGCTGATGTATTTATTCCTGTGTCAACGATCTCAAAATCATAATCTCCTGCAAGTTTTTTGTACTCCTCGATAGTACTGCATGAGTTTGCCTCACTGGTTGTATAAAGAATACCGATCTTCTTTGCATCCGGCATCATCTGGCGTATCATCTTAAGCTGCTCCTCAACCGGGAGTATATCAGAAGATCCTGTAATATTTCCCACACTTGTTCCATCATCATTTGCAAGACCTGCTGCAACAGGATCTGAAACGGCCGTGTATACAACAGGTGTATCAGCATTCATTGCTGAATTGTAAGCACTTGCTGCACATGGAGTGGCGATCGCACAGATCATATCAACCTTCTCTGATATAAAGCTGTCTGCGATCGTACTTGCTGTACCTGTATCTGTCTGCGCATTCTGATAATCTATCTTTAAGTTCTTGCCCTCTTCGATGCCTTCCTCTTTAAGTCCTTCGATAAATCCCTCACGGCAGTTATCAAGCGAACCATGCTCTGCAAACTGTGAAATTCCTACTGTATAACTGTCACCACCTGCTGATCCTTTTTCTGTAGAGTCCTTTGCATCTCCACAGCCTGTCATAAGGCTCATTGTGCAAATTGCTGCTAAAACTACTGATAATACTTTCTTTTTCATATTGAATTCCTCACTTTCTTTGTTTCACCGACGCTTTCGATCGTTTCTCATAAACCTGCAACTGCAGACTCGAATTCCGTTTATGCGAAAAAAACCGCCTCAAGCTAATGCTTGAGACGGTAATAAAATCTTATTATCGCGGTACCACTCAATTTGACGAATCGTCCACTCTATCATGTACATCCATACATGCCGGATTGATAACGGGTTCGGTTCCCGGTGACGCCTACTGATTTGATCGTAAAAAACTATGTTCTGCCCAATCAAACGCTTCGGATCACCCTCGAAAGGCCATTCAACGAATCCATCCATGCTGCAATCCCACCATCTGCAGCTCTCTGAAATTTCCGGAAAAGTCTACTCTTCTTTCTCATCGGTTTTGAAACACTGTTTAATTAATCTTTTTATATACTTTATGCTCTTTTTTCCACTTTGTCAAGGTAAAGTTGTAAAATAATTTCAAGTGCCCTTTCTATATTTAAGTGGTGAAACTCCATACATTTTCTTAAAACACCGTATGAAGTAGCTTACATTCTGATATCCACTCTGCAATGCCACCTCTGTGACCGGAACTGTGGACTCCTGCAATAGCTGTCTTGCATGTTCCAGCCGCAAATGATTGATATACTGTGACAATGTGATATGAAAATGCTCTTTAAAATAGCGTGATACATATTTTTCGGATAAATGAAACTGCATGCCAAATTCCTGCAGGGAGATTTCTCTGGTATAGTTCTGTCTGATATACGTTATCATTTCCTTTTCTGTAGTGTTTGTGCCATTTGCAGCATTTTCCAGTATCAGACCATTCTGCCACATTTTCCGTATAAATTTGAGGATAGTCATTTTTGTTTCAAACTGTGCATTTATATTTGCTTCATTTATATTTGACACAGCTATATCGTCTGACTTGTTATATTTGTGGTTTTCTCTGTTTTTTCTTTCCTCTGTGCTTTCTGAAGTTTTTTTCTTCAAATAAGATATATTGGTATTGATCTCTATCAACCGCTCACATATATCCTCTGCCATGTCATTTATCTGCGGTTTTATCATAACCCTGCCATGCTTGAGCGGAGAAAGTATCGTTTTTTCCATAATATCATCTGTCTGAAATGATATATATTCCACAGGAAACAAAAATGTGTAATAATCCACATCACCTGTCGGTGATCCCATAAAATGCAGACTTCCCGGAGACACTACAAATGCCTCTTTGGGGTTTCCTATATAATTTTCGCCAGATATTGTCACATGCAATTTCCCATGCTTTACATATATGATCTCAAGCTCGTCATGCCAGTGTACGGGAATCTGGAATGCACGGTTTACATCACTTATGTGGTATTGGCTGAATGGATTTTCCGGCGTGCCGTGTGGCCGGTTTTCTTTTAATTCGAAGTACATTTTTTCCCTTATATTTTAATTCTTAATTTAATAATTCTGATAGATTTATCGTCAGATCAGAATAACGCCCAACCTGAATATCATCTTCAAACACATACTGTGCACTGTTCTACTCATACTTTACCATATATTATATACGAATTGTGCAGTATTTTTATTTAATCCACCAGTCTTTTCAACTTCCATTTTCCACTCTTCCATCTAAACACCATGCCGACTGCTCTGGCGCACTCGTCACATGTCATTGCAATGTACGCACCGACAGCCAGAAGTCCCAGATGTATACCAAAGAAATATGTACCTCCAACAGCCGCCAGATACATAAAAACTGCCCCCATTATCACAGGGAAAACTGCATCACCACTTGTCTTAAGAGCCTGCCCGTAAACCAGATTAGTAACTCTGCCAAATTCAAGGACAATGTCTATTATAAGCAGCTTGACGACCAGACTTATCATCTGTGGATCATCTGTGAAAATATGCACGATAAATTTTCCAAGTACAGCAAATGTTACCGAAAAACATGTAGCTGTTATCACTCCATAAATTGCCGCTTTCTGCGTACCTCTGTCGCATTGTTCATACTCTTTTGCACCTATCCTCCAGCCCGTCATTATGGCATTTGCCTGTGCCAGGGCTGCTCCAATACAGTATGAAAAGTTTGCGATCTGCATTGCATATGATCGTGCAGTAACATTCATTCCGTTTGTATCCATCTGATTCATAAAACGCACTACAAGAGTCATTGCAATATTGTAAAGTGCCGTTTCACATGCAGATGGAAATCCAATCTTTATGATCTGACCAAGTATCCTTCGGGAAGACATACGTTCCGGACTGTTTTTTGCTTTTATCAATACTGCTCCCATAACCGCAACGATTATAAGATTTATAACCCGTGAGATAACTGTTGCCGCAGCTACACCCATTACTCCCAGATTCATGACATACAAAAATACCGCATTGAGGACAAAATTTATAACATTTCCGACAACTGATCCAAAAAGCGATTGCTTCGTGTATCCAAAAACACGCAGATAGCTTGAAAAAATAGGAATAAGTGCATTCAAAAAGCAGGCGCCACCAACTATTTTAAGATAAGTTTCTGCCGGTTCCAAAAGAGCAGGTGCAATACTTACTATCTTAAGGATATTTCCTGAAAAAAACGCAAGAAAAACTGACATAAGCACACCTATAATCGCATTAAAAAGCAGGCCGAGCTGCCTTGCCTGATAAGCTATGCCCGGTTTCCCTGCACCGATATTCTGCGTCATCACCGCCACCATTCCTGACGATATGACACCAAACATGATTATAAAAACTCCGATATATGTATTTGCCGTTCCTACGGCTCCTACCGCCTGGTCACTTACCGATGACAGCATCAGCGTATCTACCATTCCTGCCAGCATATAAAACAATGTCTCGAAGCATATTGGTACAAAAAGCTGGGTTAATGATTTTCTTTGAACTTCCATGTGTATTACCTCATTTATGATTCTCGTAATTTAAAAGCAAACTTCTCATATATACTTCAATTTAGGAGAGGAAGATATAGAAAAAGAGAAGCTTGCATATATCAATAATATGATATTGTATAGAATATTTCTTGTATTATTTCATGTAAATATTGCACTATTTCTACTTTTTCACATTTTGCAGCGAAAATATGCCTCAAAGTGTTCTGTAATAAATAACACTGTACACAAAAAACGGCTACAAACTTTTTGCTTTGTAACCGTTTCTATTTCTCCAGCTGCCAAGGATGGGATCATACCTATATGCGACTAATGGATATTATGATTCCCATCTGGAGTGCTATTTATAAATGTATGCTCTTTTAATAGTTCACGAAATAATTTTTCTGCCGTCCAGAATACATTATCCGGAGTGATGATTGCTTTACATCCAATCTGTTCTATTCCACGATTTCTATATTCTTTAAGAAACGAATCTATCTGCTGCTGGTTCATTCCTGAAAAAACAAGCATTTCCAACGGAAATTCTTCTTTCGTATATATCTCTTTGTCTTCTTTGAATCCTGAAATTTCTGCAAGCGCACCTATCTTTTGATTGTACTGCGGCCTATCAACAATCTTTGTTAAAATTCCAAGAGTTTTACACATTTGTATGATCTTATCCCGCTTTTCTTTTGAAACATTAAACATCAGAATTCTCTGTTGATTTATCATTACTGCCTCCCTAATCTAATTGTATCGAATCAGATATATAATAATGAAAGCCATTTTCCTTACAATAATCTTTGATCTGCCTTATCAGCTTTTTGTCCGTTGTATACTCTGTAATATATACATCTAATCCGTTAGATTTACACTCTGCAATATATTTTTTAAAATATTCTATTGTATCCTCATCATTTTTATCAAATGTTTCCTGATCAAAATTTATTTTTGAGAATACAGTTTCCTGATTTATTCCGGTCAGAATATCTTTTATATTTCCATTTCTACTGATATACTCTGATACAAAAACATCTCCGCCATTTACTATCACCGGCTTATCATAATCCATCAGATTATTAAGTATATTACACAATCCATTATATATTTCCGGTCTGGGGTATTGATAATATATATCGATATTATCCACAAAAAATCCATCTATATCTTTATCCAGAAGCTTTTGCGATATATCATATGATATAAAATCCTGCCACTTTTCTGATGATACATCAACCCAGTATTCTTCGTCCCAATTCTCATATGGATCTAATGTCAGATCAGCATATTTTCCATAATATGAGCGGGTTTTTTCTATTGAGCCTGCATTAATATATGAATATACCTTTTGTCCGTTACTTTTAAATTTTTGTATTTGCCCACGTGTGAAATTCTGTGCATCTATTACTATTATGTCATAATCTTTCATATCTTCTGGCAGATCATCCGGATCCACACCAATAAAAATGCCATACTCAGACCGACTTTCTGATGCAGCACACCCGCATAATATGCATAAAGCCATGATCATAATGACAACACATGATTTTTTCAAAAGACTATTCAATAATCTCATACTGCATAAGTTCATATTTAAGCCTGCTTCCTTCCATTATTTCTGCTGGAAGCAAAGCCCTTGCAACAAGCTTCAGATCATCTGTTTCTATATCTGTGCGTTTTAAATCAGCATAATCCCCATCTATTGAAACAACTTCGTAATACCACGTTTCCATATAAAACTCTCCTTGCTTTATTAAATTTCATCCGCCATTTCTTCTTCAATTATATCCTCACTAGCCTGCATCGCTTCAAGTGTCATAGTAAAAAGCTTCGGAAGCTCCCAGCCTAACTGCTTTGCTCCTCTGCTTATAACCTCACGAGAACATCCTGCGGCAAAATTTTTACTTTTATACTTCTTCTTTATAGATTTAAGATCCATATCCTTGGTACTACGTGATGGTCTCATTATAGCTGTAGCCCATATAAGCCCTGTCAGTTCATCCACCGCAAAAAGAACTTTCTCCATCTCATGCTCCGGTTCCACATCAAGCGTTTTTCCACAGCCTACCGTTATTCCATATCCATGGGAAACAACCGCATGTATTATGTCTTCTCCGACTCCGGCCTCTCTAAGAAGTTCAGGAGCCTTCAGGCAGTGCTCATCCGGATATAATTCAAAATCGATATCATGTAATAATCCAACAATCCCCCAATATCCGGCATCCTCACCATAGCCTAATTCTCTGGCAAACCATTTCATAACCGCTTCAACAGTAAGTGCATGTTGTCTGTGAAAGGGATCATCATTATATTTTCTCATCAGTTCTAAAGCGTCCTGCCTTGATATATGTTCACTCATTAACATCACCTTCATTCAAATTAATTCAGCATTCATAATCAATGCATGACCTTACTGCTGTGTATGGTCTTACCTTGCTGTCTGCAACTGCGACATGCTTTGGATTTGTGCTGTAATTTCTGAGTGCCTGTTCATCTTCAAATGTCGTATCAAGCATAACATCTACTGTAGAACTAGGGAGATAGTCTATTCTGACAGAAATATCTAACATCCCCGGAATCTGTCCTGCCAGCCCTTCGAGCCCTTCTTTTATGCCTTTTCTTATCTGTTCTTTCTGTTCTTCTGAATACTCATCCTTTAAATTCCATAAAATAATATGCTTTACCATAGTAATTCTCCTTTTATTCTATTTCTTTAGCCATTCTATCTCTTTTTTATATGGCGGTATTGTCTTTTTTGCCGATGCAAGAAACATCTCTTTTCCCGCCATTCCAACATGACAGCCAAGCTTTACATCGTTCATATAAGTTCTCCTGTTTCTGATTGCTTATTGCCCTTTTATTGACACATTATTCATTTTTTTGATTATAATACTTTTTTATATTTTCAGTCAATCTACTTTTTCTTATTGGATTGTACATGAAAATTATGGCATTTATGGTTATAAGTATTTGTTTGAAAAATACTGTGAGTTTGTCTATAATTGAGCTATAGATAATTTCAAGAGGTATAATACAAAATGATAAAAATAGGTATTGAGTAGTTAAGTACAACATTCACGGGGTTATTATTGAAATATGGTATTTGTCATGTTATTTTTATCTTAGAAATAAGCCTGCTAAATTTGTTGAGTACCATTCGTTACAAAAAAGTACCGCTCATTCTTAAGGTATTGAAAATAATTTAGAATAAGTGGTACTGTATTTATATAAACGAAAATTATAAATTGAGTGTCAAACATGCATGAATTCGTGTCATTCATGTATTTATGGTTTAAGATATATGGATTATAGGACATAAAGAAATTAACAACAGTTGAAGAGTCAGTAACGGTTGCAAACAGGAGTGACAAAATAAGGTGGAATATGCGGAGTCTTTATTTCTGCGGTACTACTTGCATTTATATTGGGAATATATGTATATCAGGCGGCTAATATAGCGATGACTATAGCCGGTGTGGTATTGCATTTATTATTTGTGGTGTTTTTTCTGTATTTGCGTGTCTGAATATTACACCATGCACGGAGCTTTGTGGTATTTACAGGGCTATCGGTATCATAGGGTGAATTTTGGTAATTTTATGGACACTTCCGCCTGATACGTGGTTGGCCAGATTTGCTACAAATAACTATAAGAGATATGAAGATAATTATGAGTAAGAAAGAAAAAATAGAGATTATGTTCTAATGAAAATTATCGGACAAAATAAGGAGGATAAATGAAAAAAATAGTTTCTAATTTGTCAGTAGTGATTTTTGTCATAGGATGTACAATAATGGAAATAACAACATGGTTTATTGATTCATATGTTATGTTTTATATAGGAGTAATTATTGTTATAGTGGGAATTATTGGAATAATTATTCAAGGAAAGTTTAAGAAAGTAATTGAGTTTATTATAGAGTATTTTTAGAAAGTCTTGCTTTCAACATTCTGATAAGTGCATTGATATCATTTTGGGGAGTGATTTGTGAATTTCTTCAAAAAATGCTGATATATTAGAAATTGTGAATTAGGAAGGAAGTAATATACAAATTTTACCACTTGATAGTTTATAGAGAATAAAAATAGGTAAAAAGTTAAGAAAAGGAAAAAATGAAAATGAAAAAAAATCTTGAACTTATTTTATTAATAATTAACTGGGTAATTGTTGCAATACAGGCATTTACTATATTTTTATATGGATATAGCATAGGGCTTTTTATCATTATGCTGCTTGCATTAATAGCTCAAGTATTTAGTGTTTATGATAATAGAAAAAATAATATGATTAAATGGTCAAAAGGTATCATCGATGCATGCTTGCATGCAATTCGCGATGTATACCTTAGTGACCCACACTACACCGAGAAAGTAACAATTTGCTGCATGGACGCAGGAAATTAGCGTATTTCGAGGTGTAGTCAGATTACGGGAATGCGTAGCATGTAGTAATCTGATTAATCATAAATGAGGGGCAAAATACCTTTTGCCCCTCATATCATGTATATCGGGCGGCTAATATAGCGATGACTATAGTCGGTGTGGTATTGCTTATATTACAGCGGAGAAAAATAAAAGGGTTTTTCTTTGAGAATCGCTGGGAAAATAATCCGATCGAACAAATCGCTGCAGCTTTAATCCCTTTGCATAATAGTTTATCTGATATCCCAGTTTCTCTATGGATTCTTACACCTTTATCCTGTTCTTTTCTGATACATGCTGACCATTTATCACCTTGGAAACTGTCCCGACCGCTACGTTTACATCAGCAGCCACATGCTTTATCGTTACCATCAGAGTACCGCCTTATTATAAATATAGTTCATTTGTTTCAAAAATCCCCCATGATTCCCTATCTGTCAACAGGAATTTATGGGGTTTTTGATTTTTTATCTCAGGCAAACAGATCATCCATCGTAACAACCGACTGCAGCTCCTG
>CAJLRL010000003.1 GCA_905209075.1 uncultured Lachnospiraceae bacterium | reverse complement strand
TTCCTACTTTGGACATTGGTTTTTACAACGGTATTGTATAGTGAAGCAGAGGAAAAACAAAACATGTTTCAGAGATGAGAAACGATTATGAGAATTAAGAGTATGATGAAGGGTATGCTTGCTGTTGTAATGGCAATGTCTACGGCAGCACTGTTTAATCTCAGTGATACTGATCGGGAGATCTGTTTGAATATGGAATAGCTGTCGGGACGGGAACCGGATAAGGATTCCTGTGAATTTACCGAGCTGTGGAGTGGTGAGGTTTTACATAGCGGAAAGGAAGCATTAACCATCGTAGTACATGCACACGGTACGAAAGTGTTTTCTGTTCGATAGATAATAAAAATTTTATTCAGACCGGTATTGCTGCGGAGTAATACCGGTTATTTTTTTTGAATTGTTTATGAAAGTAGGAGCTGCTGGAAAATTCAGTTTTTTCTGCAATAATATCCATTCCCCAGTTGGTTCTTTCAAGAAGCTCCTTTGCCTTATCAGTGCGCATGGATGTAATGTAAGCACTAAGAGTCTGGTTAAATTTCTGATGAAATACATAAGATAAATAATCCGGACTCATATGCAGATATTCTGCAATAGAAGAACGGTTCAGATCAGGATCGGATAAATTGGAATAGATATAGGTTCGTACACGGAAAATAAAGTCTTCATCCTCTGCATACAGGTACGATCTACAGAGGAATATCAAGCGATTATGTTTCGGACAGTAGCAGAACCATCAATGATGATGGAACGATCAATGAAGCAGCAATGAGAACTGAAATCAAGCTGCCTCTTAAAGATTCATTAATGAGGACAAGGATAATCCTAAAGATCGCATGGGACACATACAGGCTTAACAATGATGTGCGATAAAGGCAGCTTGTATAATTGACCAATATAGTTTAAAATCAATCTACAGATTTACAAAATTGCAATAAATGCAAAAATTGGTAAATATATGAATTGATCAAAGGAGAACATACATGAAATTCGTAATACAGCGTGTAAACCACGCAAAATGCACAATAGATGGTAAAATAGCAGGAAGCATCGAAAAGGGTTTGTGTGTCCTTATCGGCGTGGCAGAGACGGATACAAAAGAAATTGCCGACAAGATGATAAAAAAGCTTGTAAATATGAGGATATTTGCCGATGAAAATGACAAGACAAATCTATCGATAAATGATGTAAACGGAAAACTGCTTCTGATATCGCAGTTTACTTTGTATGCAAACTGTAAAAAGGGCAACCGTCCTTCGTTTGTGGAGGCAGGAAAGCCTGATATGGCTAACGGGCTGTATGAGTACTGCATCAGCGAATGTGAAAAGACGGTTCCGGGAGTGCAGAGAGGCGTATTCGGAGCTGATATGAAGATAGAACTGGAGAATGATGGTCCGTTTACGATCGTGCTTGATTCCGACAAGCTGTGATAGAGCATAAAATACCGTTATATTTCGGAAGTGATCACAAGATAAAAAGTCGAGAGCAATATAAGAGCTGGGATTATCAGTAAAACAGCTTAAAAACCTGTAAATTCAGTAAAATATCATCACAGATAAGAGATATGTGGATTCATTCATTATTATATATTCTTTTAACCTAACGGTGGAATGAAAAGACCAAGCGCAGGCGGTTTGCTTGTAAATACAAAGAATATGATAAGCTGTACCACTACAATGATTAAAAATCCATAACATCCGCAGTCATCATTATTTTGCAGCTTCCACAGATGTATAAAAGCAAATAATACACTAATAAAAAATATAGCGATATCTATAAATGCCACGTTAAAGCCCAATATCCCGGAATATGTGTAAAACATTACCGGAATAAGCCAGGTGGCAAGCAGCGTAGACTCGGCCAGATTTGCTGCTGTACATCCGACAGGAAGAGTCCCACTGTGGGAGGGCTGTTTGTAATAGATCACCATGAATATTACGGAAAATATGAGCATCGGATAAAAGGCCAGCTTCATATGCTCCCATGTCGACTCATTTACAGCAGCAAAAAGTCCGACCAGCATGTTTGAACTGCTCAATCCATACACAAAGTGTAAAAGCGTTCCAAGAACCGTCACTGCGATGTAACCGGTGATATAGATTAATAGATTTTGTCGTTTTATTTTTCTTAAATCATTCATGCACCTAGTATATGATGAATGATCTGTGAATATGTTGAAAAAAATAATTGACATTTTATTTTTTAAATATATAACTACATATGGTAATTAACATAGGTAATTATTTTATTGGTTATATGAATGAAAGGAAAACATCATGCAGCCTGACAAGATAAAAGGAATGCTAGATGCCTGCTATCTGGCAAAGAGAATAAGAGAACTGCTGCCGGAACTGCCAAATGGAGTCACACCTGCATATATACAGTATATGGACGTGATACATAATCTGCAGAGAACAGGAGAGATTCGGCACGACAGAGGGACTTGTACTTAAGTGTGGTAATGTAGTCATTCCGTTTGATAATCAGATCAGCAAGGATACCAGCCTTTATCAGCTGTACAACACGAATCTACACGAAAAAAATTCAGAAATGAAAAAGAAGGAAAAGCCTGTTTCAGTAGTATAATTACGCTTTTTGTGTTATATTAATTGGTATGT
Source organism: uncultured Lachnospiraceae bacterium (assembly GCA_905209075.1). Lineage (GTDB taxonomy): Bacteria > Bacillota > Clostridia > Lachnospirales > Lachnospiraceae > Roseburia. The sequence continues at coordinate 213,259 of CAJLRL010000003.1, read as the reverse complement.
GGTTATTAGTTCCACACACCAATTTAAAAAATTTTTTGAATGAAAAATCTTGAATAAGTGGGGAATCATATGTCTGAAGAAACAAAAACTCGTATTGTGAAATCGCATGATATTAATTTAGATTCTGATTATGTGAATTGGATTCATGATGTGAAATAACGTTATATATCCACACAGATAAAAGCAGCTGTTAAAGTTAATACAGAACGACTTTATTTTAATTGGCAACTGGGGCGGGATTTAGTATAAAGAAAAGCGGAAGAGAAGTGGGGAAAAGGAATTGTAGAGCAATTAAGTCTCGATTTACAAAATGAATTTCCTGATGCAAAAGGCTTTTCAGCAAGAAATCTTTGGAATATGAAAAAATGGTACTTGTTTTATTCTTCAAGTGATATGTTTTCAGAAATGGCTCATACGATTGCAGACAGTATGGATTTAAACAGCTTAAAACTGCAACAGGTTGGTGCATAAATTAGTGAAAATCAAAAACTGCAACAGCCTGTTGCAGAATTAGAGTTTCCAACAATATTTGGATTTGTTCCGTGGGGGCATCATGTGGAAATAGTAACAAAATGTAAAACAATAGAAGAAAGCTGGAGCAGAAGAACACTTGTAGATTGTATAAAAGCCAATTTATACCAATCGTCAGGCAAAGCACTGACTAATTTTGCCGAAAAGCTCCCTGCCATACAAGGAAAACTTGCACAGGAAATCGTAAAAGATACTTACAATTTTGGTTTTGTATCACTTCCTGTAGGATATGATGAGGAAGAGTTGGAGGCTGCGTTAGAGCAGAATATTACACGCTTCTTGTTAGAGCTTGGATCAGGATTTGCCTTTATAGGAAGACAAAAAGAGATTATCGTTGCTGGTAAAACAAGAAAAATAGATATGCTTTTTTATCATATTAAGCTTCGTTGTTATGTAGTTGTTGAACTAAAAGCTGTATCATTTGAACCAGAGTTTGCAGGAAAACTTAATTTCTATGTAAATGCGGTTAATGAGTTAATGAAATCGGAATCCGATAATCCAACAATTGGTCTGTTGATATGTAAAGATAAGGATCAGACAGAGGTTCAGTGGGCTTTTCAGGGAATAGAGACTCCTATGGGCGTTGCAACTTACGATAATATACGCTTACAAGAAATAAAATCGCAGTTGCCATCAGAGGAAGCTATTCAGAAACGATTAGAACAGGCAGAAGAAGAATATATCTTAAAATTAAAAGAAAAAAATAAATAATCCAGTTAGAATTATCACATATCATGTCCAAGTGGGAAATAATGATTACTATGTAGATCTTCTTTTTTATCACATAGAGTTACAGTGTTTAGTTGCAATCGATTTAAAAATGGATGATTTCAAACCTGAATATATGGGAAAAATGCTGATACGGATGTCATTGAATATTCTTTGAGTAGAAGTTTATCGCAGACAATGATTGCTGAATATAAAACTAAGTTGATTGATAAGAGTATTCTGCTGAGAAAACTAGCTGAGTTATATGATATTGCAGAGGAAAATGATAAAGGAATCATTGGATGCTTTATTGTAAGACATAATTATTGTGTTTCTGGCTGTTATCACACCTTCAGCATCAACTGTCACGCAGATGTGTCAGGTATATGGGGCAATGATTCTCAGAAGCTATCTTGCAGAGTAAATATAAAAGGTAGCCGTGGATGCAGGTGTGTAGAGATGTTCAGATATGAACGTGTATATGCATATACTCAGATACGGGCGTGTATATGTAGATGTTCGGATATAGACGTGGAGATATTGACAAGATAGAGAAAACAATTTACAGAAGAAAAAAGGAAAACAAATGCTAGGAAATATAGAAGGAAAACAATTATATAAATACACAGCGGACTATGTGTTGTTCGATCTCGAAACGACAGGAATTTCCTGCAATACAGACGAAGTTATAGAAATATCAGCACTAAAGGTCAGAAACGGCAGGATAGCAGAAGAATTCAGTGAACTCGTAAATCCGGGAATGCCAATCCCATATGCAGCCAGCAGAGTAAATAACATCACTGACCGCATGGTAAATGATGCACCGCATTTCGATCAGGTGCTGGAACGATTCTTGGATTTTGCAGGAGATGATGTCCTGGTCGGACATAATATATGTACCTTTGATATGAAATTCATATACAGAGACTGCGAGCGTTATTTTGGAAAAACAATTTCCAATGATTACATAGATACACTGCGTCTTGCAAAGGTGATATTCCCAGATTGGAAGCACAGAAGACTGAGTGACCTGGCAGAATACTATGGTATCTCCACAGATGGTGCACACAGGGCACTTGCTGATTGTAAGATGAACCAGCAGGTGTTTGAGCATATGGGAAAGGAATTATCCAGGCAGAGCGTAGGACATAGCACATACCATGGTATGGAACAGAATATGGGACATAGTGCAGAGAAGATTGCGGAACAGAATGTAGAAAACGATAATCCTATTAAAATCTGCCCAGAATGTAATATGCCTATGCAAAAACGAAACGGCAGATATGGACAGTTCTGGGGATGTACGGGATTCCCAAGATGCCGTCATACGGAGAATTTGTAGTAAAATTACGAAGAGGGAGAGATACTATGGGAATAAGAATGGCGATTGATCGGATTAATGCAAATGCGGTGGCATAAATAAATCCAATTGGATACGTGTTAACACATGATATAATGAGCGTAAGCGAATTATATCCGCGCGAATGCGCATAGGTATCAGCCGCAGGCTATCATGTGCGTAAGCACATGATATAATGAGCGTAAGCGAATTATATCCGCTATAGACAAAATTTTTACAGCAGGAGATGATTTTTGTGCATATCAGTATACTCCTTATGGAGCAGATAGTAGAGCTTTTCATTATGATCCTTATGGGCTTTATTATCGTAAAAGCAGGTATTGTAAAGGATGAAGACAGCAAGGTTTTATCCAAGGTTGTTTTGTATCTGATCATACCGTGTGTTATTATCAATGCCTTTCAGGTGGATTATACATCGAAGACAGTAAAGGGACTTTTGATTGCCCTGACAGCATCTGTGATATTACAGGTGGTGCTTCTTGTGATCATATCCATTATGGGCAGGCTGTTTCATCTGAATGAGGTGGAAATAGCATCTGTTTATTACTCGAATTCAGGCAATCTGATCGTTCCGATCGTGACTTTTATTCTAGGACAGGAATGGGTGCTTTATGGATGTGTTTTCATGAGTGTGCAGCTTATTTTTTTGTGGACTCACTGCAAAAAGATAATCAGCTGCGAAAGTTCTTATGACTGGAAGAAAATAGTGTTAAATATTAATATGATATCGATCGCAATCGGAGTTATTCTCTTTTTTACGAGGATACGTCTGCCATTGATAGTCAATAATACAATAGCATCTGTCGGCAATATGATAGGTCCGGCCAGCATGATCGTTACGGGAATGCTTTTTGCAGGGATGGATTTAAAAAAGATATTTGCGGATAGAAGAGTATATTTTGTTTCATTTTTAAGGATGATCGTTGTGCCGCTCATAGCGCTTCTTCTGATAAAAATCAGCCATCTTGAATGTGTTTCTGCGGATGCACCAAAGATCATGCTTATTGTGTTTCTGGCTGTCATCACACCTTCAGCATCAACTGTCACGCAGATGTGTCAGGTATATGACAATGATTCAAGATATGCCAGTGCCATAAATGTGGTTACAACGATCTGCGCGATAGTCACTATGCCAGTTATGGTTTTGTTGTTTGAAAATGTGATATGACCTGATTATATCATTCAAAAATGTGTATATGTATCAGACCGCAAGTCTATCATATACGTAGACCAACCATATACGTAGACCAATCATATGCGTAAGAATATGATTAAGGCTGGTCAGAATGTCATCACACAGTCTCTTGTGATTTCAGAAAGAGATGATACTCCGCACATTTTCATGGTATCTTCAAGTTCAGCGCCGATCTTTTCTATGTAAGAACGCACGCCATCGTGTTCTCCGCCGTATACAGCCGTTACAAATGGTCTGGCGATAACGACTCCGTCTGCACCGAGTGCAAGAGCTTTAAAGATGTCTGTGCCGCTTCTGATGCCACCATCCACGAGGATTTTTATTCCAGATCCGTCAAGAGCCTTTACTATGTCCCCGAGTACCTCAGCAGTAGCAGGGCATTGGTCGAGAACACGACCACCGTGATTTGAAACTATTATAGCCGAAGCTCCGGCTTCTTTTGCTTTTAAAGCAGCTTTTACAGTCATGATTCCCTTTACGATGAACGGAGCCCCGGAAAGCTGTATGATTTCACGAAGTTCAGCTACAGTTTTGCTTCCTGCGGGAGGATCTAGATTTTTAAGAAATGGAAGACCGGCTGCGTCTACATCCATTGCTACGGCGAATGCTCCAGAATCATGTATGAGTTCCATTTTTTCACGGATAGTATCTATATTCCATGGTTTTACAGTAGGGATGCCGGTACCATTTGCATTTTTTATGGCTTTTGTGGCAGCTATCATGACATTTGCGTCTGTTCCATCACCGGTGAAGGCTGCAATGCCGTTTTGAGCACATGCTGATACTAGGATGTCATTGTAGGCTACATCATCAAGGCAGTCACCGTAATGAAGCTGCACAGCGCCAACAGGTCCTGCGAAAAATGGATATTTGAATTTCCTGTCGAAAAGTTCAAAAGATGTATCTACAGGCTTGTTTTCTGCGATCGTGTCCATATTTATGCGGATTTCTTTCCATTTGTCATAATTGCGGATGGCTGTATCGCCAATTCCTTTTGATCCAGGTCCTGGCATCTGGTTTTTGCAGGCACGTCCGTTACATTCCGGACAAGCTTTGCAGTATTTGCCGATACGAGGCCTTGCGTTTTCTATGCATTCTGAATAGTTCATTTTTTATCCCTCCTAGTGTGCTATATATCTTGTTTTACAATTATTCATTCTATATTTATTGATTATTTTGATTATCTATTATATCAATAAATTATCTATATCATTAAAAATCAATAGGCATTTTAATGAAGATAGCAGTAATTCATGATATATATATTTATTCGCTAAACACAAGTTTAACGAATAGTTGACATAGATTTTAACCTAAAATCAAAACTAAACCGGGATTTACAGCATTTAACATACACAATAATATATCTGCATCTGTTTATCAAATCCCGGTTCAGATCATTCTAATTTATTAAATTGCAATTCGTTATTATTTAAAATTTCTCATGTTTTCCCTGTATTTTAAGATAAGATCTACAGCATCATCGACTGAAACCTTGCTGGTATTTATGCACAGATCATAGCTACGCGCGTCTCCCCATTTTTTACTTGTATAATAATTATAATAGCTTGAACGTTGTTTATCTTTTTTTATGCACATGTCTTTTGCTTTATTTTCTGTGATATCAAGACGTTTGCTTATCCGCTTAATGCGATCCTCCATATCAGAACGTATAAACACGTTGAGACAATTTGGATTGTCTGACAAAGCATAATCTGCGCAACGTCCTACAATAACACATGATTCTTTTTCCGCAATCTGTTTTATCGTATCAAATTGTGCCAGAAACACCTTGTGGTTTAACGGCATATCTAAAAATGGTGCCGAAGAAAATGTGCCTCCTGAATATGTATCCATTACCAGTGAATATAAAAAACTGTTTGTAGGTTTTTCATCATGATTTTCAAATATTTCTTCGCATAATCCGGAAGATTTTGCTGCTTCGGCAAGTAATTCTTTGTTGTAAATTTTAATTCCAAGACGTTCAGCAAGTTCTTCGCCAACCTTTTTACCAAGACTTCCAAACTCACGTCCTATTGTATATATTTCATTGTATGCAGCCATAATGCAAGCCCCCTTTAAAGTTTATTACAATATTTAAAATTTATTGCTTAATAGAATTATATAACATTTTGAGCAAATTATCAAAGTAATTAGGTAATGGAGCCGAAAATTCCATATATTCACCGGTTCTTGGATGTACAAAGCCGATTCTTTGTGCATGGAGGCATTGTCCCTGCAGATTTTTAAACCGTGATTTTGAACTGCTGTAATTTGAATACAGCATATCACCTAATAACGGATGTGATATACTCGCCATATGAACACGTATCTGGTGTGTACGTCCAGTTTCAAGCGAAAATTGTAGATAAGTATAATCACCGAATCTCTCAAGCACTTTATAATGAGTAACGGCTTCCTTACCATTCTTATAATTGATCGCCATTTTTTTCCGGTCTGTTGGATTGCGCCCTATAGGTGCATCGATCAAACCTTCATCATCTTTTATATTTCCGAGTACAATCCCCACATATATTCTATTGCATGTATGAGCTTTTATCTGTTCTGCAATTTTTATATGACTTTCATCATTTTTACATATTATAAGGGAACCTGTTGTATCCATGTCTATCCTATGGACTATTCCAGGTCTTATTTCGCCATTTATACCGCTTAATGAATCCTTGCAATGATACATTATAGCATTTACAAGTGTATCACTGTAATGTCCGGCAGAAGGATGCACAACCATCCCTTTAGGCTTGTTAACTACAAGAACGTCATCATCCTCATACAAAATATCTAGCGGAATATCCTGTGGCAGAATAGGCGTTTCCACAGCATCCGGGATCGTTATTTCAACTATATCATCTGTTTTTAATCTGTAGTTTGATTTTTGATTGGATCCATTTACCTGTATATTGTTTTCTTTTATTAATTTCTGAAAAAAAGAGCGCGAAAGCTCCGGATAAATATCAGACAAATACTTATCCAGCCTTTCGCCCTCCTGCTCATTTAACACTTCAAATGTATCTTTTTGCATATGTCAGTTTAGTTATCTTTCTTTTTATTTTTATCCGGGAAAATAAGTTCATAATCCTCTTCCTTATAGTAGAAGAGTCCAAGTATTATAAAGAAAAAAGCTGCGACTGTGACATAAATGTCAGCCACATTAAATATTGGGAAATTGATTAATTTGAAATAACAAAAATCCACAACATAATTATTTACCATTCTGTCAATAAGATTTCCTATAGCCCCTGCGGTAAATATCACAAGTAATATATTCAGTGCACGGAACTTTCTGTTTTGTGGAATTCTTAAATACCATAATGACAGTAAAACAACCACAATGAGGGTAATTACAGAGAAAAATATCATTTTTGCTCTCAAAAAAGCCTCCGGATTGTTTGTCCAATATGAAAATTTGAATATTCTTTGGATGATGGATAATAAATCTATTCCAAATGCAGCACTTTGATTTTCTAAATATCTGAACTCAAACACGTTAGGTATTATCTCTACAACTTTTCCTGGATTTTTCAGGTTTACCACGGCAAGAAACTTTGTAAGCTGATCCAGAAAAACCAGCAGCGCAGCCATAACCACACTTATAAGTACATTTTTTTTACTTTTTTTCATTATTATTTTCCTTTATATCAGTCCGGCTTTCAATTAATATGATGCCCCGGGAATATCAAATGAATCCATGATGTTTTGGATATCACCTGATATATCAACTCCATTAGGAGTAGCTAAAAATATAAAATTGGAAATTTTCTGAAGGTTTCCATGTAATGCATATGTTGATCCGGATGTAAAGTCAATTATTCTTTGAGCTGTATCTACATTAAGACCCTCCATATTTATCACAACTGTCCTGCCATTTAATAATGTTTCCGTGATTTCTATTTCATCCTCGATTGAACTTGGTTTAATTACACATACTTCCATGCTTGCTGCACCCTGCTTTCTAGAAGATTTTGAGATTGGTGTGATCTTTGACTGTGACTTGACAGCTTTTTCTTTTGGAGCACTTTCCTTTTTGGATACGGGTTCTTCATCAGCTTCTTTCCTTGAAAAACGACTTTTATGAGTTTCCTCTGGTTCATCATCGAAATAATAGTCATCGTTATCAAAATCGTCCTCATCATCAGGATTTAAGTTCATAGTATCTAATATCTTATCAATAAAGCCCATTATTGTAACCTACCTCGTCTATTTATTATAATTTCTTTCACCGAATATTCCTGTACCAACGCGTATCATTGTTGCACCTTCTTCTATTGCAACCATATAGTCGCCTGTCATACCCATAGACAGAATATCCATACAGACATTATCTATGTTTTTATCAGCTATGTCAACTGATAATTGTTTTATTTCTCTAAAGTACTCCCTGTTATCTTCAGGATCAGTTACAAATGGCGCAATAGTCATAAGTCCTTTAACTCTCAAATGATCAAGCTTTGCTATTTCATTTACAAGCTCGATTGCCTCGTCTTTTGAAGTGCCAAATTTAGTTTCTTCATGCGCAATATTTACCTCAACAAGTATATCACATATTACGTCTTTCTTTACTGCCTGCTTCTGTATCTCCTTTGCCAGGTGTAGTGAATCGACAGAATGGATAAGCGATGTTTTTCCAACGATATATTTTACTTTATTGGTCTGTAAATGGCCTATCATATTCCATTTTATATCATCTGGAAGCACTTCCATTTTGTCACACATTTCCTGAACCTTGTTTTCTCCAAACTGACGTATTCCTGTATCATACACTTCACGCAGCATTTCTACAGGTTTTGTTTTACTGACTGCAATAAGTGTCACCTCATCAACGTTTCTTCCTGCGTTTTTGCATGCCTGAGCGATATTATTTTTAACAGCTTCAAGATTTTCTTTTAACATTTTTAACCATCCTTTTATTTAGTAATTGTCTGATTTTCTACAACGGAACTTCCGTCAAGCGCTATATGATCATATAATGCCACTCCATATGTCGTTCCGGTCTCAACTATTGTATAATCATCATTTTGTGAAAGTATATTTATCTGTTTAAATACTGCGTATCCTTTATTTATGTTGTATACCCCGGTCAATTCATCTGTATCTGTACCGATTGTATATGTTTCTGAAGAGTCACTTAATACTATGGTATCTCCTTTTGAAACATCCTCATCATCAATATAGTAATAATCGTCTGTGCTAAAAAATATGGTTGGCGTTATAACACTTATTGAATTATCTTTGTCAGATGCCTTTTTCATAAGACACGGTGACGATGAATCTTTTCCTTCTGTAAAATATTTTTTTGGTATTGTAAAAAATTCCTTTTTTGTGATCGCAGAATTAGGAATCTTAAGTCCCGACTGTGAATCAAGCACAAGCTCGACATTGGTAAATCGTTCATCAATATATCTTATTAGCGAATTTTTCATTTTCAAGTCAATAAAGTACTGTCCATCTTTTTTTATTATTGAAAAGCCCGCGTTTGTTGTGTAATCATCATCACAAAAACGTATTGTTACATAGTTTTTTTCATTCAGATCCTGTGCCAGCGTATCTGAAATATTTATAAGGATATCCCAGTTTTCGCTTGTTATCAGTTTAAAAGCCGGATCAAGCTGCCCTATTTTTTCTGATGAATTAAAAACCTTCTGTTCATAGTTAGAATTATTAAATTGATCAATTGTAAAATTATCCGGTGTTACTTCCTCATAACCATCCGTTCCAAAATGTACAATTCCCGAATCCGCTGCATTATACATATAAAAAGTACTGTTCGACTCTGCTGTGTTTATGGCATCAGCAAGTGTATTTAGAGCATTCTGGTTCATTGACTGGATGAGTGTTGAGTTTATCTTATTCTTAAAAGAATACACCTTTGAAAAATCATTTTCCGAATAAGATGATGTAAAATTATTAATTGATGAAATTGTTTCTGATATCATTTCCGGTGTAATGTTTGAACCATTCTCGTTTACTGCCTGGATCTGGTCTGAAACAGAGCCATCCGTATCAACAGAAAAAACAGGATTTCCCACGCCTACTTTTGAATCGTTCGCCACAAAATAGTTTATATATCCATCCTGCTGTGCATATATAATAGTCTCACTCCGTAATATAAGTCCTTTATATACATTATTTGTCGCTATTGTACCCTGACGAACCTCATACTCAGATACTGGTTTTGATGTTATGTATGTAAAGATATGAAAAATAACATAAATAATAATCACAAAGAAAACAATAAATCCTATATTTAAGCTGAATCCATGCCGGAACTTTACTATATTATTTTTTCTTGCCACAAAAATCTCCTTAAAAATGGGGTGTGACTATTTCACACCCCATCAAATACTACAATCTTAAAGTGAGATAATTACTTTTGCCTTTGCGCATTCCGGCAGTCTGTTTATATCTCTTGATACGCTTAAGACAAACTTAACCTTAAACTTCTCACTTATTACATCAAGCTTTTCTATTGCTTTTGTAATTCCATTCTCATCATCTATGGATGCTATTGTGAGAAAACTGTCCAAATACATTTCATCTAAATCATGATCCTGTGAAACAATACCACATATAAACCCCAAAAATTCATCACAATTATCAATTGGAAAATCCATCACATTGATAAGCCTTATTTTATTGTTAAGTTCGTACATGTGTTTCTGGCTTTTATCCAGATACACTATATTTCCAGACTGAGTTCCCACAGCTGAATTTACTTTGTCTAATAATTCTTTAGTTTTACCCTTGCCCTTTTCACCGCATATGATTTCTATCATGGTCAATTTCCTCCTATGGATTATTTAAATAAAAACGTACTTAAATTTATAATCATTATAGTATAAATTGCCAGAAAACTCAATCTTTAATTAGCAAATCCACTCAATAATTCATTCATGAGCAGATATAGATTGCTTTTGCCGTCGGCCTTATAAACAATGCTTATTATGCGCTCATTGTCAGAGTTTGTGCTATATAAAACAAGGCAATAGCCCGCATCATGTGTAGTACCTGTTTTTCCACCTACAACATTCACCCCCTCCGGAGCTTCATATGCACCGGAAAGATAACCGCATGTGTTTGAAAATTTAACATTTACCGCATTTCCAGATGCATTTGTATATGCAGCATCATGATCTGCGCTGTTTATTATCGTCACAAAACTTTCTAATGATATTGCATTAGAAAAAATCAGATACATATCATATATCGTAGTATAATGGTTTTCATCAGGATATCCGCTCGGATTTACAAAATTGCTTTGTGTTGCTCCAAGCTTTGCGGCTGTCTGATTCATAAGATCAGCAAATGCCTCAACACTGCCTGAACAATGCTCTGCAAGCGCTATAGCAGCATCATTTCCACTTTCAAGCAAAAGTCCATAAAGAAGATCCATAACTGAAATCTGATCTCCTTCTTTCAGACCGCACACAGAGGATGATTCTGCAGGATTTGCAGCTTCTTTGCTTACTGTGACTATATCAGACATATTACATCGTTTAAGTATTATATATGCGGTCAGAACCTTCGTCGTACTTGCCGGATAGAGCCTTTCAAAGATATTTTTATTAAATTTTACTTCCTTCGTGTCCATATTAAACACTCCAGCACCTTCCGCAACAGAAGAATTTGCGGTATCTCCGAAATTAACATCATTTGTAACACATGAATTTGAAGCAAAATAATCTACACCATTATATCCATTCATAAAATCCGTTGAATAAGGATCATATGCATTTTCGATCGTGCTTTTACAACCGCCCACAAAAAGAGCTGCTATGCATAACAAACATAGCAGTCTGCTTTTTTTCTTTAACTTACTTGTACATTTCACGCCAGTCCAAATCTCCTCTATCTAACGATAAAATTAATAATTCTGCAGTAGCAAGGTTTGTTGCCAGTGGAATATTATGTTCGTCACATATTCTAAATATACTGTTTACTTCCGGTTCATGTGGCTTCGGCCGGAGCGGATCCCTCAGAAAGATAACAAGATCTATATCATTATGCTCTATCTGTGCTCCAAGCTGCTGAACGCCACCCAGATGTCCTGCAAGATATTTATGTACTGAAAGATTAGCGACTTCCTCTATGAGCCGCCCTGTTGTTCCTGTGGCATACAGATCATTCTTACTTAAAATTCCTCTGTATGCAATGCAGAAATTCTGCATAAGTTTTTTCTTTGAATCGTGAGCTACTAGTCCTATGTTCATATATGAATCTCCCAACTAATATTTTTTCGGTTGTAATCCTACATTTAGAACAAATCCCATGCCTATGTACAACGACACAAGCGATGTAAGTCCATAACTTACAAATGGAAGGGGAATACCTGTATTTGGCATAAGCCCTGTCGCAACACACATATTTATAAATGCCTGAAAGCCTACGAGTGCTGCCATTCCACAGCATATAAGTCTTCCTGCTAAATCCTTGGCTTTTCTTGCTATAAGAATGCATTCAATAACTATAAGTAAAAGTAATATTACAATTATGACTGTTCCAATAAATCCCAGTTCCTCTCCTGCAACCGCAAAGATAAAGTCTGTCTGTGGCTCACTTATGTAGTTGCTGTTTTTCATTGAAGTGACAACGGAATTATTTAATCCTTTTCCTCTTAGCTGTCCTGAACCAATTGCCATTATTGAATTAGTCTGCTGATATGCAGTGCTTGAATAATCAGGATTAGACGGATCTATCCATGCCATAATACGTCTTATTGGATAATAATCTTTAGCAAGCTTTTGTGCATGTGTGATTATGTAACTTAAAGCTACTATTACTATTGGAATTGTAATTCCCATAACCGATAATACTATTTTATAACTTAAACCGCCAATAAACAAGAGGACAATGAAAATTAATGTAGTAAGAATTGTTGTCGAGTTGTCCGGCTGCGTAATTATGAGCACAAGAGGTATTCCTACAAGTACAAATGATATAAATAATGTTTTTATACTGTTTATATTTTCCTCATGCTTCATAAAGTAGACTGAGAAAAAAAGAATTATCGCAATTTTAGCAACCTCAGACGGCTGAAATCTGAATCCGCCAAGATCTATCCACCTTTGCGCACCACCCGTAGTATCTCCGACTAATTCCACCAGCAAAAGTAGTCCTAATGTTCCGATATAATATACCCATACAAATTTTAAAAGAAACGAATAGTCAATCACGGATATTACCATCATAATGATAAGTCCCATGATAAAACCAAGGATCTGTTTTCCCTGTACTGACTGCTTTGCACTTCCGATGATCAATATTCCTATTATTGTAAGCGCTGCCATATATATTACTAGTTGAAAATGATAATTCTTTAGTTTATACTGTCTGAACATTTTACTCTCTTTTCTTATCTTCTTTTAAAATAATCCTGATTTCGTATTTATCTGATGATAAATCCAAATGCCTTGATAATATGTTTGAAATTTCCTTCTTGATCTGTGCCATCTGATCAAATGTCATTGATGATACTGTGTTTTGTGCTTCGATAAGCAGCCTCTTTTTAGCAATTTCTTTTGAATGTAATAATTCAGATCTCATCTGCACACCTCATCAACGATATTTTTTTAGAAAGCATTATAAAATCAGATTTCGATTTCGTTCTTATTGTAAGTGGGGATATTCCTTTGTTCTGACAGATAATAACATTTTTGTCGATAGGTATTGTGCCTATGACATATGTCGAAAGAACTTCTTCTATATCTTCCACCGACAAAATCTGATGCTTTTTTACCATTTTTTCATCGTATGCATTAACTATAAGATCAATGTCTGTAAACTGATATGTATCCAGAAGATGTATACAGTATCCGGCATCTCTTATAGCTGAAATATGAGGTGTTGTTACCACAATTACCCTGTCAGCTGCAGCTATAGAAAACTTAAATCCTCTGTCAATTCCTGCCGGACCATCTATAAGACAAAAATCAAAATCATTTTTTAATTCTCCGACAAGCGCTTTTAAACGAGGTTCATAATCTTTTAAGCCTGACACTTTAAGTGCTGCTGGTATAACATAAAGGTTAGGGTTATTTTTGTCTCTTATAAGTGCCTGATTCAGCCGGCACCTGCCATCGAGCACATCCATAAGGTTGTAGTTAACCCGGTCCTCCACTCCCATTACAAGATCAAGATTCCTAAGGCCCATATCAGTATCCAGCATTACGACCTTTTTATCTAACTGTGAAAGTCCTATCCCGATGTTGGAAATAACAGTAGTTTTCCCGACACCGCCTTTTCCTGAAGTGAAAACGATCGCTTCACCCACAAAAATCAACCTCCAAAAGTTATAATAAATTTATTTGAATTTCACCATCCATAAATTTTGCCATCATAGGTATCTGACGGTGTTTCTTCAAAACTGATTTTTTTCTTTTGGGAACATCTCCCAAAACTGATCCAATTCTGAAATTTTCAGGGAAAAAATCATTTGCCATTATAAAAGGTTCTTTTACGTCCGGATTATTTCCGGCAAGAGCCTGCCCGTAAAGCCTTCCAAGAACGATTATATTTCCTCCGGCTTTTATTATTGCGCCTTTCTCGACATCACCCATTATAATGACATCCCCGGATCCAAAAATTTTCTGACGCATATCTACACCATGATCGATAAACAGACAATTATTTTCTTTATAGTCCTTTATCATATTTTCTTTGTCATACAATGCCTTTTCAGTGGCAAATTGTTTTACCTGATCGTTTTCTATCAAATGTGTTATATGAATCGTTGTATATTCATCTATCGCATCAAGAATGATATTTTTTTCACGATCAGACAGCTGTCTTCCCTCGAACATTATTGCAAAATGCTCATCTTTAAAAAACTTTTCCGATTCACGGAATTTATTTACTATACATGACAGCAGTTCCTCAAAACTAATTGTATCATCCAAAACTACTGTCAGATAATTTTTACCACTTTTTAATACAACCGGTAAAGCCATACTTCCTCCAATCAATCACCAACAGATGAAGATTCTGATGTATTTACGCCTTCTGCTTTCGCAGCAAGGATTTCATCTAATGTCTGTTCTTTATAGTAGTACGAAATTATATTTCTTGCGGCAGATGCAGCATTGTGCGAGCTATAACCAAACGAAATACGTGCGGCTATTGATATCTCTGGATCATCAGAAGGTGCATATCCTATAAACAGACCATGGTTAGGTCTTGTTTCTACCTGCTGTGCTGTACCTGTTTTACCTGATACAGGTATTGTAAATCCATCAAAACTATCAAGATTTTCACATACCATCCGCATTCCTGTGTGTATTGCATCCCACTGTGTACCATTTAGTATATCCGAAATATCAGTATAATTTGCTGAATAGCTTTCCACTACGTTTCCTGACGCATCAACTATTTTATTCATAAGTTTATAGTCATATAATTTTCCTGATGCAACAGCTGTTACATAACGTGAAAGAGCCACTGTTGTAATATTATTATTACTCTGTCCGATTGCAGCCATAACTGGATATTGCGTAGCAATCTCTGGCTGACGTTCAACTATTTCAAGTCCTGTTTTCTGATCAAGGCCATATATAGACGCATATTTCTGGATATATGAAATACCGCTTGCATCATCATAAGCTCCTGAATCTTTAGAGCTTAACCTGTAGCCTGTAGTATAGAAGAATACGTTACAAGAATCCCTTATCGCTTCTGAAACATTTAAATTTCCATGCGCCCCCGGATATATCCAGCACTTTGGTTCATTACTTACCTCATGGAAAATACCTGTACAATCTATGACTGATGATGTATCAATTACACCCTCTGCCAGCCCGGCTGTACTTGTGACAAGCTTAAATGTAGAACCCGGTGCCGTCTTTTCCTGTGTTGCATAATTCCACAAAGGATTTGATTTGTCATCTCTTAACGACTCGTAATAATCTGCATCAACACCATTTGCCAGTTTATTATTATCATACCCCGGATAACTTACCAACGCTTTTATCTGTCCTGTATTTACGTCTGTAATGACACATGAACCTGTACACGGATCAAGCGCAAGTTGTGCTGGTGTGATCTCAAGATTATTGATCTTATCCATTATAAATGTATAAGAACTGATCGTTGCGTCCTTTAATCCGTTTACAGTTGCATCATCATAATCAAGCACACTCTGGTCAAATAATGTAAGGCATATTTCCTGGCCTGTAACTTGTCCAGCATTGACCATATATTTATAAATTATCTTTGAAAAATCTTTATCTGCAGCAAGCTCTGTATGTATATACTGACATAACGCTGTATAAATTTCACTAGAATCTGCATATTTGTCTTCGACATCTAATAAACTTATATCAATCCACTGTTTAGAGATACAATATTTAAGATAATCTTTCGGACTCAGATTACCATTTTTGTATTGTGTATAGGTTTCATCATCAGACTCTATCTTGTCCGTTAAAATAATACCATTATTTTTTAACATGGACATAACAAGTGTAAAATAGTCAAGTGTCTGCTCGTCCATTTCATTAATAGTCATAGCAGGATCACTTGTAAGCTGCGAATCAACTATACCCAGTGCAGATGCCTGCTCACCCACAAATTTGTTATATATATTTTTCTCTGTGTCAGATGCATCATCCTGCCCGAAATGTTCCAGATCTACGACATTATTATCTA
Organism: uncultured Lachnospiraceae bacterium; assembly: GCA_905209075.1. Classification (GTDB taxonomy): domain Bacteria; phylum Bacillota; class Clostridia; order Lachnospirales; family Lachnospiraceae; genus Roseburia. The sequence continues at coordinate 196,808 of CAJLRL010000003.1, read as the reverse complement.
TAAGTGCGAAATAAACGTCATTTATAGGCAATTCATTGCTTTTGATCTTTGAGTATACGATACCGGCAATTTCCTGTTCCAAAAGCTTATATGTAGCTTCCTGAAGATTGATATCTATACTCAGATACAGATCATTTCCGGCTGTGGGATCTTTTTTGCTTATTACCTCTGTTATCTTACCGACATTATTTACATAGATCTGTTCATCTCCGTTTTCACCACGCAGATAACTTTCATAATATTGTTCCAAACCTGATTTTCCAACAGTATCATTTGCTGTATAGGTTTCGTCCTGCTCATGCAGATCATTATATTCATCCGTTGAGATCTTACCTGTATATCCTACGAGAGATGCAATATACTCGCTGTAATTATATTTGCGGATAGTATCCTCTTTTATTGAGACACCTGTAAGGCTGTTCGAATGTTCATTCATATATGCAACAGTTGCATCATTCACATCTTTAGCGATTGTTGTAGTCATATACTGTGAATAGCGGTTTCCTTTTATTGCATACCGGATTACTATGATATCATAAAAAATCTGCTGTTCATATTCATTGCTCACTGCAAAACATTCTTTTTCATCCGAAGCCAGATATTTTATGATATCCTCAGCTGATGCATTTGCCTCATCAAAATCAAATTTCTTATTGTATTCAAGCTTATCATATTTGTCTTTGCCAAATACATCTGCAAGAAAACGCTTCAGTGATGTTCCCGACACGTTATAGCTATATGTACCATCATCGTTTAAGTCAATCGGAAAATCATTATATATTGTTCCGCCATTTTTAAGTATTACATTTATGACTTCTGCAAGTTCTGCATTCAATTCCTTATTTTTTGTATCCCTGTTTTCGTATTCCCCGTTATCGGAAATAACAACTGAATATGCAAGCTGGTTATATGCAATAAGATTTCCGTTGCAGTCATAAATGTTTCCTCTTGAAGCATCTATTGAAAGGTTCTTTTGTATGAGCATAGTGAAATTTTCCTGATAATCTGCTCCATTTACGATCTGTAATGAAAAAAGTCTCTCTATCACTATTGCAAATAAAATAATTATACATGCCGCAAGAACGAATAAGCGGGAACTAAAAAATTTTTTTAAAAAGTCTTTAATATCATAAATCAAATTTCTTCGCTCTCCTTTTTTCGCATTTTTCAAGCTTCTGATTTATCTTAAGGAATAAAAGATAAAGGAAAATGCTTATCACCATTGTGTATACAAGTTCCGGTATTATTATTGCTTTCAGATAATATAAAAACTGAAATCTGCCATTCAGAAGGAACATGAAAAAGTATACAAATAAATTACATACCAGATCACTTCCTCCTATCAGTAACATTGGCAATTTTATGTCATCAGGATAAAATCTTTTTTGGAAAAAACCATTTATAAAACCAATGTACATATAGATTAAAGCATATATTCCGATTAAATTACCGAAAAAAATGTCAATAAGTAATCCACAAAAAAATCCAACCCACATTCCTTCTTTTCTTCCACGCATAAATCCAAAAGAAGAAACTGCGATTATTAAAAGGTTGGGAGAAATATTTGCAAAGGTTAATGCTTTAAACACAGTAGTCTGCAGCAAAAAACATATGCATATTATAAAAAACAGAGTAACTTTACGCCTCATTTATATCTCCAATCCTATTTAGCCTGTTCGGTCGATTCAGTCTGATTCCCTGATTTATCCGCAGACTCGTTTTTTACACTCTTTATATCTGTTATAACGAGTACATTTTCAAGATGTTCGAAATCAACAACCGGAGTTATAGTTCCTGACTTTGTAAGATTATTTGAATTATTTTCAACTGATGTTACATATCCGATGAGGATCCCCTGCTGATAAAGGTCTGAAACATATGATGTGACAACAGGATCTCCTTCTTTGACCTGATCATCATCATCCTTTAATTCCGAAAAAGTTATAACCTTTTTCTCATTCATGGATTTAATGCTTCCGGATACCGTAAGGTTATCCTCTGTTGTCGAAACCATGCCGCTGACATTGCTTGAGTCGTCTATTATACACTTTACTTTTGCATAATTAGGACCTACGTCAGTAATTATTCCTACAAGTCCGCTTCCGGCTATTACATTCATATTCACATCAAGCCCGTCATTTTTTCCTTTATCAATCGTAAAGGTTGAAAACCAGTTTCCACTATCTTTTGCAATGACACTGGCTGCAACCTTATTGTATGAAGGATATTTTGCATCAAGTTCTAAAAGCTCCCTGTAATTATCCAGTTCATATTGCTCAAGTTTGTTCGTGTTAAGCTGTGTCGTAAGATCCTCAACCTGGGCTTTTAATTCCTCGTTTTCCTTCATTACTTCACCAAGTGTCTTAAAATCGTTTGCCTTATCTGATAATGTCGTGCCTATATTATTTATTCCCTTTTGCATAGGCACAAAAATATATCCGGCAACATTTTTCAATGGTCCGCCAGATATATTAAGTGTCAGGCTTAAAAGGATCGCAACAAAACAAACAGTTGTCAATATAAGCAATACATATTTAGTTGGTAATTTTTTGTTTGTATTTCGATACTTTCTTTTCATATGAGCCTCTGTAAATTATTTTTTAATGCTAAACGGAAGACGTTTATATTTAGAATCTGAAACAATCTTTACGAGTCCGCGCACTGAGCTTTCATCCGGGAACTCACTTTCTATGATCTTTATATTTGTAATCTGTTCAAATAATTTATCCAGCCCATTAAGCTTTGAGCCACCGCCTGTGATATATATTCCTGAATGGATTATATCCTTAGCAAGTTCTGGCGGAGTCTTTTCAAGGATCATTTTTATTGATGTACAGATAGATTCTAAATTAGACTTCATAGCCTCATAAACAATTTCTGCTGAGATATCCATTTCGATAGGAAGCCCGCTTACTACGTCACGCCCTACTATCATCATTTTTTCTTCTCTTCCCGGAAGTGCAGAGCCGATATTTTCTTTTAATGATTTAGCGGTCTTCTGACCTATAACAAGGTTAAACTCTTTTCTCACATAAGAAATAATAGACTCATCAATTCTGTTACCACCAAAATGTAACAGGTCGCTCAAAACAAGTCCTCCAAGTGAAATAACAGAAATTTCTGTTGTGTCTGCTCCCATGTCTACAATCATAACACCTGTAGGTTCATTGACATCTATGCCAAGTCCGACTGCATCTGCAATTGGTTTTTCGCACAGCATAACCTTTTTAGGCTTTGATTTACTTTTATAAAAAAGCTCATAAAATGCACGTTTTTCAACATCAGTGATATCCGTTGGAACCGCTACGATAAATTCTGCATTTTTAATTCTTGCTTTCATCTTATGCTCAAGAAAATCAAATATCATTTTCTGGAGGAAGTTATAATCTGCGATTACACCTTCAACAACCGGGAAAACCACATTGATCGTTTCCGGAGCTTTTTCGTACATTGCGTATGCACTGTCACCATATGCATATATTTCATCCTTATTGATCAGTGCGATCGTATTCTTTTCAAGCATGGTTTTACCTGATGCTTTAGAATACACTTTAAAATTGTTTGTACCTAAATCAATGCCATATACATTGTTACTCATGTTTGATTACCTCGTCTTCTGTTTATATAAGATTATTTTCAAAAAAACTATAATATTTGTTATCACCAATTATTATATGATCGCCAAACTCAATTCCAAGTATCTTCGCACCCTGACACAAATTATCTGTTACAGAAATATCATCACGGCTTGGAGAAGCATCTCCGCTTGGATGATTATGCAGCAGTACGATTCTTTGTGCATTCTTTTCAAGTGCTGCTTTAAAAACAGAACTTATAACAACCATTGAGGATGTAATGGAACCCTTAGATATGATCTTGTCTCCAAGGAATACTCCTTTTGAGTCAAAATATGCGCATAAAACTATTTCTTCCCTAAGGTGCCTCATCTGTTCCATATAATAATCTGAAATAGATGCAGGGCTGTTCATCTTAAGAGTATAACCTCTGCTTGTGCTTGCAATTCTTTTTGATAATTCTGCAGCTGCCTTAAGCTGGATCGCCTTGATCTTTCCTATTCCCGGAAAGTCCATGAGCTCCTCAAAAGACATCTCATACAGATTCAAAAGATTGCCCTGTTTTTGTCTTAAAATTGATTTAGCAATATCCAGAGAACTTAAATCTCTTGTGCCGGTCTTTATGATAATAGCCAAAAGATCTGCATCAGAAAGCGCCTTAGAACCATACTTTAAAAATTTTTCATATGGTCTTTCTGATATTGGTAAATTTTTGATCAGGTTGTTTTTTTGCATTTATTCCTTTCCGCTCTCTTAAAAACGGTGTTTTAATTTTAGCATACCTAATCAAGCTTAACAAGATTTCTCTCATAAAGTTTTTGTAAAGACATCAAAATTCCAAGTTTTGCGTGATACCATGTAAGTCCTCCCTGGAAATAAACGGCATACGGAGGCTTTACAGGTCCGTCTGCGGATAATTCAATTGATGATCCCTGAACAAATGCGCCTGCTGCCATTATGACATCACAATCATACCCCGGCATCGCCCATGGCTCTGGTGTTACATAGCTGTCAACAGGTGCTGCTGCCTGTATTCCTTCACAAAATGCGATCATCGCATCCCTGTTATTAAATTCTATAGCCTGGATAATATCATGTCTGCTTTCTGTTCCGTCAGGTACAACCTTAAATCCAAGTTTTTCGTATATTTTTGCTGCGAAAATTGCACCTTTTAATGCCCCACTTACAACTGTCGGAGATAAAAACAGACCCTGATAGAAAGATTGTATCACGCCAAGTGATGCCCCGACTTCTTTTCCGAGTCCCGGAGATGTAAGCCTGTATGCAGCATTCTCAACACATTCCTTTTTCCCTACGATATATCCGCCTATAGGAGCAAGCCCGCCACCCGGATTTTTGATCAGTGAGCCAACTATCATGTCTGCTCCGACCTCAAGTGGTTCCCTGTCTTCGACAAATTCTCCGTAGCAGTTATCAACCATGCATATTACATCCGGTTTGATTTCTTTTATAAATTTGATAAGTTCTCCTATGCGCTCTACAGATAAGGTTGGTCTTGTGGCATATCCTTTGGATCTTTGTATAGTTACAAGCTTAGTTTTTTCATTGACAGCTTTTCTTATACCCTCAAAATCAAATTCTCCGTCAGGCAGAAGATCAACCTGCGAATATGTAACACCATATTCAGAGAGTGAACCTTTTGATGGACGTATTCCGATAACCTCCTCAAGTGTATCATATGGTTTTCCGACAGGTGACAAAAGCTCATCTCCCGGGCGCAGATTCGACATAAGCGCAAGTGCGAGTGCATGTGTTCCACATGTTATCTGTGGTCTTACAAGTGCATCCTCGCCCTTAAAACAGTCAGCATATACTTTTTCAAGTGTATCTCTTCCAAGATCATTATACCCATATCCGCTTGACATATTAAAGCATTCAGCACTGACTTTGTTTTTCTGCATTGCATTTATTACCTTAAGCTGGTTTAATTCTGCGTTCTCATCAATCTTTAAAAATCTTTCTTTTAATTCATCTTCGCATTTTTTTCCGAAATCAAGAACAGGTTTTGATATTCCAAGTTCCTTATACATTTGTTCTAACAAATTATAATCCTCTTTTCCTCAAGTATTTCTTTAATTTTACTTAATATTTTATTATCATCATATGAATATTCTTCTTTTTCAAGCCATATCGTTTCTTTTTCCCGTCTGAACCATGTAAGCTGGCGTTTGGCAAATCGTCTTGATTCCTGCTTTACTTTTTCAACGGCCTCATCAATATCATATGCTCCATCAAGGCTGTTAAGTATTTCCTTATAGCCTATGCCTTTCATAGAAACCATATCACTCGTATAACCCATATTTTTTAACTTTTTTACCTCTTCAACAAGACCATTTTCAACCATAATGTCTACTCTTTTATCGATTCTGTCATATAATCTTTTTCTTTCATCATTTAATACAAAATATGCAAAATTATAAGGTGATTCTTTTTGTCTTTCACTATCATTATGCTTTGAAATAGGCTCGCTGCAGTTATGGTAATATTCGAGTGCCCTTATAACACGTTTTACATTATTTTCATGTATTGTTTCATACGAAACAGGATCTATATTTTTAAGCATCTCATGGAGTGCATGATTTCCATTTACTGCTGCAAACTCACTCAGCTTGTTTCGATATGCTATATCTGTGTCCTGTTCTGTAAAATCAATATCATACAGCAATGCCTGTATATAAAAACCTGTTCCACCGACTATTATAGGGATCTGATCATTTGAATAAATTTCTTCAAGCGCCTTTTTTGCCATTTTTTTAAAAATAAACACGTTAAATTCATCCGAAGGCAGCAGCTCATCTATTAGATAATGCTTTATTCCCTGCATTTCCTGTGGCATGATCTTTGCAGAACCTATATCCATATATTTATATACCTGCATTGAATCTGCCGATATTATAGCACCATTTATTCTTTTGGCAAGTTCGATTGAAAGATTGGTTTTTCCAACAGCAGTTGGTCCTGTAAGAATGACCATAGGTTGTTTTTCCATTTATATAATCCTCTTGAATTTTTTTTCTATTTCATATTTACTCATAGAAATTATCGTAGGGCGTCCATGTGGGCAGTTATACGGATTGTCCAAAGATAAAAGTTCATCTATAAGTTCATTTATCTCTGGAAGAGAAAGCTTGTCATTTCCTTTTACTGCCGCTTTACATGACATGCTTGCGACCTTTTCTATTATAAGATCCGGTGTCTGTCTTCCCGTCAGATTTGAAAAATCGTCAAGCATTTCAATAAATAGATCTTTCATGTCGATATGGAACAGATTGTCCGGCACAGCACTGATCATATATTCTTTACCACCAAAATGCTCCACTTCATAACCAAATTGCCGGATCTGTGCACTATATTTTTCAAGCATTGCGCTTTCCTTTGAATCAAGGCTCAGGATGATCGGCGGACTGATAGTCTGGGATGTAAAGTCCTTTTCTTTAAGTCTTGCCATCGTGCGCTCATATAAAACTTTTTCATGGGCTGCATGCTGGTCAATAATAAAAAGCTTATCCTCAAATTCAATGAGCCAGTACGTTTTAAAAAGCTGTCCGATTATATTAAACTGTTTGCGTGAAGCCTGGGTCATAAACTCTTTATCAATATCAGCCAGTGTCTGCTGGGAAGGATTGCTTATTACATTATTTTCCGTTTCCTGTGTTTCTTCTTTTTTATTTGCATTTTCACTTTTTGTACCAAATGGTTCAAATTTTTCTGACACAGTCTGGATCGGTCTTATTTTTTTGTCATCAAATTCATATGTTCCCGGACTATGCTTTATAATTGCATTATCCATGGCAGCTGATGCAGCGATATCATTGATCCTTCTTTTTTCAAATGGTTCAGGAATGGGTTCTTCGTATTTATGTATGATTTTTGCCGGCTTATCATTTGAGCCGACCGGAACCTCAGGAATCATCTCTTTATGTGAAAGAAGCTTATATATCGCATCGCACAGTTCAACGTATACTTCGTTATTGTTATCAAATCGAAGTTCCATTTTTGTAGGATGGACATTTACGTCCAGTTCACTATAAAATGTAAAATACAAAACTGTAAACGGATATTGGTGCTGCATAAGAAAATTCCTATATGCCTCCTCTATAGCCTTTGAAAGCAGTGAACTTTTTATGTAACGTCCGTTTATAAAATAAATTTCATAATTACGGTTTCCTCTTGTTATTACCGGTTTTCCTATAAATCCTTCCAGTTTGAAATATTCACATTCAAAATCAACCGGAAGAAGTGAAGATGATATGTCTCTGCCAAATATATGATATATTATGTCCTTACGGTTTCCGTTACCCGATGTATGCAGCTTTGTCTGATTATTGTTTATAAATTTAAACGATATATTCGGATGCGACAATGCAAGTTTTTCGACCATATCACTTATATAGCCGCCCTCTGTCGTTGCCGTCTTTAAAAATTTTCTTCTTGCAGGCGTATTATAAAACAGATCTTTTACTATAAAGGTAGTTCCATCCGGCGCACCGATCTCTTCGTTTGTTATTTCTTTTGAACCTTCTATGACATAACGGGTGCCAGTAAGCTCATCATAAGTTTTTGTGATCAGTTCAACTCTTGCCACAGCAGCGATACTTGATAAAGCTTCGCCTCTGAAGCCTAAGGATTTTACTGTAAGAAGATCTTCTGCGTTCTTTATCTTACTTGTACTGTGACGTAAAAATGCAAGCGGAACCTGGTTCCTTTGTATTCCACATCCATTATCTGTAATTCTTATAAAAGAAATCCCACCTTCTTTTATCTCGACAGTTATTGCACTCGATCCTGCATCTATAGCATTTTCTACAAGTTCCTTTACCACTGAACATGGTCTTTCTACAACTTCGCCGGCAGCTATTTTATCTATTGTCTCCTGATTTAGGACTGCAATATCTGGCATATATGATCATCCTCCTTCCTACCAGCGGTTTTTAACTTTATTCTGCAGCTGGTATAATTTGTTAAGCGCATCAAGTGGTGTCAGATTTCCAATGTCGATATTTTTAAGTTCCTCAATTATGTCATCATCCTTTACCGTATCAAAAAGAGAAATCTGTGTCATATCAACTTCATCGAGATGCTGCTTCCTGCTGTGTTTTTTTGAACCTGTTTCCACTGAAATATTTTTTACAGTCTCTGTTATGTCGTTTGCCAGAAGCTGTTCAACAATTTCCTTTGCCCGCTCTATTACAGAATCCGGAAGCCCTGCAAGCTTTGCCACCTGTATTCCATAACTCTTATCAGCACCGCCCTTTACGATTTTACGAAGGAAAACTATGTCATCTCCCTTTTCTTTTACTGCAATACAATAATTATTTACACTGTCAAGCTTGCCTTCAAGCTCTGTAAGTTCATGATAATGTGTTGCAAATAATGTCTTTGCACCTAAAAGTTTTGGATTGCTTATATGTTCTACAACCGCCCATGCTATACTTAGTCCGTCAAAAGTACTTGTTCCCCGGCCTATCTCATCAAGTATAAGCAATGATTTTGATGTTGCATTTCTTAAAATATTGGCAACCTCATTCATCTCGACCATAAAAGTACTTTGTCCTGAAGCAAGATCATCTGAGGCTCCGACTCTCGTAAATATCCTGTCTACAATTCCTATATTTGCCGAGGATGCAGGAACATAGCTTCCTATCTGTGCCATAAGCACGATAAGAGCACTCTGTCTCATATATGTCGATTTTCCTGCCATATTCGGACCTGTTATTATAGAAATCCGGTTTTTATCAGGATCAAGATATGTGTCGTTATCTATAAACATATCGTTCGTTGTCATCTTTTCGACTACAGGATGACGCCCGTTTTTAATATCTATTATCCCACTTTCATTTATTTTCGGCTTGCAATAATTGTTCTGGCCTGCAACAAGGGCAAGCGATGCAAAAACATCCATCTTTGCAATGGCACGGGCTGTCTTTTGAATCCTCGAAACAGATTGTGCGATCTTATCCCGTACCTGCCTGAATAACTCGTATTCAAGCGATGTGAGGCGGTCTTCCGCCCCAAGGATCGTATCTTCAAGTTCTTTTAATTCCGGTGTTATATATCTTTCAGCATTTGTAAGCGTCTGTTTTCTAACATAATAATCAGGCACAAGATCTTTATATGAATTTGTAACCTCAAGATAATAGCCAAATACTTTATTGTATTTTATGCGCAGATTTTTGATCCCGGTCTTTTCTTTTTCAGAAGCTTCAAGTTCTGCAAGCCACGTTTTTCCCTTTGTTTTTGCAGCACGGAGTTTGTCGACTTCCTCGCTGTAGCCTTCTTTTATTATGTCGCCATCACGTACAGATATAGGTGGTTCTTCCTGTATCGACTGATCAAGCAGCAGGCACAGATCATCAAGAACATCAAAATCACTGTCTATCTCACTTACAAGCTTGCACTTTATATCTTTCAGAAGTGTTTTTATAGGTGGAAGCATTTTTATTGAGTTTCTGAATGCAATCAAATCCCTTGGATTAGCTGACTGATATGTAATTCTTGTTATAAGACGTTCAAGATCATATATAGGATTTAAATATTCTCTCAGTTCATCCCTTGTTATCTCACTTTTATTTAACGCCTCTATAAAATTCTGGCGTTTTATTATTTCCGATTTTTCTATAAGAGGCTGCTCAACATATGATCTTAAAAGTCTTGCCCCCATGGCCGTCTTTGTTTTGTCAAGAACCCATAACAATGAACCTCTTTTTTGTTTCTCACGAAGTGTTTCTACAAGCTCCAGATTCCGTCTGGACGAGCTGTCTATGATCATATATTTTCCGATTGAATACGGATGTATTTCAAGAATATTATCAAGTGAATTTTTCTGCGTTTCATAGAGATACTTAAGAAGCGCACCGCATGCAATAACTCCGCTATCATAATCCGCAATCCCAAGACCTATAAGTGACTGCACATGAAAATGTGTAAGAAGAGTTTCTTTTGCAAGCTGATCCCCGAAATACCACGAATCAAGTGCTGATATTGTTATCCCCAGCCTGTTTTTCAAATCATCAATATCCACTCCACTCATATATAATGCTTCATTGCATATAATCTCTGAAGGGCAGAAACGGCTTATCTCATCAAGAAGTTTTCTTTCATTGTCCACTTCCGTTGTACAAAAATCACCTGTGGTGACATCAGAAACAGCTATGCCATATTTATCCTCTGTATAGACTATAGACATTATATAGTTGTTTTTTGCTTCGTCAAGCGAAGCCATGTCGGTATTTGTACCAGGTGTCACAACCCGTATAACTTCTCTTTTTACGATTCCCTTTGCAAGCTTAGGGTCTTCCATCTGCTCACATATTGCGACTTTATATCCTCTTGATACAAGTCTGTTAATGTATGATTCTGCGGCATGGAACGGAACTCCGCACATAGGCGCACGTTCTTCAAGACCACAGCTTTTCCCTGTAAGAGTAAGTTCAAGCTCCTTTGATACGATCTTTGCGTCATCAAAGAACATCTCGTAAAAATCACCTAGTCTGTAAAATAATATACAGTCCTTATATTCTTCTTTTGTCTGCAGATAATGCTGCATCATTGGTGTTACATCAGCCACTTTTGTATTCCTCTCTTCCGGTTAATCAGGTTTGTATTTTTTTACTATCGCCTCAGCTACCTTTATCCCATCAATAGCTGCAGATGTAATTCCTCCCGCATAACCTGCTCCTTCCCCACAAGGATACATTCCTCTTATATTGCTCTCTAAATTTTCGTTTCTTATCATACGGACAGGAGAAGATGTTCTGGTCTCCATGCCGGACAGAATTGCATCTTTTCTGTCAAATCCTGGTACCATATGACTAAAATGTTGCATTCCGAGTATGAAAGACTTTTCCATTTCATCATTCATAAGCCCGTTCAACTTTGCAAACACAGTTTTACCTTTGGTCTGGGTGTTAAAATTTCCAAAAGATGTCGAAATAGTATTCTGGCAAAAATCTCCAAACAGCTGCTGTGGGATTTTACCGTTTCCAAGCTCATAATTTTTTCTTTCTAGTTTTTCCTGAAATCTTATGCCTGCAAGTGCATCATCCGCACCAAAATCCTTGTCTGTCACCGAAACAATTATGGCGCTGTTGGCATTTTTCCCATTTCTTCCAGAATAACTCATCCCGTTAACAACAGTTTTTCCTTCACCAGAGGATGAATTTACTACATATCCTCCGGGACACATACAAAATGAGTATACACCTCTTCCTCCGGGGAAATTAGAAGTTACCTTATATGGACTTGCTGGTAATTTGATGTCATGATTTTTTCCATACATAGCTTCATTTATCATTTCCTGTGGATGTTCTACCCTGAACCCGACCGCAAAATTTTTGGACTGCATGTCTATTCCGAGATCATGAAGTTTATAAAATGTATCCCTTGAGCTGTGTCCAAGTGCCAGAACACATACATCTGTATTTATCTTCTGACCGGAAGCATTTACTGAACATATTCTGCCGTCTGAAATTTCAAATCCATCTGCGAGTGTATCAAACATAAATGTAGTGCCATTGTTTTCCAATTCTTTTCTCATGTTTACAATAACATCCGCCAGTATGTCTGTTCCTATATGTGGTTTATTGTCATATAATATATCACTTTTTGCCCCAAATTTAACAAAAGTTTCCAGCACGAAATTATTCCGTCCACCTGGATCTTTTACTGATGTATTAAGCTTTCCATCTGAAAATGTTCCGGCTCCGCCCTCTCCGAACTGGACATTTGAATCCGGCACCAGAATTCCCGTGTTCCAGAAATTCTCAACATCTCTTTTTCGTTTGTCAACCCTGCTTCCTCTTTCGATAACAATAGGAGCAAACCCTTTAAGCGATAAAATGTAGGCACAAAACAGCCCTGCAGGTCCGGCGCCCACTATAACAGGCCGGCTGTTCAAAAAATTCTCTCCATTCTCAGGAAGGCTATACCTGTTTTCCTTATATAACATTACTGAAGGATTATGTAATCTGCCAACAAGATGCGTTTCATTGTCGATCTCAACCGACACAGAATAGATATAAAACAATTCCGGCTTTTTTCTGGCATCTATAGATTTCTTTAATATTTTGTAACTAAAATCATCTGATCTAAGTTTTAAAATCTTTTTTATCTTATTTTTTAATTGTCCCTGTGTGTGGTCAATTGGTAATTTTATCTGATTTATCCTTATCATTTACTGCTTTCCATTCCTGCTATATAACCGCTTGTCCATGCCCATTGTAAATTGTATCCTCCACAGATACCATCTACATCAAGTATTTCTCCTGCAAAATAGAGATTGTCACATACTTTTGAGCTAAGTGTACATGGGTCTATCTGCTTTGTATCTATTCCACCTGCACATATCTGTGCAAATTCAAAACTCCGTGGCTTTTTCATGTAAACATATGTATGTTTCATCACGCTGACAAGCTTATTTAAATCTTTATCATCCAGCATGGCAGCCTTTTTATCCGGCGATATTTTGCTTTGATGAATAAGCTCAAGCATAAGCTTTTGATTTAAAATACCATTAAGCATCTCATTTACTGATCGTTTATCTTTCACGCAGGCTACACGCTTCCTTAAGTATTTTAACAATTCATCATCGCTCATCCGAGGCATGAAATCTGTTTCAAGTCTGGGTGTATTGCCATTTTTTATGTCCATAGATGCATAGCGGCTTATCTGGAAAACAGGAATTCCTGACATTCCATAATCTGTTATCTGAAGTTCACCCTCACTGCATAAGGAGTTTCCTGCCGATGTATGAAGCGTAAGTGCGCAGTCACATCTTACGCCTGCTGTTTTATTAAATTTAAGACCTTCACAGTAAAAACCACATAAAGCAGGAACTACAGGCAAAAATCTGTGTCCAAGTGATTCTATAATCTTAAACATGCTGCCATCGCTTCCGAGTTTCGGAGCTGCCTTTAATCCAGCCGCAATAATAAGCTTTTTTGACTCTACTTTATCGGTTTCTGAAAAAACTACATATCCTTTATCAGTTTTTTTAATATCTGTAACCTTAAAAGATGTTCTTACATCTATTTTAAGGCTCATCATTTCCATCCTAAGAGCTGCAACAACAGAAGCTGCCTGTTTTGAATTTGGATATATATACCCGTTTTTATCATACGCAGGTATTCCCAGTTCTTCGAAAAAAGCTATTGTATCATTTTCATTAAAGACACTCAGACCATTTTTTATAAGTCTTATGCTGCCATTAAAACAACTGCTGTCCATTTTTTTGTTTGTATAATTACATTTGCCGTTTCCTGTTGAAAGAAGCTTCTTTCCTATATCTGTATTCTGTTCAAGAAGCACGATCCCGGCCCCACGCCTTGCCGCAGTAATAGCCGCCATCATTCCGGCCGGTCCAGCTCCGATTATTGTAATATCATTCATCTTTTACCTCTTTTTAACTGAATTATTTTAGCATAGGAAAGTAAAACATTCAACCAGTCAACTTGAATAGCTCTCCAGAAAATCATATAATTCACTTTCTGTTTCAAAACCAAATCCATTATTTATTTTGGACTTGATATCCTCCGGAAGTTCATTGTAGTATACACCTGTATCAAAAAATTTGTCTGTGCCATAATTTTTATATACTGTGATCATACCATTATCATTTTTTACTATATATTCATACGATATGACAACTTTTGATACTTCCTTTGACTGTGTTTCAGCAATTTGTATCTGTGTATCCTCGTTATTTTGTTTTTGTGAAATTCTATTGTCGATCGACTCTAACACCCAAACAGTCAATAATATTCCCAAAACCACTAAAATACAGATACTGATTTTATTCTTCATGCACATCACCTCTGAATCAGTATCTGTATTTTTTATTATTTTATGCCTTTTTATTTTTAAAGAAGATGAAATTTCTTTGCGAATCTGATAATTGTCATTCCCTTAGGGAATTTTCTTATTTCATCTTCGGATAATCCTTTAAACAGTAACAATGTGATCGCATATACGATAACAGCAACCACAAATGCTATCACAAATGCTATTGCATTTCTTATCCTTCCACCAATCATTATAAGCACATGATCCAGCAGGAAGTAGATCACAAATGCTGCAGCGCCCATGAATATTGAACATATCGCCGGGATAATGAACGTCTTTTTTATCTCCTGTTCAAAACCACTATATTTTTTTAATGCACTGCTGTTTAAGAAGCACATAAGGAGCGCAAAAAATGCATTTGCAAGCACAACTGCATAAATATTAAGCCTGAAAAACAGCATAAGTGCAACCAGTACTATGACATGCGCACCAAGTGCTATAGCTGCATTAATTACAGGAACTTTAAGTCTGTCAATTCCCTGAAGCAGACCATTCGAGAGAGTGGACATTGCATAAAAAAGAACCGATACCGCTCCTATCCACATCATGCATGATGAAATATCATTTGTCTGTCTCGTTCCGTTAAATAACAGATTAAAAATAGGAGTTGCCAATACAGCAAGTCCTACTGTACATGGAAAAGCAACAACCATTACAAATCTTGTAGAAAGATTTATCTGATTTCTGACATCTTCCATATCACGTCTTGCATACGAGCCTGTCAACACAGGAACAAATGATGCAGCCATAGCAGAAGCGATCGATATAGGAACATTTATAAGTAATTTAAACTTACCTGTATATATTCCCCACCACACATCTATGTCATTCTGGCTATATCCCTGCAAAAGAGCAACCTGTTTAAATACACCCTGATCTATTATACTGCTTATGTTATAGATCGTTGTACTTAAAAGAACCGGTATAACAGTAACGATAAGCACCTTCATAGTATATCCAAGTGAATCAACAGAAACGTTGCGTTCCCTTTTCATTTGTTTTTTAAACAAAGTCATATATATCATATATATAAATATAACAAATATAAGTGCCGCAACTGCACCGAGCGCAGTTCCCAGTGTACCGCCCGCAGCGCCATACGCCGCTGCATAATGTTCCTTATCTCCAAGTATGGCACCGATCCTTGATCCTGTACGGTAGAGAACATAGGCAGCCCATACGCTTACGATTGCATTTACAACCTGCTCTATTATCTGTGAAACAGCACTTGGCATCATTGTTCCAAGTCCCTGAAAAAAACCACGCAGAACACCTAATATCGCAACAACCAGAAGTGTTGGAGCAAGAATCTTCAATGCAAAAATACTAAATGGTGTGTTAAGCAGCGTCGTTGCAAAAAATTCACCGCCAAAAAACAATATCAGCGCAACGATTGTTCCTGTTGTCGTTGCAAAAAGCAATGCACATTTTAAAATCTGATAAGTCTGTCTTCTGTTTTTCTTTGCCATCTGTGCCGAAACCATCTTTGACACAGCTGTAGGCAGACTGTACGATGATATGATAAGCATAACATTATATATTTCAAACGCTGTGGAATAATATCCTATACCTATATCTCCTAAGATATTCTGCATTGGTATACGATAGATCAAACCTATTATCCTGCTTATTATCGATGCTATAGCCAGAATCGATCCCTGAACAAGGGCGTTTCCGGCACCTTTATTTTTTTTAGCCATTTTTAAACCTCTGTAATCTCTTCATTTTGGCGTGGAATGTTTAGTTCATCTAAAATAACATGCTGTTTTCTTTCCATAACCAAAGCCTCATCCGGCTGCATGTGATCATAACCAAATAAATGTAACATACTATGCGTTATAAGAAAAGCAAATTCTCTTTTTTTACTGTGTCCATAATTTTCGGCCTGTTCTCTAACCTTGTCTACCGAAATGATTATATCACCAAGTATAACTTCCCCTGTATCGGGATTGAAATCATCTTCATTCTCGTCGGAAAGAAAAGAAAAATCTCCCGGCGCATCATATGAAAGCATCGGAAATGACAATACATCTGTTGCCCTGTCAATATTCCGGAACTGCTTATTTATTTTATGGATTCCCTCATCATCTGTCAACGTCAGATTTATTTCAGCCTCATAAGGGAAGTTTTCATGGGAAAGGCAAAACTCCACAACCTCCTTTGCGACCTTTTCATAGTCAAAATCAAAATCCGGTTTTATTTCTTCTTCTAAATAAAAACTCATTTAAGAAGTTCCTCCTTTGTCAGATATTTTCTGATCTTTAAAAAGTGATTCATGCTAAGACCGGATTCATCATATAATCCGGATTCAGAAAGTTCATTTAACAGCTGTACTATTATTATTTCATGATTCCATTCACTTTGTCCGACTTCCTGTTTTATTTTATCAAGTTTTACAACAAGTGAATCGACCATATTTACAAGAGCTGACTCAGGGCTTTGTGGTTTTACCTCTTCGCCGTAATATTCCTGCAGGATGTTTATGAGTTTTTCAGGAAAACACAGCCTTTCAGCTCTTAAAACTCCATTTTCTACATATGGTTTTCCCTGCCATTGTCCAAGCCTGTAATAAAATCCGGCCGCTGCACACAGATTTGCATCCAGATCTGCTGCCTTTGCTGCACGGAACGCAATTGTTGATACAAAATCAGCATGCTTATATTCTGTCATTGAATATTTTTTAACCTCGGCAACTTCCGGATATGTATCTGTTATTATATCAATCAGTATGTCATTTATTTCATCATCACTCATGACCTTTATACTGTTTGAGCATATAAACGCAACTACAGCCGACAAGATACCTATTATACCACCATACATAATAATTTTCATAGAAAATTCCTTGTCCGACATATAATAAAAAATATTTGGAATAACTATGTTAAGGCATATGGTAAGAATATACACAAACTTATTTAATTTTTTATCCTTTAACGCTTTTGCAAGAATCGATCCTACTATAACAAGTGTCATTTCTGATACAAGCTCATAATAATCGCCTGATACAGTTACGCTGAGCAGAATACTAAAAAAAGTACCACATATAAATCCCAGATATTCGTTACCTGCAAAACACATTATGATAGCCACAAAAATTACCGGTCTGCAATACACCGGAAGAAATGCAAAACCACCTATAAGTATACAGTTTCCTAAAAATCCGATTGCCAGTTTTAAAAAATCTGTTTTTGTATTATTTGCGATCTGCTTTCTTAATCTCTCATACTCAAGTTCAAATATGAGCAGAAGATAAAATATTATATCTATATAAAATATGCATATCCACTCATCCGGATAAAAATTTCCTATCAGACATAAAGCTCCCGATAGCAAAAGAAGCGAAATAAGGATAATGATAAGTGAAACCGTTCTTCTGAATGAAATTTTTTCTTTCAATTATTTTTCCCCGGCTTTCTGGTCTTTGCAGACTGTTTATTTTCATAATTATCATATGCCTGTACAATTTTCTGGACAAGCGGATGCCTTACGACATCTTTGCTGGTAAGTTTGCAAATACCGATATCATCAATATTTTTTAATACTTTTAATGCAACATCAAGTCCTGATCTTGCTCCTGGTGCGAGATCCTTTTGTGTCGCATCACCTGTTACCACAACCTTTGAACCAAATCCTATACGTGTAAGAAACATCTTCATCTGTGCAGGTGTTGTATTTTGTGCTTCATCGAGAATAATAAACGCATTATCCAAAGTACGCCCCCTCATATAGGCAAGAGGTGCAACCTCTATCAGGCCTTTCTCCATGTTACGCTGAAAACTTTCTGCTCCCATTATCTGGTAAAGCGCATCATAAAGAGGTCTTAGGTATGGATCTATTTTGCTTTGAAGATCTCCCGGCAGAAATCCAAGCTTTTCACCCGCCTCTATCGCCGGTCTTGTCAAAATTATCCGCCCCACTTCCTCATTCTTAAAGGCTGTAATAGCCATTGCCATTGCAAGATAGGTTTTACCTGTTCCGGCTGGTCCCATTCCAAAAACGATCATTTTTTTGCGGATTGCATCAACATACTGTTTTTGCCCTATCGTTTTAGGTTTTACAGGTTTTCCGTTTATAGTATGACATATTATGTCCTTATCTATTTCTACTATTGCATTTCCTTTATGTTCCTCAAGAAGTGCCAATGCATAATTCACATTTTGTTCTGTTATAACATTTCCTCTTTTAGATAATTCTATCAGCTGACAGAAAACCTCCTGTGCAGCATGACAGTTATTTTCTGTTCCGATTATTTTTATCATATCATCCCGCAGAACTATTGTTACATTTAATGTGCGCTCTATTTTTTTTGCAAATATATCAAATTGTCCAAACACATTTGTAATATGCTCGTTAGGTATTTTTAAAGATATCTCGTTTAAACTCATGTCATGCTATACCTTCCTATGTATTTATTGTAAAGTTTATTTTGGATATGTGATCCCCTCTGAAATTTCGATCATCAGGGTTGTTCCATCAACGTATATACTACACCATACTACATCTGAAAACTCGTTTTCAATACTTTTTTCAAGCCATGCATAATTTTTTTGTGAAATACAGCCATATGGCACATTATTTTTATTTACATAATCGATAATCGTTATGTCACTCAGTGATTTGTTGCCATTTATCCTTATGTTCCATATCCTTATGGATAATATGAGCATAAGGATAAGTGCATTCATTAAAATGCCCCATATCCATCTTGTCTTCTTAAGGCATGCTGCCAGATGATAGTATCCCATTTTCTCGGAAACTGTTATAGATGTATGGGTTTTATCAAGATATGGCTTCATATCCCACAACCTGCTGCATTTACAGCATACCTCGTATTTATTTTCACTCATATAACGTATATCCCACAGCTTTATATGTCCGGCAGTGCAAAGGTTTATAAATCTTCTTATGCTGTTTCCTCTAAGTGTAAGTTTAACATAAGCGTCAAATCTCATAATGAATACTTTCCAGACAGCCCGAAATTATTATTATATCTTTAGCAAATTCTTTAAT
This sequence comes from uncultured Lachnospiraceae bacterium, assembly GCA_905209075.1. Lineage (GTDB taxonomy): Bacteria > Bacillota > Clostridia > Lachnospirales > Lachnospiraceae > Roseburia. The sequence goes on along the minus strand of CAJLRL010000003.1, from coordinate 177,360 downwards.
TTCCAGATTACGCCCTGTAATTTTAATTGTACAGTCCAACGCCCTTACATTTATATATTTATCATTAAATTCAAGAATGCCCTTATGATTTTCTATCGTCATCTGGTCAGAGCCATAACATGTTACGATCGGTATTCCAAGAACAATATCTTTTGGAAGTTCAAATGAATCTGCTATCTTTTTTATTTTCATATGTAAGTATATGTATTAACGCATTTATTTATGATAAGGTTCATTATTTGATATTCTGTATGAACGGTATATCTGCTCAAGCAGGATTACTCTCATCAGCTGATGCGGAAATGTCATCTTTGAAAAGCTGAGCTTAAGATCACTAAGCTTTAACACCTCATCTGAAAGTCCTAAAGAGCCTCCTATTATAAAGCATATATGACTTTTGCCTTTCAGAGCAAGATAATCCATTTTGTTTGACAATTCAACGGAATCAAGCTGCTTTCCATCAATCGCAAGGCATATGACATAGGCATCATCTTTAATATTTTTTATAAGCCTTTCTCCCTCTTTTTCTTTGACTATATTTATTTCATTTACTGATGCCTGCTCTATAGTCTTTTCATCTGCCACCTCTATGATCTGCAGCCTGCAATATCTGCCAAGTCTCTTTTGATATTCCGAAATTGCATCCCGGTAAAATTTTTCTTTAACTTTTCCTACACATAATATTGTAATTTTCATGTGTTCATTATACCATATATATAAATTGAAACAATAAGGAGGCTATATGAAAATTTACGTTGATGAAAATCAGAAATATTATGAGACAAAATCTTCCGCCCAGACACTGACCGGAGTAAGCATTGCAGGCGCAATACTTATAATACTTGTAGACCTGGATATTATCCCTCTTAATATGGATATAACAAACAAAGCTATATTCTCTTCTGTCATGGGACTTATGCTTTTGATCTTTTTTATCATAGGAATACGCTCATTTCTTGCACTGAAAAAAATAGCTTCAACAGCAAAAAACAATGACAATATATATAATGAGGCTGTCAGCTATTTTATGGATAATTGCAGATCAACGCTGATAGAACGTTATGGTGATACTGTAAATGCAATGGGCGATGACTATTTTTTACGCTCAGACTACATAACATCAAAAATAAAAGACAGGTATCCTGATTTAAGTGAAGAATTTTTAGATCATATAGTTGAAGATATTTATTCGCAAATCTATAATTAGTGTGTTAAATTTTATATAAATATGCTATACTAAAAATAAAAAATGAGGTAAATAAAATGAAAGAATTACAAGACAGAATATTAAAAGATGGCCTTGTCATCGGAACAGATATTTTAAAGGTTAATAAATTTATAAATCATCAGGTAGATCCTGTCCTTATGGCAGACATAGGAAAAGAATTTGCGACACATTTCAAAGACAAAGCGATCACAAAAGTTGTAACGATCGAAAGTTCAGGTATTGCTCCGGCTCTAATGACTGCAATAGAAATGGGTGTACCTCTTGTTATATTAAAAAAGCAGCCTTCAAAAACATTACATAATGATCTTTACCAGACAGAGGTCACTTCATATACTACTGAAAAGCATTACGAGCTTTGTCTCTCAAAAGATGTTATAAGTGAAAACGATCATGTTCTCCTGATCGATGATTTCCTTGCAGACGGAGAAGCCGCAACAGGTTCCATCCGCTTACTTCGAATGGCACATGCAACAGTTGCCGGTATTGGAATCCTCATTGAAAAATCATTCCAGCCTGGAAGAGAAAAATTAAATGATCAGGGTTATGAAGTATATTCTCTTGCCCGCATCAAATATATGGATGAATATCAGATCGATTTCATCGAAGAACAGTAAATTAAAAGAGCCTGTAGATTTTTCGCATTGATCTGCAGGCTCTTTTCGTTACTTTTTCCGCTTTTAGACATTATTATTTTTCATATACATTTATGCTCCAAAATCGAACAGTGACAACTGATTTGATTCCGGAATATCCCCGAATAATCCCAGGTCACTCATCAATTCGATTGCTGTCTTGGACACATGTGTCCTCTCCCTGAAATCATCCTTTGAGAGGAATGGTCCATCCTTAGCAGCCTCGGCTATTGCTATAGCCGCATTATCACCAAGACCATCAATACTGTTTATTGCGGGCATCAGTTTTCCATCTACGATCTGAAACCTGTTCGGATGCGCTGTGTATATATCAAGCGGTGTGAATTCGAATCCTCTCGCATACATTTCCTGAACTATCCTCATGTCCTTAAACGTATCCTGCTCCTTGTTTGTAAGCGTGTCCTTACGCTTTTTATAGTCTTTCATATAACTTTCCAGACGTTCTTTTCCCTGACACATAAGCTCATACGAAAATCCTGTTGCCCTAATAGAAAAATATGCTGCATAATATGCAAGTGGATAAAAAACCTTACAATATGCGATCCTCCATGCCATCATAACATATGCGGCAGCATGAGCCTTAGGAAACATATATTTGATCTTTTCACACGACCATATATACCAGTCGGGCACACCATGTGCGATCATATCTTCCTTCCATTCAGGCCAATCCTTACATTTGCCTTTTGCGACCATTCCTTTTCTGACTGCCTCCATTATTTTGAAAGCTCTCTCTGATTCAAGTCCCATTGAGATAAGATATGTCATGATATCATCACGAGTACATATACATGTAGAAATTGTTGCTGTACCATTTTCGATAAGTGTCTGCGCATTTCCAAGCCAGACATCAGTTCCATGTGAAAGACCTGCTATCCTGATCAGATCAGAAAATTCTTTTGGCTGTGTGTCCATAAGCATGCCCATGGCAAAGTCCGTTCCAAACTCTGGTATCCCAAGCGCACCAAGCTGACATCCATCTATATCCTCCGGCTCAATCCCAAGCGCAGAAGTATTCTGGAAAAGCGACATAACTGCCTTATCATCAAGAGGAATTTTTGTAGGGTCTACTCCAGTAAGATCCTGGAGCATTCGTATCATGGTAGGATCATCATGTCCGAGGATATCGAGCTTTAAAAGGTTGTGATCGATCGAATGATAATCAAAATGTGTTGTCGTAATATCTACTGTCATATCATTAGCCGGATGCTGTACAGGCGTAAATGTATTTATTTCCTCACCCATCGGCAAAACAACAATTCCTCCCGGATGCTGTCCTGTTGTACGTCTTACACCGACACATCCCTGAACGATCCTGTCAATCTCACAATTTCTTTTTCTTATGCCACGCTCTTCATAATAATTCTTAATATATCCGAATGCGGTTTTATCAGCGAGTGTTCCGATCGTTCCTGCCTTAAATGTCTGTCCTTCCCCGAAAATAACCTCTGTATATTTATGGGCTTTTGCCTGATACTCACCTGAAAAGTTAAGATCTATATCAGGCTCCTTATTTCCCTTAAAACCGAGGAAAGTCTCAAATGGAATATCAAATCCTTCCTTGCTTAATGGTTTTCCACACTTTGGACATATCTTGTCAGGCATATCACAGCCGCCACGTCCTGAATATGCTTTTACCTCATCTGAGTCAAAATCACTATATTTGCAGTGAGTACACAGATAATGTGCATGAAGAGGATTAACTTCTGTTACACCGGACATCGTTGCAACAAAAGAACTTCCTACGGATCCTCTCGATCCGACAAGATATCCGTCCTCATTTGATTTCCACACAAGTTTCTGTGCGATGATATACATAACTGCGTATCCATTCGAAATTATGGAATTTAGTTCACGATCAAGTCTTTCCTTTACGATCGGAGGTAATTCTTCACCATACATTCTGTGTGCTTTTGTATAACATATATCACGAAGCATTCCATCCGAATTTTCAATTACCGGCGGACATTTATCCGGTCTTACAGGTGAAATCCTCTCACACATATCTGCAATTTTATTGGTGTTTGTGATGACAACCTCTTCTGCTTTCTGGCTCCCCAGATACTCAAATTCTTTTAGCATCTCCTCTGTCGTCCTAAGGTACAAAGGTGCCTGTTCATCAGCATCTTTAAAGCCCTTACCAGCCATTATTATTCGCCTGTATATCTCATCCTCCGGATTTAGGAAATGGACATCACATGTCGCAACAACAAGTTTTCCAAATTCTTCACCTAATTTAACAATCCGTTTATTTATTGCAATAAGGTCGTCATCCGAAGCGATCGATGAATCTTCATCTCTTACCATAAACGCATTATTTCCAAGAGGCTGTATTTCAAGATAATCATAAAAATTGACAAGACGGTTTATCTCTTCCTGCGGTCTTCCGTTTAAGATTGCTCTGTAGAGTTCTCCTGCCTCGCAGGCAGAGCCTATCAAAAGCCCATCATGATATTTGACAAATTCAGATTTAGGAATACGCGGTCTTTTATTATAATATTTGATATGCGCAAGCGATGTAAGCCTGTACAGATTTGTACGTCCCTGGTCGCATGTTGCCAATATTATCGCATGATATGTAGGCATTTTGCGGATCATTTCTACAGATGATTTCGCCATTTGGTTTACTTCATCCAGATTGTCTACGCCTCTGTCCTTAAGCATCTGGATAAATTTTACAAATATCTCCGCCGTGCATGCTGCATCATCTACCGCACGATGGTGATGATCCAGGGATACACCGACAGCTTTGGCGACAGTATCAAGCTTAAATCTGTTAAGCTGTGGCAGCAGCACTCTGGCAAGTGCAACTGTGTCCACTATTGTAGGATTGCATGGCATTGAAAGAAGCTCACAGTTTCTTTTTATAAAGCTCATATCAAAATCTGCATTATGTGCAACCATTATACAGTCTTTACAAAATTCCATAAAATCTGGCAATATGACATCTATCGTCGGCGCAGATACTACCATATCATCCCTTATAGATGTCAGTTCTTCTATTCTGAAAGGGATCGGAACCTGTGGGTTTACAAATGTTGAATATCTGTCAACAATCTTTCCTTCGACGACTTTTACCGCACCTATTTCGATGATCTTGTTTTTTTCAGGACTAAATCCTGTCGTTTCAATATCAAATACAACATAGGAATCATCTAGTTTCTGACCTTTGGCCTCTTCTACTATGTCCTTTGTATCATCTACAAGATATGCCTCAACTCCATATATTACCTTAAATTTATCATCTACAGTATGATTCGCATCAGGAAATGCCTGTACATCACCATGATCCGTTATGGCGATTGCCTTATGACCCCATCGCATCGCACATTTAACGATATCTTTGACATCAGATACTCCATCCATATCACTCATCTTTGTATGACAGTGCAATTCCACACGCTTTTCTGCAGCAGTATCTTCTCTTTTTGTTGTAAAATCCGGTATTTTCTTTATTCCGGCAATAGATGTAATGGATAGGTCACTATCATATTTATCTACTGTCACAACACCCTTTACTTTTATGAATTTTCCATCTGCCACATCTTTTGTGATTTCAGGAACATCCTCGGTCCTTACAAAAAGTTTAAGCATGATCGTATCTGTAAAATCAGTAACTGCAAAAATAATTATTGTCTTTTCGTTTCTTATGTTACGGGTTTCAACCGATAATATCTGTCCTTTGATCACTACCTCGCCGATCGGTCCGTCTATCTTGTCGATCGTGATTTCCTCATCATCAAAATTTCTTCCATAGATCACGTCCGGATCATTATCGTATTTTCTTCTGAAGTCTCCACGTTTTTCGAATTTACGTTCAAATTTTCTATCATTTTTAGATGAATCATCTGAAGTTTCTGGTGCTTTTCTTTCTTTTTTTACTTTTTCTGACATTTTTCCGTCATTTTTTGATTCGGAAACACCTGCCTCTACAAACATACTTCCATCATCATTTTGATTCTGATTTTCTGCTGTTTTGATATCTTCATTTCCAGCAACAGCAAATTTAGTCCTTGCTATTATATTCTGAACTTCCTGTTCGATCTGTTTATCTGCATTTTTGCGATATTTACTTATCTTTGGCTTTTCGTATTTAATGTTTATGATAAAATCCATTCCACACCGCTCGCAAAAAACTTTTTCGAGGAATTCCATTATTGTATTCCCCCTTGTTTTTGCAATGATAGTCTCCTCTATCGTCAGTGTGACATGTGTATCATCTGTAAATTCCCACTGTGCTGTACGTAAAAGATTATATAATAGTACACTGTGTGAATTCAATTCATCCAGGATGCTGTCTTTGTATACATCTAACAGTGTTCTTGGCGTATATTGCGTTGAAAGTTGATATGATTCAATTATCTTTACAGATATATCTTTACTTTTAAATATCTGCTTCTGAATTGCCTCTTCAAGTTTCCATATATTTTTCTTAAAGATAAGTCTTTCCGATGTAAGATATATCCTATACAGATTACGTGCATGATTAACACTTATCTTTGTAACAGAAGCTTTTTCCAGCAAATGTTCCATCTCACTATCAACCTTTAATGTTGGAAAAGTTTCACCAAATGATTTTATCAAATTACTCACTCCAATGATCTAACTCATACTTAAGTGCAGGCAGCAGTTCATTCTCAGGTACTTTTTTATATACCTGGCCATGCTTAATGATTATGCCTTCACCTTTTCCGCCGGCAATTCCTATATCCGCTTCTTTTGCTTCTCCCGGACCGTTTACTACACATCCCATAACTGCAACTTTAATATCCAGATCATAGCCGGATACCATAGTTTCAACCTTATTTGCAAGACCTATCAGATCGATCTGTGTACGTCCACATGTAGGACATGATACTACTTCTATTCCACCTGTTCTAAGTCCAAGTGTTCTAAGTATTAGTTTTGCTGACTTTACTTCTTCAAGTGGACTTCCTGTAAGCGACACTCTTATTGTGTCTCCGATTCCCTGGTTTAATATAAGACCGAGACCGATTGCCGACTTTATATTACCACTTATCAATGTTCCTGCTTCTGTTATCCCTACATGAAGCGGATGCACCGTCTGTGTTGCTATAAGTTCATGCGCTTTTACACACATCATCACATTTGAAGACTTGATACTTATTACAAGATTATCGTATCCCATGTCTTCAATAAGCTTTACCTTATCAAGTGCACTTTCGACAATTCCCTCGGCTGTAACACCATGATATTTTTCTACAAGATCTTTCTCTAAAGAGCCACTGTTTACCCCTACCCTTATCGGGATATTTCTTTCTTTTGCAGCATCTACAACAGCTTTTACCCTTTCTGTACTACCAATGTTTCCAGGGTTGATCCTGATCTTATCTGCACCATTTTCTATTGCTGCAATTGCGAGTTTATAATCAAAGTGTATATCAGCAACAAGTGGAATTCTTATCTGCTTTTTTATTTCCTTTAAAGCTCCGGCTGCCTCAATTGTCGGAACCGCACATCTTATAATATCGCATCCAAGTTCTGTAAGTTCATTTATCTGTTGTACAGTAGCTGTAATGTCTTCAGTCTTTGTGTTTGTCATAGACTGTATCAATATAGGATTATTTCCACCAATAATCCTATCTCCGATTTTAACAACTTTTGTCTCCATTGCATTTATCTCCCTATATGAATAATTTTCTTATGTCATTAAACATAACTACAACCATCAGGATCAATAAAAGAACGATTCCTACCAGATGTACATAGCCTTCTTTGTCAGGATCTATTCTTTTGCGCCTTATTGCCTCGACAATAAGAAAAACAAGTCTGCCTCCATCCAGAGCCGGAAGCGGAAGCAGGTTCATTACCCCAAGGTTTGCTGACAAAAGTACACCCCAGCTTAGCATGGATAACATACCATACCAGAAACCGGACGTACTTACCGATGATTCGTAAGAATCTCCTATATTCTTTACTATTCCGACAGGACCACTCAGATCGTTTACAGAAGCACCTCCTGTAACGAGCATTTTAAGGCTTTCCAGTGTAGAATATATCCAGTATTTTACCTCATATCCACTATATATAAGTGATTTTCCAAAATTAACTTTCGTCCTCTCACCTGATACTGTAAATCCATATAAATACCTGCCCAGTTCTTCATCATATTTCGGTTTTAGCGTAGTAGTCTCTGTTTTTCCATCACGAAGATATGTTACCTTTACATCTTCTCCTTTATGCAGAACCGAATACAAGCTGATTTCTCTGTAAAAATGTATATTGGTATTGTTTAATTTTACAATCTCATCCCCAGCCTTAAATCCGGCTTCTTCAGCTGCATAACCCTCAACAACTCCAGAAATCTTAGGACTATCATAACCCGCAGCACATATTATGATAAGCGCAAATATAAATGCCATAATAAAATTAAAGAACGGACCTGCAAATACGACACTCATTCTCGCCCACACTGATTTATTATTAAATGCCCTATTGTCCTGTGAACTTTCATCCTCTCCTTCCATAATACATGCTCCACCAAATGGAAGGAGTTTGATAGAGTATTTTGTTTCTCCTTTTTGTATTCCAAAAAGAGTTGGCCCAAGTCCAAGACCGAACTCATTTACCTTTATTCCGTTTGCCTTTGCAAGCAGAAAGTGACCAAGTTCGTGAAAAATAACAATAATGCTGAATAAAATTATAGCAATAATTATACTTATAATGTTCAAATCTACCACCTTTTACTTATGAAGTCATAAGTTATTTTTTCAGTTTCAAGTATCTGTTCAACTTTTGGATCGTCTATATATGAAATTTCATTCATAGACTGCTCGATTATATCTATTATTTCCAGATATTTTATCTTTTTATCCAAAAACAGTGCGACAGCCTTCTCATTTGCTGCGTTAAAAACAGTAGGCATATTGCCGCCTTTTTTAGCCGCTATAATTGCAAGAGAAAGTCCCTTAAACGTATTTGTGTCAGGTCTTTCAAATGTAAGCTGTCCTATATCAAACAGATCAAGTCTCTTTCCTGATAAAGTTCTTCTATCAGGATAGTAAAGAGCATATTGTATAGGCAGTCTCATATCAGGTGTTCCAAGTTGAGCAATGACTGCACCATCTTCATATTCCACAGCTGAATGGATCACACTTTGCGGATGTACAATAACTTCTATTTTATCTGTTCCAACTCCAAAAAGCCATTTAGCTTCTATAACTTCCAAACCTTTATTTACAAGTGTAGATGAATCAATGGTGATTTTACGTCCCATTGTCCAGTTAGGATGCTTAAGGGCATCTTCAACCTGTATATTTTCCAGTTCAGAAATATTTTTTCCTCTGAATGGACCACCTGACGCTGTAAGAAGGATCTTTGATATTTTATTGTGCTTGTTTCCCTGAAGTGATTGAAAAATCGCACTGTGTTCACTGTCAACAGGCAATATAGGAACACCATATTCTTTTGCAAGCGGTATTATGATATGTCCTGCTGTGACAAGTGTCTCCTTATTTGCAAGTGCGATTGCTTTTTTAGCCTTGATTGCTGCAATTGTAGGACGGATTCCAAGCATTCCGACAATCGCTGTGACGATCATGTCTGCATCTTCTATTGTAGCAGATTCTATAAGTCCCTCCATACCATAAGAAACCTTTATATCTGTATCTGCAAGTTTTACCCTAAGTTCCTCTGCATCGTTTTTGTCCCATACACTTACAAGTGAAGGCTTAAATTCCCTGGCTTGCTTTTCAAGCAGTTTAATATTTCTGCCACATGACAAAGCTGATACTTTTATATCACCATGTTCCCGTACCACGTCAAGCGTCTGTGTCCCAATTGAACCTGTTGATCCAAGTATTGATATATGTCTCATTTTATTTAACCTCTTTAATATTTATGTTATGAAGCTAACAGAATATTTCTTTTTAATTATGTCAGAAAATAATATGATAAATAATATATGATCGGTGCAGTAATGATCATACTGTCAAATCTGTCAAGTATTCCTCCATGTCCGGGAATAAGATGTCCGTAATCCTTGATATCATAGTTTCTTTTTATTGCCGAAGCGCACAAATCTCCAACCATTGAAATCAGCCCGGCAACAGCTGCTATAGCCGATAAAATACATATTTCCTTCACATCGGTTCCCATCTGCTGTCTTAAAATTGTACAATATAACGCTGTAAGAAGTGCGGCACCTACTACACCTCCGACCGCTCCCTCAATTGATTTTTTAGGACTTAATTTAGGTGCCATCTTGTGCTTTCCAATAAGTATCCCGACACAATAGGCGCATGTATCGCATCCCCATGAACATAAAAAGATCAAAAATGCCAGATACAGTCCGTTATTTAATGTGCGGATCTGGTAAACATAAGATAACATTACCCCTACATAAAATAAGCCAAAAAAAGATGCCATGAGCTGTTTTGCCCTGTATTTTGGATATGACAGTACATATACAAACATCAGCATGATCATGTATCCCATAAACAAAAGCAATTTATCATCTAAAAACTGCCATCTTAAACTGCAATAAAATACCAGAAGCACTGCATAACTAAAATATGCCAGCAATGATTTTTCAATTTTAAATATCCTATACAATTCAAACATTCCGATGCATGAAATAATATAAGTGGAAAAGAGTAAAACATCTCCTCCTGTAACTATAAGTATAATAGCAAGTATAACCAATACTATTCCACTTAACAACCTCGTCTTAAACATCCTGTTCCTCCTCTTTTAAGGCACCAAACCTTCTGTCTCTTTTGTTATATGCATCTATTGCCTTTTTAAGTTCATCTTTATCAAATGCCGGCCACGGAACATCCGTGAAATAAAATTCTGCATACGCAAGCTGCCACAGCAGGTAATTAGACAACCTTTGTTCACCACTTGTCCTGATCATCAGATCCGGATCAGGCAGTTCTTTTGTGTCAAGATATGATGAAAATACATCGTTATCCACTTTGTCTATATCAAGTTTTCCATTATCATGATCCGTCATCATTTTTTTGACAGCACGAACCATCTCATCCCGGCTTCCATAATTTATCGCAATTGTCAGATTAAGTCCTGTATTTACAGCGGAAGCTTCCTCCAGTTTTTTTATTTTATTTTGGAAATCCACTGACAGTCTTCCTATTTCTCCTATAACTCTTACTCTCATGTTATTCTTGTCTGCTGTTTTTATACAGTTTTTTAAATAACTCTCAAGCAATTTCATAAGAGCTTTAACTTCAGATTCAGGACGGTTCCAGTTTTCTGTTGAAAAAGCATATAACGTAAGATATTTTACACCCAGTTCATCCGCCGCTTTACATATATTTTCGACATTTTTTGCGCCTACTGTATGTCCATAGTTTCTCGGCATCCCTTTACTTTTTGCCCATCGTCCATTGCCATCCAGAATAATAGCAATATGTTTTGGAGTACTCATGATATCTTCCTCTCTTAATCTCCTATAAATCGAATTTATGGGGACAGGTAATAACCATGTCCCCATTTTTTATACTGTAAGTATTTCTTTTGATTTTGTTTCTACTGCATCATCAATCTTTGCAATAAATTTATCGGTTAATTTCTGTGCATCATCTTCAAGATCTTTAACCTCATCATCAGATATGCCATCTTCTTTTCCAGCTTTCTTTATGCTGTCAATAGCTTCACGTCTGATATTACGTGTAGCAACCTTTGCTTCCTCGCCTTTCTTTTTGATGTCCTTTGCGAGTTCTTTACGACGCTCTTCAGTAAGTTCCGGGAATACAAGACGAATGAGCTTTCCATCATTTGTCGGGTTTATTCCAAGATCCGAACATATAATAGCTTTTTCAATTTCTTTTACCATAGATGCTTCCCAAGGCTGAATCTGAATCATCCTTGGCTCTGGAACACTTACATTTGCAACACTCTGAATAGGTGAAGGTGTTCCATAGTAATCTACCCTGAGTTTGTCAAGAACATGAGGATTAGCTCTTCCTGCACGTATTCCTGAATATTCCTCTAAAAGATTATTTAAAGTCTTTTCCATTTTATCCTGAAAAGGATTTAATCTGCTATCCATATTTCCTCCTAATTTATACAGTAACCTTTGTTCCTGTAAATTTACCATATAATGCGTTTACAATGCTATTTTCTTCATTAAGTCCGAACACATACATTGGCATTTTGTTTTCCAGACACATAATAGACGCTGTAAGATCCACAACCGCAAGTTTTTTGTCAACTACTTCCTGTATAGAAAGTTCATCATATTTCTTTGCTTCCGGATTAACCTTTGGATCACTGTCATATACACCATCAATCGCCTTTGCAAGATATATACCATCTGCTTCAATTTCAATGGCTCTTAGAACGGTCGCTGTATCTGTTGAAAAATAAGGATGTCCTGTACCACCGGCAAAGAATACAACCATGCCACGCTCAAAATATTTATTTGCTCTGTCTTTTGAATATAGTTTTGTGATCGATCCACATTCAAATGGAGTAAGAACTGCAGTCTTCATTCCTACATATCTGAATATTTCTGATACATATATACAGTTCATTACTGTAGCAAGCATTCCGATCTGGTCTGCCTTAGTGCGGTCTATAGTTTCACTTGTACGTCCACGCCAGAAATTACCGCCACCGATAACTATTCCTACTTCTGTTCCTTTATCTGTAAGCTGTTTAACCTGTTTTGCAACTTCTATTACTGTTGCCTCATCAAATCCATGATGCTTTTCTCCAGCAAGTGCCTCACCACTTAATTTTAATATTATCCTACTCATTATTGGTATGCTCCTTATTTTTATTTAGCATCAAAAAGTCCCTGTACATCTATGTCAGCATATGACTGTGAACAGAATCCTTCAATAACAGCTCCATTGTTGATCTGTACTGATCTTGATTTGATATTACCCATGATCACTGCTGATGTATCAACAACAACAGGTCCCTGTACATCTATGTCACCTTTTACAGCGCCTGCGATCACTGCTGATGTTGCAGAGATATTACCAATGATAACAGATCCGGCACCAATCTTTACTGTACCTGAGCTGACTACTTCTCCTTCGATTTTTGCAACATCTGCAAAGAATTCAGATGAATTAGTATTTCCGTTTACAGTACCTGTAACAACGATCTTTCCATTACAGCTGATATTTCCATTTATAGTTCCCTGGATATCAAAAGAACCTGATGACTGTAAATCACCTGTAAGAACTGTACTTGCAGTAATTAAAGATGTTTCATCCTGTATTTCTCCTGTTGGCATCATTGTATTCATTGTTGGTGTATCGCTCATTTTTTTAGTCTGCTCCTCTTTTGTATTTGTTGGAATTTCTTTATTAACAGCTGCTGTTTCAGCAAATGTTTCATTTACTATTGGTTTGACAGCCGCCTTCTTTGGCTGTTCGTTGTTGACAGTCTCTAAGAGTCCATCTAATTTTGAAAGTTCAGACTCCACGTCAACATTCTCTCCTATTGTATCAACAACAAGATTATCTGTTGCATTTGTCTCCGGAGTTCCATCCGGTCCAAGTTCATTGATCGCCTGTGAAAAATCTTCCTTAAAATCTTTAAATAATCCCATTAATATTTCCTCCGTTTTTTATTCAACAGTATCTGCTTTGATATATTGAACTACATATGTATTTTCATCAATCGGCAAAATTTCTGCGCTTATATTATTAAGAGCTTCAATAAGAGGTTCGATTGCCTCGGCCGTTGTTGACTTGTTTGAATCATCATGCAGCAGTACAACTGACGTTTTATAATTTTGTACTCCGGATATTACATTATTTACCACATCATCCGCTGTATAATCGGCTGACGTGTCTCCTGCTGATACATTCCAGTCGAAATATGTTATCTTGTCGGAATTAAGTACCTTTACAAGTTCATCCATATTTACATTACTTATACGGTTCATGCTTCCACCCGGAAACCTGTAATACTTCGGTGTCACACCGGTAGTCTTTGATATATAATCCGATATCTGTTTCAGATCATTTGTAAATGCATCTTTTGATTTATATACATCACTATATGAATTGCTAAATGAATGCATTGCAATAGTATGTCCTTCATTTACAATACGCTGGTATATCTGTGCATTTTCTCCGCTTGCATCACCTACAACAAAAAATGTTGCCTTTATATTATATTTTGCAAGAGTATCTAAGATTGCAGCTGTGTTTTCACCCGGCACACAATCAAATGTCAGATATACTTTTCTTGTATCGCCTTTTGAATATGCATTGTCTGCCGAATCAAGTTCCCGGATAACATTTTCTGACTGTATCTGTGCATCATGATCCTGAAGCAATACAGAATCCAGTTCTCCGGATCCTGTACTCTCCGTCTCTGATAGCTGTACAGATGCAGTGGAATTCTGCTTTAATTCCATCTTGTAGACTCTTGAATTGAGTCTGACAACTGTAACTGTCAAAACAATTATGGCAATCAGTGATACCAGCATCCAGATGGCAATAGTCATCACGATTCCCGTTTTGATCCGACCGATACGTTTCCGCTTTTGGCGCTGCTGTTCTACAGCAGAATCTTCATTTGTGCTCATATATAACCCCTATGTTAATAATATCTCTATAACATTTTAACATATTTTCTAACAATGTAAAGACATAAAAATTCCGCAAAAATTTATAAATATTAAATTTTTGCGGAATAACTTTATTCAAGCTTAAATTTTGCTACAACATTCTTCAAATCATCTACACATTCAAAACATTTATCTACCATATCTGTTGTTTCAGATGTCTTTCCCACCATATCACTTGTCTTTTCAGCAATATCCGTTACACCTATAGATGCTTCATTTACCGTATCATTAATTCCATTCAAAGCAACAGCAATATTTTCAATCGCAGCTGCCAGATGAGCCATTGATGTCTTAACCTCTTCCATACTTGTTTTAAATACATCGGCATCTTCTCTATATTGTACCCCGACCTGCTCAAATTCTTTATAATCTGCAGTAACCGTATTCTCCAGAAATCCGGTTGTTTCCTCAAGGCAGTTAGACATATTAGAGACAGCATTGTTTACCTCTTTGACTATGTCTTCAATATCCGCTATCGCTTTTGATGTCTGATCAGCAAGACTTCCTATCTCTGTGGCAACTACAGCAAATCCTTTACCTGCCTCTCCAGCTCTTGCTGCTTCTATTGACGCATTAAGTGCCAATAGACTTGTCTGCGATGAAATTTCCATTATTGTGCCTGTAAGCTCATTTATCTTATCAACAGCTCTGGATCCTTCTATGGCAAGTGTTGCCTTTTCCTTTACATTGGTATACATCTGCATCGTCTTATTACTTGCAGTAACTGTTTTCTCCTGTAAGGCTGTGGCTCTTTGCATTACATCTTCTGAATTTTTTGCTCCATTTTCAGCCATTGTGTTGATGTTTTCAGCTTCATCCTTGATACTGGTAACATTTTCGTTGATCGTAACTGTCGTTGCAGCCGTTTCCTCCATGCCTGCCGCAAGCTGCTGGCTTGTTGCAGAGTTATCAGAGCACATCTGATTTACAGTATCAGTTATGTTATTAAGTCCCGTAACATTTGTATTTATAAGGTTGCCAGCATTTTTTATCTCTGCAACCATGTCCCTTAAATTTTTACGCATGCTGCGGACTTCTCTTGCCATAACACCGGTTTCATCTTTTCTCGCACACAACTTGGCACTTGCAGGATTATGTTCAAAATTAAGCTGTGATGTATTACTTATTATTTCAGTAAGATCTTTTATAGGCCGTGTTATAAACCTGCTTAGTATATAACCGATTATCGCACTTAAAATGAGACATATAAAAAGAGTAGCAAGAAGTTTAGAGAACATACTTTTTATAGGCTTCATTATTTCCGTTTTATCAGCTGTTACAACAACGATCTGATTTGTAGTTTTAGTTATAGCATACGCAGCATATTTTTCTTCACCATTAAAATCATATGTAACAACAGCATTTTCCGGAACTTTTCCCTGCTTCAGCTGATCTACTACATTTAAAACTACTGAGTTTTCTACTTGTTCTCCTATCTTTTCTTCTGTAGGATGGTATATCATAGTTCCATCGGTATCTACCAGATAGCCATACGCTGACGAAATGCCCTCCATTGATATTTCTTTTACGATTTGTGAGCATTCCTGTATATAATCGTCATCATTCGAAATATTTTCTATTGTATCTGCAGCCGATTCTGCCAGACTCAAAATGTAGTTTTCATTAACATTCCCCACAACATCAGATGAGATTGATTCTGCTAAAAACTTACTTACCCCAAGTGAAACTGTAACAACGACTATTACAAGGAGTAATATTTTAGATGAAATTGAATTTAAAAAAGTCATCTTCTCCTTTTTGTCCATAATATAATCCACCCTTTCAAATTTATTACGTACATTATAACACTTTGGTACTATTATGTTAAGATATTATTGCAAAAATTTGTGAAAAAAAAAAAGAGATTTCAAATTGAAATCTCTTTTTATAAATATTAAACTCCAGCCATCTGTGCAGCAACTTCTGCAGCGAAGTCTTCGTTTTTCTTTTCCATACCTTCACCAACTTCAAAACGTACCATCTTAGTAATTTTAAGATCTTTTGAAACTGACTCAAGATATTTAGCTACTGACTGTTTTCCGTCCTCAGCTTTAACATATGTCTGATCAAGAAGACAGATCTCTTTTAACTGTTTTGAAACACGTCCTTCTACAACACCACCAAACATTTTTTCAGCTGTTATAGAAGCTTTATCTGCCATAGCAAGCTCACCAAGTTTTGCCTTTGCAGCATCTGAAACAAAGTTCCATACATAGTTCATATTGTTTTTATGCTCATTGAAGTTGTCAATGTCTTCATCGCTCCACAGCTTCTCATTGATAGCCTTATCAAGTAATTTGTTTAAGATAGGCTTAGGAAGAGTTGTAGCATCATTTAATGCACTGTCAACTGTAATCTCTCTGATCTTTGCAAGCTCATCATCAGAAATGTCTGCTCTGCTGATGTACTGTGGGTTCATAGCTGCAACCTGCATTGCTATATTTGTAAGAGCCTCTTTTGACGCATCATCAGCTGTACCGCTTGCCGCAATAACAACACCGATTCTTCCGCCACCATGGATGTAAGAAGTAACGATATCTCCTGTAACTTTTGCAAATCTGCGGACAGATAATTTCTCGCCGATTGTTGCTGTCTTCTCAACAAGTAATTCATTAAGTCCGTTTGTGGCAAGAAGAGCCTCGATATCTTCTCCGTTAGCTCCACCATTCAGATCTGAAGCAAGTGCTGTATCAGCAACAGTCTGAACAAACTCCTGGAATGTCTCGTTTTTAGCAACAAAGTCAGTCTCTGAGTTAACTTCAGCAACAACTGCAACATTTCCATTCACTGCAACACGTGCAATACCCTCAGCTGCAATTCTGTTCTGCTTCTTTTCCATTTTAGCTGCACCGCTTTTTCTTAAAACTTCAACAGCGGCATCCATATCACCATTTGTCTCTGTTAAAGCTTTTTTGCAGTCCATCATTCCTGCGCCTGTCATTTCACGCAGTTCTTTTACCATTCCTGCTGTAATAGCCATCTTAATTGTCCTCCGATTATTAATAGATCAATCTATATTATTCCTCAACTGTCTCTTCTACAGCATCTTCTGCAACAGTTTCTTCTGCTCCCTGATTAGCCTCGATAACAGCATCTGCCATCTTAGATACGATTAATTTTACAGCTCTGATAGCATCATCATTTCCTGGGATAACATAATCTAACTCATCTGGATCACAGTTTGTATCAGCGATTCCGATAAGAGTAATTCCGAGTGCCTGTGCCTCCTGGATACAGATGCGCTCCTTCTTAGGATCTACTACGAAGATAGCATCTGGGATTCTCTTCATATCTTTAATTCCACCAAGATTCTTCTCAAGCTTATCCCACTCTTTTTTAAGTGCAATTACTTCTTTCTTAGGAAGAACATCAAATGTTCCGTCTTCTGCCATTGTCTCGATTGCTTTAAGTCTTGCGATACGGCTCTGGATAGTACGGAAGTTTGTAAGCATTCCACCTAACCATCTCTCATTTACATAGTACATTCCGCAACGCTCTGCCTCTGTTTTGATAGCATCCTGAGCCTGTTTCTTAGTACCTACGAAAAGGATCGTTCCACCCTGTGCAGCGATATCTGATACTGCATCATATGCCTCATCAACCTTTCCTACAGATTTCTGTAAGTCGATGATGTAGATACCATTACGCTCTGTGTAGATGTAAGGAGCCATTTTAGGGTTCCATCTTCTTGTCTGATGTCCGAAATGAACACCTGCCTCGAGTAACTGTTTCATTGAAATTACGCTCATTTTATTTACCTCCATTTGGTTGTTTTCATCCGTGTGCTTCCAATCTAAGCCGCCACCGGTCAGCGTATTCCGGCACCCGCAGCTTTCCACACACGTGCTTTATAGTTTTTAAGCCTTTGGCATTATAACATACCAAAGGCTTAATTTGCAAGCTTTATTTATAATATAAATTATTTTCTTAGAAGTATATTTGCGATCTCTTCATACGACGCACCTACAGGAATTTGGAAATCCCCATTATGTATAAAGCTTGCATAACCGGTTTCCCCCATATATATCCTGAATTTTTCTGCATCATCAACAAGACCTTTTGATTGCAGATCAGCCGCAATATCTCTGCAAACTTCACCATCCATCACTGTTATCGTGACATATTGTGTTTCTGCCGGTGTGCTATCTGCCTCAGGCTGTAAAGCAGTACTGGTATCTGCAGCATTTTGTGTTTCTGCCTGATTTTTCTGTGCCTGACTGTCAGCAGGCTGTCCCTGCTGGGCATTATCTGTGGCCGCATTATTATCTGTGACCGCATTATTGTCTGTAGCTGAATTATTGCCTGTGGCTGCATTATTGCCTGTAGCTGCATTATCGCCTGTAGAATTATCAGCCACTGCAGGTTCTGTATCCTGGATATTTTCTTTTTTTACAGCTTCAGTATCGTTTGAAAGGGTATGATTTTTAACATTTTCTGTAGATACCATTCCAAGTTCACTCGCCCTTTGCATTATCTGTGAATCAGAAAGCGATCCTTCTGTCCCCTTTCCACAGATAGCAATTATAATAACTGCAAACAGTATTCCAAGTCCAAGTCCACGCAGATAATATCTAAGCCTCATTTTTTATTTCTCCTTCAAACAAACCTATAACAAGTCTGACTTCGCCAAGTCCCAGCCCCAGCTGTTTTGCAATTTCAACATCGCTTATTCCTTTTTTACGTAATAATAAGATATCTCTGTTATGGTTGCTGTCAATATTCTGTGCATTAAGTTTTGAAAGCGTATCTACTGCTCCGGAAGGAACTGCATTCTTCGGCTTGGACTGTGTAATTGTCTGATCTGCAGCAATAGTTCTTTTAGCTGCCGCATCCGTCACGGCAGCACCCACTGTTTTCGGATAAGCTGCTCCTCGGCCTGCGCTATTAATATTTCGTGACATTGCCGCCTGATTTTTTATAACAATATCATTGCTGTCAATCTCTCTGTTCATTTTGTCTGTAAACTTCTGGATTTTTCCAGCAAGGTCTGTCAGATCCTTATGTTTATCATTAAGCATACTATATAAAAACATAATTTCGTTGTGCGATTTATTTATCTGTTCCAGCACTGTATCCGAATATTCGTTTATAGCCATGATCTTTTCATTAGTTTCTTTCTCAAGATCCCTCTTTGTAGCCTCTCTGGATTTAAGTGTTTCCTCTTCTATCGCATCATCAATTGTATTTCTTGCATTGTCAATCTGCTTTTCTACAAGAATTTTTAATTCTTCCTCGCTGAGGGCAGCAATTTTATCTATATCTTTTGGTGATAATTTGTCCTTTACCAAAAAACTGCCTATTAAAAAAATAACTCCTGTTACAACCAGTGTAATTTCTAATCCCGTCATATCAACCTCTATATTTTCACATCAAAACTTCCACTTTGATATTTTTTTACTACTTTATTTTTTTCGTCCTTTTTATTTTTCTTTTTTGATCGATTTTCAAAATAACTATTCTGTCCCTCGTCTTTAGCATCCTGATCATTTTTGGCATTATTAAGCTTGTCTTTTTCCTGAATTTCATGTGCCAGCCTGTCTTCACGCTTGTCAACCTGAACCTGTATGTTTTGTTGATCCATCATTGGTTTTATATCCTGATTATGCTTTAAGTATCCCACATCATCAGTTCTTTGTATCATTCCGTTTAAATCTACTGGTCTAATAGTCATTTTTCATCATCAGCTTTCTGTTAAGATTCCCATATATGGTCCCATAACTTTTTTCATCTTAATAAGTGCTTTTGTATGCAGCTGCGAAACACGTGATTCTGAAACACTAAGCACCTGACTTATCTCTTTAAGCGTAAGATCGTCATAATAGTATAATTCTATTACCCTGCGCTCTTTTTCCGTAAGAGAATCCAAGGACTTTAAAAGCATCTGCTTTAATTCATCCTTTGATATTACATCTTCAGGCTGTGCAAAGTGTGAATTATGTGTGGCATCCATAACCGGCTCAGGACCAGCTTCCTGAAATTCATCAAGTGAAACTATATTCGTCACTTTAAGCTGCGACTGCCAGCTGCACAATTCTTCTTCAGAAATTTTAAGTTCCGCTGCAAGTTCTTCATCAGATGCATTTTTTCCAGTACGCATTTCGACACTTTTGATCGCATCATCTATTTTGCGCTGCCTTTGTCTTACAGTTCTTGGAATCCAGTCCATTTTTCTGATCTGATCTAATATTGCACCACGTATTCTAAGGCTTGCATATGTCTCAAATTTAACATTCTTATCGGTATCAAACTTGTCGATCGCATCAATAAGCCCAAAAATACCATAACTGACTAAATCATCAAACTCAACATTATGCCCCAGATACATGCTTAATCTTCCTGCAACCAGCTTTACAAGCTGCGCATATTCAATTATTAATTTTTCACGGAGTTCAGGCGTAGGAGTTTTCCTGTAGCAATCCCACATTTTTTCCTTATCCATTAATTTCATTTAATCACCCTGCTATATCAGTCTTCATCTTTTTTATCGTCATTTTGGGATTTTTCTTCTTCTTCGGATTTTTCTTCTTCTCCGTCTTCTTCCTGCTTATCAGCCTCCGATATATCTTTTTCATTTTCATCTTCTTTAGCCGAAGATAAATTTTTCATTGCTTTGTCAAGAATTAATTTTATAATAAATCCCAAAATGTAAAAAATAACAAGTGTGCTGAGCAGCCTTTCTGTAAACTCCATAGTATCCACCTGCTGGCTTATTGAAATAAGACAGCTTGCAAGGCCTGCAACAAGCATAACAATGCAAGGTACACTTTTTGTTTTCATATTTTATATTACCTTTTGTGTCTTTCCTACTGATTTTATAATATAATCGCCATTGTTGCAATCTAAAACTACAGTTCGTCCGTAATTAAGCCCTGTATCTTCCGCAATAAGCGGAATTCTTAATTCTTTTAAAATAATTTTTGCCTCCTCGGAATTTCTTTCACCTACATTGCCAACCTGTGAAAGTCCACTGACCTCGAACATTTTTGCGCCACCTGCTATTTTGGCAACAAGGCGTCTGGGACTGGCACCATTTGCCACCACCTGTTTATAAAGTTCTTTTATTCCTGTATCCCCAAACTTAGCAATATTACTGTTGTTTTTCAGCTTTGTACTGTCTGGCAGCATATAATGTACAAGACCGCCTATTTTTGTAACCGGATCATATAATGTAAGCCCTATGCATGAACCCAGTCCAAGCGTTGTGAGTGAATCTGGAGCTCTGCCAACCTTTAAATCAGCCATCGACACCTTTATAATATTCCCCATATTTTGTTCTCCTAGATTTGTATTCCAAGCGCAGACAATATCTTTGTATAAGACTCTGGCTCAGGCATCAAAATAAAATATCCATCCATCAATACGTCATCCCCAAATTCAGTCTCTATGAACAACGCATTGTCTCCATACTGACCAAACTGGATTGCCGGCACACTAAGTATCGACGCTGCCATATCTACAGCTATGTATGGAACGGATGGGGATATAACAAGATTTGTCATTCCCGCTAATGCTGACAAATATGATCCAGCTATAATATTTCCAATCTCTTTCATTGCTGACAAGTCCATCTCGTCAAATGGTTCGTTATATGTCTGCTCTCTTCCCATCAATTTATTTACAAGAAAATGTGCGGACTCCATTTTCATTATAAACATCATACTTCCTGTAATGCCACCTTTAACTTCAAGAAAAATTCCAACGATTGTTTCTTCCTCAGGACATATGGCATCACCCAGTTTCGAGGCATCCATAAGTTTTACACTAGGAACATTCATTTTCATCTGTGTTCCAAGCATTCCCGCTATAGCGGTGGTAGCATTTCCTGCACCTATATTACCTATTTCTTTCAGGACATCCATGTACATTTCATTTACATTGTCCAAAGAAAAATCTCCCATGTTTTTCTCTCCTATGTATATTTTTATTTCTGCTAATAATTATAATTGATTTTTAGTAAAAATTAAATACTTTCTAAAATTTATATAGTGAGGTCCATGTAACCTCACTATATAAATAAATATTAATTATTATCTTTTTCTTCTACGATTGCATTTATCTCAAATAATGAGATAAGTTCGTCGCCATTTTTGCCGATTCCGTTTATAAACAGACCCTTTCCTGTTGTCGAAGCATCAATGTTTGGTTTTTCAATTTCATCAACAACTAATGTTACGACCTCACATACTTCATCCACGATAAGACCGAGTTCACCTTTTTCCTCAAGCTTAAGAATGATAATCCTTGACGCATTAGTATAAACATCATCCTCAAGTCCCATTTTGATCCGTGCACTCATTACCGGAACAATTTCACCACGCAGATTTATTATTCCTTTAAAGTACACCTGTGCTTTAGGAACCCTTGTGATTTTCTGCATCCTTACGATATTGTCTACATATCCTATATCAATACCGAATTTTTCTCCGCCAATTCTGACAACTATATACTGTTTTGTTTCTTTTTCCTGTGTATCTAAATTTTTATTCTCTGCCATGTCATATTCCCCCATTACATTAATGTATTAACATCAAGGATCAAGGCAACATCGCCATCTCCAAGAATTGTAGCTCCGCTTATAAGCTTGTTTCCGTTAATGTATTTGCCGAGAGATTTAATAACAATTTCCTGCTGACCAATAAGATTGTCAACTACCAGTCCGGCCTGCTGATCTCCCTTTTGTACAATTACAACTGTAAGATGATCAGGCTCTTCTTCTTTTGGTTCTATATCAAGCATCTGGTCAAGTCTTACTATCGGAATTACGCTTCCTCTAAGATGAATAACTTCTTTTGCCTGAACATACTTAATATCCTCAACCGGTATATCCTCGATATTTGAAATCGATCCTAACGCTATTGCATATTTTTCATCTCGTATTTCTACCATAAGTGCCTGGATGATTGCAAGTGTAAGCGGAAGTCTTACTGTAAATGTTGTTCCCTTTCCAAGCTCTGTAGAAACTTCAACATCTCCTCCAAGCTGCTCAATTCCTGATTTTACTACATCAAGGCCTACTCCTCGTCCTGAAATGTCTGTAATCTTCTTTGCCATTGAAAAACTTGGCATGAAAAGGAAATTGATGATTTCTTTCTGTGAAAGATTTTCTGCCTGTTCCGGAGATACAAGTCCTCTTTCTATAGCTTTCTGCTTAACTGCTTCTGTATCGATTCCATTACCATCATCACCGACCTTGATAACTACGTTGTTTCCTTCCTGATATGCATTAAGGAAGATAGTTCCAACTTCCGGTTTTCCTCTTTCTACACGGACATCATTAGACTCTAATCCGTGATCTGCTGAATTACGAAGTAAATGCTGTAACGGATCGCCTATCTGGTCTACAACAGTTCTGTCAAGTTCAGTATCTTCACCAGTAATAACCAGATTCATTTTCTTATTTAATGTTCGAGAGAGATCCCTTATCATTCTTGGATACTTTTGTGTAACATTTTCTATTGGTACCATTCGCACTTTCATGACAGATTCATGAAGGTTTGTTGTTATTCTCTCAAGGTACTCTATTTGATCGTGGAATGACTGTGTATTGTCTGAACCATCTGATGAGCTTATAGCCACAAGACTGTTCTTTGCAATAATAAGTTCTGAAACCTGATTCATGAGTAAATCAAGTTTTTCAATATCAACTCTTACTGTTCTGCTTGTTGCCGGCTTTCCAACAACAGCTTTTTTCTTTGCTGGAGCAGCTTTTTTTGGCTCAGAAGCAGGTTTTTTTTCTTCTTCCTTAGCCGGGGCTGCGGCTGTCTGTTCTTTTTCCTGTACAGCAGTTTCCTCACCTTCTAAGTGGAATTCGCTAACCTCTTTGCCTACAACTTTTTCTATTTCAGATACATTTGAAGCTGCACTTTGTATTTTTTCAAGGTCTTCATTTGATGCCACTAAAAAGCTGAAATCAAGTTCAAATTTTTCATCTTCTATATCCTGTGAGCTTGGTCTGTATACTAGTATCTGTCCAAACTCTTCAACTGCCCTGAATACAAGAAACGCTCTGGCAGCTTTAAGCAGACATTCTTTCTGGATATATACAGTCATTCCGTATATTTTCTGGCCTGCCTCTTTTGCTTCATCTATTGCTTTTTTCTCGTTGTCTGTAACCTCGATCAAACTGAATTTATCATCGTTTCCGCCATCAGAGGCCTCTGCAGGGTGTTCTTCTTCTGCCGGCTTTTCTGGTTGTGCCTGTTCAGTTGTTTCACCTTCTTCTTTCTGAATGAAGTCATTTAATTCTTTTATTATAGCTTCATTTTCATCGGTTCCTTCATCTGAAGTAGCTTTTATATTTTCTACATAACTGTCTATTGCATCAAGACACTTAAACAGCAAGTCGATCATTGCACTGTCAACTTTTATCTTATCGCTTCTTACTTCCTGGAATACATTTTCCATATCATGTGTAAGTCGCTGCATCCTTTTAAAGCCCATTGTTCCTGCCATACCCTTTAAAGAGTGGGCAGCCCTGAAGACTTCATTTATTGTGTCTTTATTGTCAGGCTCCTGTTCAAGTGCCATTATACAATCTGAAAGTGTCTGTATATGTTCAGAGCTTTCGTCAATAAAAATTTCTAGGTACTGGCTTACATCCATATCATTTTACCCCCACATTCTTTGTGATAGTTTTTGCAACATCCGTCAGTGTTACGACTTCATCGACAACACCGGCTTCATAGATTGATTTGGGCATTCCGTATACTACGCATGAATCTGCATCCTGTGATATAACATATATCGGTTTCTTCTTTCCAAGAGAAAGGATACCATTTGTTCCATCAGCTCCCATTCCTGTAAGAACGACACATACTATCTCATCAAATCCCGAGCTTGTAAGTGAATCATATGTAATATTGGCACAAGGCTTAAGTCCTCCGATCGGCGGCATATCATTTAATGCTATAACATGTGTACCATCAGTTTTCTTTTTGATTTCCATATGTCTGCCACCAGGTGCTATATACACATTTCCTTTTTGAAGTATTTCACCATCCTTAGCTTCTTTAACAGTAATCTCGCTTATATCATTCAGCCTGTCTGCCATTGATTTGGTAAAACCTGCCGGCATATGCTGAACCAGTACTATCGGAGCATTGAGGTTTTTAGGAAGATATGGTATAACACTTTGTAATGCTTTAGGACCTCCTGTGGAACAGGCTAATGCGACCAGCTTATTTTTTCCGTTTGGCTTAAGTCTTTTAATTGGTTCAGCCGGTTTTGCAGCAGCAAGGGTTCTGCTGTTGCATGAATTTAAAGCAGGTGTACTCTTTCTCATACGAAGAGCTGCACTTAACACTGATAATAAGCTATTTTTAAATTCCTGTCCCTTTGCCTCTATTATATTGTTCGGCTTTGTCACAAAATCAATTGCACCAAGTTCTAGTGCCATAATAGTAGTATCTGCATCCTTGCTCGTCAGCGTACTAACCATAACAACATTTGCCTTGATTCTTTCTTTTTGTAACTTTTCGAGTAGCTGTAGACCATCCATGCGCGGCATATTTACATCGAGAACAACTCCGTCATACTTTGTACTTTTTATTTTTTCGTATGCTTCCAAACCATCTCTGCAAACGTCCGTTGCTTGAAAATTATTGTCTGAATTGATTATATCACACTCTACTCTTCTCATAAGTGCAGAATCATCAACGACCAGAATATTTTTTTTCATTTTATTCACCTACTTCTCTCTGACGTGCTTTTCTTTCTTCATCAAAAACAAATCTTACTATTTTTTCTCTATCGGAAATATTTTTAAAAATGAATTTCGCTCTGTTTATATATTTATCAGATACTTTCTGACTCTTTTCACATGCAATTATTTTACATACGATCATCATTCTTTCACCATTCAGTGAAAGAACGGATATTATATATGATCCGGATTCATTTTTAAAATCACTGGAAAATTTTATTCCTCCACCGCTTATATCCATTATAACTCCATAATGGTAGTCGTTTAAAGAATCTAATGATGAAAAGTACGAAAAAAGATCGTCCATATTTATCTCTTCTTCATTTGTCTCTAATGTATAATACTGCATGTCTATGCAGCAGACAACTCTGAAAAATTCTCTTCTTTGTATTTTGGTAAGTTTTGAACTGATTTTTACAATTAAAAAGAACAGCCCATCCTTTTTATACCTATCCTTTATGACAGCCGTACATTTATTCATTATATTTCCCTGTGAAAATATAACTAAATCGCACGATATACCAAGTGGAAAGAGTACCATCTTTCCACTCTCCATAGGCATAGTAATCTCCCATGTGTCATCAGATATTAAATCGGATATACTGCTCTTGTAATTATTTTTATTTACTTTTGAATCTGAAAAACTGATATTAATCCTATCACCAGGTCTAATGTTATTAAGTGTATCCATAATTATCTCCAAGGAATTATTTTCTGTTCAACAGCCCTGAAAAAATCTGGGCTAAGCTCTTCTTTGGTGCTGCTATAGTCTCATCCCCATTTATAATAACATTTGTAATATTTTCAAAGGCTTTTGAAGCTTTTGAATTTGGTTCGTTCAACATGACCATTTTCTGAAGTCTGACTGAACGGTCAACAGCCGTATCCTGTGGTATATAACCTATATAGTTTAACTCTCCATGAAGGAACTGCCCCACAACCGAGTTTAACTTTTCAAAAACATTGTATCCGTCTTCTTTAGACAATACTTTATTTGAAACAACATTTATACTTGTCCTGTCTGGCATGAAATCCGGTCTTTTGTATAACGCCTTCATCAATGAATAGGCATCAGTCAGTGAACTTGGTTCAGGCGTCGTTACCAAAAGTATCTCCGGGCTGGCTGCCACAAACTCGAGAACACTATCTGATATGCCTGCCCCTGTATCTATTATAATATAATCTGCCAGATTATTAAGTTCATTTAATGAATTAACAAGTAAAACGATCTGATCGTGTGTAAGATTGTTAAGACCTATTATGCCAGATCCGGCAGATATAAAACCTATATCCATAGGGCCATTTGTAATAATTTCTTTTATATTTTTTCCGTGATAGATAAGATCGGCTAAATTGTATTGTGGAATTGCACCGAACATAACTTCAACATTTGCAAGTCCGAAATCAGCATCAAATATTATCACCTTTTTTCCTGCTTTGCGCAGACATACAGCAAGATTTACAGATAAATTGGACTTTCCGACTCCACCTTTTCCACTGGTAACTGTAATTATCCTTGCATTTCCTGTAATCACGCAATTCCGGCCTTTTATAACATTTCTAAGCTGTTGAGCCTGATCCATCACTTAGTTCCTCCTAAAAGCTGTTTGACGATCTTTTGTGTATCAAACAGTTCGATATCATCTGGAACGTTTTGACCATTTGTAGTATAAGACAGATCTGCTCCTGAATATAATTTAATGTTTAATAAATTTCCATAAGTTGTCGTCTCATCAAGCTTTGTAAAAATAATTTTGTATTTTGCTATGTCATTATAAATGTTAACAATATCGACAAGATCCTTATATTTTGTCGTTGCGCTTAAAACAAGATATGTTTCTTTTTCAAATACTTCATCAACACCATCTATAAGCTTTTTCATCTCCTCGCATTGCGCTGCATTTTTATGTGAAAATCCAGCTGTATCAACAAATACGATATCATAGTCCGAGAGTTTCTCTATTGCTGCATTTAATTCCTCTTTAGAATATACAATTGACATAGGAGCATCCAGTATGTTTGCATAAACCCTTAACTGTTCTGTCGCAGCGATTCTGTATGTATCAGCTGTAATAAAAGCTACCTTTCTCTCATAATCAACCTTATACTTTGATGCAATTTTAGCTATTGTTGTTGTCTTACCCACACCTGTCGGTCCTACAAAGAAAACAACTTTCGGCTTTGCCCCGGACAGATCGATCGTATTCGGCTGTCCAAACCTTAAAATAAGCTTTTGGTACACATTTGATAAAATTGTATCTACACTATTTCCAGGTCTTAAAAATCTCTCTATTTCTTCTAAGATCTGGTTGATATATCTTTCGTTAACTTCGTTATTTATAAGTGTATTGTATAATATCCTTACGAATTTAAGTTCTTCACCACCATGTCCTTTTCCCTGATATGAACGTGCCTGTTCTGTTGGTTCAGCTTTTGGGACACCAAGCTTTTCTTCAAGGATATTTGAAAGATTATCCAGTCTCTCTTCAAGCTTCTTATCATTCTCTGAAAGTATTTTTTCTTTTCGGATCATAGTATCCTCTTTTTTTTGAACAGGCTTATCAAAATCTCCCGAAGCATTTTTTGATATAGGTGGAATAGAAATCTTTTCATCTGCCTTATAGTCAATATTGCTTTTAACCATAGTTCCCTTATCCATCATTTGTGAAAATGATGACTCCTTTTCTTCTACAGATGCAGTCACTTCAAATGTTGATGATTTAAACACCTTAAAAAAACCTTTTGGCTTTATTTCCTTTACATTCATTATGACAACATCATTTCCCATCTGTTCCTTTGCTTTTTCAATTGCCTCTTCTTTTGTCGTCCCTTGAAATTTATTAATAGTCATTTATATTGTCACCATTCCTACAGATTGAAGTTCGACATTTGATTCTACTTCATTATATGATACAACGATCAGGTCTTTAAAGTAGTCTTCTGTCAATTTTTTAAAGTACATTCTCACGATCGGAGATGTTATTATAATAGCATTTTTTCCCAGACTTTCCAACTTCGAAACCTCTGTTTCTACAGAATCTATTATCTTTTTCGTTGTCTCAGGGTCAAGCGCAAGATATGATCCCTGCTCTGTCTGTTTAACTGCCCCCATTATTTCCTGTTCCACTTTCGGATCAAGAGTTATGACACTCGTAGTTTCATTCGAAGGGAAATATTTATTAGATATAGCCCTCTTAAGTCCCTGTCTTGCATATTCAGTAAGAACATCTGTATCACGGGTTGTCTGGGCATGATCTGCCAAAGTTTCAAATATTGTAAGCAGATCCCTGATCGAAATCCCTTCTGCCAGAAGATTCTGCAATACTTTCTGTATCTCTCCAAGTCCTAACAGCTTAGGCACAAGCTCATCAACAAGAACAGGATTTGAATCTTTAAGGTTATTAACGAGATTCTGTACATCCTGTCTGGTAAGCAGTTCAGCGATATGTGAACGTATGACCTCTGTCAGGTGCGTAGCAATTATTGATGGTGGATCAACAACTGTATATCCAAGACTTTCCGCCCTTTCTCTTTGTCCTTCAGTTATCCATATCGCAGGCAGATGGAATGACGGTTCAAATGTAGGAATACCTGTTATTTCTTCCTCTACATAGCCTGGATTCATTGCCATATAATGGTCGAAGAGAATTTCACCTTCTGTAACCTGTATCCCTTTAATTTTAATTATATACTGGTTTGGATTAAGCTGGATGTTATCTCTAAGCCTTATTATTGGTACAACTGTACCAAGTTCAAGCGCTATCTGTCTTCTTATCATTACAACACGGTCAAGCAGATCACCACCCTGATTTACATCAGCAAGAGGTATGATTCCGTATCCAAACTCAAGTTCGATAGGATCAACCTGAAGAAGTGAAACAACATTTTCAGGTTTCCTTATTTCTTCTGCATCGTTTTCAGCCTGCGTTGCCTCTTCCTCTATCGATTCGATACCAATATTTTTGCTTATGCTTTTACCCGTGGCAATAAATGCTCCGCCAAGCCCCAAAAACAGCCACCATTCATTTCTAAGAGGAGTTACTATTCCGAGGAATATGAGAACAGTACCTACGATATATAATACTTTAGGGATTCCAAACAGCTGCTTAACAAGAATTCCGCTAAAATCTGCTTCATTCGATCCCTTTGTGACAAGTATACCTGTTGAGAGCGAAATGAGAAGCGAAGGTATCTGTGATACAAGTCCATCTCCAATAGTAAGAATACCAAACTTCTGAATTGCTTCCCCAGCAGCAAGTCCCTGGAACATAACGCCCATTATCGTTCCACCTATTACGTTTATAAACGTAATAATAAGACCGGCAGTCGCATCTCCTTTTACATACTTGGTTGCACCATCCATTGCTCCAAAAAAGCTTGATTCTTTCTGGATCTTTTCTCTTCGCTCTTTTGCTTCCTTGTCTGTTATAGCTCCGGTATTTAAATCTGCATCTATAGCCATCTGTTTACCGGGCATAGCATCAAGCGTAAATCTTGCTGTAACCTCTGCAACTCGTTCAGATCCTTTATTGATAACTATAAACTGTATTATCACTAGTACTATAAATACAATGGCACCAATAACAAGATTTCCACCACCAACGAAATTACCAAATGTCTGTACTACAACACCAGGATTTCCTGTAGACAGAATAAGCCTTGTAGATGATACATTTAATGAAATTC
The DNA here is from genome assembly GCA_905209075.1 of uncultured Lachnospiraceae bacterium. Classification (GTDB taxonomy): domain Bacteria; phylum Bacillota; class Clostridia; order Lachnospirales; family Lachnospiraceae; genus Roseburia. The sequence goes on along the minus strand of CAJLRL010000003.1, from coordinate 146,515 downwards.
GAAATATCGTTGTAAACAAAAGAAGGGTGGGAAAAAACGACATATCCAGAACTTCTTTTACAAAAAGGACATTAAACAGGATTATCAGTGCTATACCAATATTTATTGCAAGCATAACGTCCAAAAGTAAAGAAGGAATAGGAATGATAAAAAATATTACTGCACAAAGTAAATATAAACCTACTCCAATATCTGCTTTCTTTACCATTATCTAGTCCTCCTTTCATTTACATATTTTTAGTTTTATAGATCATTGCAAGTATTTCTGCAACTGACTGATATAATTCCGGCGGTATCTCCGCCCCGATATCCACATTATGAAAAAGCATCCGCGCCAGCGGTTTATTTTCTACAATCTCTACATCATTTTCTTTTGCTATTTCTTTGATTTTCATTGCGACATAATCCTGACCTTTTGCAACAACTACAGGCGCTGAATTTTCGTTGGCATCATATTTTACCGCTACAGCAAAATGTGTCGGGTTTGTAATAACAACATCTGCTTTGGGTACATCCTGCATCATACGGCGCTGGGATGCCTCCTGCATTTTTCGCTTCTGCCGTCCCTTTATCTGTGGATCTCCCTCGGTATTTTTATATTCATCTTTTACTTCCTGCTTGGTCATTTTCATGTCTTCATTAAATTTATGTTTATTATAAACAAAATCTGCTATACCGACAACCAGATAAACTATACTGATCTTAAGTCCTGTATTTATTATTATATCGCCAACAAGAAGCAATGCCCTGTTAAGCGGGATATCATACAATATAAAAATATCATTTTCATGATCCTTTACCGCAGTATATGCAACATATGCGATAATCCCTATTTTAAAAATAGATTTAAAAAGTTCAAATAGAGAATCTTTTGAAAACATACGTTTAAATCCGTTTATAGGATTAAACTTGCTAAGCTTGGGCTGCATGGATTTGGCTGTCACCTTCCATCCTACCTGAATGATGCTTATCAGAATGGTGATCGCAACTCCAAATATAAAAAATGGAAGAACCATTAAAAACCATTTTAATATGATGCCCCGCATAAAATTATTGACTGCGATGGATGACAGATCCTGCTCATTTATTTCTATAAATTCCGGTATTCTGTCATATACAAATGAAAAAATATTTATCATCTGTCCGCCTATGAATGAAATAAAAATTTTCAGTACAAGAAACAGAACTATAAGGTCAAATGCAGCTGTAAGCTCCTTGCTCTTGGCTACTTTACCCTCATCTCTTGCATCCTTTAATTTTTTTTCTGTAGCAGGTTCGGTCTTTTCTCCTCCCTCGCCATCTTTAGCAAACATCTGAAGATTATAATGAATCAATATTTTATTTTCTTTTAAAATATCAGTACATTCCTTCAATTATCAAAACCACCATTGTCTTTATTTCATTTATAATGAAGTTTGCAATACTAGGCACCAGATAAATCGTCAAAAACAAGACCACAAATCCAACTAGCAATTTTATCTGAATTCCGACAGAAAACATATTCATCTGCGGTGCGACTTTTGCCATAATTCCAAGTATACAGTTAAGGATCATCATACATGCAAAAAATGGTAAAAATATTCTAAACCCTATAACAAACAGATCGGTCATGTATTTTGTCATTGCTGTCATAAGATGGTCAAAACTAAATTTTGCCCCTCCAAGTTTAACAACTGAAAATGAATCACATACCGCTCTTAATAAATATGTATGCATGTCAGAAACCATCAATAATAGTAATATTATGTAATAATAAAAATTACCTGTTATGGTCGATTCTGTATTCATAGACGGATTAAATTCCGTTGCCATAGACAATCCTATGTCCATGTCAATCAAATTACCTGCGAACACAACAATGGAATTACATATATACGCTGAAAAGCCGATCAGCAGACCTGTAATTCCTTCTTTAACCACAAGCATAGCATATCCTATTGTACTGATATATGAAAGCTCGGGTCTTTCTATAATATTGTACATAAATACTGCCACTAAAGCCGAAAGACCGATTTTAACACGACTGGGAACCGCTGAATCGCCGAAAAACGGAGCGATGTACATAAATGAAGCAATCCTTACCAGTATCAGAAGAAAATATTCAAAATCGGCCATAGAAAAAGAATAATCAATCATATATTATCCCATACTTATATAATAACTAAATTTCGACCAAAGATCTGTCATAAAACCAGACATATTGTCAAGCATCCATGATCCACACAGCATCAATGCTACAAACACTGCAATGATCTTTGGTACAAATGTGAGTGTCTGTTCCTGAATGGATGTAACGGTCTGGAATATACTGATTATCAGACCTACAACAAGTGAAACTATAAGTAATGGCGCCGATGTGATAATCATCGTATATATAGCCTCTCTTGCTATGTCTATAACTGCTTCCTGTGTAATCATAATACCGCCTCCTAATAAAATGTCTTCACAAGATTGCCAATCACAAGATCCCATCCATCCGCAAGAATAAATAGAAGCACCTTAAACGGCAATGAAATTGTCGTAGGAGGAAGCATCATCATTCCCATAGACATAAGAACAGATGAGACAACCATATCAATAACAATAAATGGTATATATATTAAAAAGCCTAAAATAAAAGCAGTCCGCAACTCGCTTAAAATAAAAGCCGGAACAAGTGTTGTAAACGGAACATCATCATAATCATCATATGTTTCGCCTGACATATCAACAAATAGTTTTAAATCTTTTGTCTGTGTCTGTCCATACATAAATTCACGGAAAGGTTCTTCTGCTGCTTGTATTGCCTCCTGCTGGGTTATTGTCCCCTCATCCAGAGGTTTGATCGCTTTCTCATTAATTTCAGAAAACGTAGGCCACATAATAAACAAAGTCAAAAATAGTGCCAGACCAACAAGTACCTGGTTTGGCGGAGCTGTCTGCGTACCTATTGCCGTTCTGACAAAATGCAGAACAATTATTATTCTGGTAAACGACGTAAGCATTATAAGTATAGATGGCGCAAGTGACAATACTGTAAGCACCAGAAACATACGGATTGGCGTAGAAAGTGAACCGGAATCATTGTTGTAATATATATTAAGTCCATCCGTGCTGTTCTTTGCCGCATCCGCAAGGTCTTTGTCATTAGCATCCATACTTTTCACATCATCTAACTCGCTTGTTATTTCAGATGTATTTATTTCATTAGCCATAATATACGTAGGCTTTATGATTAAAACAGCCGCAGTAAAAATCAATACTGCCACTGCAAAGACAAATGACATTTTACAATATACTTTTTTAAATTTATTCATTTTTGCTCCTGTCACTATGAGATTTCTTTAGCTTTTCAAGAATATTCGCAAAAGATTCCTTTGCGGATTCTTTATCAGGTTCATCTAAAAATGATAAATCCTTTAATTCGTCTTCTTTTATTTCTGTAAGAAAATGTACATCATCTTTTCCTACAGAAACTGCTATGTATTTTTTGCCGACAGCAACAATCGAAATCAATTTATTGTTGCCTACAGCAATAGTCTCAATTATTTTAAGATTTTTGTTATAACTCCTGCTTTTTTGAAATCCCGCCATCCACCTTGTTGTAACATAAGTAATGACGAGAACAAACACAAATATCACAAGAACGGATATAAGCTGCATAAAGCTTTCCAAAGAAGAAGTCATTAAAATATCATCCATATCTATTTCTAATCCTGTTTTGGTTTTGGCACATTAACTATCTCAGTAATTCTGACACCAAAGCTTTCCTCTATAACAACAACCTCACCTTTTGCAACGTATTTGCCATTAACTAGCACATCGATCGGCTCTCCTGCTATTTTATTGAGTTCAATTATTTTTCCAGGTCCAAAATCGAGAATTTCTGAAATCTTCTTATGTGTACGTCCTAATTCTACTGTAACTTCAAGAGGAACATCCATAATCAAATCTATATTTTCAGGCTGGTACATACCATTTGGCATAGCACCAAATGCTGAAAACTGTGCAGGCTGTACGTTTACCTGCTGTCCCATTACCTGTGGCTGTCCCATCATAGGTTGTCCCATCATAGGCTGTTGTCCTGACTGTCCCATATTCATTGCTCCCATATTCGGCTGCTGAGCAGACGATGTATTGGTCTGTGATGCAGCTGCATTATTTCCACTTATAGGTTTTGAATCTTCTGTTATACTTTCCGAATCTAATTCCATGTTCTTTGTAACACCCTGACACATTTCCTTTGCAAACGGAATAGGATATAACTGCATGATCTCACTATCTACCAGATCACCAATTTCCATTTTGAATGAAATCTTTACAAATTCCCCTGTAAGGAACTCATCGATCTGTCCCTCGTCTACAGTTTCTTTTAAATCTACTATATCTGCAACAGGCGGACTTATATCAATTGTTTTGTTAAGCATAGAAGATAATGATGTCGCTGCCGACCCCATCATCTGATTCATCGCTTCACTTATGGCGCTCAGATGAAGTTCTCCAAGTTCCTCATCCGTATTCGTGCCATCTCCACCCATCATGAGGTCAGTTATGACCTTTACATCTCTTTCTTTGAGTACGAGAATATTGCTGCCGTCCAATCCAACTGTATATGCGATCTTTATGAATACACATGGTTTTTCATATGATGCGACTATATCATCCCAATTGCTGAATGATACTACAGGTGTAGAAATTTCAACGCGCCTGTTGACCAGTGAAAAAAGAGTTGTTGCAGCTGTTCCCATACTGATATTGGCAATTTCGCCAATAGCGTCTTTTTCTTCATCTGTTAAAAGGCGGTCATTCTTATCCGAAGAATCACTGCCTGAATCATCATTCAGCAGTGCATTTATTTCTTCCTGCGATAATACTCCATCCATTTTATTGCTCCTCTCTGATTACAGAAGTAATCCTAACTGCATATTTATCGCCGGATGAACCAGGCAAAGCAGTAAATTTTTGAATATTTCCAACGTAGACATCCAATTCGTCTTCAACATTTTTGTCAAGTCTTATGATGTCCCCTGGCTGAAGCGTTGCAAAATCATTTACCGAAATCTCACTTTTTCCTAAAAGTGCACGGATCGGAATCTCAGCTCTTTGTATAAGGCTTTCTATTGCATGCGCATAATTTGTTTCATCATGATTCTGAATATTTGCGTACCAATATCTCGTATTAAGTTTATCTATAACTGATTCAAGTGTAATGTATGGAAGACATATATTCATAAGTCCTTCAACATTGCCAATTTTCATATTTATTGTTACAATGGCAATCATTTCACTTGGTGAAATAATCTGAGCATATTGTGAATTTGTTTCGATTCGCTCCAAATGTGGTTGTATTTCTACAACATTCTCCCAAGGTTCGATCAAAAGGTTAACACAGACAACCAGAATCCTTTCTATTATAAGCAGCTCTATTTCTGAAAAATCTCTTGGCTTTTCTAATGTATCTCCCCGGCCTCCCAGCATTCTGTCAACAATCGCATATCCAAGGTTAGAAGCCATCTCAACTATTATATTCCCAGGCAATGGTGCAAAATTTACTAAACCAAGTAATACAGGATTAGAAAGTGCATTTGAAAATTCCGAATATGTAACCGCCTCCGAATTCATAACTTCTACCTGAACACTTTTTCTTAAATAAACCGGAAGATTGGTTGTTAAAAGTCTTCCATAATGTTCAAATATTATTTCTAAGGTTCTTAAATGTTCCTTTGAAAATTTTGAAGGTCTTGCGAAATCATATTCTTTTACCTGTTTTTCATTTGTGTCTTTAATCTCCTCGACATCTAATTCTCCACTGCTTAAGGCATTAAGCAGGTTATCTATCTCACTTTGAGATAAAACATCACCCATCTGTTTATCACCACCTGTATCACGATATTATATTAGGAAAATTTATTGTGTCAACGAAGATGTAAAGTTTACACCAACTATATAATCTGCCCCAAATTTATCCTGAAGTGCTTTCAGTATTTCATTATAAACGGCATCCTTATCGTTATTGAAATCTTCCATTGTATGTTTTCCAATTATTGTATTAATATCTGCTAAAATGATATTTTTCTTTGAAGATAAATCTTCTCCATATGTCTTGTATCCATCGCTCTCTTTATTTAAAGAAAGCGAAACTCCACAAACAAGATAATGCTGTGTTCCATCTTCTGATGGCGCAAAATTAATTGTAAGCGTCTTGTCCTCTTCGTTTAATGCATAATCCACTATCTGATCCTGAGGCAGATTGGCAGTACTTGTCGATGCCCCACTGTTTAAATCAAGTGATACAGCCTCACAGATCTGATCAATAAGATTGTTTGCTTTTTTAGTCTGTGGAATAACTGTAAACATTAATATTGCTGTTAAAACAAAATTTGCAAAAACCAAAGCCAAAATTATAACCGACATTAAATTTTTTTTCATAATTTATCCTTTCCTCAGTCAAGATTTGAGTTGTATGAATTATATATTTTTATCTCAACTCTTCTATTTTTTGCTCTTCCTTCCGGAGTTGAATTATCTGCAACAGGTACATACGAACCTCTGCCCGAAGACTTTATATGTGACGGATCTATATCTGTTGTATCTCTTATATAATTCGCTACATTAAGCGCTCTGTACATCGACAAAACATCATTGTCTTCATACTTTCTTGTGTTTGCCATCGGAACATTATCTGTATGTCCCTCAACTTCTATAATATTATCTTTATAATTTGAAAGAACAGAACAAACTTTGTTTACTATCGGATAAGCTTCGTCTATAACCTCTGCCTTTCCCGATTCAAAAAGAAGCGCTCCGCTAAGACTCAGTGTGACATATTCACCATTAAAGTCAACATCGATCAGATCCTGGACTTTTGAATTGCTAAGCTGTTTTTCTATCTCTTCAGCCATCTTTTCTGATTCATCTAACTGCATCTGTTCATACTGTTCAACTGCATTCTTATCTTCGCCGTCAGTAGTACTCTCGGTCTGTGATTTAGAATTTGCAAGATCATTATAGTAGCTGTCTAAAAATTCAAGCTGGTTAACTCCTGCCGAAACCATTTCACCATCGCCTATTGATGTTCCGCCAGCCGGAAGGATACTCATACTGGTTGAAAATGAGGCAATAACCTGTTGAAACTTTTCAGCATCAACTGTAGACATTGAAAACAGCAACACGAAGAAACAAAGCAGCAGATTCATCAGATCCGAGAATGTCGATTGCCACGCCGGTGCACCCTTTGGCGGATCTTCAGGTTTCCTCTTTGCCACTATTCTTCACCTCCAGCATCGCTTGATAAACTAACTCTTAAATCAGGTGCAAGGAATGATTTGAGTTTTTCTTCTATTACTCTAGGATTTTCACCCGCCTGTATAGACAGCAGTCCTTCTATAGTAAGTGTTTTCATCAAAACTTCCTGTTCATTATTAGTCTTTAATTTATTAGCAAATGGAGCACACAGCCAGTTTGCGATGAGTGATCCATACAGTGTCGTAAGAAGTGCAACCGCCATATTAGGTCCGATCGATGAAGAATCCTCGAGGTTCTTAAGCATATTTACAAGACCAACAAGTGTTCCGATCATTCCCCATGCAGGTCCCTGTTCACCCCATGTCTCCCAGAAAGAAATTGTCTTTTTGTGCCTGTCCTCCATACTTATAAGATCTGTTTCCAAAATTCCTCTTACAAGTTCTGGATCTGTTCCATCAACGACAAGCATGATTCCTTTTTTCAAAAATTCGTCTTCAATTCCATTTGCTGCTTCTTCGAGAGCAAGCAGACCTTCTTTTCGACCAACATTTGACAGTTCAATTATTTTTTTGATCGTTTCACCCGGGTCAGTAGCTTTTTCCTTGAATGGCAATGCAAACGATTTGAATCCCGCAATAAAACCACTAAGTTTGTTTGAACTCAGCAGTGAACTGAGTGAACCTCCGATAGTGATAATTATAGATGGAATATCTATAAAGTTTCCAAGTAATGAAAAACCTCCATCACCGGTAACGATACCAAATATAACCATCGCAAGTCCTATTATTACTCCTAAAAGAGATGCTATATCCACTTATGTACACCTTCCCTTATATTTTTATAGTTAGTAACAAAGTATTACAGATTTAATTTTACTAGACTTTGTCCAGATTGTCTACTTTCTTTTCTATTATATAACAAATTTTTTCATATTTTGAAACAAACTATTGGGGAATGTCATTATACATTCCCCAATATATATTTATTTTATTTTTGCCAGTTTAAATTATCTCTTAAGATTGATAAGTTCCTCAAGAAGTGTGTCTGATGTAGTAATTACACGTGAGTTTGCCTGAAAACCTCTCTGCGTCACTATCATATCAGTAAACTGTGCCGAAAGATCAACGTTTGACATCTCAAGCTGTCCTGAATTTATAGCACTTCCATCGGCTGAAATTTCAACTCCGATACCATCAAACTCACCAGAGTTAAGTGTTGTCTGGTAACAGTTGTCGCCTATTTTTTCAAGTCCTGATGCATTGGCAAACTGTGCAACTGAAATCTGACAAAGTAAAACTGTATTACCATTATCGTATGAACCATATATTTTTCCATCACTGTCGACATATATTCCTTTAAGCGCTCCAAGAGCCTTTCCTTTTCCGTCTCCCTTGGCATTACCGCTATCTCCACCGATCGTAGATGTTTTGTTATTGTTATAGTTCATAGAATCACCGAAATCTACTTCAATATTTCTGAACTTACTTGGGTTATTTGCCTGACCCGGTCCAGGTGTATTTAATGCCTCAAGGTTAAGATTTACAGTTCTTCCCGGATTAGCAGCTCCTGTATTGTCTATTGATTTGAATGTACCATCACTCTGATCATAGATAAGTGTTGCATTTGCGAAAATATCATTAACTGCTATCGGCTGTCCGTTATATGAATAATTGATAGAGCCATCAGCATTTGTCGTTGTGATAAGGTTTCCATCATTGTCCAGATCAAATATAGACTTTCCGTTTAATCCGCTCGAATCAATTATATCTGTAAGTGATACTGTATATGTACCATCTGTATTTGTTTTTTTGATATTGAATTTTGCTGTATATTGGTATCCAAGGTCATCGAAAAATCCCATCGTGATGATTCTTCCTGTATCAGCTGCCTGCGGATCATTTTTATCCAATACGCCTGTAACTCTTCCTTTTGTTGTAGCTTCCGGTGCAGATGTCATGTTTTTCGTAGCCATAACCTGAAGCGGGGATACTGTATCTTTCAACACAACACCCTTATCATCTACCTGCCATCCCTGAAGAGTATAGCCTGTAGAGCTCATACATAAGTATCCGTTTCCATCTACATAGAAATCTCCGGCTCTTGTAAAATATCTGTTTGTGCCATCACTAACCACAAAAAAACTTGTGGAGTTTTTATCCGAAAGCCTAAGGTCAAACGGAAGACCTGTAGTTTCTGCAGCTCCACCATTTGTGATACTTACAGATGTAGCTCCTGTTGTAACACCAAGACCTATCTGTTTTGCATTGACTCCACCAATTCCTGTCGCACCATTTCCAGATGAAGCAGATGATGTTGTCTGATACATGATTTCACTAAAACGCACAGAAGAAGATTTAAATGCTTCTGTATTAACGTTTGCGATGTTATTACCAATAACATCCATTCTTGTCTGATGTGTCTTAAGACCAGACACAGCAGAGTAAAGTGATCTCAACATAATTTTTTATCCTCCTAAGTAACTGAGGCGGTATTATTTCTTCTGTCATTCAGAAATAAAAATAGCTTCCATAAGGTCCAGCTACATTATTACCGCACCATCAATATTTGTAAACACATTACTGTTTGTTTCACCCTGTTCCATAGCTGTTATAACAGTCCTATTTGGAACATTAACGATAAATGCCAGATCATCCACAAGTACAAGCGACTCATTCACGCCCTTATTGTCAGCTTCTTTAACGGCATTTTCCAATCTTTCATTCTGTTCGGCAGATAACGTGATATTTCTATCATTAAGTCTCATCGATGCATGCTTTGAGAACCTGATCCCACTCTGGTCTGTTGTCTGCTTTTCTTTTAAAATCTCTTCAAAAGATTTCTGCGATGACTGTAATCTATCTCTCGAACTGCCATTTAAATACTGCTGTGTAAACTGTTCTATCGAGGAAAACTGATTTGATATTTTATTCATATTTTTCTCCTTTATACAGTCGTATTTGTATTTGTTCCCGCAGTGTCTGAGTCTGTGCCATCTGAATCTGTTGTATCTGTTCCGTTTCCATCAGTTTTATCCGATGGATCATCACTTTTTTCCAGAGATTTTATCTTATCTTCGTATATAATAAGCTTTGAGTAATCATCTTTGCTTATAAACTGCTTTTCATAATCAGTAAGACCATCATACAGTTTTCTTGCCTTTTCAATAATTTCCTTTGTATCAAGAGTAACATCATCAACTTTTGGAAAACTTGAAATAAGACCTTTAAATGTTCCCGACTTAACTATAGCATCATAATATTTATCGGTTGAAACTGAATATAGATCTGAATATGAATATGTTTTATCATTTATAGATAATTTTATCTCGCCATCTTCGTATGTTACGAAGTCTACTTCTCCGCTTGTATATCCCGAATCAGAAGATTTATCTACAACAACTACTTCTTTTCCCACAAGTGCTAAAGCTGCCGATTTCTGGTCTTCTGTATAACTTGAAGACAATGAATCTTTCATGGAAAGAGTAGCCTCAAGCTGTGAGAACGTAGCCAGCTGCGCAACATAATCTGTGTTGCTTGTAGGTTCAAGTGGATCCTGATACTGCATTTCAGCACACAGAAGCTGTAAGAAATCATCATAATCAAGATTTGCTCCCTTGGCTGTAATCTCTTTTCTAGATGATTTAGGTGTTGTATACTTAGGATCAAGCTGTCCGTTTACAACATTAGCTGTTACTGCCATATTTTCTCCTTTCTTATGCCATAAAGTCAACAGAATTTCCGTTATCATGCATTATCTGCGCAACAAGGTTTTCTTCTTCTGTCATTATACCCGACATCTCGTCAAGCGACGACATATTTATATTTTTGCGGGTACTTTTAAAGCTTCCGCTTTGTTCCTGTTGTTTTTGTTCTTTTGAGCTGTTCTGTTCAAGATTCTGTTCAAATTCATGTGAAGCAACAGTTACTTCTACTGCATCAACTTTAACACCTGCCTGACTTAGAGTTTCCCGTAAGTTTCCAAGCTGAGATTCAAGTGCTTCCCTGACAACTTCATTCATCACCATCATATGTGCTGTAATCTGACTGTTTTTCTGTGATACATTCACATAGATCTTTCCAAGATTTTCAGGATTAAGCTGCATTTCCATCGATGTTTCATCCGATGTCATCGAAACTTTAAGCTGCTCTGTGACCTGCTGTATGATATCAAGTATATCAACTTTTCCAGACGCTTGTGATACGGCACTAAACGGTGTTTCTGGCGTCTGCACATTGCGGATTCCATTATCGACAGTAAATGTTGCTTTACCAGCGTTATTATCTGATACTTTTTCAGATAGGATATCAGCTTTTCGTTGGTCTGCCGCAAAATCCGGCTCTTCTGCTTTTTCTTCTGTGTTTCCATCAGCAGAATCTGAATTACCATCTGCATACTGCCCTGCTTCTGATCCATCAGTTGTTTTATCTGTTACAACAGTCACAATATCGTCATCCGTTGCAGGCATTTCATCAGTCTGGTTATCTGTATCCTGTATTTTTCCAGATACAGATTTTTCTGTCTGAACCTGTTCCGAAACTACAGTTGTTTTGGATGCAGCTTCTTCACTTTGTGACACATTTTCTGCTATTTCTGATATATCAATACCAGAATTTTCATCTGATGATCCATTATCCGGTTCTGTCACAGCTTCCATAACAGATATGATTTCATCCATCTGTTCTGAATCTATATCACATACCTGTGCTATCTCCTGTTTTACAGAAGACATACTTAACATAAGCTGCTGGAAATCAGGATCAACGATCATATCTGTAAGATCAAGACCGCCTTTTATCTCAGATACAAAATCAGCAAGATTTTGCGGATCCAGCAAATCCATGAATGTAAAACCAAGCTGTTCCATAGCTGATTCTATTTCTTCATCACTGATATCAAGCTGTTCTTTTATAATATCTTTAATGTCATCCGCTTTCGCATCAACATGTGATACAACGTCTGATATCTTATCATTTATGTCAGATTTTCTTACAGCTGGCACGCTATTGTCCTTAAACCTGATATCAGAATAAGTACTGCCTGCTTTTGTGTCCGAGAACTGTTCCTTTGCGCTGCCGTTATTTATCATCCCCAAGTTTGCTTTTCCGAGAATATCTCCAAACAGCTGCTGGATTCCTGATGTTTTGCCAGCTTTGCTTTTGGCTTTTGATGCAGTATTTTGAATCTGTCCATTCTGAACATTGCCTATACTGTTTGTTCCCTGCAATCCATTTCCTCCTTTCCTTAAGATTTACGAAGGATTCATAATTTTTGTGATCTTCGCAGCATTATCAGAATTCATGGCTCCAAGGATATTTGCCCTGGAATCAGAATCCATAGCCCCAAGAATTTTTGCCACAAGATCAAAATTGTCAGTCATGCTGTCAAATATAGCTGCGGCCTCCTTAGGTTTCATAGATGCATATGTATTTGCATAATCAGTGACCTTCTGGTCATCCTGGAGCTGTTGAACTACCTGTTTATATAAGACTTCCGCATTTTCCGAGTCTATGCTTTCATAATAAGCCTTATATTCTTTTATATCGGGAGCTTTATCCGAAAATACAACCTCCTCATAGTACTTTTGCTTTTCTTCCTCAAATGCCGCCTGATCTTCCTTATAAGTACTAAGATCTGCAACCTGTGAATTCAAATCATCGATCGTCTGTGAATCTTCTGCCACCTGGCTGTTTGCTGCATCAAGCTGTTTTTCAAGTTCTTTTATCTGTTCTACAGCATCTCCTACATTGCTGTACTGTCCTGATTCAGACTCAGTAGATACAATTTCATCTGAAGCCGGGAGTATTTTATTTATCACCGGTACATCTTTAAGTATAGGCTGAAGTACTGAGGAGCCAAATCCTCCGACATCAGCTTTTATAAGTAAGGCAATTATTCCCAGCCAGATCACTATGATAAGAAGTGTTACCAACACAAGAACAACTTTATTTCCGCCTTCAGTTTCTTCATTTTCTTCTGCATTTTTGTTCTTTTCTTTTTCAAGTTTTTTTTCGAGTTTCTTTTCTTTACGGCTCTTTTTATTATTCTCAGCTTTATCTGCTTTTTCCGTTTTCTTAGCCTCGTCCAATTCTTTATCGTCAGCCATGATATCTCCTTACCATCAGTTATTATATGTAAAACTTACAAGTTCGTCTATTTCCTTTGCTTCTGTAGCTTTTAATTCCTTTTGGAAATCCTCAAATGCTTTTTCCTTCAGTTTTTCGTGTGTCTTGCGTTCTATCATAACATCACTCAAAAGTTTTCTTTTTTTTTCAAGCTCATCCTGAGCTTTTTTCACCTCAAACATCTGGCTTCTTATAATAGTCTTCATCGTATTAACGTCTTTTCTTGCATTCGAAATTTTAACTACATTTATTTTATCAGATAATAGTTTTTTCAAATTTTCTTCATAGTCAACACGTCTCAATACAAGCTGCGAGAGTTTTTCCTGTTCAGACAAATATTTCTGATTTGCCACTGCATATTCGTTTTTAGCCTGCGTTTCAAGTTTTGTCTTTACATCAAGAATATTTTGCATTCTATATTTAAATTTTGCCAAAATAACTACCTCGATCAGTCATTAAACACCTGTCTTAATAATTCTATTTCTTCGTCAAATTGATATTTTTCATCTGTACCCTGGCATAAAAAATTATTTACCGCTGAAATCTTCTGGATCGCATAATCTATTTCCGGATTGGAGCCATTTTTGTATGCACCTATATTAATAAGATCCTCCGCTTCGTTGTATGTAGCTAAAACAGTCTTTAGTTTTCCGGCAAGTTCTTTATGCTCCTTAGTAGCAATCGCACTCATAACACGCGATATACTTTGCAGGATATCAATTGCAGGATAATGGTTTTTATGTCCAAGCTTTCTGTCAAGCATTATATGTCCATCAAGTATAGACCTTGCTGTATCCGTTATAGGTTCATTAAAATCATCGCCATCTACAAGTACAGTATATAAACCAGTTATAGATCCTTTTTCAGATGTACCGGCTCTTTCGAGCAGTTTAGGCATCTCTGAATATACACTTGGCGGATACCCTCTTGTAACAGGCGGTTCCCCGGATGCAAGACCTATTTCTCTTTGAGCCATTGAAAATCGTGTTAGTGAATCCATCATCAAAAGAACATCTTTTCCCTGATCCCTGAAATACTCTGCTATACTTGTTGCTGTCTTTGCAGCTTTATTTCTTATAAGTGCAGGCTTATCTGATGTTGCAACAACAACGATCGATCTTTCCATTCCTTCTTTTCCAAGATCTCTTTCGATAAACTCCCTTACCTCTCGTCCTCGCTCTCCGATGAGGGCAATAACGTTTATATCTGCCTTAGTATTTCTTGCGAACATTCCAAGTAATGTACTTTTTCCAACTCCGGAACCTGCAAAGATTCCTATTCGTTGTCCTTTTCCTACTGTGATAAGTCCATCCACAGCTTTTACGCCAAGCGGCAGCACTTCACTTATGATCATCCTGTTCATAGGATCCGGTGGTGGTGCCTCAACCGGATATTTATACCCTGTTTCTATCTCAACATCACTGTCTGTTATACGTCCTATACCATCTACCGTGTGCCCTAAAAGTTCGTTTCCTACCGAAATCGAAAGCGGATGTCCTGTATTTTCTACTATACATCCAACTCCAACGCCCTCAACATCCTCAAATGGCATAAGTATAAGGTGTGAATCATGAAACCCGACAACCTCAGCAATTACATACTGTGTCTGTGTCTCTTCCAGATATATCTTACACAAATCGTTAAGTCTGGCCTCCGGTCCGACTGATTCAATCGTAAGTCCGACCACCTTAACTACTTTTCCAAAACATTTATAATATTGTCCATCAAGCAATTTTAAATACTTCTCTGCTTCTTTTAACAATGGTGTTTCCCCTTATCCATTACATAGAGATTTTATATCTTTGACAAGATTGTTAAGTTCCATATCGATTCCACAATCAAATACCCCGAAGCTTGTTTCTATCCTGCAATCTGACGAATCAAGCTTAGCATCATTTACTACTTCCACATCTATATCATTTCCAATCCTCTCACGGATCTCGCCAAGATGCGCTATAAGGAATTTGTAATTCGCCTGCGAAACATGTATCCTGAATTCTTTACCGACTTCAATCTTTGATATCGTATTTTTAACGAGATGTAAAAGCATATCCTTTTTATCATCAAATTGAATATGAAAAACCTTATTAAAAACTTTTATAACAGCATCAATTATGTCTGATTCCAGTTCATCTGAATACTGCTTGAACTCTCTTTCAAGCTCGCTGCGCTTAGATGTGATATCCATCTCGATCTGTTTTTCCCTTTTTTCGAGCTGTTCCCTTTTATCCTCAAGTCCGGTATTATAACCTTCCTCACGTTTTTCTTTGAATATCAGCTCTGCCTTTTCTTTAGCTTTTAATATTATGTCATCAGCTTCTGTTCTGGCATTATTTAATATATCGTCTGCCTGTTTTTGTGCATTTTCCAATATATCATCTGCCTTCTCCGGTACGTTTGTTTCTGACACAACATCTGCCAGAATGCCATCCACAAAAGCATTATCCTCTGCCAGCTGTCCCTCTGGCATTGTAATATCATCGGTCTGGATTTCTGATGGATAAAGCTGACTGTTTTCATATACCCGCTCTTCTATTTTCTTATTATAATTAATAATTCTTGTCTTTGAATTTGGCTGTACTACATAGTACTGTTTTACAAGATTAGACAACTATCTCATCACCTCCGCCTCGTGAAATGACAATTTCAGCTGAATCTTCAAGACGCCTTATAATACCAACGATCTTCTGCTGTGCTTCTTCTACATCCTTCATACGGACAGGTCCCATAAAGTCCATGTCTTCCTTTATCATTGCAGCAAGACGTTTTGAAAGGTTTCTGAAAATAACATTCTGAACCTCTTCTGTTGCACTCTTAAGGGCAAGCTCAAGATCAGCATTCTCAACTTCACGAAGTACTCTCTGTATAGATCTGTCATCAAGAAGAAGGATATCCTCAAATACAAACATCTTCTTCCTGATCTCATCAGCAAGCTCTGGCTCTTCAATTTCAAGTGATTCCATAATATGTTTTTCAGTCGATCTATCGACACTATTTAAAATATTTACTATAGCATCAATACCTCCGACTATTGTGTAATCCTGATTAACAAGCGAAGCAAGTTTCCGTTCCAACACTCTTTCAACCTCTTTTATGACATCCGGTGATGTTCTATCCATCTGCGCTATACGTCTTGCAACGTCAGCCTGCTTTTCAGGTGGAAGAGCACCAAGTACCATCGCTGCCTGTGCCGATGAAAGATATGACAAGATCATCGCTATAGTCTGTGGATGTTCATCCTGTATAAAGTTAAGCAGCTGGCTTGGTTCTGTTTTTCTGACAAATTCAAATGGTCTGACCTGTAAAGAAGCAGTAAGTTTTGCAATAACTCCCTGTGCTTTTTCATCACCAAGCGCTTTTTCAAGAAGTTCTTTGGCATATCCGATTCCACCCTCTGCAATATATTGCTGTGCAAGGCAGACCTGATAAAATTCTTCAAGCACCTCCTCCTTATCCTGTGGAGACACACTCCTTGTATTGGCAATTTCAAGTGTAAGCTCTTCTATTTCTTCTTCTTTAAGATGTTGGAATATTACCGATGCCTTTTCAGGCCCCAACGTAATTAAAAGTATAGCTGCTTTTTGTATTCCAGTATATTTTTCGCTCATTTTTACTCCCAATCCTCATTCAGCCAGTTTCGCAATAAAAGTGCAGCCGCATCAGGATTCTCCTCAACAAATTTTTCGATAAGAACACGTGTTTCCGTCTTTTCTGAATAGCCTATATCCTCAAGTGTATCCGAAGCCTCTGCCGTCTTATCAAGAAGTGACTCAACAGAAAGTTCCTCTTCTGCCTCTTCAACAGCCTTAGGTGTGTGGACACTCTTAAATACTACAAATCCGAGAAGAGCAAATATAAGTACAGCAAGAACTATCTGTAATATATCACTTAACGATCTTCCAGAAGTATCCTTATCAACAAATTCTGGCTGTTCATATATAAGAAATGTAATCTGTGATATTCCTGTTGCATTCTGTACTGATGTGACAAGATCCTGATCAACATCATCCACCTTCACAGGATCAGCATTCTGTGCTTTAAATTCTTCCCATGTAAGATCTTTGAGTTCTCCATTTTTTTCCATAGTTTCCTGATCATATACACGATATCTTGTCGCAACGACAGAAACTGATGATGTGTCATAATTTATGTTGCCGCCATCATTCTTTGTAGTTGTGATCTTTTCGTCATTCAGGTAATCTGTGTCCGTATCAGAAATGTTGGATTCTGATTGCTGATTGTCCTGTGTGACATATGTAGTGTTGTCGCCGTTTGTGTCAGTTCCAGGAGTTGCCGCATCACCATTTGTCGCACTTGATTCATACACCTTCTGTGAGTCCATAAGGCTCTTATCCTGGTCAGCCGGGAGCGAGTAATTTTTTTCTGCCACTTCTGTTTTATCAAAATTAACATCAAGATTCATTCCGACCTCAATATTAGAGAATATATTTGAGCTTTCAAGTGATGTAGTAATTTCTTTTTTTACCTGTTCTTCAAGTTTCTGGCGGTATGACAGCTGGGAGCTTGCCACTCCGGCTGAAGACTCTGAATCTGTTCCTGAATAAAGCACGTTTGCCTTTGTATCTATAATGGTAATTCCCTTAGTGCTGTCATTTCCGAGAGCAGTAGCGATAGTTCTTGCAATAGCATATGCCTGATCTTCAGAAATAGAGTCCTTAAGATCAAGCGTTATAGCTGCTGTTCCCTCTTCTTCAGATTTTATGATCGTTCCATCATCATCGGGCATCGTTATGTCAACCGTTGCACTGTTTACATAATTAAGCTGCTCAAGATGTTCTTTAAATTTAGATTCAAGGTATAATCTGTATTTTTTTTGTTTATCTGCTTCTGTTGTAGAAAAGCTTCCATCAGTAACATTATTAATATCATAGCTTTCGGCCGGGATATTGTTTTCACCAAGAAGCATTATAGCATTTACTTCATCATCTTTATCAACATAAAAAACAAGGTCATCTCCAACCTGATATGTGATATTATTGTCACTCAACAGACTTTTTATCTCTGATGCCTGTTTTGCATCATCACTTGCAACAAGTTCAACCATCTTTGGTTTTGACATGACCACACCAAGGATCACAAGTGCAATTATGACCACTCCCACTGAGCTTATCATTAGCATTCTCTGTTTATTGTTGAACTTTTTCCACCATTGTACTATTTTGTCTAATATCGCCCGTAAACGTTCCTGCATCTTTCAATACTCCTTAAATAGACATCTGCATAAGTTCTTTATATGCGTCTATTATTTTATCTCTCACTGCAACTGTGTATTGTAATGCTGTAAGAGCTTTTGTCTTTGCCACAAGCAGATCATGTGTATTTTCTGCCTCGCCAAGAGTAAACTGAATTTCTTTTTCTTCAGCTGTATTCTGTAAATCATTTGTTTCATCTATGGAATCCATCATTGATGATAAAACGTCCGAAAAATTTTCTGTTGTATTTGTTTTTCCAAGCGTCATATCATTGATCTGTGAGGTAATACTGTTTGTATCAATATTATTAACCGCAGAAATATTCATTTTGTATCACTCCTAATAATTATTTTCCTATCTGTAGACCCTTTTCCGCCATAGCCTTGCTTGCATCAAACGCAGTTGCATTTGCCTCATACGCTCTGGTCGAATCTATAAGGTTTGTCATTTCTGTAACAGTGTTTACATTAGGATATGAAACATAGCCGTCAGCATCCGCATCCGGATTAGATGGATCATACTCTTTGGTAAATTCTGTTGTGTAATCTTCTGTAACCTTGCTCACCTTTACTCCATTTCCTGTTGCTGCATTTTTAGAAGTAGAATAAATCTGGCTGAACGGAGTCACATTTTTTTCTGAAAATGTAACTATCTTTCTTCTGTATGGTTCACTGCTGCCTGTAGATGTTGTGTTTACATTTGCAATATTTTCAGCAATTATATCTGTTCTGAATCTCTCAGCAGTCATTCCCGACGCACTGATATTAAAAGCCTGAAATAGTCCCATTTCTTCCTCCTGTTATTTAGCTGATAACAGCTTTCATTCTCTCAAATTCTGAGTTGATGCAGTCTGTCAATCCTTCGTATCTTATCTGTTCTGACGCAAGTTCAACGTTTTCTGTATCGATGTCTACATTATTGCCATCCATGCGGTATGAATAATTTGCCGAATCCACATATATCTGTGGATCAAGTCTGGACAGAT
Source organism: uncultured Lachnospiraceae bacterium (assembly GCA_905209075.1). Lineage (GTDB taxonomy): Bacteria > Bacillota > Clostridia > Lachnospirales > Lachnospiraceae > Roseburia. Next base: position 126,971 of record CAJLRL010000003.1, on the reverse strand, counting down.
CTACATCTGACACTTTAGAATCAAGCGACTCATGCTTGCATCTGCCAAGTTCTTCTGTCAAGACTCCCTGGAAGTTCAGATCCTTTCGTTTATATCCTGGAGTATTAACATTTGCAATGTTATTCGAGATAACAGTTTCCCGTTTCCAGCTTGCATCTGCTGCTTTTGTAAGCAAATTAATATAATCAAATGAAGTACAATTGATCATTTCTCTTCTCCTTCATATCATTCATAATAAGTCTATCATATTTATTATAAGTTATATTGCTAAAAACTCAAGTGATTTTTGGCATTTTTTACATTATATTGTATTATTTTGTCAAATATTATACAAGATGTCTGCTTTTTGTCCAGGAAAAATTACCTATCTTCCAAATTTTGTAAAAAAATATTCACAAAAATAAAAAAGACAGCCCATGATATTTTCATAGACCATCCTTCCTATCATTTTATTTTTTGTTTTTTATCTTTTCAAGCTCATCAAACACAACATCATTCACAACTTTTATGTATGTTCCTTTCATGCCTGATGAACGCGATTCAATTACCCCTGCACTTTCAAATTTTCTCAATGCGTTTACTATAACAGACCTTGTTATTCCGACACGGTCAGCAATCCTGCTTGCCACAAGAATCCCTTCGTTTCCGTCAAGTTCATCAAAAATATGCAGGATCGCTTCGAGCTCCGAAAACGAAAGTGTTCCTATTGCTGATTTAACTATTGCAATTTTTCTTTCCTCCTCGGCACTTTCCTCATTGACGGATCTCATCATCTCAAGACCCACAACCGTTGTCCCATATTCTGTAAGTATGATGTCATCTATATCATATTCCTTATCACTTCTATATTCAAACAGTGTGCCAAGCCTTTCTCCGGCTATATCGATCGGTGTGATTATCGCACGATAAGGTTTAGTGTCTTCTCCAAACCCCAGTGTTTCCAGATTTACATTTTCTTTTGTCGACAGTATCCCAAGAAGTCTTTCATTAAGATCTGCATCTATATATCCGCCAACCTCATCTATAATAAGCTCATGCAGTTCATCGACACTTTTACACACACTTGAACCAAGTACTTTTCCTTTTTTGCTTATAACAAGGATATCTGAATCCAGCACGTCTGTAAGCACCTGGCATATATCATTAAATACAACCTTTGACGAACTGTTATTGTGTAATAATTTATTTATTTTTCTTGTTTTATCGAGCAGCTGCACTCCCATATAATGTTATCCTCTCATTCATTTTAAATTATCATCATAACTGCTGTGCATTGAACAGTTACTTATTTTCTTCATCCTTTTTATCGGTTTTTTCAGTAACATAACCGCACTGCTCATCTGCGCAGGCAATCTTATTTCCTTTAACAACCATATATCCACCGCATCTTGGACATTTCTGTTCAACCGGACGTCCCCAGCTCATAAAATCACACTCAGGATTATCTATACATCCATAATACTTACGGCCTTTTCTTGTCTTTTTAATGACAACGTCCTTGCCGCATTTCGGACATGCCACACCTATTTTTTCAAAATAAGGCATTGTATAGCGGCACTCCGGGAATCCCGGGCAGGCAAGGAATTTTCCATGCGGTCCATATTTAACGACCATATTTCTTCCACACTCAGGACATATTTCTTCTGACACTTCGTCTTCTATAGTCACTTTTTCAAGTTCTTTTTCAGCCTTATCTACGGCATTTTTTAAATCCGGATAAAAGTTTTCAATGACAGTTTTCCAGTTTACCTCTCCGTCTGCCACTCCGTCAAGAAGACTTTCCATATTAGCAGTAAAATTTTCATCCACGACTGTCGGAAACGATTCTTTCATGATAGCATTGACAACCTCTCCGATTTCTGTCACATACAGATTTCTGTTCTCTTTTGTAATATATCTTCTTGCAAGAATCGTAGATATAGTTGGTGAATAGGTACTAGGACGTCCTATTCCCAGTTCCTCAAGCGTCTTTACGAGTGAAGCTTCAGTATAATGTGCCGGTGCCTGTGTAAAATGCTGCTTAGGTTCAAATTCTTCGACTGAAAGCTTTGAATCCTCATCGAGTGACTTTAAGACAACCTGTTTTTCCTTTTTTGCGTCATCAGCCTGAACGTATGCAAGCTCAAAACCATCAAATAACAATTTGGACGCAGAAAAGCTGAATATATAATCTCCAATGGAAATTTTTACAGACGTTGTCTCATACACTGATTTTGCCATTCTGCTTGCAGCAAATCTCTTCCATATCAACTGGTATAATCTGAACTGATCTCTTGAAAGAGATTCTTTTATGTCAGATGGTACCCTGTTTATGTCAGATGGTCTGATTGCCTCATGTGCGTCCTGTATTTTTTTCGAGCTTTTCTTTACGGCAGCATCATCTGAAAGGTATTTTTCGCCATAATTTTCTTTTATGAATTCCCTTGCACTTGAATCTGCTTCCTCTGAAATCCTTACAGAATCAGTTCTTAAGTATGTTATAAGACCGACTGTTCCCATTCCCTTTACATCAACGCCCTCGTACAACTGCTGCGCTATACGCATGGTTTTTGATATTGGGAAATTTAAAGCTTTTGAAGCTTCCTGCTGCAGTGTACTGGTCGTAAAAGGAAGCGGTGCCTTATTTGTGCGCTCCCCTTTTTTTATGCTTACGACCTTACATTCCTTCCCTTTTAGTTCAGACAATATCTTGTCCATTTCTTCTTTTGAAGAAACTGCTATCTTATCATTTCCCTTCGAATACAGCTTTGCAGCTATAGGTTTTTTCTCACCCTCTACGTTGACGAGTGCATCAAGACTCCAGTATTCCTGAGGGATAAAGGCATTTATTTCTTCCTCACGGTCACAGATTATCCTAAGCGCAACAGACTGTACACGGCCAGCACTCAGTCCTCTTTTGACCTTTGCCCATAAAAGCGGACTTATCTTGTATCCCACCATACGGTCAAGAACTCTCCTTGCCTGCTGGGCATCAACAAGATCCATATCTATTTTTCTTGGATGTTTAAGAGATTCTTTAACAGCATTTTTTGTTATCTCGTTAAAGCTTATCCTGCTGACATTTTTTCCTTCAAGTTTGAGGGCTGCATATAAATGCCACGAAATAGCCTCTCCTTCACGGTCAGGGTCAGTTGCAAGGTATATCTTGTCAGCTTTTTTTGCTTCTTTTCTAAGCTTTGCAAGAATTTCCCCCTTTCCCCTGATAGTAATATATTTAGGTTCAAAGTCACCCTCTACATCTATTCCAAGCTGGCTTTTCGGCAGATCCCTGACGTGTCCGTTTGATGCCATTACCTCATAATTTTTACCCAAAAACTTTTTGATCGTCTTAACCTTTGCAGGCGACTCCACAATAACTAGATATTTTGCCATTGATAAAACTCCTTTTACATCATATAGGCTACAATGTTTTAATATAATAATTTGTAATGCATTCCTTAATAAAACCGATATGTTTCAGATACTCAATTATTTCAATAAGCTCTGATAATCCATATGGTACTTTTTCCAAAAGTTCACCCAAACCAATTGGGGAAAAATCGAGTAAACTATACACCAACAAACTCTTTTTATCAAGTACATTTTTTCTGAAATCCATTTGAACACACTCTTTAAACACTGTAAGAGTAATATCTGCAATGAAATCATCTATATCATAAATTATTCCTGCCCCCTGCTTTATAAGGCGGTTACAGCCTCGGCTTAGAGGGTCTGTGATACGTCCGGGAACAACGTAAACATCTTTTCCCTGTTCCATGGCATAATCTGCTGTTATAAGTGATCCGCTTTTATCCTTTGCCTCAACAACCACGACCTTATCGCACAGTCCCGAAATTATTCTGTTACGCAGCGGAAAATTACGTGCAACCGCCATTGTTCCAGGCGGATTTTCCGAAATCAGGCCTCCTGAATGCGGAATTTTTTCATAGAGAAATTTATTTTCCTTTGGATAACAAATATCCACACCACTTCCCAATACTGCATATGTCAATCCATTTTCTTCCAAAGCTCCAACATGCCCGTCCCTGTCTATTCCCCGTGCCATGCCGCTTATGACCGATATACCATTCCGTGCCAGCTTCTGCGCAATTTTTTTTGCAACTTCGCACCCATATGCACTTCTCATCCTGGCTCCGACTATTGCAACTGCCTTTTGGGACTCATCCGGCAGTTTTCCAATGTAATACAGTGCATATGGACTGTCCGGTATTTCAACCAGCTTTTGCGGATAGTCCTCCATTCCGATGCTCGTAAAATTAATTCCTGTAAGAACAAAATCCTCCCACTTTTTTTCTATATCCCATGTCTGTCTGGATCTATCTATTTTTTCTATATCTTTTCCTGTTAGTATCTGTAATTTTTCAAGTTCATCATTTTTCATATAAAACAATGTCCTAGCATCTATTCCTGATCTTTTTAAGTTTATTTTTTTAGTATTATCTATGTAAATATTTGACAGCCAATATTCAAATTTCATTTATTACAACTCCCCCAGAACTTTTCATTTATACTTCTGTAACATATTGCCTCATTGAGATGTCTGACATGTATATTATCTTCATTTTCCATATCAGCAATAGTTCTTGCAACCCTTAATATTTTATGATATGTCCGTGCCGTAAGACCGAGCCTGTCATACATATTTTCCATATATGAAAGCTCCTTTTTCCCCAGAAAACAGTAATATTTTAATTTGTCATTTGTTATACCTGAATTATAAGAAAAATTTTCATTTTTATATCTTTCTTTTTGTATTTCGTGACACGTCATGACACGGCATCTTATCTGTTCCGAAGTTTCATTTTTACTGTTGTCGATAATCTGATCAAATTTAACCGCAGCAGCTTCAACGCAAATATCTATGCGGTCTAGCATCGGCTGTGATATTCTCTCAAAATATCTTCTAAGTGTAGGTTCTGTGCATCTACACCTTTGCATGTCAGGATAATACCCGCAATTACATGGATTCATGGCAGCAAACAGCAGAAAATCTGCCGGATATGTAATACTTCTGTTCCCCCGTGAAAGTCTTATATGACCATCCTCCATCGGTGCCCGGAGCAGATCTATTATGCCGCCTTTAAATTCAACGAGCTCATCTAAAAATAAAACTCCCTTATGCGCAAGTGATATTTCTCCCGGCATAATCTTTAGTCCTCCACCTATAAGTGCCGTCTGCGTAACTGAATAATGCGGACTTCTGAATGGTCTGTTATCCAGCAGGACGTTTTCGTTATCAAGCAGTCCACATACGCTGTACACCTTAGACACTTCCAGTTTTTCATCTTCTGTCAGCGGAGGCAGTATAGACGGCATTCTCTCTGCGATCATTGTCTTTCCTGCGCCAGGCGGACCGACAAGCAGTATATTATGCATTCCGCTTGCAGCAGTTTCACATGCTCTTTTTAGTAACTGCTGCCCGTTTACATCCTTAAAATCCGGATAATGTAAATGGTCTTTTTTACTTTCACATGCAGGCTCTACGATATCCGGAAGCTTGTCCCCATTTAATATAGCAATAAGATCTCCTAATGTTTTAATCCCGATGATCTGTGCATCCGGTACAAGCTTTGCTTCATTATAATTTTTCCATGGAACAACAAATTTTTTGCTTCGTCCACTCTGTGTTTCATCAAAGACTATCGGAAGGATCCCTTTTACAGGAAGGACATCTCCACTTAGATTAAGTTCTCCGACAAACATATATTCATCTATATCACAGTTTATTATCCCAAGGGCTTTAAGTATTGCCACTGCTATCGGTATGTCAAAGCCTGTGCCATTTTTCCGTACATCAGCCGGCGAAAGATTTATTGTCACTCTTTTCGCCGGCAATATGACATTATAATTATGGAGTGCGGTTTTAACCCTTTCCTTTGCCTCCCTTACCTCAGACGTAATATTTCCAACCATATCAAAAACAGGCATACCTGTGGATATATCAACTTCAACACAGACAGGTATAGCCTCTATTCCGCTTAATACTGCGGTTTTTACTGTACTGTACATATATAACTCCTATTCCATCCGGGAATTAATGCATAGAACAATGCACAAAAAAGATTGGAATATTATAATAACATATATTTTCATGTTTTTCATTAAAATTCTAAAACTTTTTTCAATTTATCCAGCGCTCTTTTTTCTATTCTCGATACATACGATCTTGAAATTCCAAGTATCTTTGCGATCTGCCGCTGCGTCATCTCTTCGTGCCCTAAAAGTCCGTATCTTTGCACAAGGATATAATATTCACGTTCACTTAAGACTTCTTTTATATATTTATTTAATTTGTCTATACTCTCGTTTTTTAGGATATTGTTAGAAACGTCTATATCGTCATTTTCTATCACATCCATAAGCTGTATCTGATTGCCCTCCTTATCAGTACCTATCGGTTCAAAAAGAGAAACATCCGATTTTGTCTTTTTTTTGCTTCTGTAATACATTAGTATTTCATTTTCTATGCACCTTATTGCATACGTTGCAAATCTGCTCCCATAATCTGCTTTAAAAGACGATACCGCCTTTATAAGGCCCACAGTTCCTATAGAGATAAGTTCTTCACTTTCATCCTCATTCACAGAATATTTTTTAGTCACATGCGCTACAAGGCGCATATTGTGTAAAATCAACTGTTCCCTGGCACTCTTATCATTATTATTTAATCGTTTAATACAGTCTTCTTCCTCCGCTTTTGTCAAAGGCGATAAAAAAGCTTCCACACGGCACCCTGATAACTTAATTTATATATAATATGCAATGTTTAGTTTTTGTGTGCTTTTCCACTATAAAAATGCTATAATAATATTTCATTACACTTAATCTGGAGAAAAAATGGAACGTATTTTAAATTATAAAGTATCAGAAAATGATGCCGGTAAGACTATAGAAGTATTTCTTAAAGAAAAAGGCTGTTCCCACGCTGTTTTGATCCAGCTGAAAAAAACACAGAACGGCATCACACGAAATGATACATGGGCATATACAAACGAGAAACTATGTAAAGATGACGAAATATCGATCAGACTGATCGAACATGAAAATTCCATAAATATCGAACCTGTAAATATAAAACTCGATATCGTATACGAAGATGAAGACATCATCGTCATAAACAAACCCTCCGGCATGCCTGTACATCCCTCAATGGGCAACCACACAAACACACTTGCAAATGCCCTTATGTATTACTATAAAAACCAGAACAAGGATTTTGTTTTCCGGTGCGTAAACAGGCTTGATAAGGACACCACAGGTCTTACGATGATCGCCAAAAATTCATTGAGTGCTGCTGTTCTTTCAAATGCAGTAGCAAAAAAACAGCTGCAACGACAGTATACTGCCATCTGCTGTGGAAAAATAGACTCCCCTTTGACGATTGACTGCCCTATCGCCCGTCTTAACGGTTCGACCATTGAGCGCTGTGTTGACTATGAAAATGGTGAAAGAGCCGTAACGCATTGTTTTCCTCTTAAATATAACCCACAAATGGATCTTTCACTTATATCACTTGTTTTAGAGACAGGAAGAACCCACCAGATACGTGTTCATATGAAATATATAGGTCATCCTCTCATAGGCGACTTTTTATATAATCCAGACTACAGATATATACAACGACAGTCATTGCATTCTGCATGTCTGGAATTTATCCATCCAGTCACACAAAAAAAGATGACACTCCATGCCCCGCTACCGCCTGACATGAAGTTCATCCTTTAACTTTTTAAGCGAAGTACTGTCATAGGGAACTTTTCCTTTCAGTACTTCATTCTTTACATATGAAAATGTATATTTCTCACCCTTTTCAGCGAGCATATAAAGCATATATTCGATCAATTCCTTTGTATCCTCATGTATCATATAATGATCCACACTTTTAAGGTAATACTCTATAGGACTACTGTCTGTATATTTTTCTCTCTGATAGTTCTTTGACGCACTTATACGATCTATGAACATCTCACAGACATATTTCACCGGCATCTTCATGCCAGTCATCCCGCAATGATCTTTGCCGCCTTTTTTATCTTCAGATACCGCATAGTCTATCCAGTATTCGAGATGATGCTTATTGCGTCCCTTATGGTGAAGCCATGCCGATGAATATCCTTTGTCCATCCGTTCTGCATTATTCGGACTCATATAGCCTTTATAATATTTACATCCAACCAGAAACTCTGCCGGACTGTATTTTGACAGATCATGGAGCAGTCCCTGCTTATAAAGTCCGATCTTAAAACATCCGGCCAATACGAGATTTTTATGTCTTGTTATAGTAATAAAATGTTTAACTGCGTTTATCATTTTCCAATAAGGATACAAACCGCCTGAGGTTCCATCTGCACAAACTGCTGATCTTTTGATGGTGCAGCATCATATGAAAAGATATTTTCATTTCTACTGCTGTCGGCTATTTTGTACCATTTCTTTCCTTTCTGCAATTTAGGGAGCGCTAACATTTCCCTGTATGAATAAAAATTATATGCAATATACACATATTCTTTATTGTCGCTGCTGTACTCACCACAATACATGGTTCCGACGCACATTCTGTCGAGATCAAATTGTGATATCCATGCACTGCTGCCATGATATGACAGATCCGGATAACCGGTTGTCTTGTAATCACAGAATTTAAACGGCTTTGGATTTGAAATTATGGGATATTTTTTTCTAAAGCTTATTAAATCCTTTAAAAACTGTATATTTTTACGGTTTTTTCTTTCATTTTTCCAGTTTACCCATCCGGTCTCGTTATCCTGACAGTATGCATTATTATTGCCTGACTGTGAATTTTCAAATTCATCTCCTGCCATTACCGCTGGTACACCCTGCGCCAGAAATAAAAGCATCATCGCATTTTTCCATTTAAGTCTGCGGATGCTTTTTATATACTTTTTATTTGACGGACCCTCTACACCATAATTATTGCTGAAATTCCATACCGCGCCATCTTTGTTATCCTCACCATTATTTTCGTTGTGCTTATCATTATACATAAAAAGGTCACAAAGCGTAAAACCATTATTCCCAGCTATATAATTTATAAAACCATATCCATCTCCCTGCTTGCGCTGCTGATCAAGAAGCTCTTTCATATCTGCATTCATATGGTTTAATACTTTACGAGCGGGATACATATATTCTTCTTTGTCTATATAAAGATTTTCGCATGTTCTTCCATCCGGTACTGATGAAAGATCAAAATTCTCATATAGTATCTTGGTGCGGCTTAAAAGCAGATCCTGGACTATTGCCGTGACAGGCAGATTATCCCCTATCAGCTTAAATCCATCGACATGATATTCCTTAACCCAGAATCTTAAGGCTTCTATTATAAGATTATGGTTTGCCGTATCCATAAAATGCATTTCCATAATACACTCCATATTATTTTCATGGAGTTTTTTTACAAGTGATTTAAATTCCGACGCTGCATTTTTGGGATCATATGCGTACGAAGCTTTTACCGCAAAATAACTGCCGTCTCCGTATCCCCACATATTTACTTTATCCGTCTTTTGAACCATTTCGTCTGTCTTTTGTGCTATTTTTGTTTTATTTTTGGCATATTCCGGGATTTCAACCTTTGGCGGGATATTCATTTCTTCGAATTCATATACCGGCATAAAAAGAAGCGATGTGATCCCCAGTTCCTTTAAGTATTTAATCTTGCGCATAACAGCTTTAAATGTTCCACATTCTTTTCTGCCAGATACAAGATCCATTGAGAAGCTGCGGATATTTAACTTATAAATTATCATATCACTCTTTAAGATCTCTGGCGCATGATCATCCTTCCATGAAAATTTCTGATTTGCAATCTTACAATATATCTCATAGTCAGACTTTTTTCTTTCTGCGTCATTCCATATTTCCCGCCCTTTGATCGCGGTTGCATACGGATCCATCCTTTTTCTGCCATTTACCATAAAATAATATGAAAAATCATACGGTTTTATCCCCTTTATGCGGACAGAACGTATTGAGCCTAACGAGTACTCATCAGGTATATCTATTTTTATATTTTTACAATCTTTTTCGCTTATTAATACAATGCTGCAGGTATCATTCTTCTCTGCCTCAAATGTAAACACGATTGATTCTTTTTCCTGGTATACACCCATATGGGCGAAATCCCCTTCTGAAATCTTAATCTCCATGCAACACCATCCATTCAACTATATTATCTTGTTAATTATACTAGTTTTGACTTTTTTTGTATAGAATTTTTTGGTATAATAGTTTTAGTTAAATAATTATAGAAAGGAACAAATACGTGCATACAGTAAAAGTAAATGATTTGACAGAGGGTATGATAGTTGCCCAGAACGTTTTATCACGTATGGGACAGATAATAGTCTATAAGAACAGTTGTCTTACAAAACAGATGATTTCCCAGATTTGCTATTATCAGATTCCTTCTGTAGAAATAATAGATGGAGAGATACCTCCACAAACTGCTCTTGCATTGGAGCACAAACACGAAGTTGAAAAGACATACCTTCAGCGTGTGCTTTCACGTCCTGATTTTGAAAAATTTAAAGAACGCTACATATCTGCAATTGCTCTCATGGAGAACAGCTTAAACGACATCATTTTCCGCCGCATTGAAATTGATGAACCTGATCTCATTGAAGATACTGTAAATCTTTTTAATAGATTTGATTCAACATATGAGCTTTTTGCAATAATACATGAATTGCAGAAGATTGACAGTTCAACACAGGCACACTCCATGAATGTTGCCATTATCTCACGCCTTATAGGCACATGGGCAGGCATGGACAAGGCTGATCTTGATAATGTCACATTAGCAGGACTCATACACGATATAGGAAAGATCAAAATACCTGACATAATCCTTTTAAAGCCTGGAAAACTTACCACTTCTGAATACGATTTTGTAAAAAAACACACAATATTCGGTTTTGAAGCAATAAAGGATCAAAGGATCGATAAACGCATAAAAGATGCTGTTCTTCTACATCACGAACGATACGACGGCTCCGGTTATCCATTTGGCTATAAAGGTGAAAAGCTGTGCAATTATGCCTGCATAGTGTCAATAGCAGACGTATATGATGCCATGACATCCGTCCGCTGCTACCATGATGCCATATGTCCGTTTGATGTCATTGCAACATTCGAGCAAAATGGATTATGCAGATTTCATCCGGATTTTATCTACACTTTTCTTCACAAAATTGCAGATTCCTATATCGGAAGTGAAGTTTTGCTCAGCACAGAAGAAATTGCAAAAATCGTCTGTCTCGATTCAAAACTGAGCCGCCCGGTTGTCAAACTGGAAATGACAGATGAAATAATAAAACTAAAAGAACATCCTGATCTATATATTCAGGCTATAATTTAAGAAAAGAGGTAATTATGACAGAAAAAATCACTCCAGTAACAGAAGATGAAATCGACAATATCCGTGTCACACTTGATCTTGATGACGGATCTGTAGAATGTAAGATCATTACCATTTTTGAAGTGGACAAGCAGGATTACATAGCATTGCTCCCACTTGACAAAAACGGCAATGAAAATGCAAATGGAGATGTATATCTCTATCGCTACAGCGAAGACAAAGATGGTCTGCCTTCTCTTTCAAACATCGAATCAGATGATGAGTATGATGCAGCTGCAGACAGATTTGATGAACTGTTAGATGACGAACTTTATGATGAGCTTTAATTAATCTTTCACCATATTTTTTGACTCTTCAACAAATCTTGAGACCGAAGTGCTCTTATCGTTTAGGGATCTGACTGAGTAAATCGAAAGTTTTTCTTTTGCCCGTGTCATCCCAACGTAAAAGAGCCTTCGTTCTTCCTCTATATCTTTCTCTAAAATCGCTTTCTTGTATGGCACGATCCCCTCATTTACATCTATAAGATATACATTCCTATACTCAAGCCCCTTTGAGCTGTGAAATGTAGACAAAGTTACTGCATCCGTTTCCTCCTCATGCGATTTAGCATGATTTTTCACCTCTGATGTATATTTTTTTATATGCTCATGCCATTCAGCAAATGTTTTGTATGCTGCAGCGCTTTCCTGTATTTCATCAAGCATATCAGACAGCTCCTCTTCATTTATGCTTTTGTATTTTGCATATTCCTTTAAAAATTCATCATATCCTATGCCTCTTCGTATATAATTGACCGATGCATATGGGCTCATCTGCGAAATAAGTTTGAGGTCACATTCTAACTTTTCAATCCTTTCCGCAATCCATGGCTGCGTTTCAAATTCTTTTTTCCATGCAGCAAATTCGACACATTCATGTCGTAAGCTGTCTCTGCTTATATATCTTTTCGGTCTGTTCATTATCTGCAGGAAATCTTTTCTTTCGTGGCTTCCCATCGCAAGTCTTTGATATGTAAATATGTCATTTGCTATCCAGTGTTCATATATATTTGGAACAGCATCCCTTATCTTAAATGGGATATTGTATGACATAAGCTGTTCTATAAGTGATCTTGCCTGTATATTTGTTCTGAAAAGTACTGCAAATTCTTTAAAACACCTGCCGTTTCCTACCAGCTCTTTGATATCCTTTATGAGATACATATTTTCATCTCTTCTGTTTTCAAAAGTAATATATGACACAGGCTCACAGCTTTCTGACGCAGCGGTAATAGTCTTATCAAATCTTTCTTTATTGTGCGAAATAAGATTTTTGGATGTCTCAACGATATATTTTCCACATCTGTAATTTACATCCAGAAGTATCCTCTTTGCCCCAGGAAAGTCTTTTTCAAAATTTAACATAATTTCCGGTCTGGATCCCCGGAAGCGGTATATTGACTGATCATCATCCCCGACAATAAACATATTATTCTGCGGATAGGCAAGCATTTTCATGATTTCATATTGTGTCCTGTTTATATCCTGAAATTCATCGATCAATATATACTTAAATTTTTTCTGCCATGAAGCAAGTATATCTTTTCTCTGATCAAACAATTCATATGTATACAAAAGCATATCATCAAAGTCGATCAACCTGCTTTTTCTTAATCGTGCCTCGTATTCTTTATATATTTTCCTGAATATATCTTCACCGCAGACTCCTGAGTAGAAATTATTTATGTCTATCCTGCTGTTTTTTATCATTCCAATCTCGCCCAGCAGATTTCCTATAAATTCATTTTCATCTTTGTAATCAAGCATGTACCCCGATAATATCTCACGCATGATCCGGTAGCGCATATCCTCTGATATAATATTTTCGCTACTGAAATTATAGGCAGATTTTAAGATGGTAAAAAATACAGCATGGAATGTTCCAAATGAAACCCGGGCATTTCTATCACCCATAAGTAAATAAAACCTCTCTTTCATCTCATTTGAAGCTGCCTTTGTAAATGTTATAACAAGAATATCAGATGGAGGAATATTATATTCTTCTATTAAATTTTTAGTTCTCTGTGTGATTACTGCGGTCTTTCCGGAGCCGGGACCTGCTAAAACAAGCATTGCGCCATCTTTGTGATGGATGGCACAATGCTGAGATTTGTTTAAGTTCATATGTATTTCCTATTCAGAAAGTTTCTCGATTCCCTTTCTGATACGTGCAAGTGATTCTTCTTTTCCAAGTACTTCCATAAGCTCTGTAGCTCCGCCAGGAGTCATCTGTTTTCCTGACACAGCTGTTCTTATAGGCCACATTACATAACCATTCTTGCATCCCTTCTCTGAAACATATTCACAAAGTGCTTTATATAATGCATCATTTGAATAATCTGCCTGTTTTTCCAGAATAGGAAGAACTTCGGTCAATACCTCAAGTGAAGTCTGCGCATTTGTCTTCATTTTTTTATGAGTATACATAGCCACATCATAGTCAGGAAGTTCTTCAAAGAAATCAATATGTTCTTTGATATCCGGGAATATTTCTATTCTCGTCTGTACCATTTTTGCAATTTTCTTTAAATCATAATCTTTTGTAATAACTTCTTTAATATATGGAAGTGCCATCTCATAAAATTTGTCAAAATCAAGTTTTTTGATATATTCGCCGTTCATCCATTTAAGCTTAGTATAGTCAAAAACAGCCGGCGATTTGCTCATATGATGATAATCAAATTTCTTTACCAGTTCATCAAGAGACATTATCTCTTCATTGTCTGCCGGACTCCATCCAAGAAGAGCTACAAAGTTTACTATGGCCTCTGTCAGAAATCCCTGCTCTAATAGATCTTCAAATGATGAATGTCCACATCTCTTTGAAAGCTTATGATGTTCTTCATCTGTAATAAGCGGACAGTGGACATATATCGGAACATCCCATCCAAACGCCTCGTATAATCTGTTATATTTTGGAGATGATGAAAGGTACTCATTACCTCTTACAACATGTGTTATTCCCATAAGATGATCATCTACAACGTTTGCAAAGTTGTATGTAGGATAACCATCTGATTTGATGAGTATCATATCATCAAGTTCGCTGTTGTCTACTGTAATGTCACCATATATTTCATCTTCGAATGTAGTTGTTCCTTCTGTAGGATTATTCTGGCGGATAACATATGGCTTTCCTGCTGCCAGATTAGCTTCAACTTCCTCTTTTGAAAGGTGGAGACAGTGTTTGTCGTAGATCGAGATCTCTTTTCCTGCAACTGTTGTCTTTAAGCTGTCGAGTCTTTCTTTGTCGCAGAAACAATAATATGCCTGTCCTTTATCTATAAGCTCCTTTGCATACTTAAGATATATTCCCTGTGCCTGTCGCTCACTCTGCACATAAGGTCCGCATCCACCATCCTTATCAGGTCCCTCATCATGGATAAGACCTGTTTCCTCAAGTGTCCTGTTGATAATATCAACTGCACCTTCTACAAGTCTTTCCTGATCAGTATCCTCTATACGAAGAATAAAATCTCCGCCCTCATGTTTAGCGATCAGATATGCATATAATGCTGTTCTAAGGTTTCCGACATGCATACGTCCTGTAGGACTTGGTGCAAATCTTGTTCTAATTTTGCTCATTTATGTATACTCCTTATATTTGTATTAATATCAATGCTATAAAATTATATAATAAACCACTGTTTTTATCAATCCTCATCTTCAAACTCAAGCGTAAGCTGTGCAATTTTATTGAGCAGGCGGCTTACCTCTCCCGCCTTATCGCCTAGTTCACTTCTATGCAGCAGGATTGTTGCACGAAGCTGTGTTATAACACCTATATTGTATTCCATCCTGTTTCTAAGCTTCTGGCGTCTGACTATGAGATTATGTTTTAATTCAACCATATCTTTTTCGTTTACTATAGCATTTGCATAATTAAGCCAGACTTTAGCATCATACAGATTGTGCTTTTTGAGAATTGAAAGCATTTTTTCGCTGTTATACTCCAGATCCTCACTTGTACGCTGAAACTTCTCCCGTTCAATAACAGCTGCCTGATACTGTTCATAAACGTAGGTAAGATCTCTTGAGTTTTTTACATGATATTTTTGACATGAATAGTCAACCGCATTCTTTATATTGACATATTTGATCTTCACCCTGTTTTCAAGCAATATGGCATGATTTTTATTTAACATACAGCGTTCTATCTCTTTTTGGCATTTCTGGTATCTGAGAAAGACATATGTTCCAAGCAATACTATTACAAATGAAACCGCCATCATTATAAGTGATGTATCTTTTTCCATAAGTACACGCATAAGTGCACATAAAACTATTATAGCAGCAAACAGTACTATGAGTAATATAGCAATTACTTTTAAATGCTTCTGCTCACTTTGACACTCTTCTTTTTCTATTTCAAGTTCAGCCTTTTCTGCCCCCAGATTTCTTAAATCACGATTTACTGTATCCAGATATTCCTCATTATCCTTGAGCCGGCGTATAATTCCCGGCAGATCATCTTCCAATTCCTGCATCTGTGCAAACTGACTGTCAGAAATCTTATTTTCAGTTTTCATATAGTCATTTCTTGCCTGATTGAGCGTAAAAATATTTTTGGCTGCTTCTTTAAGTGCTTTACTCTCATCCTTAGGCAGCGAGCCGATCGTTTCTATATCTTTTAAATACTCTGTAACAAGAGCATATTCTTTTCTTGCGTCCTCGAACTCACGCGTAACATCTATTATCTGCTCGCACGATTCGATAACCTTTTGTCTGCCGGATATTACCGGCTCATGAAGTTTCTCATAACCATTTTCTCTTTCGATTATATCCTGGCTGACATCTTTTGTCTTTTTTTTCTTAAATCTGTCGAAAAACATTTTATATCCTGTTCATCCTTCTATATTGTTCTTTGCAGGCAAGTATTATTGCTGCCATCTCTTTGTTGTATGCGTCCTTATCTGCTTTTTTTTCAGCCGCCATGTTATCTAATTTGTCATCAAACGAAGTAATTTCCTCGTCTCGGCCTTCCTGACTGAAAAATTCTGTTATATTGTTTATCTGCTCCTGTGATACCCCGAATTCATCAGCAGTTATCCTGAATGCATTATTATCATGCATACAGATACATGCCAGCAGACATTCTTTAAGTGATTCACTGTCATGGCTTATAAGGTATGCCTGTCTGTAATATTTTGCAGCATCATCAAATAGAAAAAGCCTTGCATATGCTGTTCCCAGATTATGTATTATTTTGGCCTTGATCTGTTTATTTTCACCATCTGCTTCCTTTGACTCAAGAAGCTTTTTATATTCATATATGCCATTTAAATACTTTCCATTTTCCATCAGCTTATCGGCGCGCATCTTACTACATTCAAAATCCGACTTTTCTTCTAGCTGTTTTACGTTTTCTATTATCTTTTGCTTTTCACTCTTTGTACAATATCCTGTATGATCAAGTATTTCTAAAACAAACTCTGCAAGTCTTCCGTGATATAAGATCATACGCTCAAGCTTTTCTGCAAGCTTTGGCTGTTTAAGTTCATCCCGGATCCATTCACACAGCTCATTACTCATAAAATCACTATCGAGTAAAAAGGTATTATTCAAAATGTAATAATTTAACTCTTCAAGTGAGTATACATTCACCGACAGACCTTCCAGATAAAAGGGCATCGCCGCTATAGGTCTGTCACACAACAATAATTCTCCCATGCTCTCTCCTACATTGTCATTTCATAATGCCATGTTTTGTCAGAACTTCTGAATATATCTCCAAAACCAAGGTCTTTTATATCTATTGCAATTTTTTCATCCGACAAAGGTGTGGCCGTAATCCTCACACGCGTTGTACGATCCGGTCTTGCCGGCATATCTGTAAGCTCAAGCGTTTCTATCTTTGCCTCCCTGCTGTTTGGCAGCTGCTTCCAGAAATCGATCTCATACGCCCCGGATATTATCACTTCACATTCTCCTTTTGATTCAAACCAGTTTTTACCGGCACTTATAAGATTCAAAAAAGATAATTCACCTTTGTCTTTTACTTTGAGGCTGAGATTGAATTTCATTTCATTCTCCCCCATGTACACAAAAGGCCAGTTTTCCTCATCACCTGACACTTTTGCAGCATAGCATGCACCTTTTGTGTAAAGATTTTTGCCGGCGAATACACGCCTTCCCCTGCACAACATGGAAAGTGATGATTTCATCCAGTTTTCATTAAAACCTTCTCCAACCAGATAGACTGTCGAAACCACTTTATTATCCATGGAGGTCTGCACAACCTTAGAAAATTCTTTATCAACATCGCTTTCCATATCCGTTTTCTTACTCTCAAATATGGAAATCACCTGTGGAATGGTTTTTTGATTTCTATTTAAATGATAATACTTTAGCTGTATTCCATCATAATCGTATAACATTATATCATGGATCCACAATGTCTTATCCTGATTTAATGCAAAATAGTAAAAGCTCTCCTTATGGTCTATAACCATAAACTGCTTTGAATTAAGTCCAAGTTTGGGCAGCAGATTCCAAAACATTTTCATATTTTCTTTTGTCAGCTTGTCGACTGTAATGACAAGCTTATCACAATTTTGTGGATTTCCAAGCTTTGATGGTATCTCCATTATTTTACGCAAAAATAATGCGAGAAGATCCTGAGCCTGATATGTCTGTCCATCTATAAGTATTTTTTCTGCGCCCACAGCTCTTTTCAGCAAATTGTCTATGCATATAAGCTCTCCCTTTTTTGCACGTTTTAAAGCCTCCTCACCAAAATACCACTGTCCCATTTCCTTTCTTTTTGCCAGAAGAAGCGGTATCAGATAATCCTCACTTCCGGCAATGACAGATGCCGTCTGCGGCTCAGACATTTCCGTATTAAAATAGCTTATCATCGCATAATGGTCATTTAAGTCTATTCCCAAATAGAATTTACTGTTTGTCTGATTCATTATTACCTCTTATAATAACTTAAAAACATTTTTTGTTACAATGTCAAAGGTATTATATTCTTTCATGTTTTCGTACATAGTATTATCATCCTGGAGTGTATGTGATATTATCATCTGATTTATCAGATTATACCTGCTTTCATCCTCCTCACCATATACATTATTGTTTGTTATCCTTTTTCCCTCTGTGACTTCTACTTTATTTCCGGATTCTTCAGACACATAATATTTTATCATCTCACCAAAAAACATCACAAACGTTTTTACATAAACTCCATCATAAACTTCCGTCATATCTTCTGTTATAAAATTATTTCCGTCCTCATCCCTGCTGTAATGCAACACAACATGGCTCTTAGGCTTGCCCTTATACTCCAGAAAAACTTTGTCATAAAGATGATATTTTCTTATAAGCTCATGGTCAAGCTTGCCATAAAATCCGAATACCATATTTTTACAAGTGTACTTTGCAAGAAGTTCATCCTCTATTTTTTTTTCATAGCCGGTAATCTGTGAAGCCTCCGAGTAAAATTTAAGCAGTGCCAGAAGGCATATATCGTTTAACAGAAGCTCCTGCTCGTATCTGTGCTCGATGATCATGAAAATATCACTTTTGACTTTTATGTCATCCCTGAAATACGAATGCGCCACGGCTGTAATATAAGCCAGCACACTCATCTGTCTGCCTGCGTTTTTATAATAGCTCATAAATACATCATATATTGCATTTAAATCCTGGCCGGCATATATCTGCTGGTCTATTATTTTTTCTTCAATGTCAAATGTCCCAAGTTCAAATTTTTTAGCAGCCCGCCATATATCAAGCATTATAGTTGTCGGTCCATTATAATAAAGACATAGATATTCCAGTATTGCGGTATCATATTTTTGTGCTAAAAAAGCCTCAAGTGAAAGCGTTATAACAAAATCATCTTTCTCTGATGTGTTCTTTATCAGATATGATGCCATTGCAACCTTTGCATCCGCTGTAAGCCTGTCAATCCCATATACAGCTGTAAGTTCTTTTGCCATATCATAAGAACGTCTTTTTACAATGATATTTAAAATAATATTCCGGTCTTTGCATGCCAGCTTCTCAAAATCTGTTTTCTCAATTATTTCATCTATAAATACATCGTTTTCATCACAAGATTTTATCATTTCAGGAATAAGAAGTGCCTTATAATGATCAGATACAATGCTGCTTAATATAATATTTTTAAAAAATTTTCCAGCATTTCCCGATGTGTTTTCCTTTCCATGCAGCTTAGCATAAAAATATATTGAATACTCTATCGCATCCGGCGCAAGGTTCATGCACTTTTCGATATATCTTGGTATATTCATAAGCTGCTGAAGCTGAAATGATGTGCTTTTGGAATATCTGTATCCCTTTTCATCTTCAAAAAGAATGACATAATCATCAGAATATAACTGAAAATATGCAGTTTTGTCGTTTACCGATACGATCTGAGGTTCTGCCAGCTGGTTCTGATAAATAATTGCTCTTACTATTTTTGTATCAAATACAATAAGCTTGTTCGTGAAAAGGATCTTTGATAATGCCTGTGCCAGCTCCCTGTTAATAAATCCAAGCTCAAGCATATCCTCATAGACAACTGCCAGATTATCATCCATATGCCCCTGCTCTACCTGCTCCATGGCAAATTTTCCAATCGTTTTCCGGTATTTATGGTATATCTCACCATCTGTATTCTTTGCCGCAATGATGTTATTATAAAGAACTGCCAGTTTCCTGTATGACATTTTGCTGTCATATTGAAAATACATCTGTATAATTTTAGGAATTGCTGATATTTTTCTGTCATCCATTGAACATAAAAATGCCTCATAGAGTCCTGTTATCCTGAGTTTTTTCTCTATTCCCTTTTCAAACCAGATATGATAAGCCGGATCATACTGTTGTCCTTTTATAAGATATCCGCATATTATCCCCAGGTTTTCATCCTCCGGTACTATTTCATAACAGAAACACAGCAGGTCATAAATCCTTTTATCAAAGGTACGCCCCGGCTCTGCTATGTCAAAGATCTGCTGTGCTATCTCATTTCCGATAGCATTATTTTTCATAGCCCAGCCCAGCAGACCTATCTCAAATTTTCCAAGCTGCGTCAGCAGATATGGTTCCCTGCATATAAGATAATATGCTTCTATATAAATATATGGTGATACACATCCGCTTCCCACCCAGTTTTCTATCGCCTTTAACTTGTGAAAACTGTTGTTATAATATTGTTCCTTAAGGAAAAGCAATATCCAGAAAAGTATATCCGAATCTGGATTCTCCCGAAAAATGAGCTCTATCTCTCGGGCTGTCCTGTCAATATATGCCGGCTCCCTGTCCATAAGTGTCATAAGATACAGATAATATCCCCACAGAGGAGATTTTTTATCTGTCCATGTTTTTTTAAATTCATCTAAGATCCATTCAGCATCCTGTCTCTGTCTGTTTGCAATAAGCACCTGAGCTTTCAATAGGACATATATTTTTTCATCCGGACATAATGCCCTTAGATGATCAAGTATACCTGTCGTTTCATTTGCCCATACTCCGGTAACTATCTTCTTTAAACGATATGCCTCATAAAGCTTTGTAATGTCCGCCCTGCATTTTTTTATATCTGAACTGAGTTTTCTTTTTTCTTTATAAAGAGCTTTATCAGCCGGCACGCATTCTGCCGTTACATCTATCTGATATGTCTGATATACAGATCTTATGTATATGCGTCCATAATTTTTCCCGGCATGCATATCTGCTTTAGAAATAATATAGTCATATCTGAATGTACTGCCTATAAAATCATCCAGTGAAACTACCTTTTTAGGCAATTTTATAAAGTGAGCATCTGTATCAATTGATATTTCTACATATCCCAAATTTGATTTTATAATCTCAAAACTATCTCTTATATCATCTGTTATATCATTATATTCTGCCTCAGTCCTGCTGACCGAAAGTTCAACAGGCTGCTTTTTATTTATTCCGATAAGAAATTCTTCAAGATTCTGCAAAGATGGCTTGGCTTTCATATAGCCATTGTACAGCATCCTCTCCCTCATCTGCCTGTCTGCAATAATATTTTTAAAATCCTTACTATAAAAAAGCTTATAACTCTCGTTTAAATGTTCTTTTGCGAGCATCGTAAAATCATCCAGATTTCTTATTGCCCCTGTCGATGCCTCTGTATGATGCAACGTGATTTTTACATTAAAAGAAAGACTGTATTGCGCATTATTACACACAATCACAAATGTACCCTTGGCAGTTTCACCCACATCGAGTCCTTTACTGTGAAATTGATAACGAATCCTGACTTCTGCGCCCTCAAAATTAGGAGTAAGACATTCCATTCTTGGATTAGTAGAATAAACTATCCCTCTGATCTTTATATGATCACTGCTTGTGATCACAAATTCTCCAGTTTCATCTGTATCTTTTGCAACAGAAAAATCTATGATCTCCTCTGAAAACGTTAAAATCGGCTTCGCGTATTCGAATTTTCCTCTGGCTATCTGCCCTATTCGCTTACGCACTATAATTACCTCTCCGTATCAAATAATAAATATCCTGATTTATTGATTTTTGTTTATATAAGGATATAATATAATCGTTACAATTATATACGATTTAAGTTTATGTTGCAACACACAAAGACTACGAGGAAAGGAACAGGAATTATTAAAATGATAGAACATAAAGAACATTTTCATGGAAGTGATCTTGAAAAAATCGAAAAAATTTATGGCATTTCCAAAGAAAATATAATAAATTTTGCCGCCAATGTGAATCCACTCGGCGAATCAGCCAAACTAAAAGATGCCTTATATAAGAGGATTGACGCCATAACGCAATACCCTGACCGGGAATACACCTCCCTTAGGAAAGCTATCGCAAAATACTGCCAGTGTGACTATAATGATCTAGTTGTTGGAAACGGATGCACAGAGCTTATATCCCTTTTCATACAGGTAACTTCTCCTAAACAGACACTTATTATCGAGCCGACATACTCAGAATACGAAAGAGACTTAAAACTAAACGGAAGTAAAGTCTGCTATTTTAATCTCGAAGAAAATAATGATTTCCGGATAAATACAGACGATCTTTTAAAGAATATAACTCCTGAGACGGATCTTATTATAATATGCAACCCAAACAACCCAACAGCCGGTATCATTTTTCCTGATGAGTTACGCACCATTCTTGCCCACTGCAAAAATACCAATACCTACGTCATGATTGATGAGACATATATAGAATTTTCGACAAATGTAAACGAAATTTCCGCAATAAGTCTGTGCCATGAGTTTGATAACCTGATGGTCCTGCGCGGCACATCCAAGTTTTTTGCCACACCTGGTCTTCGTCTTGGATATGCAGTGACAGGTAACGATCCAATTAAAAACGAAATTAACACAAATAAAAACCCATGGATGATAAATTCCCTTGCAGTTGTCGCTGGCGAAACTATGTTTGCTGATAATGAATATATAGAAAAAACACGCAATCTGATCCTCTCAGAAAGAAACAGGCTAAACAATAAGTTATCACAAAGCGGCAGATATAAAGTATATCCGTCCCACTCTAATTTTTTACTTTTAAAGATACTTGACGAATCAGTTACCTCCTCTTATCTTTTCGATAAAGCAATTCGAAGGAACCTGATGATTCGTGATTGTTCAACATTTGAAGGATTTGGAGAACGCTTCATAAGGATCTGCATAATGAAT
Source organism: uncultured Lachnospiraceae bacterium (assembly GCA_905209075.1). GTDB lineage: Bacteria > Bacillota > Clostridia > Lachnospirales > Lachnospiraceae > Roseburia. The sequence continues at coordinate 103,884 of CAJLRL010000003.1, read as the reverse complement.
ATTTCAGATAACGACAAACTGCTTTCCTGCCTGCTTGAATAACCCCGAGACGCAAAAATGCCCACGCTATGATGCGTGGACATTTTTTTTCATCTTTTTATAAATCCATTCTACAATTATACTTAAATATCTAAGAACCGGCTCCGTTGCAATAGCAAACACTACCATAAGCATTGCACACTGCCTTGAAATACTTGTTATGGCAAATAAGTGGCTTATAAACAGCATACAGTACAACCAGCCGCATACAAGCGCTATCATCATAAAAATATAGGCTCTTTTTAGTGGCCGTGCTATCCTGTACAGTATCATAAATCCAACGATCGCAACTAGAATCGTACACGAAGTTGACAGGCAGTCTGAATCTACCCCAAATTCACGGCAAAATATCACAAGCCCGCTTACTGCAAGAAAATCCGTAAGACCAGCTGGAAATGCCTTTACAATGACATTTATAAGGAAATGACCGCTTATCAGTGATTTATTCGGCTCTAATGCAAGCACAAACGATGGTATTCCTATAGTAAACATACTTATGAGCGATACCTGCGATGGCTCAAGCGGATAATCAAGCATAAGGATAACCGAAAATACTGCCAGAAGCATTGAAAATATATTTTTCACAAGGAAAAGAGAGGCTGTCCTTTGGATATTGTTTACAACTCTTCTTCCCTCCATCACTACGTTAGGCATTCTCGAAAAATCAGAATCGAGAAGCACCAGCTGTGATGCATTTGATGCTGCATCGCTTCCTGATGCCATCGCAACACTGCAATCAGCATCCTTTAGTGCAAGTACATCATTTACTCCATCTCCTGTCATGGCAACCGTCTTTCCATGTTCCTTAATTGCCTTGATCAGGAAACGTTTCTGCGGAGGTGTAACCCTTCCGAAAACCGTATAATTTTCTACGGCATTATAATAATCCTGTTCTTCCTTCAGATCTGATGCGTCAATATACTTATCCGGATTTGCTATTCCTGCCTCTTTTGCTATTGCTGACACAGTAACAGGATTATCCCCTGATATTACTTTTATCTCAACACCACACTCATCAAAATATCTGAATGTATCAACTGCACCTTTTCTGATCGGATTTGACAGGGCTGTAAATCCTAAGACTTCCACATCTTCTGTAAGTGGTTTCTGATCAGGGATGCCCATATACTTTGCAAAAACAAGTACACGATAGCCTTTTTCGCTATATTTTTCAATCCTGTCTTTGTATTCACCATATCTGTCTCTTAATACAAATTCCGGTGCCCCTATGACATATGTTTCATTCTCGAATGTAACACCTGAATATTTCGTCTGTGAAGAAAACGGATACACTTTATCAGCAATGTGCCCGCTTCCGGCATTAAAATATTCCTGAAGTGCTTCCATTGTAGCATTATCCTTACTGCTTGCAGCCGCCATGTCTGATATAAGCCCGAAAACTTCAGTTTTTTTCGATTCATCCACTGGCTCAAATTTATATACACACATTCCCGGTTCGGTTATCGTACCTGTCTTATCCACACAAAGCACATTCACCCTTGCAAGCGTCTCTATACATTTCATATCATGGACAAGCACTTTATTTTTTGACAGCCTCACCGTGCTTACAGCCATAGCCACACTCGCAAGAAGATACAGGCCCTCCGGTATCATTCCTATAACAGCAGCCACCATGCTTGTTATACTTTCTCTGAATGTGCCACCATTAAAGAAAAATGCCTGCACAAACAAAGCAATACCTATTGGTATAATGATTATACCGACTATTTTTATCAAATTATCCAGGGAGCGTATCATTTCGGACTGTTCTTCTTTATTTGTCTGCGTTGCAGCTATAGTAAGCTTTGAAACATATGAATCACGTCCCACACGGCAGAGTCTGGCTTTCGCCTGTCCTGAAATAACAAAGCTTCCCGACAAAAGTTCTTTTCCCGGATTTTTTACTATCTCATCCGCCTCTCCTGTTATAAGAGATTCGTTTACAGATATCTCACCCTCTACAACAACCGCATCAGCAGGTATCTGACATCCGGCCTCAAATATAACAATATCATCCAAAACAAGTTCTTCCGATGAAAGCTCAACGATCTGTCCGTCCCTTAAAGTCTTTGTTTTCGGTGAGTTTAATATAGACAAATTATCAAGTACTTTTTTGGAATGGACTTCCTGAACTATTCCTATAAGTGTATTCGCAATAATGATAGGCAGAAACAGCATATCTCTCCATGCTGAAGCAATTGCCAAAAGAATTGCAAGCACTAAAAATACAAGGTTAAAGTATGTAAATACATTTGATTTGATAATTTCACCGACTGTCTGTGTCGAAGATTGAACTTTATAGTTGTTTTCTCCATTTTCAAATTTTAATCTGACATCTTCTTTTGATAATCCTTTTGAATAGTCCATAATCCACCTACACATTCCATGATTTTGTCTCATCTGCCTATAATTGCTTTTTGCCCACCGGAAAATTCCGATGGGCAGATATATTTTATAGAAATAACTATAATATTTTATTATGCGTGTTTTTCAGATAAAAATTCATGGATACCCTTTGCAGCAGCTTTTCCTGCTCCCATTGCAAGGATAACTGTTGCCGCTCCTGTAACGGCATCTCCACCGGCATAAACACCCTCTTTTGATGTCGCACCTGTATCTTCTGTCGCAACTATACATTTTCTTTTATTTATGTCAAGACCGATAGTTGTTGATGAAATAAGAGGATTTGGAGATGTTCCAAGTGACATTATAACAGTATCGCATTCCATCTCATATTCTGAGCCTTCGATTTCAACAGGTCTTCTACGTCCGGACTCATCCGGCTCACCAAGTTCCATCTTTATGATTTTTATGCCTTTTACCCAGCCATTTTCATCTACTATGATTTCTGTAGGATTCTGAAGAAGATCAAATATTATTCCTTCTTCTTTTGCATGATGTACTTCTTCTTTACGGGCCGGAAGTTCTTCCTCACCACGTCTGTATACAATATGAGTCTCTGCTCCAAGACGCAGTGCTGTTCTTGCAGCATCCATAGCAACGTTTCCACCACCGACTACAACAACTTTTTTGCCTTTTGAGATAGGTGTCTCATATCCGTCCTTATATGCTTTCATGAGGTTATTTCTGGTAAGGAATTCATTCGCAGAGAATACTCCGTTTGCCTGCTCACCAGGAATCCCCATAAATCTAGGAAGACCTGCACCAGATCCGATAAATACCGCCTCATAGCCTTCTTTTTCCATAAGTTCATCAATCTTTACAGATTTTCCGATAACAACATTTGTCTCAATCTTTACACCAAGTGATTTAACGTTTTCAACCTCTGCTGCTACTACTTTATCTTTTGGAAGACGGAACTCAGGAATTCCATAGCTTAAAACTCCGCCTGCGGCATGAAGTGCCTCAAATATTGTCACATCATATCCAAGCTTCGCAAGATCACCTGCACAAGTAAGACCGGCAGGACCAGATCCTATTACAGCAACCTTGATTCCATTCTTTTTCTCTGCTGTCTTTGGTTTTATTCCATTTTCTCTTGCTGTATCTGCAACAAATCTCTCAAGCTTTCCAATTGAAACCGGATCGCCCTTAAATCCTCTGATGCATTTACCCTCACACTGGCTCTCCTGTGGACATACACGTCCGCAAACTGCCGGAAGTGCAGATGACTCTGAGATAACCTCATAAGCCTTTGTAAAATCACCATTTTTTACCTGCTCGACAAATGCAGGAATATTTATTGAAACAGGGCATCCCTTTACACACTGTGCGTTTTTACAGTTTAAACATCTTGATGCCTCTGCCATTGCTTCTTCTTTATCATATCCATAACAAACTTCCTCAAAGTTTGTAGCACGTACCTTAGGTTCCTGTTCTCTTACAGGTACTCTCTTTAAAACATCAACGTCCATTATTTGTCACCTCCGCAGTTTCCGCAGCCACCATGATGTGTTGCGCCTTCTTCGTAAGCCAGTTTTGCTCTGCCTTCCTCTGTTTTATATTGCTGCTGTCTCTTCATTGCCTGATCAAAGTCAACGAGATGTCCGTCAAACTCCGGTCCGTCAACGCAGGCGAATTTAACCTCTCCGCCAACCACAAGACGGCATGCACCACACATACCTGTTCCGTCTACCATTATAGGGTTCATAGAAACTACTGTTGGTATACCAAGCTTTTCTGTGAGAATACATGTAAATTTCATCATGATCATAGGTCCGATCGCAACACAGCAGTCATATGTATTTCCGGCATCTACAAGTGCCTGAAGCTGCTGGCTTCCATTTCCGTGGAACGCATATGAGCCGTCATCTGTACATACATAAAGATTTTTTGCAACAGCTTTCATTTCCTCTTCATAGAATAAAATATCTTTATTTCTAAATCCCATGATGACATCTGCATCTACCCCATGCTCCTTTAACCATTTAACCTGTGGATATACAGGTGCAGTTCCAAGACCACCTGCGATAAATACGATTTTCTTTTTCTTTGTTTCATCGAGATTTTCTTCCATACATAATTCTGATGGACGGCCAAGTGGTCCAACAAAATCTTCTAATGAATCTCCCTCTTTAAGAGCCATCATACGCTCTGTTCCTGCACCGATCGTCTGTACAACAATTGTTACAGTTTCATTTTCTCTGTCATAATCACATATTGTAAGCGGAATCCTCTCTCCCACTTCATCTGTTTTAGCAATAATAAACTGACCAGGCAGACACTCTGCTGCAACTCTTGGTGCCTTGATATCCATTAAAATAATGTTATCTGCCAGTTTTTCCCTGCGAACTATTGGATACATAGCTTTCCTCCTAGTTTATCTAATCCTCTTTTTGTGACCTTATTAAATCTGTCTTATCCAGATTCAAAAGGGTGTACAAAACGTACACCCTTAATTTTACTTTAATTATTATAATTTTACAATATATTTCTGTGTTAATTATATAACAATAATTTATGAAAAGTATACCAATTCATCAGCTGGCTTTTCTGCCGGTTCAATTTCAATCGGATAAAGAACCGGTCCTTTGCCTTTATATTCCTTTGCAAATTCAACTCTGATCTTAGCCGTTATGTTGATCCACGATTTATGTGGTATTGTGTCTTCTTTTTCGTATTTGCATTTAAAACCAATAAACTGGACATCCTCAATACAGCATGTCATCGCAAAACGTCCCGGAACCATAACACCTTTTCTGAGTTTTGGCGGATTGTATACAAGTCCAAGGAATTTTACTATCTTCCCGTCATACTTTTTGTAATTTTCCATTGCATCCATATACCATATAGCATAATCTGCATCAGAAAGTTCTATGACATCCTGATTTATATCAAATGGTAATTCTTCCGGTCTTTCATCAATGGTTCCGTCTTTTCTTTCATATACTATCTGTGCCTTGCGATTGATGTTTTTTATTGTGCGGCGCAGATGTCCTCTGTCTGTATCATCATCTGTACGGTTAAATATAACAACATCACTCTGAAATACCTGTTCCTGCATCATCGCACGCATATTATTCATATAAAGATCAAACGTTGTAGAATCAACAGTTGCAAGTGACTGTACTATAACCCAGCCTTTTGGCAGATCAGCTTCTAGTATTTTATCAATACCCCACGTTCCGTTGTATTCGATAAATACCTGCTCCGGCAAATACTGCATATTAAGTTCGTTAAGCTTTTCTTCTGTAAATTCTTCTTCAGAATCAATGCTTACGATTTTAAAGTTAACAGAATCAAGCTTTTGTTTGTCATATTCTTTTTCGCCATCCTCACACATAATGATAAGGCCTTTTGAACCATTGGCAAATTCATTTTCAAACAATGTTTCCTGAACTAAAGTAGTTTTACCGCTGTCCATGAATCCGGTAAATAAGTATACTGGAATTTCTTCAGCCATTTTATATTCCTTTCTGCAGCTCTTATGCTATTCCAAATATTTCTTCAAGCTCATGCTCATGAATATCCGTTCCGATAACAACTAGACGTCCTGTATAGTCAGGCTCGCCATCCCTAAGCTCATACTCTCCCGGAACCATGTCAAAGTATATCCACTTTCCATCAGTTCCTTCAACCATTCCTTTTGCTCTTAAGATGTTATCATCTTCTACAAATTTCTTTAAGATTTTTTCAAGCTCATCCCTGTCAAATTTATGAGGTGTTTCCTTTCCCCAGCTCGTAAATACATCATCTGCATGATGGTGTCCCTCATGGTCATGATCGTGGCATCCACATGTGCAGTCTGCACCATGCTCATGATGATGTCCATGGTCGTCGTGATCATGATGGTGGTCGTGTTCTTCATGCTCATCATGGTCGTGATGGTGGTCGTGTCCTTCATGCTCATGCTCGTCATGATCGTGATGATGGTGATGTTCATGCTCAGCCTCATCTTTTGCATGTCTTGCCTCGGCAAGGACTTTCATTTCAAGATTATCCTTTCCTTCCATTGTTTTAAGGATCTGCTCACCTGAAATTGCATCCCAGTCTGTTGTAATGACAGCAGCCTTAGGATTCAATTTCTGAATCTGCTTAACACAGAATTCAAGCTGCTGGGGTGTTGCATTCTGGCTTCTGCTTAAAATCACTGTAGTAGCATACTCTATCTGATTATTAAAGAATTCGCCAAAAGCTTTCATCTGTTTGCTTGCCTTTAACGCATTTACAACAGTAACAAGTGCGTTAAGCTTAACATCCTGCTCTTTTTCAATATCTATTACTGATTTCATTACATCTGATAATTTGCCAACACCAGATGGTTCGATAAGTATACGATCCGGTTTGTATTTTGTAATAACTTCATTTAAGTTCTTTCCGAAATCTCCTACCAATGAACAGCAGATACATCCTGAATTCATCTCTGTGATCTGTATTCCGGCATCCTTTAAAAATCCGCCATCGATTCCGACTTCGCCGAACTCATTCTCTATAAGAACTATTTTTTCTCCCTTAAAAGCTTCATCTATCATCTTTTTAATAAATGTTGTCTTTCCAGCTCCAAGGAATCCAGATATAATGTCAATTTTTGTCATTTTATATTCACTCCTTTTCTTTCCACTATTTACTATTCTACTAGCAAATCAATCATTATGCAAATTATAATTTTATAAACTGTCCGTATTTTATGAATACTGTTGCTTTAAAATCGTTTATTACTGCTTATGCATATTATATAATTTTTCATATATCCCACCGCTTGAAACAAGCTGTTCATGTGTACCTGACTCTGCTATGCCTTCTTCTGTCAGCACAATTATCTTTTGCGCATTTTGTATAGTTGTAAGTCTGTGGGCTATAACAAAAGTCGTTCTGTTGCTTGCAAGTTTTTCCAGGGATTCCTGCACAACCTTTTCACTTTCGTTGTCCAGCGCTGATGTAGCCTCATCAAAAATAAGTATTGGTGGATTTTTAAGAAATACACGCGCAATTGATAATCTCTGTTTCTGTCCTCCTGACAGTTTTATCCCTCTTTGTCCTATGTCAGTATCATATCCATCAGGAAATGACATTATAAATTCGTGCGCATTAGCATTTTTTGCTGCTTCTATAACCTCTTCTTTGGTTGCGCCAGGTTTTCCATATGCGATATTATCCATTATCGTTCCGGCAAACAGATACACATCCTGTTGTACCATTCCTATCTGATTTCGAAGACTGTTAAGCGTAACATCCCGTATATCTGTCCCATCGATTTTAATACTTCCTTCTGACACATCATAAAAACGTGGTATAAGTGAGCAAAGCGTTGTTTTTCCAGCGCCAGATGAGCCTACGAGTGCAATATATGTACCTGCCTTTACATCAAGGTTTATTCCACTTAAAACTTCTTCTACTCCATCTTTATACTTAAATGACACATTCGAAAATGTCACATCGCCTTTTACATTTTTAAGTGATACTGCATTATCTTTATCTTTAATATCTGATTCAATGTCCATTATCTCCCTGAATCTTTCAAAACCTGTATATCCGTTCTGGAACTGTTCTGTAAAATCAACCAGCGTTCTTATTGGATCAGAAAAAACACCGATATACAAAAGAAATGTTATAAGATCACTTATATTTAATCTGTTATATGCAATAAGTATTGCGCCTGCGACAATGACGTTTACCTGTATAAGTGTCGTAAAAACACCTACCCCGCCCTGGAATAATCCCATATAATGATAACTGTTCTTTTTAGCAGCGAGGAAATTATCATTTCCCACCTTAAATTTCTTATTCTCAATATCCTCATTTGCAAAAGATTTCACAACACGTATTCCGGATAAATTATCCTCTATCTGCTCGTTTATGGATGCTATTTTTTCTCTGTTTCTCTTGAATGCCCCTCTCATTCTTTTATTAAGGACAAGGGCAAACCAGAACATAAACGGAAGGACAATAAATGCTGCCAACGTCAGCCATCCATTAATATTGCAAAGAATCACAAGAGCACCAAAAATCTTTAACACGGACAATATTATATTTTCAGGTCCATGATGGAGAAGTTCTGTTATATCAAACAGATCCGATGTGATCCTGCTCATAAGCTGACCTACTTTTGCATCATCATAAAAAGAAAATGGCAGATGCTGCATATGGTCGAATATCTCCGCCCTCATATCATATTCCATTTTTGCCCCCATAACATGTCCATAATTTCCTATAAAAAATCTGCTATAAAGGTCTATCAAAAGCAATACAAGAAGAAATAGTGCTATATAAATGATTTTATGTATTATTTCTGATTTTTCTTCATATATGAGAGTTGATGTAACATATCTGACAACAAGTGGGATCGTGAGTGCCACAGCAGCTGACAGCATGGCAAAAAACATATCTGCAAAAAATATTCCAAGATATGGTTTATAGTAACTAAACATCTTTTTTAAATTTTTCTTCAAAGGTTCTTCCTCTTTTCTCTTCAGATAAAATAATGTGTTTTATTACCTGGTATAACAGAAACAACAAAAGAACTACCGCATTGCGGTAGTTCTTCTAATACATTAATTGTATTTTCTTTTTCTAGCTGCTTCAGATTTTTTCTTACGCTTTACGCTTGGCTTCTCGTAATGCTCACGCTTACGAATCTCCTGCTGGATTCCTGCCTTTGCGCAGTTTCTCTTAAATCTGCGTAATGCGCTATCTAAAGTTTCGTTTTCTTTAACTATAACACTAGACATAACCTAAAACCTAACCTCCCTCCAGTTGTGTATTGTGCATCAACTGTTAGGTACTTCTTACTTAATTGCACTAACAAGTATTTTAACAAAATTTCTCTATTTGTCAATATGTTGCTGAAAAATTTTTCGATTTTATCTGACTTTTTTAATTTTATATTGTAAAAATTCATTTTACAACATCAGAATCTATCATATTTATTGTATTACAACCTGCTATCCAATTATAATTTAATGAAAATAGCAGTTTCTTTCCTAAGACCATCTGCAATCTCATAGTTTTCATCCATCCTTCTTGAGATATTATCCATATCTGTAACAAGAACCTGTGTACTGTCAGCCGCAGATACAACTCCATTAACACCTTCTTCAATAGCATGCGATATCGTACTTATAGAAACCGCAATCTCATCCATTGACTGTTTTAATGATTCTGTTTTCTCTTCAAATTCGCCCATAACTTTCTCAATATGAGAAGCCTTATCACGATATTCACTTCCAGAATCAACAAATCCAGCAAATTCCGGAAGTATTGATTCATTCATATAATTTACAAGATCATTTGCATTATCAGCAAGATTATGGACTGCATTTGTAACAACTCCATTTATACGCTGGATATTGTTTGCAGCCTCCTGGCTTGCAGCAGCCAGCTGACTGATTTCAGTTGCAACTACCGCAAATCCTCTTCCGGCTTCGCCTGCCCTTGCAGCCTCAATAGATGCATTCAGTGCTAAAAGATTGGTCTGGCTTGCAATATTTAAAATATCATCAGTAAGTGTATTAACCTGATTTACGCTATTACTATCCTCAATAGCCTGCTCTAAAACAGTAAGGATCTTATTAACCTTCTCTCCTGTAGACTCCATATTTGTTTTTGCAGCAGTCTCCATTGAAAGGGCATGATTTTTCATTTCTTTTGTATACTGGTTAATTTCAGATGTCTTGTCTACAATATCATTTACCTCTGCAGCAACAGACTCTGTATTATCATTTATTGATGAAGCATTCTCTGAAATATTCTGCATTGTCGCTGAAAGCTCTTCTGTAAGAGCAGACAGATCTGAAACGCTTCCATTACTTGTCTGTACACTCTGGCGTACTTCATCAACAACCTCTTCCATCTTATTTGAATTGCTTACAATGATCTTAAATATTTCCTGCAGCTTTGCCATAAAAATATTAATACCATGTCCAACCGCATCAATTTCTTCATTAGAACTTACAGAAACTCTCTGCGTAAGATCTCCCTGTCTGTTATCTATATTATCAATAATGTTGTCAATTTCTTTTTGCGTTGTAGAAAGAGGCTTGATAACCATTCTGAGCACTAATATGGCAGCTGCGATAAGAGAAATCACACTTATTGTAATTGTAATTCCACTCGTAACCATTGATGTATGGTATGCAGCTGAAAGATCCTTTCTTTCTGCCTCAGCATTCGAACTTATTTTATCCTTTATCGAACCTATTGAAGCTTCTATTGATTCAGCATAGCTTGAAAGATCCCCGTTTGCGAGTTCATATGCAGCAGAATTATTTCCCGCAGCACTATATGCCATTACATTTGAGCATGCATCCCTGAGGCCTTTATAATTATCACATATAGTCTGATAATCTGACTGGGTATCATCATCTACATAAGCCTCATAATCATCCAGTGACTGCTCAAGTGTATCCTCTTCATTCCTGATCTCCTCAACGAGTCCGATCATAGCATTAAGATCAGTTGAAATAATATGCGAAAGTGCAAAATTATGTATCTGCATTGTTTCCTGTTCCACATCAGCAAGCTTGCTGACACTTGACATTGATTTATCAGCAATCACTGTCGCAGCACTATTTACATTTCCAAGACTTCTTAAAGCCCATACATTTGAAAAAATGCTTACAATTCCAAGAATGAATACCGGAATCATAATAATAATCTTTGTACTTATTTTTTTATTTTGATTCATCTTTCATTCCTCCTTAGCCGGCAACCGACTGCGTTATTTCTTCAACCAGCGCATCAATTATATCCTGCAATTCAAGATTCTTAGGATTTCCGGCAGCCATCGTTGAACCAAATGACGACATCGCATCCCAGTAGCTGTTTCCAACCCTCTGAAGTGTTCCATACTGTGCCTGATCTGTAACAGCCACAAGAGCCGGTATTTCTGAGACTTTATCTGATGCAGCAGCATTTATGTTTGATGGTCCCTGATCCTGCTGTTCAAGCCTGAGCGTCTGATTTTGTTCGTTTGTAAACCAATCTGCAAGTTTCGCTGCCCACTCCGGATATTTAGAATACGCACTCACGCCCATATATTTGTATCCTTTAAATGATGACATCTGGATCTGCTGTCCTGCGCATGTATAAGTTGGAAGCTTCACAGCTCCATAATTATCACCCCATACCTGCTTGACCGTCGCAGCATTCCATGCACCGCTGACTCCGGCAATGACACTTCCATCCTGTACTCCAGCCATAAAATCAGTATCTACCGCATTCATGAATCCAGGGTTTGAAGCAATATTAAGAAGCGCCTGTGCCACATCTACACCCTTTATGGCAGTATCCTTGGCATTCCAGTTACAATAGTTTGTAACGCCATCATCATTTATTCCAAATTCAAGTCCTGTATTTCCGAAGAATGCATATAGATACCATCCTGAAGACCAGTCCATTGTTACTTTCTTTCCGTTTGCAGCCGCAATAGACATCATACCATCAAGTGTTGCAAGATCAGAATCGGAAAAATATGCTTTGTTATAATACATAAAATAACCATTATCCGCCGTCATAGGATACGCATAAAGAACATCATTTACAGTAGCCGCTGCCACTGCTCCCTCATCATTTGCTGCCTTTACATCATCTGCATCAGGTACCGGATAAAGTGCACCTCCAGCAACAAGCCCTGTTATCTGGTCATCCGCAAGCGGATATACATCAGCCGAATTAAGTATGTCCCCCAAAGCATTATTTTTTGCTTCCGAATCAGCATTTGCCTCCAGTGTAATATCAAACTGTGCCTGACCGGCATATTCCTGCTTAAAGCTTTCAATCATCTGATTCATAAAATCAAAATTACTCTCTTCTGACCAGACCTTAAGTGTAACTACACCATCATCTGATTGTGTATCCTGCGCATCAGCCTCTGTTGATGCATTTGAATTTGCGCTGTTGCCACAACCAGCCAATGATGTAACTCCCATTGTGCAGACTAACGCTGCCGCAATCCATTTCTTCCTCATATGAATACATCCTTTCTGATATTTATGGTAATATTGTACCACAAAAAGTATAAACAAAAAAGAGCAAATTGTGTTTTTTTGAACACTTTTTCGCTCTTTTTCGTTTCTTATTTGTTAAATTTGCACATTATTTGATTATTTTTTCAAGTTCTGCGTAAACCGTCTCTATAGCATCATTAATGCCTGCCGGATTTTTACCGCCAGCCTGCGCCATATTAGGACGTCCACCACCGCCGCCGCCGACTTTTGAGGCAGCTGCTTTTATGATGTTTCCTGCATGCGCACCCTTTTTCATTGCTTCTTCTGTTGCCATAGCGATAAGATTTACCTTGCCTTCATTTGAAGAAGCCAGCAGAATAACACCTTCACCCAGTTTTTCTTTAAGTGAATCGCCCAGCTCACGAAGACCATTCATGTCAACGCCAACAACACTTGACGCAAGGACTTTTACGCCGTTTATCTCCCTGACTTTGTCCATAACATCACCAAGTGCATCTTTTGCTGCTTTGCTCTTTAATGACTCATTCTCACTCTGAAGCTCTTTAACCTCTGCAGTAAGATGATTTAGTCTTTCAACAAGCTTGGCCGGAGTAGTTTTTACAACCTTTGCAGCCTCATTTAATTCATTTTCAAGCTTCTTGTAATAAGCAAATACATTATCTCCTGTAATTGCTTCTATACGTCTTACGCCAGCTGCAACTCCGCTCTCAGACAAGATCTTGAATGTGATGATGTCAGCTGTATTCTTTACATGTGTTCCGCCGCAGAATTCTTTCGAATAGTCTCCCATAGAAACTACCCGCACCTTCTCGCCATATTTTTCACCAAAGAGTGCCATGGCACCTGTCTTTTTAGCTTCGTCAACAGTCATTATGTCTGTTTTTACAGGAAGACCTTCTGCAATTTTTTCGTTTACGATATCTTCAACCTTCTGTATCTCTTCAGCTGTCATGGCTGAAAAATGTGAAAAGTCAAATCTTGTTCTCTCACCATCCTGATATGAACCAGCCTGTTCTACATGTGTTCCAAGAACCTCACGCAGTGCTTTCTGAAGCAGATGAGTTGCCGAATGGTTGCGGCATGTCCTCATACGTCCAGCCGGATCGACTACGAGTTTAGCTTTTTCTCCTGCACGGATCATTCCTTCTTTTACATAACCAACATGTGCATATCTGTTTCCGACAACCTTTACTGTGTCCTCAACTACAAATTTGCCATCAGCAGTCTCGATAATTCCCTTATCGCCCTGCTGTCCGCCCATTGTAGCATAAAATGGTGTGACAGGAACGATTATAGAGCCTCTGTCTCCATCAGAGATCGCATCGACCACTTCTGAATCCGTTGTGATAAATGCAATTTCAGATGAATCTGTTGTCTTGTCATAGCCGCTGAATTCTGTTGTGATATCTGAATCTATATCATTATATACATCAGCATCTGCCCCCATATAGTTTGTCTCTTTGCGGGCACCTCTTGCTGTCTGTCTCTGTTTTTCCATGCATTTTTCAAAACCGTCATCATCATATGAAAATCCCTTTTCCTCAAGGATCTCTGCTGTAAGGTCAATAGGGAATCCATATGTATCATATAATTTAAATGCGTCTTCTCCAGAAAGCTCTTTTCTGCCTTCTTTTTGCATTTTTTCTTCCATCTCAGCCAGAATTCCAAGTCCCTGGTCGATAGTCTTTGCAAATTTTTCTTCTTCCTTTGTAAGAACATTTAAGATGAAGTCTTTCTTTTCCTCAAGCTCAGGATATCCGTCTTTACTCTCATCTATAACCACCTGTGCAACTTTTGCAAGGAAAGTTCCGTTTATACCAAGCATTCTTCCATGTCTTGCAGCCCGTCGTATAATTCTTCTGAGTACATATCCTCTTCCTTCATTGCTCGGCATAACACCATCAGAAATAAGGAATGTTGATGAACGGATATGATCTGTGATAAGACGTATAGATACATCATCCATCTCATCGACATGATATTTTTTGCCTGAAAGATCACAGACTTTGTCTCTTATTGCTTTCATTGTGTCTATATCAAAAACAGAATCCACATCCTGCATTACTACTGCAAGACGCTCCAGTCCCATTCCTGTATCAATGTTTTTATTCTCAAGTTCCTCGTATCCGCCGTGTCCATCACCGTTAAACTGTGTAAATACGTTATTCCATACTTCCATAAACCGGTCGCATTCACAGCCTACTTTACAGTCCGGGCTGCCACAGCCGTATTTTTCACCACGATCATAATAGATTTCTGAACATGGTCCGCAAGGTCCTGCTCCATGCTCCCAGAAGTTATCACATTCTCCGGTTTCCGGATCTCTGTAAAAACGTGTGATCTTTTCAGCCGGAACACCAACTTCCTTTGTCCATATATCAAAAGCTTCTTCATCTTCGCCATATATTGAAGGATAGAGTCTTTCCGGGTCAAGCTCAAGTACCTTTGTAAGGAACTCCCATGACCATGCTATTGCCTCATGTTTAAAATAATCTCCGAAAGAGAAGTTTCCAAGCATCTCAAAAAACGTAAGATGGCGGGCTGTCTTTCCTACGTTTTCGATATCTCCTGTCCTGACACATTTCTGGCATGTTGTCACTCTTCTTCTCGGTGGTATTTCCTGACCTGTAAAATATGGTTTAAGAGGAGCCATTCCCGCATTGATAAGAAGTAAACTGTTATCATTATGTGGAACAAGTGAAAAGCTCTTCATTGCAAGGTGTCCCTTGCTCTCAAAAAATTCAAGGTACATTCGACGTAACTCATTAACGCCATAGCTCTTGTTCATTATCCAAATCTCCTTTGAGTTATTTATCTGTATCAGCAGTCTTTTTGGCATTTTTTGCTTTACGGAGCTTAATTCCTATAGCTCCCCCACAGACTCCAATTACTGCTAAAACAATCATGATTATTACATATTGTGCCACGCACATTAAAAAATCTCCCATACACATTACCCTCCATATGCTTTAAACCAATATATTATAAATTAACTTTTTAAATAATTCAATAGTTCTCTTCAAATGCAAATGACTGATTTTCTCTTTCTATCTCAATAACACGCTCTGCTGCCTGACGATTCGTAAGTCTGCGCTTAAAATCTTTTATCTTGGAATAATCCTGCCACATATGCATTGGAAAAACATATTCTGCATTTGTATTTTTCACAAAGAAATCTATCCCATCAAATTCATGCTCACCAAGTCTTGGATCCAGCGGAAAAAATGCAATATTGAGCGGCTTGTCCGATATTTTTTTAATCTCATGCCTGAAGCTTCTTCTCATCATGCCATTTATCAGATCTCCTGCGCCTTCCCATTCCCAGTCATTTAAATCTCCTGCATGAAAAATACTGACTCCGTTTGTATTGATATAGAATGCTACACCTGCATCTGTTGAACGCAATGTTGTTATTTCAATATCATCCACTTTATAGTTATTGTCTGCTGAAACAAATTGGACTTTTTCTCTTACCTGCGGCTGGATACCATGTCTTTTAAGAAAATTGGGACTTATGCGTATCTGGTTTGAGAAAATGTATTTTATTTCCGGATATTCTTCTGTCCACCTTAAAATATCAAGATCAAAATGGTCTTTATGAGAGTGGCTTGCAAACATATATATTTTTGTGTCTGGTTTATAATGCGGTAGTCTGCCCGCAAAATGCCATCCGTCCACCTTGTCCCCATCAAAATAATCAAATATAAGTACCTTATCATCAACTTCCACTAAAAAGCAGCTGTGATGTACAAATATAATCTGCATAGTTTTCTCCATCTGCGTATTTCGTATTGAACTTTTTATTTAGAAATAACACCGGTCTTTACTATAAGACCGGTATTCATCCCATATATCCTTATTTAGTATACCACATGATCATATGATAATACAAATCATTCCTCCATTACTGTCGTTTACAATTTTCTGCATGGTTTCCTGAAGCTTCATCTGGCATTCATCATCCATCTGCATTATTTTACTGCGGATTCCATCCTCCATAAGTTCACCTATCGACTTTCCAAAAATGTTTGTTCCCCATACGCCATCCCCACTTTTTTCACCATCTTTAATATATGTAATAAGATCTTCTGCCTGCTCCCTGTTTCCGACAATAGGCGCTATCTCCGTTTCAATGTTTGCCCTTATCATATGGATCGATGGTGATAATGCTTTCATTTTCACTCCATATTTGTTGCCATGAGCTATAAGTACAGGGTCTTCCATCGTTATGTCCTCAAGCTCTGGCATAACAACGCCATATCCCTTTTGCTGTACTGACGTAAATGCATCCTTAACCTTTTCGTATTCGGCTTTTACTGATGTAAGTTCGGTAATAAGAGAGATAAGCTCCTCCTCATTTTTTATAGTGGTGTTGCTTAAATTTGAGATATTTTCATAATAATATTTTTCATCTATTTCTATTTTCACACTGACGCATCCGTCAGACAGATCAATCTTTGAAACCACCAGTCTTTTTACTATTTCATCCTGAGTGTTCTCTTCCTGTTTTCCATTTTGTATGACATCCTTTATTTTTCCCGCCTTATGTAAAAAATCCATCGCACTTTTAATTACAGTCTGTTTTATATGATTGTCATAATCGAGCATTTCAACCCATCTGGGTATAAAAAAATCTATGTGCGATATAGAAAATTCATATAATATTTTTTCAAGGAGCATTATACTTTCTGAATGCTGCATCTGACTGCAGTTTATAGCTGCCACAGCAACCTTATATTCGTTTTCAAGCCTGCTTTTTAATTCTAATGTTTCCTCCGCAAAAGGTGTCCTCGTATTAAGTACGATAATAAATGGTTTATTTGCCGCACATAGTTCTGCTACAGTTTCCCTTTCTGCATTTTCGTAGCTTTCCCTTTTAATATCTCCTATACTTCCATCTGTAGTCACCAAAACAGCGATCGTCGAATGTTCGGATATGACTTTCTGCGTTCCCACAACAGCTGCTTCCTCGAATGGAACATCCTCATAAAACCACGGGGTTTTTACCATACGTTCCTCATCACCCTCGCTGTATCCATAGGCATCACTAACTGTAAATCCAACGCAATCAACCATACGCAGACGTATATCCGTTCCGTCCTCAAGTGAAATTTTAGCTGCCTCCTGCGGAATAAATTTAGGCTCCGTGGTCATTATCGTTTTTCCTTGTCCCGACTGCGGCAGCTCATCGATCGCCCTCTTTTTTGAATACTCGTTATCAATTTCAGGTATGACACATAATTCCATAAACCTTTTGATAAATGTAGACTTTCCGGTCCTTACCGGGCCTACAACGCCTATGTATATTTCACCGTTTGTCCTTCCCTGAATATCTTTATATAGATCAAATTCTTTTCTATCCATAAAAATACCCCTTCCTTTATATTCTTAATATATGGGAAGGGGTATAAAAATATGATTACAATCTTGCGTACATCTGCATGTATTTATGTAATTTTTTTGCCAGCTTCATATCTATCTGTTCCGGTGTTGCTCTCCAGATCCAGTTTCCGCCTGTTGTCGATGGGATATTGATCCTTGCTTCTGAGCCAAGTCCCAAAAGATCCTGCATAGGAACAATTGCCATATCTGCAACAGATGACCATGCTGCACGCATCATTCCCCAGTTGTATCCTTCTTCTTTTGTAAGATTTAAATATTCCTTGGCAAATTTAACGCATGACTTAGGTGCGCTCTTCATCCATCCCATCACTGTATCATTGTCATGTGTACCTGTGTATACAACACAATGCTTAGGATAATTGTGTGGAAGATAATCACTATCCTCTCTTGAATCAAATGCAAACTGTATTACTTTCATTCCAGGGAAACCTGAATCCTTTAATAGTTTCCTGACTGAAGGTGTAAGGAAGCCTAAATCCTCAACGATTATAGGAAGTTTTCCGAGTTTCTTCTCAAGTACGTTGAAAAGATCCATTCCCGGTCCTTCCTTCCATTTTCCATTCTTTGCTGTATCGTCTTTTGCCGGGATCGCATAATAAGAATCAAATCCTCTGAAATGGTCAATTCTTACGATGTCATAAAGACTTGCCATAGCCTTTATCCTCTTTGTCCACCAGCTGTAATTGTCTTTTTTCATTACATCCCATCTAAAGAGTGGATTTCCCCAAAGCTGTCCATCCTCTGAGAATGCATCCGGAGGACATCCAGCTACTTCGATCGGATTTAATTCTTTGTCAAGATAGAACTGTTTAGGATTTGCCCATACATCAGCAGAATCCATTGCAACATAAATAGGAACATCTCCTATTATCTCTATTCCTTTTTCGTTTGCGTATTTCTTTAATGCTTTCCACTGTTTAAAGAAAAGATACTGAAGCATTTTATAAAATTCTATATCATCTGCATACTTTTCTTTTGCTTCTTTTATTGCTTTCTCATTACGAACTTTAAGCTGTTCATCCCACTGAGACCATGCATGCCCATCATTTGCATCTTTAAGAGCCATAAATAATGTGTATTCATCAAGCCATTCTGCCTCTTTTTTGCAGAATGTGCTGTAATCATCCGGTATATTTTTCTTAAATCTTGCAAATGCTTTTTTGAGAAGATCGTATCTGTTTATATACATAATGCCATAATCTACTTTTTTGGCACTCTTTCCCCAATCATACGACTCACATTCCTTTTGGGTAAGAAGCTTATCCTTACACAGATAGTCAAGATCGATAAAATATGGATTACCTGCAAAGCTTGAAAATGACTGATACGGCGAATCGCCATAGCTTGTCGGACATATCGGAAGTATCTGCCAGTATTTCTGGCCTCCCTTTTCAAGAAAATCAACGAATTTTTTAGCATCCTTTCCCATTGTTCCTATACCGTATGGTGACGGCAATGATGAGATCGGCATAAGCACACCACTTGTTCTCATTTTTGTTCCTCCCTTGGTTTAACTAATTTTATTATAACATCCATTATTTTTCTCAACAACTTGTAAATTTATTTTTTAAATGATAGTATGAAATACATAGAAGATGAGGTGTTAATTTAATGAATGAAGTTATCAAACATAAAATAAAACATAACATAAGCCGCTTTGTAACATCCACGAAATGGGTTATTTTTTCCATTATCGTCGGCATTATCGTCGGCATATGTGCAACGGCTTTTTTCTTTGGTCTGTCTGTTGTCACAGACTTCCGCATTAAATATCCATGGCTTTTATTTTTTCTTCCACTTGGTGGAATGGCCATCGTTGGTCTTTATCATCTGTTAAAAGACGATAATGACTCCGGTACAAATCTTGTGATATCAGCTATCCACTCCGGAGATCATCTGCCATTCAAGATGGCACCACTGATTTTTGTATCAACTCTTATCACACACCTTTTTGGCGGTTCCGCCGGTCGTGAAGGAGCAGCCCTCCAGATGGGTGGAAGCATCGGCAACTCGATCGGAAAATTTTTCAAATTTGATGAAAAGGACAAGCATGTAATGATCATGTGCGGCATGAGCGCTGCATTCTCAGCTATTTTTGGTACCCCTATGGCCGCCGCCATCTTTTCGATGGAGATGATAAGCATCGGCGTTATGTACTATATGGCACTTGTTCCATGTGTCATAAGCTCTCTTGTCGCACACGGCATTGCAGCTTCATTTAACGTTACAAACGATTTTTTTGTCATCAACAAGATTCCATCTTTTGGCATAATTTCTGCTGTAAAAATATCTATCCTTGCCGTTTTATGTGCATTGGTAAGTATTCTTTTTTGTGTATGCCTGCATACCTTTGAGGGATTGTACAAAAAATATATCACAAACAAATACCTGCGCGCTTTTACCGGTGGATGCATAGTTATCGCACTTACCCTTTTGGTTGGAGACCAGACATACAACGGAACAGGCATGGGTATAATCGAAAAATGTATTGATTCTTCCGTACGTCCTGAGGCATTTATCTTAAAGATAATTTTTACCGCTGTAACACTTGGTGCCGGATACAAAGGTGGTGAGATCGTTCCATCATTTTGTATCGGTGCGGCATTTGGATGCCTTTTCGGCAATATGATAGGTTTTTCTCCTACACTTTGTACCGCAGTCGGTATGACCTCACTTTTCTGTGGAGTTACCAACTGCCCTATCACATCCCTGCTTATAAGCTTTGAGCTTTTCGGATATGATGGAATGCCTTATTTCCTTTTGTCCATTGCCTTCAGCTATATGCTATCCGGATATTTCGGCCTTTATAAAAGCCAGAAAATCTTATATTCTAAATATAAGACAAATTATATAAATAAATCAACTCACTGATTTTTTGAAATTACGACCAGACATGATAATCTGTTTATTTTTGTCTGGTCTTTTATTGTCTTAACCGGCTTATTCTGCGAAATAGTATCATCAACATACACATCCCAGTTTCTGCTGTCTGGCAGATTGAGCGAAATATCATGACCATTCGCATTGTATACAACAAAAACATCCTCTTTTTCTGTGTTTATTGTATATGCGACCACTTTTTCTTCGGTATCTATAAATTTAACCGCCGTCCTTATCTGCTTTTTGGTGTCAAGCCTGAATGCTTTATGTCCTTTGCGCATGGCGATAAGTCCTTTATAATATTCTCTGAGGTCTTTAAACTTTTCTGCCCGGTCATACTTTATACTGTTTGTATACAATGGCAGATTATAACTGTTTTCCGCAAGAGTATCTGTCCCCAATACAGGTTTTGTCCTTGCGAATTCTTCGCCCATCAGAAAAAATGGTATTCCCTGTGCTGTAAACAGTATCGCTGCCGCAAGCTTATTCATCCTGATTCTCTCCTCAACAGATGAATCACTGTTTGAAACTATAAACCTGTCCCACAACGTGTAATTATCGTGACATGATAAATAATTTATTGACTGATATGGCTCCTTTGCCCATGGAAAACAGATAACAGATTGTCTTATGTCATCCTCTTTTCCATCAGCACCATTTACGAAGCCTGGTTCATCCATATAAAAAACATGCCCCTTTACAGTATCACGGATATCATCAGAAAACATTCCGTATCCGTTCATTTTACATGCGTTGATCTTCATTGCCCGCTTATCCTCCGGCAATGTACTCTCTCCTCCTGTCCAGCCCTCACCATAAAGGATTATATCAGGATTTATTTTTTGCAGTTCCTTTCTGGCAAGATTGAGTGTTTCTATATCCAAGACCCCCATCAGATCAAATCTGAAACCATCTATATGATATTCTCTTACCCAGTAACACAATGAATCAATTATATACTGGCGCACCATCGGCTTTTCTGATGCTATTTCATTTCCACACGCAGATGCGTCTGAATACTCCTCCTTATTCATCCTGTAAAAGTAATTTCCTGATGTTTTATAAAAGCAGCTTCCATATACATCATATGTATGATTATATACAACATCCATGATCACACCCATTCCTGCCTTATGTATCGCCTGGATCATTTCCTTATATTCTTTGATCCTGACTGCTCCATCATAAGGATCTGTGGAATATGAGCCCTCAGGTACATTATAATTATATGGGTCGTATCCCCAGTTGTATTGTTTCCGGGTACTGCTTTCATCAACACTTGCAAAATCATATGACGGCATTATCTGTATGTGCGTAACCCCCATGTCCACAAAATAATCCATTATATGCTTTTCTGTAAATGCTTTAAATTTTCCCGGAAATCTGGAATGTGCACTTTCATCCGAAGATACATCAGCAACAGACACCTCTGTTATTACCATATCTGTTTTTGACTTAAACTCCGGAATGACCTCATTTTCAAATCCATCCGGATCTGTTCGTTTAAGATCTATAACCATTGACCTGTTTCCGTTTACTCCACATGCCTTTGCATATGGATCATGACTTAATACTGCCTTTTGATCTTTTATGATCTTATATGCGTAATATGTACCATCCAGGTCACCATATGCCCTGAAATAGAACATATCTTTATCTTTTCCCTGACCTTTTGTCATAGGAAATGTCTGTTTTTCTGTTCCACAATCTCCGTCATCATAGAGACATAAAATAACCTCATCAGCTATTGGCGAAAACAGACAGAAAAATGTACTGCTTTTCGTATAAGTAGCGCCCTGTACCATAATCTGCTCCTTCTTAACTATTATTCTTTTCGAATATTTTCGTAATAATTATATTTCATAATATGACAACTGTAAATATGGCAATTCCACTAATTTTAATATGTTTTTTAGTCAAAAATACTATAAAAAAATACCTTAGGGATATAATCCTATACGAATCATTCCCAAAGGTATCATATATAAGCTATTTCTATTATATACAGCTTTTATTTATGCAGCCGTTTTTTTCTGCCAGTCAAGAATATCAGCTGAACGTAGTGCCTTTCTCACAGCAGCAGCTATAAAATAGGCAGCAACCATTGAAAGTATATCTTTTAACAGATAAGGAACTGTTCCAAGAAGAGCAGCCTGTGGCCATGACATACCGGCAACTATTTTAAGCTGTATTATTCCCGGTATATGGCAGCCGGCAAGCGCAAGGATGGAAATAAGGATCTTTGCTATACAGCCTTTTGCATTATTTCCAAAATCAGCTGCCAATCCACAGAAAAATGTCATTATAATAAATCCCCACAGATAACCACCTGTAGGTCCTGCAAGAACTCCTGCCCCGGCAGACATTCCCGCATATACAGGAACACCTATAAGTCCAAGTATTATGTATATAAGTGTAGCAAATGTTCCATATATTTTCCCAAGCACATACCCTGAAAGTGCTATGGCAAATGTCTGGAGTGTAAACGGAACACCCCATGGTGTCGGGATTGTAATGATTGAAAGAACTGATGTTATTGCCGCAAACATTCCTACAAAACAGATTGTGCGGATTGATATATTTTTATTCATAATATCTCCTTCTGCAGCAGGCAATAATTAATCGTTACGATTATACAAAATGTAACATCTGCTTTGCTGCACCAAAATATTACTCCCTACGACATCATTTGTCAACCGCTTTTATCATTTGGTTAACAGTACTATTTGGTTAACAATTTTATTACATGCTTAAACTTCCAACATTCTATTGTGGTAAGGTTCCATCCGGGGTTCAGGCCTAAGAGTGGTCATAGATCATAAATCTGACCTGCGGCTGTTACGAGATTAATTAGAGGCTTCAACAAGTGCATCGATTATTGAAGCTGCCTTTCCTGAATCGATCGTCTTTTGTGCAAGCTTTATACCTTCTTCTATTGAACTGCACATTCCACCGGCATATAAAGTTGCACCTGCATTCAATAACACTATATTTCTCTTTGCTCCTTTTTCTTTGCCTGACAATATATCCTTTGTGATCTGAGCATTTACTTTTCCATCGCCTCCTTGAAGTTCTTTCAATTCAACTGTCTCAAAGCCAAACTGCTCAGGCGTTACTGTATATGTATTAACTGTATTGTCTTTTATCTCTGATATAGTTGTTGCACCGGTGAGTGTTATCTCATCCATATTATCATTACCACTTACAACAAGCGCACGTTCAACACCCATATTCATCATTGCGTTTGCAATTGTTTCTGTAAGATTTTTATCGTAAACACCAACAACCATTGCCTTTGCCCTTGATGGATTTGAAAGAGGTCCTAATGTATTGAAAACCGTCCTAAATCCAAGTTCTTTTCTGACCTTTCCAACATATTTCATTGCCGGGTTAAAATGAGGTGCAAACATAAATCCAATGCCTACCGTCTCAACGCATCTGCTTACAACATCCGGATCTGCTGAAATGTTGACACCTAATGCCTCGAGCACATCACCGGCTCCGCTCTTTGATGATATTGAACGGTTCCCGTGTTTAGCTACAGGAAGTCCGGCAGCAGCAACAACAAATGCTGATGTTGTTGAAATATTAAATGAATATGTACAGTCTCCGCCTGTTCCAACAAGATCTACATGTTTATCTACTTTAGGTGCTATTGTATTTGCCTTATCCCTTAAAACACTTGCAAGTCCGGTTATCTCATCTATCGTCTCACCCTTCATCCTGAGTGCAGTCAGAAATGCTGCTATCTGTGCATCCGTTGCCTGTCCTGTAAGAATTATCTCCTGTGCTTTTTTTGCTTCTTCTACACTTAAATCATTTCCTGCAACGAGCTTTGCCAATATTTCTTTCATAATATTTCCTCCTACCTTATTAATTCCTGTTTAAATTCTTTGCAATATTGTTTTGCAGCATTTTCATCGAAATTGCTATCTCTCATAAGATTTATAAAATGTGAACCTACGATCACTCCATCTATTGTATCCATAAGAGGTTCTACATCTGCTGCTGACTTTATTCCAAATCCCATCATTACTGGAATTTTTGAAACCGACTTGACATATTCCAGATATCTGCGGACTTCTTTATGGAATCCTCCTGCCTGCCCTGTCACTCCCATAGATGATACGCAATATACAAATCCTCTTGCATTTTCAAGTATCATTGGAATTCTATCTTCTGATACAGGTGATACAAGCTGTATCAGAATTGTTTTTCCATCATCACCAAGTGCATCTGCAAGTTCATCCTGCTCTTCAAATGGAAGATCCGGCACGATCAGTCCGTCCACACCGGCATTTTTACACTTATCTGCAAATTCTTTAATTCCATAATGAAGTATCGTGTTATAGTACATCATAAAAATAATTGGTACAGTTACACCTTCGCTTCTCATTTCTTCCATGCATTTGAATATTTTTTTGAGTGTAGCGCCGTTTTGTATAGCTTCATATGATGCTGCCTGTATAACAGGACCATCTGCAATCGGGTCTGAAAACGGAACACCAAGTTCTATTACATCCACACCGCCAGCCTCTTGTGCTTTCACAAGTTTTTTAGTTGTCTCAAGATCCGGCAGACCTGCCGTTATATATGTAATAAGTGCTTTTGTTTTATTGTGATTTAATTTTTCTTCTATGCGATTCATTCTAAGCCTCCTAGTTTAAATATCCTTTACCCGCAAGGTAGTCAGAAATAGTATTTACATCCTTATCACCACGCCCGGAAAGACATACTATCATCGACTGGTCCTTACTCATTTCCTTTGCTTTTTTAAAAGCATAAGCCATAGCATGTGAACTTTCAATTGCAGGGATTATCCCCTCAAGTCTTGTAAGCTCCATAAGTGCATCCATAGCTTCTTTGTCTGTAACCGATACATAATCTGCTCTTCCGCTGTCTCTTAAATATGCATGTTCCGGTCCGACTCCCGGATAATCAAGCCCTGCAGATATAGAATGTGCAAGCTGTACATTTCCATCATCATCCTGAAGCAGATAGGATTTCATCCCATGAAGAACGCCCGGTTTTCCAAGTGCCATTGCAGAAGCATGTTCTCCTGTTTCAATCCCTTTTCCGGCAGCCTCAACTCCTATAAGCTCAACACCTTTTTCATCAATAAAATCGGCAAACATTCCTATTGAATTTGATCCTCCCCCTACACATGCCATTACAACATCCGGAAGTCTTCCTTCAGCCTCATAGTGCTGTTTTTTTGCCTCACGGCTTATTACTGACTGGAATTCTTTTACCATTTTAGGGTATGGATATGGTCCCACCGCAGAACCAATAATATAAAATGTGTCTTCAGCTGTCTTTGCCCATGTCCTTATCGCTTCGTTTGTAGCATCCTTTAACGTGTTACTGCCTGATTCAACCGAAACAACTTTTGCTCCGAGCATTTCCATTCTCATAACATTAAGCGCCTGACGTTTTATATCTTCTTTGCCCATAAAAACCGTACATTCCATATTAAAAAGCGCTGCTCCTGTCGCTGTTGCCACCCCATGCTGGCCTGCCCCTGTTTCAGCGATAACTTTTGTTTTTCCCATCCGTTTTGCAAGAAGTATCTGGCCTATAACATTATTTATTTTATGTGCACCTGTGTGATTTAAGTCTTCACGCTTTAAATATATCTTTGTTCCATATTTTTCTGAAAGGCGTTCTGCAAAGTAAAGCGGAGTCTGTCTTCCGACATACTGCTTCAGATAATAATGGAACTGCTTAATAAATTCAGGATCCTTTATTGCTGCTTCAAAAGCTTCATCAACCTCATTTAATGTATTCATAAGTGATTCGGCCACATACTGGCCTCCAAATTCTCCATAATATGCTTTTTTATTCATGTTTTACCCTTTCTATAAAATCTAAAATTAATTTTTTGTCTTTACCACTTGTTCCTTCTACCCCGGTACTTACGTCTACAATATCCGGCTGGAATTTTTCTATTCCATCAATTACATTTTTGCTGTTTAATCCGCCTGCAAGCACGATCGGGATTTTTATGTCCATGCGCTTATTTACCGCATCAGCTGTCCAGTCAAAGGTCTTTCCGCCACCATATTTTTCGCCATCTATAACGATTGCACTTATATTTTGATCAATACCAAAATCAGCTATGTCTGATGAATTTTTAATGTTTTGTGCATACCATATAGGCTTGACTGCTTTATTTATCACCTCCGGTTTTAACTCGCCATGTATCTGCAGGATATCAAAGCCGGCATTTTCAATTTCTTTTACAAATTCTATTTCCGGTGAAACCATTACAGCAACTGTCTTTATATGATTTATTAATTTATCTTTTAATTTTTTTGCTTTTTGTAATGTTACATATCTTTTGCTTTTCTCCCAAAAAACAAAGCCAGCGTAATCAGCTTCTGATTCATTCAGATAACCTATTTCCGTTTCAGTTGTTATCCCACATATCTTTACTTTTACATCTCTTTCCATCTTCGTGCCAGCTCCCCCGGATTATCAGCTTCCATAAATGCTCTGCCTATCAAAAAGCCATCAGCACCTATCTGCTTTAAGTAAAGCACATCTTCGTCCGTCATTATCCCGCTTTCCGCAACAAACACTTTATCGTCCGGGATATACTTTTTAAGCCGCCCTGATGTCTCAAGTGATATCGAAAAATCATTCAGATTTCTGTTATTTACACCTATTATCTGTGGATCGATCTTCATTGCTCTTTCTATTTCATATTCATCATGTGTCTCAACAAGCACGTCAAGCCCGAGCTCTGCCGACAGCTGATAGAAATCTTTCATCTGCACATCATCTAATATAGCTGTTATCAGAAGAACTGCGTCTGCGCCTATTACCTTTGCTTCATAAAACTGATATTCTTCTATCATGAAATCTTTTCTTATTATTGGGAGCTCCGTTATGCTTCTTATCTGTTTTAAATAATCAACATTACCACAGAAATGATCTTCTTCGGTCAGGCAGGAAATCGCATCAGCTGACGAATTATATTCATCAATCCTTTCTGTCAGGTTGATCTTGCTTTCAATTTTTCCAAGAGAAGGCGATGCTTTTTTGAATTCCCCTATTATAGAAATCCCATCTTTTTTCAGATTATCATAAAAGCTTCTGTCCGATTTCTTCTCTGTCTCATCAGATAACTTTTTCATCTCTGTAAGGGAGATCACGTTTTTATGTTCTATAAGTCTTGCCTTTTTATCTTCTACGATTTTATCAAGTATCATCTATATCACTCCGTTTATAAAATTTTCTATAAGACGTTTTCCATGCTCTGTATAAATTGATTCAGGATGGAACTGAAGCCCGACCACCGGATATTTAACATGTTTTATCGCCATTATCTCTCCGTCCTGTGTCCTGGCTATTACTTTAAGGCATTCTGGCAGATCATCTTCCATAACAGCAAGTGAATGATATCTGGCTGCCTTTATCGGCGAATCAATCCCCGAAAAAATACTGCTTTTATCATGTATAACTTCTGACTGTTTTCCGTGATACAGAGATTTTGCATATGAAACTGTTCCGCCAAGAGCCTCGGCTATACTCTGATGCCCAAGACATATTCCAAGTATTGGCAGTTTCCCTGTAAACTCTTTTACCACATCCATGCAGATTCCTGCTTCCTTAGGGCTTTTGGGTCCTGGTGAAAGAACTATTTTCTCAGGCTTCATTTCTTTTATATCTTCTATTGTAATTTCGTCATTTCTCTTAACTATTATATCAGGATTAAATATTCCCATATATTGGTATAAATTGTATGTAAATGAATCATAATTATCAATCAGCAAAATCATAAATTATCCTCCTTAACAAGTGTTTTTGCAAGTGCCATAACCTTATTGCAGCATTCGTTATACTCGTTTTCCGGTACTGAATCAGCAACGATCCCTGCCCCTGCCTGCAGGTATACCATATTTTTTCTCTTGATCATTGTACGGATCGTTATACAAAAATCCATGTCTCCCGAAAAATCGATATATCCCGTTGCACCGCCGTACAGACCTCTCCTTACACTTTCAAGTTCATCGATAATTTCCATAGCCCTTATCTTTGGTGCCCCGCTTAATGTTCCGGCCGGAAGGAACGATTTTACGAGATCCAGCGGATGGAACTCTCCTTTTTTTCTTCCTTCCACCTGCGAAACGATATGCATTACATGTGAGTAATTAGCTACATCCATAAATTGTGTAACCTTTACTGTTCCAAACTCACTGATCCTTCCCATATCATTTCTTGCCAGATCTACAAGCATTACATGCTCGGCACGTTCTTTTTCATCCGAAAGTAATTCTTGTTTTAACTTTTCATCTTCTTCCTTATTAGCACCTCTTTTTCTTGTCCCTGCTATTGGACATGTGAAAACTTTATTCCCCTGTTTCTTAACGATCATCTCAGGTGAACTTCCTATCACTTCAAAATCTCCATAGTTAAAATAGTAAAGGTATGGAGAAGGATTTAATTCTCTTAATTCCTTATACAGATCAAATCCATCCTGCTTCGTCTCCACTGTCCATCTCTGTGATAAAACAGTCTGAAAAATGTGTCCTTCTTTTATGTATTCTTTTATTTTTTCTACTTTTCTACTGTATTCGGAAAGATTATCTGACTGTTTTACTATTTTTCCATCATGTATAAGTGGTTTTCTTTCCACTTCTTTTGGAGTTCTTCTTGCCTTTTGTATAAGTTCATCAGCAAGTTCATAAGCTCTTTTTTCGCCCTCAGTGTCATTTTTTTCAAGAATTATCGCTGTTAGAGTTTCTGCCACATGATCGACAAGAAGAAATTTTGTCATAAGCATAAGCTGGATTGTTTCAATTCCTATCTCATCAGGGTTGTTATCCGGAAGCTTCTCTGCGTACCTTACAAAATCATATCCAAGATTTCCTACCAGACCACCTGAAAAACTTAATTCTTCATTTTCTTTTATTATATTAAAATCACTATAATATTCTTTTAATAACTCCAAAGGATTACCCTTTCTTATCTCCTTCGTGCCATCATCTTTTGTTATAACAAGGCTGTTTTTTTCAGACGTTATTATTTCCTCCGGCTGTGCACCAAAAAAAGTATATCTGTCATAGTTTTTATCATAACTTTCAAGCAGAAAACCTGTTTTTTTACCTACAACATTCTCATACATTCCGATCGCTGTCTCATTAACTATACTGACTGTTTTTTTGTAAACCTTTAGTTCTCTCATCACATGCTCCTTTTTATCAATTTTACGTTACATATCTTTGGGATATATAATAAAAAAATCCCTGATAAAGCCGGTTTTGCTTTATCAGGGACGATCATTGCCGTGGTGCCACCCTTATTTATTATGTTTCCGTAAAGATTCATTCTGGCTCATCAGCTAAAATAAAAAAAGCTGATCCCGTCATCGGAATCAGCCACCCAAAAACATAATCTCACAGATACGATAAACCAGTATAATGATTTATGATATCCTACCCTTATAACGTAGGGAAACGGCGCTGCTACTATAATTCACTTTGCATCTAACGAATCCATTCCATCCAGACTATCATATCAGCTTCCACCACCGCTGACTCTCTGTGAAGAATTATCTGCTGTACTACTTTCGCTCAAAGATTTTAAATATTTTGTTGTTCCTTTATTTGTTTAACACTATACCTAAGTGAAGTGCTTTTGTCAACCCCTAATTTTCTTTTTTTGCTGATGAGAAACGATTTTTATATACAGAGGCTGGGAAATAAATCTGCCAATGGTCACAGCCAGCTTCATTTTCAAGGTTGGAACTATTACGATCCTGCGCTTTTTCATCATATCTATTGCATAATTTGCACAATACGATGGAGAGATTCCTTTTAAGGCGAATTTAACATTGGCGACATCATTAAATTCAGTATCCACAGGTCCCGGGCAGAGACATCCTATGTATACTCTGCTGTTCTTTTGCTTAAATTCCTCTGCAACTGCTCTTGATAGACTTGTTACATATGCTTTTGTAGCATAGTAGGTGGCCATATAAGGACCTGCCGGGATAAGGCCTGCCGAACTTGCTACATTTAAAATATAGCCATACCCCTGTCTGTCCATGATTTTTGCTGCTCCTTTGGTAAGATAATGCAAAGCTTTGACATTTAAATCTATCATGTTTAATTCTTTCT
The DNA here is from genome assembly GCA_905209075.1 of uncultured Lachnospiraceae bacterium. Taxonomy (GTDB): domain Bacteria; phylum Bacillota; class Clostridia; order Lachnospirales; family Lachnospiraceae; genus Roseburia. The sequence continues at coordinate 73,073 of CAJLRL010000003.1, read as the reverse complement.
CTGTGTCAGATTCCAAAAAAGCCCCACAATCACCGAATCCGGCATTGTTTATAAATATCCCGATATTTCTTTTGCTTATATAGTCTATAAGCTTTCGGCAATTAGATATTTTACTAAGATCAGCTTCGATGATCATGCACTCCGTGCCAAGTTTTTTTAGTTTTTCTGATATTTTTTTAAGGCGGTCTTCTCTTCTTGCTATAAGGATCAGATCATACCCCTCTGCCGCAAGTCTTTTGGCAAACTCTGCTCCTATTCCGCTGCTTGCACCTGTTATAACTGCATATGAATTTTTCTTTTTCATCCACTTCTGCCTCCATTAAAAATCGTATGAAAAATCCGGGCCAAGATTGCCCTCCCGGAGATGTTTCCTGCATAATGCTATATAAGAGCTGTTACCTCCAAGAACAACCTGGCTTCCCTTTCGTATGATACCGTTTTTGTCATATCTGGCATTGCATTTTGCAGCTTTTCCGCACCAGCATACTGTCTTTATTTCTTCTATCACATCTGCCCATGCCAGAAGCCACATACTACCCTCGAATAATTCGTTCTTAAAATCTGCGCGAAGTCCATAGCATATGACTGGAATATTTAAATCATCAACTATGTGTACAAATAATTCAACCTGGCTTTTATTGCAAAACTGTGCTTCGTCCACAATAACACAGTCATATCCCTTTATTTTTTCATCAGGCATCTGCTCAAGTTCCTCCACAAGAATACATGGACTTGAAAGTCCGATCCTTGATGAAATGATATTCCTGCCATCTCTTGTATCGGTCTTTGGTTTTGCAAGCACTGCCTTCTTGCCTCGCTCCCTGTAGTTATATTCCACCATAAGTGCATTTGCAGTTTTCGAGCTTCCCATAGCTCCATATCTAAAAAATAACTTTGCCATTAATAATATCTCCTAAAAATGCTATATTCAATTATTTAAACTTCCCACGCTCCAGCGTGGGAAGTTTTAGTCAATTATATCATTTCCATGAAATATATTCTAGAGCCGAAATCCTGATAATAGCGTGTATTGTCATTGTATCCTGTTGCAGCAAATCCCTGCTTTAATTTTACTCCCGCCATAAGCACAGAACCTGATGATGTATATTCTTCGCATTCACCTGGCATTGTTACAAATTTTGAAATCACATTATGCAAAACAGAATCCTGCTTTATATGGATAGGCGAAGCTGTATTTACCAGATCACCAAACCCTTTTATATTATATCTTAATTCACGATTAAAGAATTTGTATTTTGCTTGTTTTTCTAAGCCTTTAGGGAAGAACTGTTCAAACTGTATATTAGGCTGCACCAATTCCTGCATTATCATTCCGACTGCTCTTTTTCTATCCTTTGATACGCATGTCCACTCATGGACATTACCACATCTTCCCCTGTAGAAGGTTCCGTACATAAGAACTTCACGCCAGTTTTTATATATGCTTATCTGTTCTTTTATTTCCAAAAGATCATTTTTACTCATATCACAGAGATTACATTCATATCCACATACTCCAAATGCAGCAACATTAAAGCGTGTTGCAAGGGGTGTTGTGCGAAGCGTCTGATGGTTCGGGCATGCCGATACATGTGCTGATACAACAGACATTGGATATCCATAGCTATAGCCTGTCATTCCATTTACACGATATAGCGCATCTGTATCATCACTTGCCCATATCTGTGGAAAATATGACAGTATTCCAAGATCAAATCTGTTTCCGCCGGCAGCACATCCCTCAAATAATATGTCAGGATACTTTTGTGTAAGTGTCTCCATCATGCTGTAAAGCCCGAGGATATATCTGTGTGCGCACTCTCCCTGCCTTTCCTTTGGAAGATATTTTGAATAATAATCAGAAAATATCCTGTTCATATCCCATTTTACATATGAAATAGCAGCTGATGAAAAAACATCAGACATAACATTTGTCATATATTCAACAACCTGTGGATTTGCGAAATCGAGTATTCTCTGGTTTCTTCCTTCAGTATGCGGTTTCCCCGGGATCTCTATCACCCATTCCGGGTGTTCTTTATAAAGATTGCTGTTTACATTAACCATCTCCGGCTCTACCCATATTCCGAAATCCAATCCCATATCATTTATTTTTTTACACAGGCCGGAAATTCCCTGAGGAAGTTTTTTCTTATTTACATACCAGTCTCCAAGTGACTGTTTGTCATCATTTCTAGTTCCAAACCAGCCATCATCCATGACAAAAAGTTCAACTCCTACATCCTTTCCTGCTTTTGCAAGCTTTAAAAGTCTGCTTTCATTTATGTCAAAATATGCTGCCTCCCAGCTGTTTAGCAGCACCGGACGGACTTTATGTTTCCATTTTCCCCTTACGATACACTCTCTCACAAATTCGTGCATTATCCGGCTCATTCCATTAAAGCCATATGGGGAATATGTCATAACAGCCTCGGGTGTCTCAAATGCTTCGCCTTTTTGTATCAGAAATTCAAACGACTGTGGATTTATTCCTGATACATATCTTGTCTTATTAAATGAGCTGACCTCACATGCCTCATAATGATTTCCACTGTATACCAGGTTAAACCCATAACAATCACCATGATCCTCTGAGGTATCTTCATGCGACAGCATCACAAATGGGTTTGCCCTGCTTGATGAACTACCTGTGTATGAAGAGTTTACATGTTTTCCGGCATATATAAGAGTATCATGTCTGTTCATCTCCCTCGCCCATCCGCCATTGAATGTAGTAAAAACATACCCACTGTCTTCAAAATCAAGCTGCATGCTCATAAGTCTTTTTAGTCTGACATCGCTTTCACTTTCATTTATGAGTTTTGAATATCTGGTTATGACATCCCTTCCCTCAAACACACAATAATGTAATTCCAGCTTCAGTCCATAATTTTTATCAGTAAGTATTATCGTAAGTTCATTTACTGTCTTTTCATCATCATACGCACATGGCATCACAGAAAGCTTCTGTCTGCCATCCTCAATAACTGCTGATTCAAAAATGAAATCATCTGTCATTGCTCCATCATCATGCACAGTTTCGATAAACGGCTCCCTTATATCACCTTTTCCGTATGACGACATTTCAAGTCTCATATCCTCAAGCGAATACTGTGGATGGTCACTATCATATATGTTTGTATTTCCCGGAGCAAATTCATGTTTTTCAACAAGAGACAATACATCTTCTTCACGGTCTATGTATAGTTTTTTCCCATAATAAAGATGTTCCATCTGCCCTGTAACAAGCTTTTTCATACAGTATGTAGTATTTTCTGTGTCAAGCACAAATGTATCGCCAAATTGTCTTATCATATAAAATCCCCCTTTGAATTATTTTTGATCAAGCTGTTTTTTGATCTCTTCCATCTTTTTATCATCCAGTTTATATCTGCTTTTGTATACAAATATTCCTATAACAAGAAGTATTATCGCAGGTACTGTCATCCATAACCGAAGCCCTGTAAGCGTTTTAGCACTTTGTACCTTTACGGTCGTATCCAGATTTATCCAGTCAACAACCAGTCCTGCAAGAAATACTGCAAGTCCTGATGCAAGCTTTACTGTAAATGTCTGCATTGAAAAAATAACTGATTCATCTCTTGTTGCGTTTTTCACTTCTCCATAGTCAACAGAATCAGATAAAAATATTGTCATGATAACATTTAGCATTCCATATCCAAGATAAATCATTATCCCCGGTATGCATAAAATAAACCATGTCTTTGGTGAATAAAGATTTGTATAAGCCATAACAAGTATAAGCAGAAATCCCACGATCTGAATAATAAATCCAAATATAAATAATTGATTTTTTGTGTATTTTCTGCGCAATGCAGGTACGATCATCATAACAAGCACCTGTGCTGCAAATGCTACTGCCGCAAATATAGAATATGCGCCCTCATTTCCAACGTCAAACTGGAAGAAATAAAGCACAAGATTTCCACAGATATTTATAGACGTATACACAAGGATTACAGCCATAACAACGGTCATTGCCTGATCATTCCTGAAAAGAGATTTAAACATTTCTGTAACCTTTGTAGTTTTCTCACTGTGCTCTATCGGTTTTTCAGGCACAGAAACAACGCACACTGTCTCTGATATAACAAATACAACTGCGACAATAAGTGCCCACCATTTAAATCCTATACGATAATCTGAAACAACATTGCTTGCACTTAATACCGGAACTATAACCATTGTAAGTACTGTTGGAATCGCATCACCTATTCCGGCACAAGTTCTTGCCAAAGATGTAAGTGCCTCCCTGTCATTTCCGGGTTCGGTTATCGCCGGTATCATAGACCAGAATGGTATATCCAACAATGTGTATGTAATTCCCCATGCAAAGTAAAATATCACAAGCCAGATTCTCTGTGCAGAATCATCCATAGACTGTGGCGTTGCATATAACGCATAAATTGTAACTGCATTTAGAACTGTTCCTGCAAATATCCATGGTCTGAAGCGTCCCCATCTTGTTTTCGTCTTTGCGACAATAATTCCCATTATTGGATCATTGAATGCATCAAACACTCTTGCCACCATCATTACAGTACCTATAAAAACGCTGCTCATTCCAAGCACAACATTATAATAATATAGTAAATAAGAAGATATCAGCATATACACTATATCTTTTCCAAAAGCTCCAAATCCAAATGCAGCCTTTTGTCCTGCCTTTAATCTCATTTATTAATCCTCCATTTAATTTTTACTTTTTAAGTCCATAGCAAGCTCAACTACTTTGTAGGCTCCATCATATAATCCAATCCTTTTATTGTCCATGATGTTTTTACACATATCATATAGTAAAATATCATCATTGAGGAAAAGATCCATCATCTGGAGTGTATGTGGTATATCCCTGCATTCAAGTGTACCGTCTCCTGCCTCCGCAGAATGTATGGCTCCCCACATCTCATGTTTTCCAACTCTTTTTATAAATAATTTTGGAACAGGGTAAAATGCCAGCTCACTTGGTTTTGTAACAAGCACATCACAGCTTCTCATAAGAAGATTTGTGCAGTAGACTGCTTCAAATATGTTACTATGCCAGAAACCATGTATTCCATTTATCTCACAATCGTTACATAATGCTTTACCTGCAAATTCATATGTTTCATCCCAGTCATCGAAATGCTTTGTCGAATATTTTTTCATCTGTGGAATCTGCTCAACAAGAGAATCCCACACATTCTTATAATCCCCGACATTGATATATAACACCGCCTTATTTTCTTTTATATATGGCATCAGGAATTTAATTATGGCTGCAAAAATCTCTTTCTGTGCGCCTGCGCCTCCTATAGTAAGCAGGAATCTCATAGGCCTTTTATTTTTCTTTCTATCGATTCTTGCCTTACAGTCAGCTTCTATATTACTTACAAGCTCATGATCTATATAATGCCCCGTATAGACAAGATCTGAAGCCGGCATTGCTTTGCAGACATTCTTTTTATCCATTCCGTTTAAAATCCGGTATCCCATATACGAATTGTGGCATTGTATCGTATGCACACTGCCTTCTGAAAGGTGAAGTGCCATTGGCCAGTTATCCGGTATCGCATTTACTACATATTTCATTCCTGCATGGATCGCAGCCTGGGCAGGCCATACATGAGTACCGATCACCGGTATATCCTTTGGAATATTCTTATATACCGCTGCCATGATCTCTGCATTTTTCTGATCACTACTGTTGTATGAGAGTGCCCTGAACCCCTCATAATTCATTGGTTCCCACACAAGCTTATTAAATACCGGATTTTTTGACATTCTCGATCCCAGAGAATACAGATCATTCTGCGCTCCTATAACCTTTGTACACGTTGTCTGTCCATATGAATTTAAATCCATCCAGTATGGTATGTATCCCATTGCCTTTGCAGCTGACGCCATAGCCATTGAAATTCTGTAGTGTCCAAATCCCATTCTTATATTGCCGACTATTATGCCTTTTTGCCTGTCAAATTCAAGAAAATCCTTGTCAGCTTCATTAAAATGCGCATTCTGTTTCAGATCACCTATCAATACATTATTAACTCCGAGTGCATCTCCGATATATACATTCTTCTGGATCACAGCTGCATAATCAGCATTACTGTCATCTCCAAATTTTTTATAATACTTTTTCTTTGATCTTAATGCCTTTTTATAGGCTTTACTATTTATCCTGTTTCCAAATATTACTTCTGATCTGTCTTTCATTATTACACCTGCTGTTCTCTTATTTATACTTATATGATCAAACTTCCCACATTCTATTGTGGCAAGGTATCGTCAACATTCTGCATACGTGAAGTATTAATCATTTACTAAAATCCCATCTACTAAAATATCCACAACCTCTTCTAAAGCCTCATTATATGATATTCCGTTTATTACAAGAACATCTCTCTGGAAGAACTGCTCAATTGTTGCCTCCATCATCGTTTTTACTATGTGTGGATTTATCGGACGTATAACATTTTCACGCATGCCCTGTTCCATGAGCCTGATCACACCCTCCCATCCACTTTCAAGCTGTTCCTCTACTTTCAGATACGTTGCAGGGTATTTGTCCTTCAGTTGGTATAGATTACTAAGGTCTATATCCCTGTAACATTCCGGTAGTACCTTAAGCACCCCCCTTAATTTATCTACCGTAGTAAGTGTATCATCAGAGAGAACTTTATTCTTCTGTTCCTTGATTTTGTCAAAACAGTAATCAACCATGCAGAAAAACATCGCTTCTTTATTGTCAAATACAGTGTATATTGTTTTTTTACTCATTGACAATTCTTCTGCTATGTCATCCATTGTAAATTTAAGTCCCTTTTTATTAAACACTTTCATTGTTGCTTCTAAAATACGTTCTTTATTATCCATATAAATTACTTCCTTTCTCTTATGATTGGAAACCTATTTTCTAATTATCGTTTCTTAATAATATGATATCATATTGGAAACTAATTGCAAGAAATCAGTTTCACAAACTTTAGTTTCCTTTTTTGTGCATATTTACCTAATTTTATCCGTCTGTTTTTGAACTTCATTTTTCTTGAGGAGCATACGATAAAGGGCATGTGAAATACTTTTCACATGCCCTTTATTGTATTACATATTATTTTACTCTTCTATTGTAAGTGCTCTTGCATCCGCAACAAGTTCTATGTTTTCACTGCCACTCTTTTTTAATCTTAAAAGCAGTTCCCATAAAGTGTGGACATCATACACAAGGATATTTGATGTCTCCACAGAATATGGCATAAGTACACTTATGTCAAAGTATCTTATTCCAAGTGGCGGAAGGAAAATAAGATTTGTAGTCTGGATTTCCTCACCTGATGTGTGTATCATTTCATAGGTGATCATCAAAAAATCTTCATTTTTGTATTTGCATTCATAGCAGACATAACATTCATCAACTAACCATTCTTTACCATCCTGCTCAACAACAGGCTTTGTCTCACTGTCATTGTATTCTGTTGTCTGTACTACAATGCGCCATTTCAATTTATTTTCCTTTGTTTCTTTAATAAGTTCCTTAATTTTTCTATTCAGATGTTCTTCTTTGTTCATTATATATTCTCCTGCAAATTACATACTTTAGGAACCGGTTTACGATTCTGACACTGCATGCTCATCAACACGCACTGCATGTACCACAAATCTATATGTAGCTCCACTCGGCGAACATGTAGAAAGTGTTATGACCTTATCATCTTTTGTTGGAACAATACCTGTATCCCGCTGCGAATTATCTACCATCTTCTGGACAAAATTTCCAAAATCATCATCCGCATTGAATCCAACCTGATATACACTGCTGTCATCATCAACCGTTGCATAGGCAAAAATCCTGTATCTGTATGCCATTCCATCTGTTATTATCTGAAAATACTGGTGTGTTTCATAATATGACTCATCCCTGTTATAATATTTAAGTTTTCCAAACATAGAAAGATTTCTCATATTATGACCATATATTATTGTATGCGGATCGTTGAAGTCCGGATTATTCTCTCCCTCGAGGAAGATCGAACCAGCTGTTGCATTTTCCCTTTCAAAAGTTCTTCTAAGATAATAATTGTCATCACCTGAATACATTATTGGATAATTAATATCCTCATTTTCAAAGTATATCCAGCCGGCAACATCCTCATTTTGCTCTTTTAAGCTCTTAAAATCAACAGCTGTCATCTCATACCACGGAGTTTCTTTGCTGACTGTCTCCGGTGCTTTTACGTATTTTTCTTCAAGCTTGCTGTATACATCATTTGATGTTTTATAATCAGAAAAAATCCGTATTAAGTTATAACCTGAAAAAATAATTATAGCAATTCCAACAAGAAGAATTATATTTGATATAAAGCCGCTCTTTTTGCAGTTATCTCCAAAAAGTTCTGCATACCGCTTCCTTATAATTGCTGAAGCCACAAAACACCCTATTATTATAACTGCAACCGCCGCAGCAGCTATCTTTCCAGCCATGCCATTCATAAACTTAAGGATCAGCGTTCCGTATGGCACAGAAAAATCCACTTTTCCTATAAGATTATCATATGGGACAACAACGATATTTTCATCGTTATCGTTATTGGCATCTGCGCATGTCATAAAAGTCTGTCCCTGCTCATTTACTTCAACTACACGGTATGTTGCAATATTATCGTGACTCTCGTCCTCATAGAAAGTTATTATATCATCATCATATATTTCAGATGCATCTGTTTCCTTTACAAAAACGACACTTTTGTCTGGAATTTTGGGTGCCATACTCTTTGAATCAACTTCATACATTTCGTATCCCATTACTTTTGATACGATAAATGGAGCGGTCAGCAGCACAACCACTATAAATAATATAGTTGCAATAATCTTTAAAATCTTCTCAAGTATTTTCATTTTTCAGTGCCATCCAATCTTTTGTCCTTTTGAAATACCATATCTCCTAAAAATAGTAATAAAAGTAAAATTATTATAATACCGGCATACATGATCTTTCCCCTCCTGCCAGACAGGGCATCTGCCAGTATCCCAAGCTTTGGAACCGAAAATACCGGTCTGCCTATTACATTGCCCATACTTACCGGACGTGGGTCATCCGTCTGATTTGCATCTCCCTTTGTCGTGTATGTATGATCTGATACGTTTATTTCTGTCACCCTATGGGTAACTATTGTATCCTTGTCTGTATAGAATGTAATAACATCGCCGTTTTTTATGTCTGATGTATCATTCTTTACATAAATGAGATCTCCCTTAGAATATGTTGGTTCCATACTCTCACTTACGACAACATATGGACTTATTTTAAATATTTTTGGGACAAACATAACCGCAATAAGCATTATCATAATGACAAGCAGCGCAGTTATGATCCCATCATAAATCTTTTTCATAACATTCCTCTTAAAAATCCATATTTATCTCATCCAGCTCTATTTTTACATTTATTCTCCAGAAGAATTTATAGCTTTCATAAAAACTTTCCAGTACCCTGTTTACAATACCCATTGCTTCGTCTTTTGTACATTGTGACAAAAGCAGTATATACTGTGTATCACTATATTTTGCAGCAACATCTCCGGATCTTAAGCATTCGCGTATTGTATGCTCAAGACCATACATACTTCTCTCAAACCGCTCCTTTTTAACATCTCCCGGAATATCTTTTTCAAGCTGTACTGTAAGCAGTGCAAGATTGTGATTCTCCTCTGATCTCCTGCTTTTTCTAAGTTCAAGATTACATATTTCTTTAAATAAAGAATATCTGCAAAAAAATACTCCATCTGTCTCTGCCTCGGCAATTTCATTCTGGATCAGTCTTATATTGCTTAGATCCGTTCCATTAGTTAACTCACAAATTTCCCTATTTACTATATTCATGAGTATTGCATTGCCTTTTCCCATCTTCCTTTCCATTATTCTTTTTGCACGCTTGAATAAATATAATGCCTCAACCGATTTATCAAGCTTTATCTTTGCTCTTATAAGATCACAATATAACTGCTGATCATACTTTTCTATAGTAATAGCTTTGTCGCATATAGATTCTATTTTTTCATAATCAGACTCCTGTTTGTAATGTCTGACAAGTGATTTTACTGTACTGACATACATCTTATGATAATAGTTTTGCAGCACTTTTACCCAGTGTCCGTCCTTTACCTCGTGAATAAAATCACCATTATACAGCTCCACCGCTCTCTCAAGCTTTAAATATTTTATTTCTTCATCTTTCTCATTTATCGTTGTAAGAATATAATCGTCAAATCTTTCAAAGTCAAATTCTACCTCAAGTTCATTGTTCCAGACATATTTACCTTTTTCCAGTAAAATAAACGGGACATCTACCTTGTCAGAAATTTTTTTTCTTGTACGACATATCATATTTTTTAAGGCTCCAAAGGAATTATCAATATCTCCTTCTTCCCACATAGCATCCTTAAGTTCCTCTCTGCTATATGGATCATCCCTATGCATTGCAAGACATATAAACATCTTTGTAATCTGTGGCGAACGTATCTCATCCTCTGTTATCATCTTATCTCCATTGATAACGGCAAATTTTCCCAATGTTTTTACAGTAATCAAATTAATCACTTCCTCCTTTTAGTAATTAAACCTTCTGCCATTTCAACATCACAGCAAAAGGAGTACTTTAAAATTTTCTCAGATCATCAGATCCATCATCCACTGTATTTTCTATCTTCATTATTTTTACAAAATACGAATAATCATCATTTACTTTTACTTCACATCTGTCCCCTACCTTGTGTCCAAATATTGCCGCACCGAGAGGAGACTCCTTGCTTATGAGATTCTTTAACGAATTACCTCTGACTGTAGTAACTATCTTATATGTCTCAGTCTCATCATCGTCCTCAAAATATACATCTACTGTATTAAACATTCCAACCTCGTCATCTTTTGACTCATCTGAAATCACAACAGCAGTTTTTATCATTTTCTCAAGATATCTTATTCTGCTTTCATTTTGATTTTTAAATTGTTTTGCAGCCTTATATTCAAAATTTTCGCTCAGATCCCCCTGTGCACGGGCAACCTTAACATCTTCAAGTGCCTGTTTTCTTACAACAAGCTTTCTATGTTCTATCTCTTCTTCCATTTTCTTTATATCATTTTGTGTCAATTCGTCATGCATTATCTGTATCCTCCCTTACAGAAGACCTGCTATACCGCAGCCTAACACTATCACTCCAAGAACGATCCGGTACCATCCAAATACGATAAAGTTATGTTTTTTGATATATCCCATAAGGAACTTTATTACAAAAAGTGATACTACAAAAGCAACAACCATTCCAAGTATAAGTATAAAAGCCTCAGTCCCTGTAAAATGGAATCCAAATTTAAAAAGCTTAAGTATACTTGCTCCAAACATTACCGGAATAGCAAGAAAAAATGTATATTCTGCTGCTACTGTTCTTGATACACCTATTAAAAGTGCACCAACTATCGTTGCTCCTGAACGTGATGTTCCCGGGAATACAGCTGCTATAAGCTGAAACATTCCTATCAGAAGTGCTGTATCATATCCTATCTCTTTTAAAGAATCAATCCTATACTCTTTACCTTCATGCATTGTCTCTACAATTATAAATGCTATACCAAAAATTATAAGCATTATTGCAACTGTCTCATAGTTATAAAATAGTTTTTCAAAAACATCATCAAATAATATACCGATCACAGCCGCAGGTACAGTTGAAACTAAAATGTGAAACCATAAGGCAAAAATATCTGTTTTTATCCATGCTCCAATTCCATTTTCCTTTAATGGAGCATTATTGTTTTTCTTTCCAAACGGCCATATCTGGCTCCAGAATAATATAACAACAGCCATAATGGCTCCAAGCTGTATTACGACCTCAAACATACTGTAAAACTCTTTTGGGCTGTCCCCGATCTTAAGCGGCAGAATTTCATTTAATAATATCATGTGCCCAGTACTGCTTATAGGAAGCCATTCTGTTATTCCCTCTACGATACCAAACAATATTGTTTTAATAATGTCGAATAATTCCATAATTAATTCATCCTTTATTTTTATTTTTTGTAATACGCAATACCAATCGTCCCCGGACCAGAGAAGCATGCATTTGTAACCGATGACTTATGTATAACTACATTGTCACATATTCCTGCTTTTTCTATTACAGACGCAGCCATTTCCTGTTGTTTTACAGAAATACCTGTATGTGATACATATATATCATTAACAGTCTTATTTTTGATCTTCTTAACAGTTTTTTTAATAAAACGGATTCTTGCGCTATCTATATCACCTAACATAAATCCATCTATATGAAGGCCGCTTTTCTTTGCAGCCAATATAGGATGCAGATGGAATAAATTAAATATATTCCGCATTTTCTTTCCTATATATCCATTTTCATAAAACGGGTCAATGCTGTCTAACAGAAATCTTGTATTTACTCTGCCCTTCATGTCTTGCACAAGTTTTGTTATCTCCTCCAATGATGCACCATTTTTTAATGCTTCAGACGCATACTTTATAACTATACTTAGTCCACACGATAAAAGTCCTGAATCAAGGACATGGACACTTCCAAAGCATTTTGCTGCACTTATTGCATTCCAATAACTCTTTCCCATATTTTTTCCGAATGAAAGATGTAAGACTTCCTCAGCTTCCGTAAGGCGTGATGCAAAAAAATTTTCATAGTCTTCTACACTTACCGCAGATGCATGAATATTGCGCCTGTCTTTTTCAAGCATTGATGTGACATTATCAATCCCTATCTCTATTGTATCCTTAAATCTTCCACTTGGAGTGTTAACATATAAATATACCTGCATAATTCCAAGCTGTTTTGCTTCTCCTGTAGATATATCACAGACACAGTCCGTAGTGATTATAAGCTTTTTCTTTAATACATTAGGTTTTATTATTGTCTCTCCTGCAAGGGTTTTTACAACAACATTCTCAGTTTTTGCTTTAAATTCAAGAAGTTCGTTTGGTATAAATGACATTATTGATGCCTCAAGCCCATTTCCCTGAACCGGCTTTTCTATATATCCATCGAAGCCTTCTTCCATTATCTTATTTATTATTGACGAATCGCCTTCTGCTGTCATAAGCAGAACAGCCGATTCCTTGCACAATCCGTTTTCCTGACGCCTGATTTTCTGTAATGCTTCTCTTCCATCGATTCCCGGCATCATGTAGTCCATCAGAATGATATTATAGTACTTTTTATGCGTCAAGTCGAGAGCTTCCAGTGCATTTTTTGCCTGATCTATCTGTACTTTTGTTTCTCTGAGCAATTTTGTAATAACCATACGGCTTGTGTCATTATCATCTACAAGGAGTATCCTTACATCAGGTGCCTCAAACAGCCGCCGATATGCCAGATGCCTGCTTCCTTTTCTGACAAGAAAATCAATATTTCCTATAGGCTTTGCATCTATTATCTTTTGTTCAAGTACAACAGTAAAATTTGAACCCTTTGTATAAATACTGTCAACAGTAATCTCTCCTCCCATAAGCTCCATAAGCTGCTTGCTTATTGATAATCCAAGACCTGTTCCCTCTATATTATTTACATCCCTGCCTATTCCCCTTGAAAAAGAATCAAATAATGTGTTAATGTTTTCACTTTTTATTCCTATGCCTGTGTCAAGAACAGATATTGTAAGTTCACATTTATCTTTTGAAACTGCTTCTGACTTGGCTGTCAGGGTAACACTTCCGTCTTTTGTATATTTCGCCGCATTCACAAGAATATTAAGTAAAACCTGTTTGATCCTCTTTGCATCTCCATATAGCATTGACGGCATAGAACTGTCTATATTTACATAAAATGCCAGTCCTTTTTCTTCTATCCTGTATCTTACAACCTCTATCAGCTCATTAAACATATCTTCTGTACTGTATTTTACAGGAAAGATTTCCATTTTATTATTTTCGATCTGGGAAAGATCAAGTATATCGTTTACAAGTGATAAAAGCATTTTTCCAGCATTCTGGATAGTTTCAGCATTTTCAGTCACCTCATCGGATAAGCCCTTTTCTCTTAATATCATCTCATCCAGGCCTATTATCGTGTTTATAGGTGTTCTTATTTCATGGCTCATGCTTGCAAAAAAAGCATTTCTTGATTTGCTGAATTTCTCTATTTCATCACGCTGTGATATAGCAATTTTCCTTGATCTGTTATATGCATTCAGCTGGAACTTTGTTATCACCCCTAAAAATGTTCCGACAAATATGATCGCAAATGCAGAATCGATCATAATTTTTCCTTCTGACTCTATGGGGATTATTAGTTCAGGATATATATACCCTGTCACATAAATGATAATATCTTCGATTATGGCACAGGTAAGAAATACATACATTTTTTTACCATTAAAAATACCTATTATATAAAACAGTCCAAGCACAAACCATATAGGTGCACCGCCTCTTATTCCCCCGCTTGTAAAATATATGATTGGAAATGTAATATATATCGCAACTACTCCTATAATTATTTCTGCAATGTCTGTTCTGTTATATTTTGAAGACATAATATGTCCCGCCACTAAGGCTGCCAGCAAAAAAAGCATAGGAAAAAGTGCTATTATATGTGGCTTGATCAACATCTGCTCACATATACCAAATAAACATATTATGATTCCTACATTTATAAGCCTTTTTAATAATTTTTCCCTTATATTATAGGTTACATCATCATAATGCATGATCATCACCCTCCGTAGTAATCTCGTCGATAATCCGCTTTAAAGCATCTGCCGCTGACATATAATCAGAATTTACTATCTTCTTTTCTATCTGTACAAGCTTATCAGCCAGAGCTATTCCATTGCAGCTGTACTGCTTTAACTCGTTTATCACCTGCATCATTTGGTCTGGATCAAAAGAATATACGATATCCTCGAATTCATCACAGATTCTCCTTAATTCAGCAGCATCTGTTTCTTTTAGATCAGCTGTTGTCTCCTCATTACTGCATCCAAATATTTCCTCCAGCCCATCTATAACCCTTGAATATTCTGACAAAAGTGCTTCATTATTTTTATTGATATAATCAATATTTTCTTCTTTTCCGGCCATTTCCAGCAGCTCTGCCATCCCGGAAAGTTTATTTATCCCGACACTCTTCATAGAACTTTTCAGTCCATGTACAAATATTACATAATTTTTCCAGTCCTCATCGTCATATGCTTTTTTGATTTTATGCCAGTTCTCATTTCCTTCTTCGTAATGAAGCTGTAACACTTCCATAAGATTTTCCTGTGAACCACAATATATCATTCCCTGCTTATAATCTATAAAATCATCCGCCTGTAAGACATCTTCCTGCTGTGTATCATCAGTAACGATCGGAGTATCAGCCATACTGGCTTCCGTTATATCATTTTCCATAATGATTTTTTCATCATGGATATATGTTTTTAAAACTCTTTTCAATGCTGATACTTCTATTGGCTTAGGGAGGAAGTCCTGAAATCCCTCTTCAAGGAACATTTCCCTCGCTCCGAATACCGTGTTTGCTGTAAGAGCTATTACCGGTACTTCCTTGAAATAAAATCCATTCTTTTTCCTGAGTCTCCTGAAAGTTTCTATTCCATCCATATCAGGCATCATGTGATCGAGAAATATTATATCATATAACTCTGAATCTATCATTTTTAGTGCTTCCGCACCACTTCCCGCAACATCTGTTTTTACCTCGTATGTTTTCATAAGTCCCGAAGCAACTTTTAAGTTCACCGGATCATCATCTACGACAAGTACATGGGCATCGGGTGCTGTAAATTTCTTAAAATTTTCAGTTGCGATATAAGTACCTGCCTTATTGCTTACACCCATAAGTGCCATTAATACAGGGAATATGTACATTGGTTTCATTAATTTGATTATCTTATCTGATTCAATCTCATCTTCCTGATATCTGTCTATTACGACAATGACGTTATCATTTTTTTCAGCCAGATCATTAAAATAACTTTTGTCTTCATTATATTCCACAAGACTTATAAAATAATGTGTATATTGTTTTAATCCTACACGTCTTTTAAACTCCGCAAGGTTATGGCATAAATGCACCGGAACATTTATATTGGTAGACATATTTTCTATTGCAGCCCTATATTCATCCCTTATCTGCATGAGATGGAACTGTTCCATATCAAGATATGCCAGAATATTTGCTTTTATATCCAGCTCTTCTGATATTATCGGTTCCTGATTTTCAACCTTCTGTGGTATTACCACTTTAAATTCACTTCCAACTCCAGGTTCACTGGTAACTGTAATGACACCGCCCATCTGCTCTACTATAGCTCTTGCTATTGGAAGTCCGAATCCCAGTCCCCCCTCCTGTCTGTTGCGCTTTGAATCAACCTGATTAAAGCTTGAGAATATCTTTTCCATATCATGCTTATCAATACCTATTCCGGTATCTTTAATAGTAAAAGAAAGGTTTATTCCATATGATTCACGCCTGTATCCTATTTTTATCACTATACAGCCTTCACTTGTAAACTTGACTGCATTACTTAATATATTGCGGATCACTCTCTTGATCTTTGTCTCATCACCTATCAATTCACATGGTATTGAGCTGCTGCAGTCCACGATTATTTCTATGCTTTTATCTTTTTTTATGGAGTATGCATAATTTACAATGTCATTAACAGTCGAATCAATACTGTATTTTACATCATTTATTTCGTATTTACCTGTTCTTAGATCAGAAAAATCTATCAGATCATCTACTATGGTAGTCAGACGTTTACATGATAATTTTATATTTTCTACATTTAATCTGGTGCTGTCTAAGAGCTCATCCCTTAGTACAATTTCACTCATTCCGCTTATTGAATTTATCGGTGTACGGATCTCATGGCTTACATTTGCCATAAAATCGTCCTTGCTGCACTCTGCTTCCTCTAATTCTTCAGTTACCCTTTCAAGCTCCTTTTTTCCCCTAAGCTTCCTTACGTCCCATAAATGGACATATAAAAGTATCATATAAGAGTTTCCGATCGGCACAAGAATATCATATACATCATCAACTGAATTTATTGTAAATGACTGAAGTATCACCGCATGGTAAAAAACTATGACCGTAAGAGTAATGGCAGGATATAGCATTAAACTATCTATATCATAAAAGCCTATCAGCACGATCTGCGCTATGAGCGGCACGATCACGGGACCTATCTCACCATAATGTATTGAATAGATTGATATGCTTATCATTATAAGTATAGTATTTATCCGTGCCCGTCTCTCATACTCAAAATAAGATCCTACATAAAAAATAATCGTTGCAGCAGCTTCTATAAGCATAAATGTCGGTATCCACGTATTCCATCTGAGTTTTATAGCACTAAATATCATAAAAGAATAGTTTATGATAAGCATTATGAGAATTATTCTTTCAGTATTCCTTTTTTGCTTTAACTCTTTTAGCATACATCCTCCAAAAAAACCGGTGTCTTATATATGACACCGGTTATGATCCATTAATACTTTCCAAATCCCTCACCAAGTGAAATAATCTGCTCATTTGGATTATTCTTTGATTCATATTTATCCTGATTATTTTCAGTTACTGCTGTCTGAACCTGTTTAGCCGCATCTCCAAGATTATAAATCGAGAGCATATCTCTCATATGGATAGCCTGGCCTGATAATTCCTCACTTGCTGCCGCACACTCTTCACTAGTAGCCGAATTAGTCTGGACTACCTGTGATACCTGATTTATCGCCTGATTGATCTGTGCAACTGCAGTTGCCTGATAGTTTGAAGCCTCTGCAATATTGTTTACGATCTTCTCACTCTGTGTAACACCATCTGTTATCGATACAAGTGCCTGGGCCGTGTCATCGGCAATCTTAGATCCTGCTTCAACCTTTGAGATAGAGCTCTCAATAAGTTCTGCCGTCTCTGCTGCTGCGGCGGCACTCTTTGCTGCAAGATTCCTTACTTCCTCTGCAACAACCGCAAATCCTTTTCCTGCATCTCCTGCTCTTGCTGCCTCAACTGCTGCATTAAGTGCTAATATATTAGTCTGGAAAGCAATATCATCTATCACTTTAATAATCTTTGAAATGCTTTCTGATGACTTATTTATATCGTCCATGGCACTCATCATGCCTTCCATCTGCTCATTACCTTTGTTGACATAATCAATGGCATTATGCATCAGATCTGATGCTTCTGTTGCATTTGTAGCATTTACCTTTGTCTTTTCTGCTATATCTGTTATTGAAGAGGTAATCTCCTCTATTGCACTTGCCTGTTCTGTAGACCCCTGTGCCAAGGCTTCACTTGCGCTTGCAACCTGTGATGAACTTGTCATGACCTGATATGCCGACTCGTTAATATTTGAAAGGGCATTCTGGTTCTTTGCAACCATTTTCTTAAGGGCATATCCAAGCTGATCCTTATCGCTTCTAGGCGTGATAGTAATGGTCAGATCACCATTTGCAACTGCTTCTGCAAGCTCTGCCTCTTCTTTCTGTGCTTCAATAAGCTTTTTGTAATCTAAAATCAATCTGCCAAATTCGTCATTTTTTATTTCGCCCATGTCTACATCAAGGTTTCCTGAGGTAAGCTCATGTGTTATTTTGCTTACTTTCTCAAATCCTATTCTGAACCCTCTGATAAAGCTGATTGTTGTTATCCCCATAAATACAATGGCTACAAAAAGCATTGCGCCCATGAATACGTGATAATCCTGCGTATATTTTACCGGATTTTCTGCTGCAAGCTGGTTATTGGAAAATAAATAGCCCTGCACTATCACAAGCAATATTATTAAATCTGCTACCAAAAATGTAATTATCAATTTGTTCCTATAAGATGTACCTTTCATCTTTACTCCTCCTTATCCTCTGCTTCATCTGCATTCATATCGTTTACCTGTTCTATAAGTGCTGTATCTTCATCATTTAAAAGCCGTTCCGGATCAAGTAATAATTTTACCTCATCCCCAACCTTTCCTATTCCATATACGTATTTGTTCTGTGACCTGTCAGCTTTGCCTATCTTCGGATTTGGAAGGATATTTCCCTCTGTTATCTCAACCACCTCTGCGATCTTTTCGACTATAAGCCCGACCACAAGCTCCTTTACATTTAAGACGATTATACATGTTCTGTCATTATATTCAAAAGGCTCCTGCTTAAACCGTATTCTTACATCAATAACCGGTATTATCTTTCCTCTTAAGTTGATAAGCCCTTTTATGTACTCTTCTGTCTCTGGGATTTCAGTTATTTCCTGATAAACTATTATCTCATTTACATATTCGATTTTTATTCCGAAATACTCATTTCCAGATTTAAAAGTAACATATTTGTCCTTTTGTGAATCGTTATCTGCCATAAGCTTTGTCCTTTCTTTTATTCTGTAATTCCTCCCGGATCTAAAATAAGTGCTATGCTTCCATCTCCCAGCTGTGTACATCCGGAAAGTCCTTTTACTTTTTTTATGTATGGAGGGATAGGTTTGACAACGATCTCCTGTTTTCCAATGAGTGTATCTACAAAAAGGCATATATGCTTACCCTCAACCTCAAGGATCACCATCATTCCCTCTTCTACATTTTCCTTTGCATCTTTTATATGATACCATTTTGAAATGCGCCTTACAGGATAGACATCCCCTCTTATCATAACACTTTCTGTGCCGTCCGGATCGCGGATCATCATATCCTTTTTAACACTTACAAATTCCTTTACAACGCCGGCTTCTATAACAAAATTTGAATTTCCGACTTTCATCACTATTCCGTCTACGATCGCGAGTGTAAGCGGTATCTTAAGATTCATCGTGCTTCCGTGACCCGGATCACTTTCTATCTCAAGGTTTCCCCCTATCTGCTGGATATTTGATACTACTACATCCATTCCTACACCTCTGCCGGAATATTCCGTCACTTTTTCATTTGTCGAAAATCCCGGCAGCGTTATAAATTGATATACTTCTTTATCAGTGTACGCCTCATCCGGTTTTGCCGGGTCAAGGATTCCCTGCTTTCTGGCTTTTGCCATGATTTTTTCCCTATCAAGGCCGGTTCCGTCATCCGAAACACTTATCCATACCTTTCCGGATTCAGTCTTTGCTGATAACGTGACCGTTCCCTTCGGCTCCTTGCCGGCTGCAATTCTTTCCTCTTTTGATTCGATACCATGGTCAACAGAATTCCTCACAAGATGCATAAGCGGATCTGAAATATGTTCTATGATATTTTTATCAACCTCAGTCGTGTCACCTATCATTTCAAAATTAATATCTTTTCCAAGCTTTCTTGACACATCAAATACTATTCTGTTCATCTTCTGGAATGTATTTGTAAGAGGCACCATACGCATCGACATTATGACATTCTGAAGATCTGTAGATATTTTTGACATCTGTGCCGCAGCCTTATTAAAGTTATCAAGTCTAAGCCCCGGAACTTTAAGATCAGGATTCTGCAATACTACCGATTCAGAGATCACGAGTTCACCTATCAGATCCATAAGCATATCCATTTTATGGATATCGACACTTATAAACGCAGTTTTATCGGCTTTTACCTTTTTATCTTTAGCAAGCTTTTTACCTTTTCCCGGCTTCTTTGATGAAACTACATAATCACCCGGTGCTGGAGTTTTTGGTTTTTTATCTTTTGCCTGTTCCGCTGCATCTGCCTTTGCTTCGATATCTTCAACAGATGAATCTAAATCTATTTTTAGCGGTTCTGTGATATTCTCTCCAAAGCCATGTTTGTAATCTTCCTGCGTACATTCATATATGTCTACTTTTTTTATATCATATCCGGGTTTGATAAGTTTCTGGATTTCTTCTTTCTCCTTTGAGGTCTTAAGAAGAATCTTGAACCCATCTTCTATTATCTTTTGCGCTGTACCCTCATCTGATACAATATCCTGTGGATCATACATCATCTCTGCTGCAAGCGCTTTAAGAGAATACACCACCTTATATGCATGAACATTTGCAAGCTCTATCTCCGGATAATATTCTATAAATATCCGGTAATAATGGTAACTGTTTCCGGCTACGACAGGTGGAATATAAAACTGCTGCTTTGAGTTGTCCTGAACTTTTTGGGGTTCTGTTTTTTCAGTTTTGCCTGATGTGGAACCATTTTCTCCCTTTATTTTTGAAAGGAATTTATCAAGTTCAGCAATTATCGGTTTTGAATCACCATCTGCCTCATCACCATTCTGGATCTTATCCATCTCTTCGGTTATAAAATCTGCCACTGTCAGGACATGCTCTACGAGTTCAACATGCGGAACATTTTGCGGATGAGATTCCCTCAAATAGTAAAATACATCTTCAAGCTTATGAGCTACTGCCGTAATGTCGTCATACATCATTATCGCTGATGATCCCTTTATCGTATGCATTGTACGGAATATCTCATTTATGCTGTCTTCATCAAAATACTCCTCATCTTTTTGTTCTAACACAATCTCCTGCAGATTCTCAAGAAGCTGTGTGTTTTCAAAAAGATATGTGTCGAGCATATCCTGAGTATTAAACTCAATACCCATTAGATTTACGCCTTTCTTTTATCTTTAGTCTATAAGTCCGATTTTTTTCAGTGCCTGTTCAAATCTGTTCTGGTCAATAGGCTTTCCAGAGTAAATAGTGCATCCGAGATCAAATGCCATCTTTACATTTTTTTCTTCGTTTAATGCTGTTGCCATAATAACCTTGACCTGTTTATCTTCTGGGATATTCTTTTCTTTTTCAAGATTTCTTATTCCCATAAGTGCCTGATATCCATCCATAACAGGCATCATTATGTCAAGGCATACAAGATCATATGGTTCCCCTTCCTCGAGTGCAAGCATAAAAGCGTCTACTGCCTCCATCCCATCAACCGTAACATCACATTCACCATATTTTGACAGAAAACTTGCCATAAATTTTCTTGTAACAAAATCATCCTCTGCAAGTAAAATCTTCATATTCTTTCTCCTTATCTCTGATTTAATAATGTATATGTTTTCTTTGCAATATCTGAAAGCTTCTCCTGATACATAACCGCACCAAGATCATATGCAACCTTTGGCATTCCGTATACAATGCAGGATGCTTCATCCTGTCCTATTGTTCGTGCTCCATTCTTTTGCATTTTTAAAAGCCCTTTTGCACCATCTCCACCCATTCCAGTAAGGATTATCCCTATTGCATGGGCTCCGGCAACGTCTGCCACCGAATTAAAAAGCACATCGACCGATGGACAATGTCCATTGACCTTTTCACCTTTTTTCAGGACAACCTTATAATTGTCCCCTACCTTAACTATACTCATATGTTCACTGCCACCCGGAGCGATAAGCACCTGCCCTGGAGCAACCATATCACCATTTTTTGCTTCTTTAACCTTTACCCTGCTTTGGCTGTCAAGTCTGTTTGCATACATTTCTGTAAATCCCGGCGGCATGTGCTGTACGATAACCGTTCCCGGAATATCCGTTGAAAAATCCCTTATAACCTCAGCAATTGCTTCGGTGCCTCCTGTCGAGGCTCCTATTGCTATTATATCAATATCTGACCTGACTGATAAGTGCTGATCTGCTGCAAAAGCGACCGGCTTTTTATATCTGCTGACATGCGCTGTTGAAGCAACTTTTATTTTTACAGGGAGTTCGCTGCATAAAAAGTTTCTAAGCTGTTCTCTTTCTGTAACCTGTGGTTTTGCCACAAAGTCTACAGCGCCCGCTTTCATTGCATCAAATACTTTTTCACTGAGTGCACTAATTATAACAACCGGGAGTGGATACTGCGGCATTAATTTTCTTAAAAATTCCAGTCCACTCATTCTTGGGAGTTCTATATCAAGTGTCATCACATCCGGCCTATATTCTATTATCTTATCTCTTGCTTCAAATGGATCTGATGCTGTGGCAACCACTTCGAGTGCCCTGTCCTGGTTAAGTCCCTGCACAAGCAGATTCCTAAAGACCAGTGAGTCTTCAACCACCAGTACCCTAATTTTTCTCATATCAAAAACCTCTTATTTCCTAAAGATTGCCGGCGAAACCAGTTTAAATGGCACTGCCTGTCTGTTTATTGTCTCTGTTTTTCCGAGGAAAAGATATCCCCCCGGCTCAAGACAGTCATATACTTTTTTAAGTATCTGCAGCTTTGTATTATCATCAAAATATATGAGCACATTCCTTAGAAAAACAACATGCATTTTTCTTTTTAATGGAAATGGTGACATCAGATTAAATTTTCTATACAGTACTTCGCATTTTAATTCATCTGTAACCCGGTAACAGTCTTCCCCGGGTACAGCCTTAAAGAATCTTCTTTTCCAGGCATCCGGCAGCGGTGCGATCTGCTCCGATGTATATACTCCGCGGATTGCTTCTGTAAGTATGGCTGTTGACACGTCTGTCGCAAGTATCTGTGTGTCCCATTCATTTTTTTCAAGTCCGAAATAGTCAAGCAGAACCATTGCTATCGTATATGGTTCCTCCCCTGACGAAGAAGCTGCGCACCATATACGAAGATCTTTATTTATAGCTTCCTTTTTTTTAAGCCACGGAAGCACTTCTTTTCTGAGGTAATCAAAATGTTCGGATTCTCTCATGAAATATGTATGGTTCGTTGTAAGTATATCGACAAGCTTCTTTTCCATTTCTCCGCTGACATCTGACTCTAACGCATCCATATACTGGCTGTAGCTTAAATAACCATTCTGTCTGACATAGTTTTCAAGTCTTCCCTCAACTATTGTCTTTTTATGATTCATATCTATCCCATATCTAAGTTTAAGGTAATCTCTTATTCTTAAAAATTCTTCCTCTGTCATGATCCTGTCCTGCTGCACATCATTTAAACTGTTTTGATACTCTCCTGCAGATATCAAATACTGCCGAATTGAATTTAGTTCCTGCTTCCCCCTCAAGAATTTCTATTGCACTTGCCCTTGTAAACGCTTTCCTGTATATTCGTTCTTCCGTAAGCGCACAATATGCACTGACAAGAGCAACGATCTGTGCCGATAAAGGTATCTCATCTCCACTTAAGTTCTGTGGATAGCCTGTCCCATCCCAGTTCTCATGGTGAAAGTTTGCTATATCTATAGACATTTGTACAAAATCATTATAATCACCCTGTTCCTGCACATCTTTTAATATCTTTGCTCCAACAGTTGTATGGGTTTTCATTACTTCCTGTTCCTTTTCGGTAAGACTTCCGTTTTTTTGCAATATCCCTGATGGGATGGCAACGTTTCCTATATCGCAAAGCGGTGCTGCCAGCTCGATCGTTTCAATAAATGAATCAGATATACGGCTTTCAAATATCGGCGAAAGCTGCATTGCCTGTGCCAGGATCTTGCTGTTATACTGTAATCTGTTCATATGGTTAACGTCATATGAAGAATTTTCCCTAGCCACACGGCTTAACGCATAAAGCACATTTTTCTTTTCCTGCTCCATCTGCTTTAACTGTTCCTGTATAGAAGATGCAAGCTTTCTGTTTACATTCTGCAGTTCCTGGTTCATGTCTGCCATTTTAAGGTGAACCATGACACGTGCCTGCACAACCTCATGTATAAAAGGCTTTGTTATATAATCCTCGCCACCTATCGAAAACCCTTTTATGATATCATCCGGTTTATCAAATGCAGATATAAATATTATTGGGATTTTTCTTGTAACCGGATCATCCTTTAAGATCCTGCACAGCTCATATCCGTCCATCTCCGGCATTGCCACATCAAGCAATATCAGATTTGGCTTGATCTTTTCCATGATCTTTAATGACTGCACACCATTTTCTGCAAGTACAGGCAAATGCCCCATCTCTGAAATTATATTTCTGAGTACAAATCTGTTTGCCTCAACATCATCTACAATTAGTATTTTTTTCTGATCATCCATGACGTCTCCTCAACCTATAACTCACATAGTTTCTTTAATGTATTATATTCATCAACTGATCTATCATAATCAGCTTTTTGAACTGCCATCTTCATTCTAAGCGCAGCAACCTTTATATCCTTAGGTGCCTGTATGGTCAGTTGTTTTATAGAATTAGAAAAATTCTCTGCTTTCTCCCAGTTTTCCATTTCAAGGCAGAGAATAAGTTTCGACATATGTTCATCAAGTTCCTTTCGGTTTTCTTCGCTGCCATATATATATGCCTTTTCTATTTCATCATCGGCACCAAGTGCTTCATGGATATTTTTTGCATAATTATTATCTACTGGAAGCTTAACTTCAGCTGTTTCTTCTTCAGGCGTTTCTACCCATATGGAAAAAGAAAACATCGTTCCTTTATTCAGTTCACTGTCTACGGTTATATGCCCGCCCATAAGATCCACCAGCTGTTTTGAAATATTAAGTCCTAGTCCTGTTCCACCATATTTTCTTGAGACAGATGCATCCACCTGTGAAAAGCTTTTAAAAAGCTTATCTTCATCAGATTTTGCTATTCCAATCCCTGTATCAAGTACAATAAAAAAAAGTTCTATCCTGTTTTTCTCCTGGGCAGTCATCAAAGCCTCAAGTGAAATTTTGCCGACATTTGTAAACTTGCACGCATTAGAAAGCAGATTATTTAATATCTGTGATATCCTAAGCTCATCACCTATTACAAATTCCGGTATATCCGGCGATATCGTGACAAAAAACTTAAGCCCCTTTTCTGTTATTTTAGGCATATGCGTTGATTTCACATAATCGATCATATTCCGGAAGTTAAACTTTCTGTTTTCAAGTGTAAATTTTCCAGCATCAAGCTTTGAAAAATCCAGAATACCATTTATCAGTTCATTCATCGCACCACAACTTTTAGAGATTGTATTTAACAGTCCTATCTTCTTCGGATCAGCTTCATTTTCAAGCAGAATATTTGTGTTTCCAAGGATCCCGTTTACCGGTGTCCTTAGTTCATGAGTTACATTTGCGACAAACTCTGTTTTAACTTTTGCTGTCGCTTCCGTCTCTTTCCGTGCAATTTCTGCTGCCTTTTCAAGTGCATACTGATCTGATATATTCCGTATCATAAGAACATATGGTGATATCTGGCTGTCCGTCTTTATTGCCTTTACCTGTGCACGGAAACAGGTCTGATTTGACCGGTATATCATCATTTGTCTAATTGTGCCGTCATATGTGATTTCTGACATATCTTCATTCTGAAAAAGCCTGCTTACAGATGTTCCTATATCATTATCTGTATACATAAGCTCTTTTCTGGCACTCTCATTCATCATTAATATTCTTTTATCATCATCATATGACAGAAAGATCTCTATTGCACTATTTATTATCTGCTCAAATAAATCTCTTTTTTCCATTTAAATAAACCGCCCTATTTATAATAGTATTTTTGTACTACATTTACAAGAAACTATTACCTGATATTTTATCCTCAGCCATATCCTCAATATCTTCAAAGAATATAATATATTGCTTTCCGTCAGGTATGATTTCCTTTATCATAAAGCACTTATCTTTTTCTAACACATCCAAAACTATTCCTGTATAGCTTATCCCATCAGATGTTTTAATGATAAGTGGGGTTTTAGGTAAAAATCCTTTATACTTTTTTATTGCTTCTTTTGCATCCATATGTGCCCCCTTGCTCTCTATTTTAATACTTATGTACCATATTGTAAAATGTTTTTACCTTAAAAAAATAAAATATATCTTTTCATATTTATATTTTCAATTTAAAATGGTACTTATGATATCAAATCTAAGAAAGGGCATTGTTAATATGAGGAAAAAGATAAGTTTTTTATTATGTGTGATCCTTTTACTTACTTCCGGCTGCAGCCGCTACAACAAAAACATCAGGTTCGGCGCTGCTGATATAGGTGGAATGTATTACACTTTTGCAAACACTTTTACACAGATCGCTTCAGATAATATTTCCGATTACACTTTTGAGGTTAAAGCCACTGCCGGTTCATCAGCAAACCTGCGCCTGCTGTCGGAAAATTATATAGAGCTTGGCATAGCACAGGCTGACCTGATAAAAGATGCATACAATAAAAACGACAACATCCGTGCTATCGCTGCACTATACACAGAAGCCTGCCAGCTTGTAGTACGTGCTGATTCAGACATCACATCACTAAATGATCTGCAGGGGCGTACCATAAGCATAGGCTCAAGCGAATCCGGAACAGAATTAAATGCAACAAAAATCCTTGAATTTTCGGGTCTTCCTTCTGCAATAATAAATACAGAAAATATGGATTATACTGAGGCTGCCGATTCTCTTGAGTCAGGCCAAATAGACGCATTCTTTTGTACTGCCGGTATAAAAACCACGGTTATTGACGAACTTGCAAAAAAATGCGACATCCGCCTTGTTTCTATCGACGATAGCTGCATAAACAAAATGCTTCAATATTCTGATGCATACACAAAATATACCATTCCGGCGGACACATATCCTGGACAGACCGAAAATGTAGAAACAATCGGTGTAAAATCTGTACTTTTAGCATCAGATTCCATGTCTGATGATCTTGTTGAAAAGCTTACAGGATTACTCTTTTCTGAATCAAACAAGCTTCAGTATTCAGCTTCTATGGATCTTGAAATAGGGGATACTTTTTCTACCGAAGGTGTTCCGATTCCTTTTCATGATGGGGCTTTGAAATACTATGAAAAACATAATATCAAAACAGATAATAATTAAAAGCATAAGAAGAAAGGACAACCATGAAAATTCACTTAGACATGTACCAGACTCTTGCATTAGCTGTACTGGTTCTTTTACTTGGAAGTTTTCTCAAGAAGAAAATCAATTTTCTTGAGCGGTTTTGTATTCCCTCACCCGTTATCGGCGGGCTTTTATTCGCAATAATGACATGCATATGTTACAGCACTCACATCGCAGAATTTTCATTTGACGATACACTGCGTGAAGTGTGTATGGTATTTTTCTTTACATCGGTCGGATTTCAGGCTAATTTGAAAGTATTAAAAAGCGGTGGGAAATCTCTTATTGTATTTCTTGCACTGGTAATTTTCCTTATAGTGCTTCAAAACCTTACCGCTGTCGGACTTTCAAAATTATTAGGCCTTGATCCGCTCATCGGTATGTGTACAGGCTCGATTCCTATGGTCGGAGGCCATGGTACAGCCGGAGCATTTGGACCTGTTCTCGAAGATTTTAATATAGCAGGTGCCACAACGATCTGTACCGCTGCTGCAACTTTTGGACTTATATTCGGAAGTCTTATCGGTGGTCCTTTGGGAAAACGCCTCATTGAAAAAAAGAAGCTTCTTTCTACCATTTCCCATGAGGATGACAGCCTCTTAGTTGAAGACGAAAAAAAACATGAGCGTCACACAAATATGTACGCCGCTGCTGTTTTCCAGCTTATCCTTGCGATCGGACTCGGAACTATCTTTTCAATGTTTCTTACAAAAACCGGTCTTACGTTTCCTATATATATAGGGGCAATGCTTGCCGCAGCTCTCATGCGCAATATATCCGAATACTCAGGAATTGCGACAATCCATATGGGAGAAATTAATGACCTTGGTGGTATATGCCTTTCACTGTTTCTGGGCATGGCTATGATCACATTAAAATTATGGGAGCTTGCATCACTTGCTCTTCCACTTGTGATTCTTCTGGCTGCACAGGTGATCCTCATATGTATATTCACATATTTTATCGAATTCAATATCATGGGGCGTGATTATGATGCCGCCGTTTTAGTATCCGGTACATGTGGATTTGGAATGGGTGCCACACCAAATGCAATGGCAAATATGCAGGCTGTATGCGATAAATATGAGCCTTCCGTAAAAGCCTATCTGCTCATTCCGCTGATAGGAAGCTTGTTTGCCGACTTTATCAACAGTCTTGTTATTACATTTTTTATTAATCTTATATAATCTATCAGGAGAACACTATGTTTAATTTTTTTAAAAAGAAGAAAAAACCATCTCAACATGAACACGAATATGATCTGACATACGATAATGTTGCTATTCCGGAGGTTCATACACATAAGGCTTACTGCGATGAAGACAATGTGGATGATGATTCACCAATCAGCTATGATAATGTCGCTATCCCGGAAGTTCATATCCGAAAGAAAAAATAAATTTAAAATATTTCTATCAAAAACAGCTGTCGGCATAATACAGTATAATATTGGGACTGTATTATGCCGACATTTATTATGATTGTATTTCATCGCCTTAGATGGTAGAATCATTAATTGTCTGTTTATTTTTTATAAACATTTTATAAATTACCGAAAGGACTTTTACTAATGAACGAATTAAGACCAAAGCTCTTTGATGTAATGAAGGGCTACACTAAAGCACAGCTTCTAAAGGATATCATTTCTGGTATAATAGTCGCTATTATCGCACTTCCGCTTTCTATAGCGCTTGCCATCGCCTCCGGTGTCGGACCCGAACAGGGACTCTATACTGCCATAATCGCAGGATTTTTTATTTCATTTTTTGGCGGAAGCCGCGTACAGATTGGCGGTCCTACCGCTGCTTTTGTCGTTATCATCTATGGGATCGTCGCACAATATGGAACAGACGGACTTATAGTTGCAACAATACTGGCCGGAATAATTCTTGTCATAATGGGAATATGTTATAGTATACTTTCTCATAAAATAAAAAATGTGGGCGCCATCTAAGGACACACCACATTTTTTTAATATGTTATTAAAACTTCCCACACCAGTTTGTGTATGTTACTATTTATTTACATCTCTTTAAGAACTCTATGATCAGTTTCCATACTTTTTCTGTCGAAGAAATGCTGAGTCTCTCATTAGGCGTATGGATATCAAAATTATCCGGGCCAAATGAAACACAATCGAGATTATCGATTTTTCCTGAAATGATTCCACATTCAAGTCCTGCGTGGATTGCCTCGAATACCGGTTCCTCATCAAAAAGTTCTCTGTAAACATCACTTATCGTATCTCTTATATCAGATTCGTTGACATACTCCCATGCCGGATAATCACCACTTACATTTACCTCTCCGCCTATAAATTCTGCAAGCATTGTAAGTTTGTCTAACAAGTCATCTTTTCTGGTCGATACAGAACTTCTTACAGATGCTGTAACATTTAGTTTTTCCTCTGTAAGTTTTAAAATCCCTGCATTTAACGATGTTTCAACAAGTCCCGGCATAACCTGACTCATATTCTGAACACCATTTGGCACATTTCTAAGATAAAAGATAACCTTTGTGAGTGATGTAAAAGAAAGAACCTGTTTTGAAACAATATCTTCGAATTCCAGTTCAACTTTTATGTCCTTATCAGCCACACTATATTCTGCTTTAAATGCCTGATCAAGTTTTTTCACAGCTGATTCGAGCAGTTCCTTATCGGCCTGTTCTATCACGATATCCGCTGTACATTCACGTGGGATTGCATTATCTTTAAGGCCGCCCTCCATATTCGACAAGCCAAACTGCATCTGATCCATAAGGCTTTTTAAGACACGTCCCATGACTATATTTGCATTTGCATGTTCCTTATTGATCTCACTTCCTGAATGTCCTCCACAAAGACCTGTTACCTTTAACTTAGCCCCAAGTCCTTCTGCTGTAATATATGAGACTGGAATTGAAGTTTCTACTGTCATTCCTCCGGCGCAGCTTGTAAGAAAATGTCCCTCCTCGTCAGAGTCTATATTTAACATTTTGTGGCCTTTTAACATTGAAAGATCTATAGAATCTGCTCCAAGCATTCCTATTTCCTCGTCAACTGTTATAACAACCTCAAGGCGCGGATGTGCTATCTCAGGTGAATCCATTATTGCAAGCGCATATGCCACAGCTATTCCGTCATCACCGCCGAGTGTTGTTCCTCTTGCCTTTAAGAAATCACCATCTACATAAAGGTCAAGTCCATCCTTTTCAAAATCTATATCACAGCCATTTTCCTTTTCACAGACCATATCCATATGTCCCTGTATGATCACAGGATCAGCTTTCCCATATCCCGCCGATGCCTCTTTAATGATCACGACATTGTTATATTCGTCCTGATAAAATTCGAGGTTTCTTTCTTTTGCAAAGTTAACAAGATAATCACTGATCGCCTTTGTGTTTCGTGATCCATGTGGTATAGCTGCAATCTCTTCAAAAAAATAAAAAACTTTATTTGGCTCTAAATTTTGTAATACTCTCATATTTTCCTCCCGTTTTGAATAAATTGTGTTATGAAAAAATTTTTATTTATCTCTTTAATTATTTTATTTTGTATATATTATATATCAAATCCGCAATTTGTATCTGAAAGCTGCCGTATAGGCGTTATGCTATGGTTTGAACAGATTTTCCCGATCCTGTTTATATTTACCATATTTACTAATCTTCTTTTAGAATCCGGTATTTTATATAATGTTTCCCAAAAGCAGCTTGTATTGATAGTATATTTTCTAGGATGCATATTCGGATTTCCTATTGGCGCAAAGCTTACTGCTGATTTCGGGTCTAAAAATCTCATAGACAAAAAATATTATGAATTTTTGAGTGCTGTTTCAAATCATTTCAGTCTGCCATTTATAATAGCCTACACTATCATAAACCAGCTGAATATGGCATCATGCACTTTAAAAATACTATTCTGTCTGTATGCTCCATCTGCGATCACAATGATCGTTTTTGCTATAATAAAAAGGGACATCTCATCTGTCAATACAGCCTGCAATGATCATAAAAATAAAAAAACAGCGCCAGGATTCAAGCTTGACACTCAAATCATTGACGCCGGCATAATAAACGGATTTGAAACAATGATAAAACTTTGTGCATACATTGTACTGTTTTCTGTAATCTCCCGTATCCCGCTCCAGTCTGCTGATTGCGATAATATGTTCTTATATATCATATTTGCCTCTCTTGAAGCTACAAACGGAATACATAATATCTGCTCTCTGCCTGTTACGTCATTCCTTAAATCATCAGTATGTATCGGGATATTATCCTTTGGCGGACTATCATGCATATTACAGACACGTTCCATGTTTTCAGATCAAAGATTTAAAATACTAAAATATGTTATGTTTAAATTCATACTTACCTGTGCAAGCATCTTTTCATTCATATTTATAATGTAAACTGTTATTCATCACTATCAGAATCTGATGAAACGGAAATATTTGTCACTTCGATATCGCTATCATCTGCTTCATCCTCGTCAGATTTTGATTCTGTATCCTTAGACTGAGGCTTTGTATCTGTTTCCGGTGGGAAGAGCTGTGCTCTGTTCGATGATACAACATCTAAAAATTCCTGTAATGAATTAATAAGGTTATCATATCTGGCCTTTGAAGTCTCAATAGAGCCTGTGAGAATATCTTCTATACTCTTTAACTGGCTGTCTGTATATGCCATGGCACTCATTCTCAGGTTATTAGCCTCATTTGTCGCATTATCAAGTATTTCCTGAGCCTGTTTTGTTGCGATCTGAACGACCTCATTTGCCTGTGCATATGCCTGCTGCATAATCTGATGTTCACTTACAAGTTCATTTGTCTGTATCTGTGCCTGGGCAATTATCTGGTCTGCCTTAGCCTGTGCATCAGCAAGAATTGCTTCTTTGTTGCTTATTATCTTCTGGTATCTTTTAATCTCTTCCGGCGTCTTTGTACGGAGTTCTGTTAAAAGCTCTTCGATTTCTTCCCTGTTTACCAGAATCTTACCTCTGGAAATTGCCGAGGTCTTGCATCCATCTATATAATCTTCGATTTCTTCGATTATCTGTTCCATTCTGCTGCTCATAAAATACTGTCTCCTTATCTGGTATTTTTTGTTATATTGTATTTGGCATAAATTCTATCAATAAACTGTTCCGGAACGAATTTCGAAATATCGCCGCCATAAGAAGCAAATTCCTTTACTATTGTGGAACTCAGATACGAATAGTTAAGATTTGTAGTCAGGAAAATTGTTTCTATGCCACTATTTTGAACACTATTTGCCTGTGCAATCTGAAGTTCATATTCAAAGTCCGTCACAGCACGCAAACCTCTTATAATGATCGTTGCATTGATTTCCTTCATGTAGTCAACTAATAAGCCTTCGAAAGATCCCACCTCCACATTCGGTAAAGATGTGGTCATTTCTTTAATCATACTAACACGTTCTTCTAACGAAAACAACGATTTTTTTGCACTGTTATTTAATACTCCTATTACAAGTTTGTCCACTATTTTTGATGAACGCTCTATTATATCCAGATGTCCAAATGTGAGTGGATCAAAGCTGCCCGGATAAATTGCAGTTTTCATCTGTCTCTCCTATGCACGCTTTATAAATACGTGCTTGTTTGTCTTATATTTTTTTTCTTTTACGATGACATACCCCATATCAGACAGATAGTCAAATCCTGTTCTGTCAGAAGCCTCAACAACAATTATCGTATCCGGCTTTAAAATGCTGCTGTCCTTTAGTACTTCAAGCACATCACGTTCGAGCATTTTATCATATGGTGGATCCATAAATATAATGTCAAATGTATATTTTCCCTCAAGCGTTCTTATGGCAGTGATCGCATCTGAATTTATAAGTCTGCATCTGTCACCAAATTTTGTAAACCTGATATTATCCTCTATACATGCCGCCGCCTTTTTGGCATTCTCTGCAAAAACAGCATAATTTGCACCACGGCTTACTGCTTCAAGTCCGATCTGTCCACTTCCTGCAAACAGATCAAGGAAATAACTCCCTGGCACATCACACTGCAGTACATTAAACAATGTCTCTTTTGTCTTATCTGTCGTAGGTCTTGTATCTCTTCCTTCTATCGTCTTAAGAGGAAGGCTTCTGGCACTGCCCGCAATTATCCTCATTAAAATTCTCCTATTTCTGGTCTTTTAGTACATCTTTGTTTTTTAACATATAATCAATAAGTGATATTACCGTGAGCGCAAGTGCAACATATACAAGAATATTTGAAATCACATCCAGCACATCATTTTCGAGGTAAATATTAAATATTGTAAAAATTATCATAAGCATCTGGAATGTTGTCTTAAACTTGCCCCAGTAGCTTGCTGCAATAACTACTCCATTATCTGAAGCCACAAGTCTGAAACCACTTATAATAAATTCCCTTGCTATTATTATTATTACGATCCATGATGGAATAAGTTTAAGATCAACAAGGCATATCATTGCAGAGCAGACGAGAAGCTTGTCTGCCAGCGGATCCATAAATTTTCCGAAGTTAGTTACAAGGTTATATTTTCTGGCAATCTTTCCGTCTGCCAAATCTGTAAGGCTTGCAATGATAAATATTACAAGTGCTATATAATTTCCATAGCCATCAAAAAAAGGGGCTAACAGAAAAAATACAAAAAACGGGATCATTATAACTCTAAGAATAGTTAGTTTATTTGGTAAATTCATATCAATTCTCCTATCAAATCATATTCATATGCTCCGGTAACCCTTACCTTTGCTATATCTCCTGTGACAAGTTCCTCATCTGAATTTATAAAAATATAACCATCCACATTCGGTGCATCCCTGTAGGTACGGCCTATATATGCATTTTCATCTGCCACTTTTCCTTCGATAAAAACATATAATTCTCTACCCTTCATTGTTTCATTTTTATCGAAAATAACTTCTTCCTGAAGCTCCATGACCTGTGCCTGCCAGTCAGACTTTACTTCTTCGTCTATCTGGTTGTCCATCACAGCCGCCTTTGTACCCTCTTCAGGTGAATAGGTAAAAGCACCAAGTCTGTCAAATTCCATATCATTTATAAATTGCATAAGTTCCTCATGAGCTTCCTGCGTTTCGCCTGGAAAACCACATATAAGAGTTGTCCTGAGTGTAATATCAGGGATTCTTTCCCTTAACATATTTATCTGTCCGATGAGTTCTTTTTTGTTTGTCTTTCTGCCCATTCTCTTTAATATGTCATCATTACAATGCTGTATAGGCATATCAATGTAATGGCATACTTTTTCATCATTTGCAATAGATTCTATGAGTTCATCATATATCTCTTCCGGATAACAGTACATAATTCTGATCCAGAACAGTCCATCTATCTCATTAAGCTTATCAAGCAGCAGATGAAGTGACTTTTTCCCATACAGATCCATTCCGTAAAGAGTCGTCTCCTGTGCCACAAGAATAAGTTCCTTGACACCTGAGCGTACAAGTGACTCTGCCTGTTCAATAAGATCCTCCATAGGTACACTTCTGTAGCGTCCGCGTACTGATGGGATGACACAATAGGTACAGTTTTTGTTGCACCCTTCTGCGATCTTTAAGTATGCATAGTGTCCACCCGTTGTGATAAGTCTTTTTGTTTTTATCGTAGGAAGCCCTTCTAATGTATGAAGATTTTTATATGTCTTTTTTTCTAATGTCTGCTTTACAGCTTCAACGATCGAGTCATACGAATTAGTTCCCAGTATAGCATCTACTTCCGGGATTTCCTTGAAAATTTCATCGCTATATCTTTGTGCAAGGCACCCTGTTACTATAAGAGATCTGCATTTACCGGTATTTTTATACTGCGCCATCTCAAGAATAGTATTAATGCTCTCTTCTTTGGCATCACCGATAAAACAGCAGCTATTTACAATTATGATATCAGCCTCATTTTCATCATCTGTAAGCTCAATGCCTTCATTTGCAAGCATTCCTATCATAAATTCAGAATCTACAAGATTCTTGTCGCATCCTAGTGAAATGAATAATAATTTCATAAATCCTCTCTATGTTAAAAGGGAAGACCAAAGCCTCCCCTCGTTTAATTATTTTTCTTCTTCCGCCTCGTCATCTGATATGATCTTTACCTCACCGCGGTATAATTCCTCAACTGCGATCGATAAAGGTTTATTACATTTAGGTTTTGCAATAAGAGGTTCAGCTCCGTCAATTATCTGTCTTGCACGCTTGGCAGCAGCTATTACGATAGAATAACGGCTGTTTACAACAGGTTCCTCACCTATCTCAACATTATTATTTACAACTTTCATTAATTCTACATACGATGGATGTATCATAGTTATTCTCCTTTCGAAAAGCTTAAAAGCTCATTTTTCATTTCTTTTATAAAATCTATATTTGATGATATACGATGATTATCGTTTTTGTTGCTTAATCCATCATTTTTTATGATGTCATCCACAAGTTCTACACATTTATCTATCTCATCGTTAACCACTAAATAATCATAATTTTCTATTCCGAGCGATTCCTCATATGCCCTGCTAAGACGCTGCCTGCATACATCCTCACTCTCTGTGCCTCTTCCTACGAGACGGTTTTTCAGCTCATCTGCACTTGGCGCACATACAAACATCAAAAGTGTATCCGGAAACCTTTGTTTTATTTTCAATGCTCCCTGTATTTCAATCTCAAGTATAACATTTTTTCCGGCATTTAACTGTTCTTCTACATATGATCTTGGCGTTCCATAATAATTGCTTACATATTTTGCATATTCAAGCAGCGCACCCTTTTGTATCATATCTTCAAATTCGTCTGTTGTGACAAAGAAATATTCCCTGCCATGCTCTTCACCCGGTCTTGGATTTCTTGTAGTTGCAGAAATTGATAATGCATAATCTGATCCGAACTTTTTCATAAGTTCTTTCATTATCGTTCCTTTTCCTGCGCCTGAAAATCCAGAAAATACAACTAATTTACCCTTATCAGCCATTTTTATCCCTCTTATCTTTTATGTAAATATATTTAATGATCATTCGATATTCTGGATCTGCTCCCTGACTTTCTCAATATCTGTCTTCAAGCTTATTCCTATATCTGAAATCTTTAGATCATTTGACTTAGAAAGAATCGTATTTGCCTCCCGGTTCATTTCCTGGGCTATAAAATCAAGCTTTCGCCCAACACTTCCACCATCTTTAAGTGTATCTGATGCCGAAACAATGTGGCTTCTAAGTCTTACGGTTTCTTCATCAACACATATCTTGTCAGCAAATATCGTAACCTCCTGGGCAATTCTTGAATCATCTATCCCAGTGTCTCCAAGAAGCTCTTTTATTTTCTCTTCAAGCTTCAATCTGTATGCCTGTATTATCTGTGGAGAACGTTCTTCTATATAATCCACATATGAAAGCATATTGTCAAGCTTATCACACAAATCTTTTTTAAGATTTTCTCCTTCGATCATACGGCTGTCAACGAACTGTTCAAATGCAGCCCTGAGAGCCTTTTCAAGTCCGCTCCATAAAGCCTCCTCATCGACCGGCTGTTCTTCCATGACAAGCACATCCGGATATCTCGATAAAGTACTTGCTTTTATATCATTTTCTATTTCAAACTGCTCAGACATAAGCTTTAAATATTTAAAATATTCCTCTGCAAGAGCTTTATTATAATTTATAGCGTAATTTGTCTCTGTAAAATCTTCATATGTGATGTATATATCTATTTTACCACGCTGTGTATATTCTTTCAAAAGAGTTCTTATAGAACTTTCAAAAAAATTCAGCTTTTTAGGCATCTTGATATTGACATCAAGATATCTATGATTTACGGATTTGATCTCCACTGTGAATTTACGGTTTTCATCCGCATACTCACCTCTTCCAAATCCAGTCATGCTTTTAATCATTCTGTTTCCTTTCCCTATATGTGTTATTTGTTACTGTTTAATAATAAAAGACACACGCATAGATGATGTTATTATATAACTCCTTGAGATTTTCGTCAAATATATTTATAATTAAGATAATGTTATTTTTTGGAGGTAGTATTATGGCATTAGATGGAATTGTCATAGCAAATATTGTATCAGATTTAAACAAAAATATATTAAACGCACGTATAAGCAAAATAGCGCAGCCTGAGACTGATGAGCTCTTGCTATCCTTAAAAGGAAACAACGGATCATTTAAGCTGTCAATGTCAGCAAGTGCTTCCCTTCCTTTTATATACCTTACAGGCACAAACAAGCCAAGTCCTCTTTCTGCACCAACTTTTTGTATGGTACTACGAAAGCATATTGCAAACGGGCGTATTGTTAAAATATATCAACCACATATGGAACGTATAATCAACTTTGAAATTGAGCATTTAAACGAGATGGGTGATCTTTGCAGCAAAACCCTCGTGCTTGAACTTATGGGCAAACATTCAAATATCATATTTGTGAATGACGATGGTATAATAATAGACAGTATCAAACGTATACCTGCGTCACTTAGCTCTCTCCGTGAAGTTCTTCCCGGCAAAGAGTACGTCATTCCTGCCACACAGTCGGATCGTTTCAATCCGCTTAACGTGACAACTGACGATTTCGTTTCTATAATGAGATCAAAACCATGTTCACTTATAAAAGCGGTATATTCATCATTCTGTGGGATAAGTCCTCTTGTTGCAAGCGAGATCACATACCGCGCCGGAATCGACGGTGATCTGCCATCCTCTGCTTATTCAGACACAGAGCTTATGCACCTTGCATCAAATTTTGTATGGATCATGGATGACATCAAAAATAATGTGTTTTATCCAAACATTGTCCGCAACGGCCGTGAACCAAAAGAATTTTCATCAGTAAAACTGACACAATATAAGGATCTTACATCTACGCAATATGATAACATTTCCGAGGTTTTGGAGATTTATTATGCCGAGAAAAATACTTATACCCGTATACGTCAGAAATCTGTGGATCTCCGTAAACTAGTAAATACCATACTCGAAAGAGATCAGAAAAAATATGTGCTGCAGCAAAAACAGCTTAAAGATTCAATGAAACGTGAAAAATATAAAGTTTACGGTGAGCTTATAAATGCATTCGGTTACAGTCTGCCTGAGGATGCCAGATATCTTGAGGCTCCAAACTATTATGATGATAATAAGATCATAAAAATCCCGTTGGATCCTACACTTAGCGTTTCAGAGAATTCACAGAAATATTTTGATAAATATGGAAAAATGAAAAGAACCTCCGAAGCCCTTGATGAACTTCTTGTAGAAACAAAATCTCAGATCGACCATCTTGAATCTATCCAGAATTCTCTGGATATTGCGCAAAATCAGGACGATCTTGAGCAGATACGTCTGGAACTTGTTGAATCAGGGTTCTTAAAAAAGAACCGCAATTCAAAAAAGCTTAAGATCAAAAGTAAACCTTTTCATTACATTTCATCTGATGGCTTTCATATGTATGTCGGCAAAAATAATTACCAGAATGACGAACTTACATTCAAGTTTGCAACAGGGAATGATTGGTGGTTCCATGCGAAAGGCATGCCAGGTTCACATGTGATAGTAAAATCTGAAAACAAGGAGCTTCCTGACAGCACCTTTGAGGAGGCTGGACGCCTTGCAGGCTATTATTCCAAAGGAAAAGGCAGCGATAAATTAGAAATCGACTACCTGCAGAAAAAAAATGTCAAAAAACCAAACGGAAGTGCCCCGGGATTTGTTGTCTACTACACCAACTACTCTCTTACCATCGCACCCGACATTGATGGTATAAAGGAAGCTGATGACTGATAATAATATAAAACAGGAGCCCCTGTTCTTCCATACCGGTCGCAGATCTAAGCTCTGACGATCTGCGACCGGTATTTTTTAGTCTGATATCCTTATAAATTCATTCGCTTTAGCTGTACGTTTTCAAATTCCTTCATTTTGCGTTTCAAAATAATATGATCTTCCTCTTCAAGGTCAGGATCTTTATCCAATATATCGTCCACAGCCTCCGATGCAAGCTTTAACACATCTGCATCCTGATATATGTCTGCAAGTGAAAACACCAGATCTCCGCTCTGCCTTATCCCAAAGAAATCTCCCGGACCTCTTAATTTTAGATCCTCGCTTGCTATTTTAAATCCATCATTTGAATCATTTAATATTTCAAGACGCTTTTTCGATTTTTTCGAATCTGAGCTGTTTATAAATATGCAGTAAGATTGCGCATCGCCTCTTCCGACACGGCCCCTTAGCTGGTGCAGCTGTGCAAGCCCGAATCTATCCGCATTTTCTATAAGCATAACCGTTGCATTCGGCACATTAACCCCGACTTCAACTACAGTTGTAGACACAAGCACCTGTATTTTATTCTGGGAAAACTTAGTCATTATCTCATCTTTCTTGCCGCTTTTCATCTTTCCGTGAAGCATCTCTATATGTATATCTTTTGAAAGAATGGACTTAAGCTTTTTGGCATATTCTGTCACATTTTCACCATCCATATTTTCGGATTCCTCCACAAGCGGGCATATAACATACGCCTGATATCCGTTATTTACCTGTTCTTCTATAAAGTCGTACGCTTTTGGACGATATGCAGTATTAACAACACAGTTTTTTATCGGCTTTCTTTTTGCCGGCACCTCATCTATCACAGAAATATCCATATCACCATATAGTATTATTGCAAGCGTTCTCGGAATAGGGGTTGCACTCATAACCAGAATATGCGGTTTTATCCCCTTGTGCGAAAATGTATCCCTCTGCTTTACGCCAAATCTGTGCTGTTCATCAGTTATAACAAGAGAAAGATTACTAAAATCCGCCTTTTCCTGTATAAGTGCATGGGTACCTATTATGAGTGCGTTTTTTTCATTCTGCATCCGCTCATAGGCTGCCCGCTTCTGTTTCTGGGTCATTGATCCCGTAAGCAGTATTACCGGACTTTCAAGACCAAACATTTTAACAAGACCACAGAACGATTCATAGTGCTGATTTGCAAGCACCTCAGTAGGTGCCATTATCGCTGACTGGTATCCGCACTGCGAAGCCCATGCCATAAGAAGAAATGCTACAATAGTCTTTCCGGATCCGACATCTCCCTGTATAAGTCTTTGCATAACAAAAGGGCTTTCCATATCTGCTACTATTTCGTCTATAGCCCTCTTCTGGGCACCTGTAAGCTCATATGGAAGTTTATCTATCAATCCTGTCACAAACTTTGGATTCTCAAAAACAAAATCATTTTTTTCTTTTATCTGTTTTTCCTTCTGATAACGCATTCCCATTATAAAAAGGAAAAATTCATCAAAAACAAGCCTCTTTCTTGCCTCAATAAGTGCCTCCATACTGTCCGGAAAATGGATTTCCTTTAACGCATAATTATATTCACAGAATCCGTTTTCACTCCGCACACAGACTGGAAGATAATCCGCTGCAAGTTCTTCATTGTTCAACGCCTCTTTTACAGTTTTTGATACAAGATTATTTGACACACCCGATACAAGTGGATAAACAGGCTGCAGATTTTTCTGCAGCTGTATATATTTTTGAACATCATATATTACAGGCTGTTCCATTGTATATTTTCCGTTTTTGGGTTTTACCTTACCATAAAAAACCAGATGTCTCCCCATGGTAAATTCATTTTTAAGATACGGCATCCTATACCATGTAAGCTTTATCATATGCCCTGCACTTCCGATATCCAGCAAAGTAATGATCATGTTCCTTGTCTTTTTTGTAACTGCACTTCTTTTTATAACGGCATGGACTGCATAATGTTTATCCTCATCAAAAGAACTTATCTCATCAATATCCTGTATTTGGGGAAACTGTATATAATTGCGGGGAAAATGAAGGAGTATATCACCTACAGTGTATACTCCCATCTTTTCAAACAGATCTTTTGTCTTTTCCCCGACACCTTTTATCTCAGTAACCGGTGAATCTGCATTCATATCTGCTCCTTATATTTGATTATATGGACTATTCTACCGAAATAACATAATAATAGATCGGTTGTCCTCCGTCATTTACCTCAACTTCGACATCAGGGTATTTTTCTTCTATGGCAGATGCTATTTCTTCTGCTTTTTCCTCTGATGATTCACTTCCGAAATAAATACTTACAATTGCAGAATCTTCATCAACCATAGCATCGACCATCTCAAGAGTTGTCTGTTTTAAGTCTTTTCCAACAGCAAGTATAGACTTATCGCCAATTCCCATATAGTCGTCCTGTTTTATCGTTTTTCCGTCAATCTCTGTATCTCTTACGGCATATGTTACCTGTCCTGTCTTTACATTTTCGATCTCAGCCATCATCTGTTCTTTGTTTTCCTCAACCGAATGGTCAGGAATATAGTTGACAAGCGCTGTGATTCCCTGTGGAATAGTCTTTGTAGGGATAACTATTATCTGCTTATCCTCAACAAGTGAAACTGCCTGATTAGCTGCCATGATAATATTTTTGTTGTTAGGAAGTATAAATACGTTCTTTGCGTTTACTTTTTCGATCGCATTTAACATATCCTCAGTACTTGGATTCATTGTCTGACCACCCTCTATAATGTAGTCTACACCAAGTCCTTTGAATACCTCATTCATTCCTTCACCGATTGAAACAGAAACAAATCCCATCTCTTTTTCCGGCTCTTTGGCTTTCTGTTCTTCTGCTGCCTGCTCTTTTGCAAGTTTTTCAGATTCCTTTATAAGTTTTTCCTGATGCTCCTCACGCATATTATCGATCTTTATCCTGCTTAAGGAGCCGTGCTTTAAAGCTTCCTGAAGCGCAAGTCCCGGATCATTTGTATGTACGTGGGTTTTTACTATCTCATCATCTGCCACTACAACAATAGAATCACCTATAGACTCTAAAAATGCTTTATACTTTAACTCTTCCTTGTCAGAGAGTGGATTGTTCAATACAATGATAAACTCTGTACAATATCCAAATTTGATCTCAGCCTCTGTCTCAGCTGTTATCTTTTCAGGTGAAGCGCCTGATGATACTCCCTCTATAGAATAATCAATTTCTTTTCCGAGTAATGCATCATTTGCACCCTTTAACACCTGGACAAGACCCTGTCCGCCGGAATCAACAACACCGGCCTGTTTAAGTACAGGAAGCATTTCTGGTGTCTGGTTAAGAACATATTCTGCATGTTTTATAACTTCGTCCGCAAAAAATACAAGATCATCAGTCTGTTCTGCAAGCTCTAAAGCTTTATCTGCTGCACCCTTTGCAACTGTAAGTATCGTACCCTCTTTCGGCTTCATAACTGCCTTATATGCAGTCTCTACCGCTTTCTGGAACGCTTCACATACTATAGTAACATCAAGTTCATCATATTCCTTTATAACTTTACAGAAACCCCTGAAAAGCTGTGATAAAATAACACCAGAATTTCCTCTTGCTCCACGGAGTGATCCTGAAGATATCGCCTTTGATAATGCAGCCATTGTAGGTTCAGTAAGTGAGCTTACTTCCTTTGCCGCTGACATTATTGTCATAGACATATTTGTACCTGTATCACCATCTGGAACCGGGAAAACATTAAGCTCGTTTATCCAGTCTTTTTTCGAATCAAGATTCTTT
Source organism: uncultured Lachnospiraceae bacterium (assembly GCA_905209075.1). Taxonomy (GTDB): domain Bacteria; phylum Bacillota; class Clostridia; order Lachnospirales; family Lachnospiraceae; genus Roseburia. The sequence goes on along the minus strand of CAJLRL010000003.1, from coordinate 29,783 downwards.
GCTCCTGCAAGAAACATCTTTGCAAGCAGTTTAGAATTAATACTTGTGATTTCCACTTTGTAATCCTCCTTAGTCAATCACCCTTACGCCTTCGACGTATATGTTGATTTTCTTAATTTTCATTCCCGTAAAAGATTCCACCTTATATTTTACTGTTTCAATAAGGTTGTCAGAAACTGTGCTGATTGAAATTCCATAAGCTACAATTACATGGAAATCAATTATAATCTCATTATCTTCATCAACTTTTACATTTATTCCATGATTTAAGTAGTCTCTTTTTAAAAGCTTAACCAGACCATCCTTCATGTTCACAGCAGCCATGCCTACTATTCCAAAGCACTCAACTGCAACAGATCCTGCGTATTTTGCAATAACATCTGCATCAATATAAATTTGTCCGTACTGGGTATCCATTTGTCCCTTCATAATATATACCTCCATCAAGTTGTGACGTAGCTAATGTTATTATACCCGTTTTTAAATAAAAAGCAAATATTTTTATATTTTATCCTTGCAATATGGTTTTTAATCTGATAGAATACATTTGTTGTGAGCTTGGAGTATATCTAAGCTTAGTGAAATGCAAGGAGGTGCAATATCATGGCAAAATGTGCAATTTGTGAAAAAGGCGTTCATTACGGAAACAATGTAAGCCATTCTCATAGAAGATCAAATCATGTTTGGAAATCAAACATTAAAAAAGTTTCTTGCAAGGTCAATGGAGTTCCACAGAAGTTATATGTATGTACTTCATGCTTAAGATCAGGCAAAGTTGAGAGAGCTTAATTTTTAAATCTTTCGAAATTATTAAAAGGACATCCGCCGGATGTCCTTTTTTATTATCGTTTTAATATGTTATTCTTCCTGTTCCTTATCATCAGCTATATCATCAAAATCTATATCATCATTGTCAGAACCCTTGGATGTAAATTTATTTATAACATCAGGAACCATATCAAGTATTTTTGTCATACTATCCTGATTTTTGACATTTACAAGCTTTGTCTGCCCATTCTGGATCACAAGTACTGCACTTGGCTGTATTTTTCCTCCCATACCGCCTGCTCCGTTATTTTTCTTTTCCCCAGAAAATGCTCCTGCTGCCACACCAAACGAAACATCGACAAGCGGAAGGATTATTGTATCACCTATATTGATTGCCTCACCTACAACTGTTTTTGTTGTGATAAAGCTGTCCATTCCCTTAAAAAGTGACTCTACGGTATTATTAAAACTATTGTCTGCCATTATTATACATCCTCCTTATTTTGTAATTTTATTATATAATCTGCGGCAATTCTTATCAAGCATGATCCTTATTACAGCTCCAAGCACCGATATCACAAATATGTGTCCACTTATATCAAACACGCCTGCAGCATATGCCTCTTCACTTTCAAAGTCGCATTTTATATTCCATTTATTTTTATAACATACCGGAAACATTGCAATTATCCCAAGTGCGATTCCTGTCGTATCAGGTTCTCCCGTCGAAAACTCCAGATTCAGTTTAAGTTTTTTAGGGCACACTCTTTTTAATATGAGAAAACCTTCTTCTTTTAAATGTTTTACCGCCGCCTTGTCTGCTTTGTCGGATAACATGCTTTTTATTTTGTAAAATATTTTCTTCTTTGAAGAAAGTTTATCTTTTATGTCTGCTGTTCTTTTATTTTTATGCTTTTTCCTTTTAATATGTTCTCTATTTTGTACAGCCTTATTTTCAGTTCCAGCCGGTATACTGTCCTTTTCAGATTCAACTTTGTTTTCTATATGAAACACCATATCCGCTTCATCCAAAGCAGCATCCTCATCGCAGTTTTCTTTATCATCGTATTTTTTTTCGCTGTCAGCTGCTGTATCCCAGTCATCCTCATTTTCATCAAATATATTTTTCTTCCAGAAGAGGATCCTGTACCACGCACTTATGTCGTCACTATACCCAAATCCTGCTGCCACAATGTGAAACAGCCATGACACATCAGCTTTTACCGATATATCATTTCTATCAAATTTTCCATTTGCGCTATATCTGACAGGCCAGAACAATACAAGAAGGATAAGTGCAATAAATAAAGCAATTATTGTAAGAAGAATATATCCTATCACTTTGAAAATCGCAAAGATCATCTTCTACCATCCTCCCATTTTTTCAAGGTATCCGGCAACATCGGTTCCCCCGGTATTATCATAGACTTCTTTTATTATCTCTGCCACAAGCTCTACCGCTTCCTGCCTGTCCCCGGCAATCCCTATTATTTTCAGATTTCTTTTGGGATATCCATTTTGAAGGAGTTCCCTCGCCGGTATTATATCAAGCAGATTATGTTTATTCGATGGCAATGTTATCACATGGACAAACAATGTGCCTGCATTATGATTAATTTTCCATTTTATCCTGCCCGCTTTTTTACCAATTGATTCGCCTATGTATAAATTATCATACCATTTCATTATATAACCTCAAAAAGCAGTTTATAAAACTGCTTTTTAATAATACTTGTGTGTTCCCCAAAGATTGCTCTTTTTTAAATCAATATATTCATTGTAAGCTTTTTCCAATATCTGCTTTTCATTAGAAAATTTAAGCAGATGATATGCCTCATGAAATTTATAATACCCCGAATCCATAAAATACTCTTCTCTTTGCGGTTTGCTATAATAACTTTCGCCCATCATAAGATACCAATGGACATCCTTTTCTACATTGTCCTCAGGTACTGTAAATGAATAATGACTCTTACCGACATACTGGATTATTGTCGCATTTGCGCCTGTTTCTTCTTTTACTTCACGAATTGCCGTGTCTTTGTATTCTTCTCCCGGTTCCACCGTTCCCTTCGGAAGGACCCAGCCCTCGTACTTATTTCTGTAATTCTTATATAAAAGTAAAACTTTACCACGAAAGATTACCACACCGCCACAGCTGGTTGCCTCTATCATTGCAATTTCCTCCTATAGTGTGGTGTATGCAATTATACTGCATATCTTTATTGATTAAAATAAGTATAACCCAATCAATTAAAAAGTGCAATAAAACATGACACTTTATCATTCATTAAAGTAGGTGTCAAACACCTTCTTTGCAATAGGAACAGCATATGTGCTTCCTGCTCCTGAATCCTCAACGACAACAGCTATGGCAAGATCATTATATCCATCTTTCTTTGCGTATCCGACAAACCATGCATTTGTCTGATCTGTTGTATCTGAGACCTGTGCCGTTCCCGTCTTTCCATATGCATCATAGCTTTGATCTGCAAGCTTTGAACCTGTGCCTTCCGATACTACTGCCGACATAAGATCCTGTAGGAAAGCTGCCTGTTTTTCTGACATAAGTGCCTTGTTTTTCTGTGGTTCATTCTGCGTTACGACCATGCCGCCTGCGTTTTCAACACGGTCTACAATATATGGTGTCATCAATGTTCCGCCATTGCATATCGCTCCTGCTACCATACACATATGAAGTGGTGACACAAGTGTGTTTCCCTGCCCTATGCATGTCTGCATTGTAAGGGCTGTCGTATCAGAATTACTCAGCGAAAATTTACTTGCTTTTGACTCGAATTCAATAGGGATATCTTTATTAAAAAGCATATCGTTACACAGAGCATTTAACTTATTATTGTCTATAGTAAGTCCGATATTGGCAAACGATGAGTTACATGACTTTGCAAACGATTTTCTTAAGTCCTCTGTGCCATGCGATTTATTTCCAGAACAGTGTATCGTAAATCCATCCCTTGTTATCTCACTATCACAGTCAAATTCATAATCCTCATATGTATCAGGAAATTCATTATAATATTCAAGTGCTGTAAATATCTTAAACACCGATCCCGGTGCATACTGTCCCTGGGTTGCCCTGTTATATAATGCTGTACTTCCATCCCCGTTTACTTCATCCCAGTCTGCTGAGATCGTGTTCGGATCATAATCCGGCTTTGAAACCATGGCTACAATCTTTCCTGTTTCAGGTTCAATGGCTATTACCGCCCCATCATAATCGTCCAACGCCTCATACGCTGCATTCTGTGCTTTATAATCAAGTGTTGATATGACATTATCACCTATATTTTTTGTTCCGCTTATATCATTTACGATCTGTGTCAGGAAGAAATCATGTGATCTCAAAAGTGTGAAATTTTCCTGTTTTTCCATTCCCGCTTTTCCGTTCACTGCATAACCTACAGCATGTGCAAACATACGTCCATCAGGATATTCCCTTGTTTCATTTCCGTCTGCGTCCGTAACAGTCCTCGCAATGACTTCTCCATCAGCTGTTGTTATTTCTCCTCTTACAACATTTTTTGCAAATAAATCCTGCAGGGAATTATACGGACTGTTTATAAACTTATCACTCTTTACCAGCTGAAAATAGACGAAATATGCGATAAGGCCTAAAAACATCAAAAGGAAAAAATATGTTATAACCGCATATTCCCTGTTTTTATGACTGGATCTGTTTTTTTCTTTTCTTGCCATCTGTATCACTCCTTTTTGCCGGTTTTTCAACTTTCTCTGCCGCCTGATCCGACTGTATGATGTAGAGTCCCTGGATTATTCCAAAAATTATCATTGTCGAAAGAAGAGAACTTCCACCATAACTTACCAGTGGAAGGGTTACACCTGTTGAAGGTATAAACTTTGTTACACCTCCTATAGTAAGGAACACCTGAAGTGCATATATACTTCCAAGTCCAAGTGCTATGAGTTTATAAAATTTATCCTTCATCTGCATTGATATGTTAAATATCATAAGAAAGCAGCTTATGCATACAAGTATAAGGCAGATTGCAAATGCTCCACCCATCTCCTCTGCTATCGCAGAAAACACAAAATCCTTTTCTACAACCGGGATCTTTGACGGAAGTCCCTGATTAAGTCCAAGACCAAACCATCCTCCTGTTCCTATTGCAAAGAGCGACTGGCATATCTGATATCCCGCTTTATCAATTACTGAAAGCGGGTCTGACCATGCCGCTACACGGGTCTGTACATGTGAAAACAGTCTGTATCCTAAAAGTGCCGCCACCACCAGAACACCGAGTCCTCCCGCAAAAACATAAAAACGTCTCGTAGCCGCATATATAAGCATAAGATATGTAAAGAAATATAACAGAGCACCACCTAAATCCTTTGATGCAACAAGAATGAGGACAAACACTGCACTGACACCGCTTGTTATAGCAACCTGTTTTAAATCTGCTGCATTATATAACATTGATGCTATGTAAAATACAAAAAGAATTTTTACAAACTCTGACGGCTGTATAGAAATACCGCCAAAACTGATGGATAACTTTGCACCATAACTGTACGATCCCATCACACATACTGCAAGAAGTGCCAGAATCCCTATTCCCGCATATACCCATGTAAGTCTGCGGAATACTGACATCTTTTGTAATATTACAGGTATTAAAAGTGCAAGAACAGAACCCGCTGTAAGGAATATAAACTGCCTTATGGCTTTTGCAAATGATATTCTTGTGAGTATTATCATTCCGATACTAAGAAGCATTATCATATTATTAAGCACAAGCTCTGATGCTTTCTTGTAAAACAGATGATAAATAAGATATATTCCCTCAAACAATATAAGCTGCGCCACATAAAACGCTGCGATCTTAAGGTCAAGCGTTGTCACATACAGCACTAAGAATCCGTCAAAATGTATAAGTAACATATATACTCTCTGTTTCTCATAGATCCGCTTTTGTTTTTTAGGTCTGTCTGAAAACCTGAAAATATGAAAACACAGATAAGTGTATATTAGAAAAAGTAATATCATTAGATATTTGGATATCTGTACTATCAAATGAACCATTTTATTCTACTCCTCTTTTAAAATGCCCGTTAGTATACTCTTTTATACCATCCGCACTGTTACTTTCAAAAGCTGCCATGACCGTATCAATTTCTTCTGGCTTTTCAAATGTAAAATCAAGCCTTAATGCATCTATTCCGGCATTTTTTATCTTCTGTATATTGTTAAACAATACTGTCGGACACGAATTATAAATAATATTATAACATTCGCTGCAATTATTCCATACCGGAAATATTTTATTGTACCGGTCTTTAAGGTATGTTATCTGCGGTGTCCTGTCACATTTATAAGAATTTTTATGCACGCACTGTGCGGATACCATGAGTGGATAATATCCATATATTATCATCTGGCTTCCTTTGTTATTACGCCTGTTTATCTCCTTTTGATTCAGCTCAAGAGGCATTGTATCAGCATCTGCCCCATTATCAAAAAACATGCTCTTTGCCATATCATTGTATGTATACATATTATGGTCTGTAACTATTTTTTTACCGGCAAATCTTGTTTTTACCCAGAAAAATTCTTCATAATTTCTTACAATGAATCCTTCAAAATCTATTTTTTTCAGTTGATCTGATATAGTTTCAAAATAATCACATGTTGATCTTCTGAATATGACCGGAAGTGCCAGATATGCTTTCTTGTCTGCCTTATTTACAGAAACCACGTCATCATTAAATTCTTTGGCAAAATCCCTGCGTCCATATTTACTGCTGTCAATATATATTTCTGAAATATAATCATATTCAAGCAGCCTGTACAGCTGCTTTCCATCCCTGACAGAAGCGATCACCTTTAGATCACCGGATGTTTTTATTTCTGACGTTTTTTTACTTTTCCAGCCATATGATGCAGATGCAGTTCTTTTATATTGCATCAGTATCTCATTCTGTAGTCCTTCTATCGCTTCACGTCTTAATTTATTAAGCGCACCATTTGGCACAAATATATCATTATCCATCGTTATATCTATATTTTCGAATTCAAACGGCGTATCACCTGTCTTTGATATGCGTTCTTCCACATTCTTACGTTCTGCCGGGGCTTTAAGCGCATGGCTTACCGGATCCATATAGCTTGTAAATCTATACCCTCCGCATGAAACTGTAAGTGCTCCCGGTTCTGCCTCTTTAAGTGTCAGTTTTCCCTGTATTTTTATTTTTGAAAACTGCGGCAGCTCATCACTTGCATCTGAAACAAAATTCGGCTTTTCAAATGTAACCATATCCGTTCCATTGTGTTCAAAATAGTACTTGTCAGTAAATCCGCATCTGTTTCCGAGTCCGGCAATATTTTTGTAGTCTTTATCTGACACTTCTTTCATTGAATCAATATATCTGCGGTAATATGCGACAACCCCTGATGCATACCCTGCCTGCTTCATTCTGCCTTCTATCTTTAATGAATATACACCTGACTCCTTTAACTTTTGCAGATCTTTTATTCCGCACATATCTTTAAGACTTAAAATATAGGTGTCCTTTTTATTTCCAACACAATAAGGAAGCCTGCACGGCTGCGCACATCTGCCCCTGTTACCACTCCTGCCTCCCAGCATACTACTGAAAAGACACTGTCCTGAATATGAATAACATAATGCGCCATGAACAAAAGCCTCTATCTCCATACCACATTTTTCATGGATTTCCTTCATCTCAGCAAGTGATACCTCCCTTGCCATAACGACTCTTTGTACTCCAAACTGCTTTAAAAATCTTACGCCGTCTATTCCCGTAACAGTCATCTGTGTGCTTGTGTGTATAGCAAGATCAGGAAATCTGTCGTGTATAAGCTTTAATACACCCAAATCCTGTACCAGTACAGCGTCAAGACCTCTTTCATAAAATGGGAGCAGATAATCATATAGTTTTTCTATTTCATCATTTTTAAGCAGGGTATTTACTGTAAGATAAACTTTTACCCCCTTAAGATGTGCATAATCTATAGCATATAAAAGTTCTTCCTCGTCGAAATTATTTGCGTATGCCCTCGCTCCGAACATACTTCCCCCGACATATACCGCATCGGCTCCGGCTTCTATTACAGCCTTAAATATATTTATATTACCCGCAGGTGCTAATAATTCAAAATCTCTATTTCTCATATTCATCCTATAAAAAAGGAACAGATGACTATTTCTATCTGTTCCCGACATAATATTATTTAACAGTTTTTTTGCCATCTAAAAGCTTGTCCTCTAAAGACGCTTCAAGCCTTGCCTTATTAAGTAAAAGTTCTTTGTTTGCAGCTTCAAGCTCCTTAAGGCTTGCCTCTGCAGTTTCTGTCTTTACCTGATTCGAAATCAGATCATGCTTTAGATCGTATATTTCTTTTTCCTTTTGTTCAAGATCATTCTCAAGCTTTGTGACCTGATCTTTCGCTTTAAAATAATCATCAGCTATATTAAGCTGTATAAGTGTATTTTTCATATTAAGGGGAAGGTGTCTGTAGTCTTCGATAGCATCGAATTCAATTATTTTATTGTTTATGTATGCAGCTACCTTTTGAAGGTATTCCTCTCCTTCATAACCACTAAGCGTATATACCTTTCCATCTATTACTACTTCAGCACTTGTTTTTGCAGACATTGTATTTCCTCCAGCTTCTTAATACGTATACTATATATTATAGCTTTCTTAGATATAAAACGCAACTTTTAAAAGCTGCATGTTATTTTACAGGTCTTATTTTATTAAAATGTGAAAAAGCAAAATCCGTTGCCACCCTGCCTTTTGGTGTTCTGTTTATAAATCCGTTTTTAACAAGATACGGCTCATACACATCCTCTATTGTCCCTGAATCTTCGCCTATTGCCGCTGCAAGAGTATCAAGTCCGACAGGGCCCCCGTCAAATTTATCTATTATTGTAAGCAGGATATTTCTGTCATTCAGGTCAAGTCCATACTTGTCCACCTCTAAAAGATCCAGTGCAAAGCTTGCCACTTCATATGTGATATTTCCATCATATTTTACCTCTGCAAAATCCCTTACTCTCTTTAACAGACGGTTTGCAAGCCTTGGCGTTCCTCTTGAACGCCTTGCCATTTCATATGCTCCCTGCTCATCTATAAGTACACCTAATACTTTTGCTGAATTAATTATAATTTGTTTTAACTCATCTACAGTGTAATATTCCATATGGTTAACAACACCGAATCTGTCACGAAGCGGGGCTGATAACATTCCGGCTCTCGTTGTCGCACCTACAAGAGTAAATTTGGGCAGATTAAATCTTATTGATTTTGCTGATTCACCTTTTCCGATCATTATGTCTATCGCATAATCTTCCATTGCAGGATATAAAACTTCCTCGACCTGACGGTTTAATCTGTGTATCTCATCGACAAAAAGTATGTCTCCCTCTGAAAGCCCGTTTAAAATAGCAGCCATTTCTCCGGGTTTTCCGATTGCAGGTCCTGATGTTATTTTTACTTTTGTTCCCATCTCATTTGCGATTATCCCGGCAAGTGTTGTCTTTCCAAGTCCCGGTGGTCCATAAAAAAGCACATGGTCCAGCGCCTCTCCTCTGGACTTTGCCGCTTCTATATATATCTTTAAATTATCTTTTATTTTTTTCTGGCCGATATAATCATCAAAGTACATAGGGCGCAGAGATTTTTCTATTTTAATATCCTCGTCCTGTAGCTTTGTCGAAATAACTCTTTTTTCCATTTAATAAGTCCTCTGCTGTCTTTTAAAATGATGACATGTTTTTCAGTGCAAGTTTTAAAACATCCTCCACATCCATATCATCTGTTATGTCAACCTTCGACACAGCCTTTAAGCTCTCGGCTGACGAATATCCGAGTGCACTAAGTGCCAGGACAGCATCATTCTTTATACTGCTGTTTAATGTTTTCTGCACACCATCTGCATTATTTTCCAGCTTCTTCTCAAATGCCTCTTCAAGTGACATTTTATCCTTAAGATCGATGATAACTCTCTGTGCTGTCTTTGCCCCTATCCCCGGAGCCTTTGATATCGTCTTTGAATCCCCCGATAAAATTGCAAATCTAAGATCATCTGCTGAAAGTGTCGAAAGTATCCCCAGTCCACCCTTAGGACCGATTCCACTTACAGTGATAAGCATCTTAAATATCTCAAGATCATCTTTTGTCAAAAAACCATATAGGACCATGGCATCTTCTCTTATGTACAGATATGTATACACCTTTATCTGATCTCCTTCATCCGGGAGATAATCTATTGACTGTGCCGGAACATATATAAGATATCCTATGCCGCCGGCTTCAACCACGATATGATCTATATTTTTTTCTGCAAGTTCACCTTTTATATATGCGTACATTATGTCTCCATTCTGTTTCCGATTCTTTTTACAATCTCATCCGATACAATTCCTATAATAATTCCGGTAAATACTCCTGCTATTATCAGTACCGGTGCATAATATATGACACTGTAAGTCTTTACAACATTTGCTGCCACAATAAGCTGTCCCACATTATGCATAACACCGCCTGCTGCACTTACAGAAATGATCGCAAAATGATTTGTTTTCTTTAAAATATACATAAAAATAAAACTGAGCACACAGCCTGCCACTGAATATATTATGCTGAATGCATTTCCGAACATAAAGCCGCTGAGAACTGCCCGCAATACTGCAACGCCCAATGCTCCCGGTATACCATATGTATACATCATTATTACTGTAACAACATTCGTAAGACCAAGCTTTATCCCCGGAACACCGAACGAAAAAGGTATCAGTGACTCAACATAACTAAGTATCATGGCAAGCGCTATATATACTCCAAGCTGTGCAGTTTTTTTTGTTGTCATTTTTTTCATTTATTTTGACACCGAATCAATATCACTTACGCCGCCGCTGCTTTTAGTTATTGTTGCAGTAACTTTATTGGGGAGGCATATTATCGATTCATTTTCCTTTGATATTTCATTATGCTTAACACAAAGTTTATCAGGGCAGTCAGCCCATATCATATTAGCTTTTCCCCCTGATATTTTAAGTTTATTTATAGTTTTTCCTTCACTATCTGTTATATCAATAGTCTGTTCAGTTAAAAGTGAATACTCACCAAACGTCTCTCCATCAATTGTGATAAGAACCTCATCACCGCCGCCCATCAAAAACTTTTTTGTTACTAAAAGTGCCACAATGGCAATTACAAGTGTGGCAGTGATAAGTATGATGTCACTTTTACCAAAACGCTTATGCATCCGCTAATTCTCCCATATAATAAAAACCCTTGCACTCATCAAGTCTTACATTATAAATATTTCCGATCATAGAACTGTCTCCCGGGAAATGAACTATGGAATTATTATCAAGTCTTCCTGTTACATATCCTTCCTTCTGATCATCCATCTCTTCTGCAAGTACAGGCATAACTTTTCCTTCGTATTGTTCTGCCTTTTCTGCCGATATAGTCTGGACTTCTTTTAAGAGTCTGTCGAATCTGTCCTTTATCACATCCTCCGGTACCTGATCCGGCATTGAAGCAGCTCTTGTTCCGGTACGTTTTGAATATATAAATGTAAACGCACTGTCATAGCGTACTTTTTTTACAACATCCATTGTTTCAAGGAAATCTTCTTCTGTTTCCCCCGGAAAACCAACAATTATATCAGTCGTAAGTGCTATGTCCGGTATCTGCTCACGCAGTCTTTTAACTTCATCAAGATATTTTTCTTTATCATAGCTTCTGTTCATTATTTTTAGTATCCGCGAGCTTCCTGACTGAAGTGGAAGATGAAGATGCTTACAGACCTTATCACATTCTTTCATAGCAAGTATGAGTTCATCGGAAAGATCCTTCGGATGTGAAGTCATAAATCTTATCCTCTTGAGTCCATCGATCTTATTGACTTCACGCAGAAGCTGTGCAAAAGATATCGGTTCATCAAGATTTTTCCCGTATGAATTAACGTTCTGTCCAAGAAGCATGATCTCGCATACTCCATCTGCGACAAGACCTTCTATCTCTCTTATTATATCTTTTGGCTCACGGCTTCTCTCCCGCCCCCTTACATAGGGAACTATACAATAACTGCAGAAGTTATTGCATCCGAACATGATATTTACACCTGATTTGAATGAGAATTTACGTTTGATCGGCAAATCTTCCACTATCTGGTCTGTATCTTTCCATATATCAATAACCTGTGAACCTGATTCAAAATTATTGCAAAGAATCTCAGCAAATTTAAAAATATTATGGGTTCCGAAAACAATGTCTACAAATTTATAATGTTTTCTTATATTCTCCACAACCTCCGGTTCCTGCATCATGCATCCGCAAAGTGCAATTTTCATTATCGGATTTTTCTTTTTGTAGTTCTGAAGATATCCAAGCCGTCCATACACTTTATTGTTTGCATTTTCCCTTACCGTACACGTATTGTATACAACAAAGTCAGCATGCTCATCCTCTCCCTCGACATATCCTATATTTTCGAGTATTCCGACAAGCTTTTCAGAATCACGGGCATTCATCTGGCATCCAAATGTTTTTACGTAAAATGTAAGCGGGCGGCCTATCTGCTCTTCCTGCTGTTTTACATACCCTCTTACTTTGTCCATATATTCATACTGTAAATTTGCTTCTAAATCTCTCATATAATCCTCTTATCCTGTTTTAATATCTTATACCCAAAACTATTCTCTTACCTGTCCGCTTCCATAAATTATATATTTATAACTTGTAAGTGCCTCAAGTCCCATAGGACCTCTTGCATGAAGTTTTTGTGTGCTTATTCCGATCTCTGCACCGAACCCAAACTCATTTCCATCCGAAAAACGTGTAGAAGCGTTTACATATACACAGGCTGCATCTATCTCATTTAAAAATTTCTGGGCGCTGTCATAGTCGTTTGTAACAATTGCTTCTGAATGTGATGTGTTATATTTGTTTATATGGCTTATTGCCTCATCAATATTTTCAACAACCTTTACTGACATTATGTAATCAAGGTATTCCTTACCCCAGTCTTCTTCCGTGGCTTTCTCGATATTTTTGTGTGATTTTAGTATTTCCTCTGATATTTCATCACAGCGGAGCTGTACGTTATATGCTTTTAATGCCTTGTAGAGTTTAGGTAAAAATTTCTTAGCTATCTTATGATGTACAACTATTGATTCACATGCATTGCATACGCTTATCCTTTGTGTTTTTGCATTTACTATTATTTTTATAGCCATGTCCAAATCGGCATCCTTGTCCACATACACATGACAGTTTCCTGTTCCTGTCTGGATTACCGGAACCGTTGAATTCATTACAACGTTATTTATAAGTCCGGCACCGCCTCTTGGTATGAGCACATCAACATATTTGTTCATTTTCATGAACTGATTTGTAGTCTCTCTGTCTGTTGATTCAATAAGTGATAATGCTGCCCTTGGAACATCATATGCTAAAAGAGACTGTCCGAGCGCATCAACAATAACCTTATTTGTGTTTAAAGCATCACTGCCTCCCTTTAATATCACACAGTTTCCTGTTTTAAAGCATAAACCAAAGGCATCTGATGTCACATTCGGTCGAGCTTCAAAGATCATTCCTATAACACCTATCGCAACTCTTCTCTTTCCTATGATAAGTCCATTAGGTCTTTTAGACATAGACATGACTTCACCGATAGGATCATTTAATTTTGCGATCTGGCGGAGCCCATCAGCCATCTGGCTTAACCTATCGTGATTTAAAGAAAGCCGGTCTATCATACTTTCCTTTACACCTTTTTCTCTTGCGGCATTTATATCAATTTCATTCGCCTCAAGAATTTCTTTTTCATAGTTCATAAGGTTATCTGCTGCAGTCATAAGAACATTATTCTTTATGTCTGTATCAAGTGTTCCTACCGTAAGTCTTGCCTCATGAGCCTCTTTGCATAATTTTTCCAAATCAGTCATTTCCAAACACCTCTCTTTTTTCAGTAATTATCCCTCCCAGTCTGACATCATGCTTATCATTTATTTTTTCATTTGTCAGCTGAAAATCATAACATACGCCTATTGTATCTATTGCCAAATGACAGCTTAAATATTTGTCATAATATCCTTTTCCGTATCCTATCCTGTACCTGTCAGTTGAAAATGCGACACCCGGAACTATCATAAGTGCCCTGTCATCTTCTTTGAAGCATTTATTCTCGTCTGCCACAGGTTCCATTATAGAAAATGAACCCTTTTTCATTTCTTCGTACCCTGTAACCTGATAAAATTCCATTGTATCCCCGGATACCTTTGGGAAAAAGATTTTCTTATCGTTCTCTTTTAAATATCTGTAATATTCTGTAAGATCTGTTTCATTGTTTATTGCTGAATATAATAATATATTTTCATACTCTGCCTCTGGTTTTAGCTTACTGAGCTTTTTGCATATACACATACTCATATACAGCACTTCATCATTGCTTATGCCGTTTCGCATATTGCGCATCTCTTTACGAATTTTTCTTTTTATTTCCATATGTCTGTCCTAAATTTTCAACAGAACCATCGGGATTTACAACATCTATATTGTTAAGCTGGCTTACAAGGTTTTTCTTTACACTTGCAATATATTCCTGACGGAGTAAAGCCTGCTCCTTAAGTTCGCTGTCTGTTAGTCCTTCCGCCTTTGATTTTCTGTATAATTCATTTATTCTTTGAATTTTTTCGTTTTCCATTATCCTATACTCTCCAATATATATGTCGAAAGGTCAAAATTACGGTTATCACAGTGGTGGAACAATGTTCCCGTAAAGTCATCATTCATTATGTCATACAAAATATCTGTTTTGCCTGCATTGGCAATTATCATATCTGCACCGGAATATGTAGCGATCTTTGCTGCCATAAGCTTTGTTGCCATTCCTCCTGTCCCGACATTGCTGCCTGTAGAATCTTTTGCCATTCCAAACACTTTATCATCTATATCTGTGACTTCTTTTATGAGTTCTGCATCAGGATTTTTATGTGGATCATCCGAATACAGTCCATCTATATCAGATAGTAAAATAAGAAGATCTGCTTTTGTCAATGATGCAACTATAGCTGACAATGTATCATTATCTCCAAACTGCATTTCATATGTACTTACTGTATCATTCTCATTTACTATCGGAACCACATCAAGCCCAAATAATTCTTCAAATGTATTTGCTGCATTTTTTCGCGATACAGGATTTATTATCGTATTCTTTGTCATCAAAATCTGACCCGAATTTTGATTATACTCGCCAAATAATTTCTGATATGTCATCATAAGACGTCCCTGTCCTACAGCGGCACATGCCTGTTTTATTGACAGATCCGATGGTCTTTCCTTTATTCCAATGACTTCTCTGCCGACAGCTATCGCTCCTGAGCTTACCAGGCAGACATCAAGTCCTGAATTTCTAAAGTCACATATTGCTCTGACAAGATGTTCCATCTTTGAGAAATTAAGCCCTCCTGTCTGTGGATGCGTAAGTGATGACGATCCTATTTTTATAACAACTCTTTTGTAATCTTTTAAAAAGCTCATTTTTCTATTTCCCTATTATATTTATGATTGTATTTTTACATGCACTTTATACTTTAACATATATCCGCAAAAAACACAAAATCATTTTCATTTTTATCATTCGTATATCATTCATCCAGAATATCTATTTGCATTTTTTCATCTGTACATGTAACATTCATTTTATTATCAACAAATATTGCCTCCACTCCATCTATTGACTTTATAAATTCCTCTGCCTTATCTTTTCCCAGCGCAAAACATGTCGTACTAAGAGCATCTCCATCACATGAGGAATCACTTATTATTGTCACAGAATAAAGATCATTTTCAACCGGATATCCTGTCTGTGTGTCTAATATATGATGGTATATTTTTCCATCAACTCTATAGTATCTTTCGTATATTCCTGATGTTACAACTGACCTATCATCAATTTTTATTGTTGCTATTGATGTCCCGGATCTATCAAATGGTTTTTGTATTCCAACGGTATAATCACTGCCATCAGACTTGCTGCCTATTGTAAGCACATTTCCTCCTAGATTTATTATTCCGGATGTAACTTTCTTTGACTTTAAATATTCCTTCATCTTATCCGCAATATATCCTTTTGCTATTCCGCCTAAATCTATCTGCGTCTTTTCATCTGTGATCATAACATTGTTTCCGTCTATTTTTATCTTATTGTAATCCACATGTCCGAGATACTCATTGATCTTTTCATCCGAAGGTATTACAGAACTGTCTGCTTCATTGTCATCTGACTTTGAATTTTCAGCAATCTCCGGAAAATTCCATAAATTAGATAATTCGCCTATCGTTATGTCAAATTTTCCTCCACTAAGCCTGCCATATTCTATTCCTTTTTGTATAAGCGAAACAGTCTCATCGGATACACAGACAGCCTGCTCTCCTGCTGCCTTGTTTATCCTGCTTATATCACTGTCATCTATTGTGTTAGACAACATTTTTTCATACCTGTCGGCAATGTCAAAGCAGTCATTTATATATTGCTCATCATCAGTTCCATATAATGTTATCTGGATTATCGTATCAAAATAGAATCCCTGTTTTGAAATTTTTTTATTTTCGCTTTTCTGACAGCCACAAAGCATAACTGCCAGAGCTGATATCATAACTATTGTATTTATAATTTTTTTCATATGACGATTATATCACAAAAAATCGCCGAAACAGCTTGTTTCGACGATTTTTGAAATAAAATTAATAATATTTTATAAAATAATTTTCTTTGGACATTTTTCTGCACAGATTCCACATCCTGTACATTTATCCTGATCAATATATGCAATATTGTCTACAACATGAACAGCGTCAGAAGGACAATTTTTCTCACATAAATGACAGCCAATACATCCGACTGAACATGCTTTCATTACATCTTTACCTTTGTCTTTTGAACTGCACTTTACAATATGTGCTGCATCATAAGGCACAAGCTCGATAAGATGTTTCGGACAAGCCTCTACACATTTTCCACAGGCTTTACATGTAAGTGGATCAACAACTGCTATTCCATCAACAACATGGATCGAATCAAATGGACAGGCTTTAACGCAGCTTCCAAAGCCAAGACATCCATAGCTGCACGACTTAGGTCCCCCTCCTGGTACAAAAGATAATGCTGTACAGTCTTCGACACCAGTGTATTCATAATCTGTATTAGCCTTATCGCATGTTCCGGCACATTTTACAAATGCCACCTTTTTTGCACCTTCTTCGGCTTTAACGCCCATGATCTCACCAACTTTTGCAGCAACAGGGCTTCCTCCGACAGGACACTGTCCTACAGGCGCCTCTCCTTTTACGATAGCTGCGGCAAGTCCTGAGCATCCGGCATAACCACATCCTCCACAGTTATTTCCCGGCAGCGCTTCCAGGATAGCTTCTTCTCTTGGGTCAACTTCAACTTTAAATTTTTCTCCTGAAACACCGAGGAAAACTCCAAGAATGATACCCACAAGACCAACAACTATGGCCGCCACTATAATTGCAGTAATATTCATATCATTTTTCCTCCAATCCTATACAGATACCATACCAGAGAATCCCATGAATGCTATTGCCATAAGACATGCTGTAAGCAATACAATCGGTGTTCCCCTGAAAGGTTTTGGAATATCGTTGTATTCGATTTTTTCACGTACCCCTGCCATAAGGACAATTGCGATGAAAAATCCGACTGCTGTTGCGATTCCATATACAACACTCTCAAGTATATTGTAGCCTTTAGTTACACTGTTAAGCGCAACACCTAAAACGGCACAGTTAGTTGTGATAAGTGGAAGATAAACACCAAGCGACTGATAAAGCGGTGGCATCTTCTTTTTAAGGAACATTTCAACAAACTGTACAAGTGCAGCAATAACAAGAATAAATACTATTGTCTGCAGATAAGACAGATCAAGTGGTAACAATATAAATCTGTAAATAAGCTGTGTGACAAATGTAGCTATTGTGATTACAAATATAACTGCACCGCCCATTCCGGCAGCTGTCTTTGTATTTTTTGAAACTCCGAGGAAAGGACATATACCAAGGAACTGGCTTAATACAACGTTATTTACAATCGCATATGCTACAGCAATTAATAATAAATGACTTAATGTACTCATTATTTATCCCCTCCTTCTTTTGTCTCTGTTTTGACAGCAGCCTCGCTGTCAGCTTTCTTTTCGGCTGATGGACACTCTGCACCACAATGTGCACAATCACCAGAAAGGCATCCTGCCGGTGCGGCAAGAGGTGTTCCCTTCTGCTCCATTTTACCACGGATGATATTCATTCCTGCAACAAGGAAACTAAGTACAAGGAATGCTCCCGGTGCCATGATAAAAATTGTGATAGGCGTAAACCAGCTTCCGAATATTTTTATATCAAAAGCAGTTCCTGCCCCAAGTATCTCACGGATAAGTCCGATTATCGTAAGACCCATAGTAAATCCAAGTCCCATTCCAAGTCCATCAAAAATAGATTCAACCGGACCATTCTTTGAAGCATAGCTTTCTGCACGTCCAAGTATGATACAGTTTACAACGATAAGTGGAATGTATACACCAAGTGCTGCTGAAAGGCTTGGCAGATATGCCTGCATCAAGAACTGTACAACAGTAACAAGGGATGCAACAATTACTATATATGCCGGCATACGTACACCATTTGGAATTACTTTTCGAAACGCTGAGATCAAAAGGTTCGAAAGGATCAGAACAACCGTAGTCGATAATCCCATTCCTAATCCGTTTATTGCCGATGAAGTAACGGCAAGTGTCGGACACATACCAAGCATAAGTACAAATGTTGGATTTTCTTTTATGATTCCGTTATATAAACGCTCTACATATTTATTCATTTGCGCTCACCTCCGATAATCCACCATTCTGGAAGTAACAGATTGCTGCATTACATCCATTTGCCATAGCTTTAGATGTAATTGTGGAACCTGTGATAGCCTCTATCTCATCATCTGATGAAGGTGTGTTTTTAACAACTGTAAAATTGTCTACCTTTTTGTTCTGGAACTGGCTGTAAAAATCTTCCTCTTCTGCCTTCATTCCAAGACCAGGAGTTTCACTTATATCTGTAATTGAATATCCGTTTACAGTTCCATCGTTTTGGATTCCCACAGAAAATGTGATGCTGCCCTGACTTCCGTCTTTTGCAGTAACCGTTATCACATAGCCAAGAGCGTTTCCATCTGCATCAAGTGCCTGCTGCACATCATCAATTGTATCGCTGTATCCGGCATCGGCAACGATCTTGTCTGCCTCATCCGCATCATAATCATAAGCCTTGAAGTCATCTGCATCTTTAAATACTTCTTTGTATGCAGCCTGTGCTGTTGCAAGATTTGCAGCTTCAATAGGCTTTAGTGTAATGTCATGCACAAGTGCAAGTATAAATCCAAGAACAAGAGTAAAAGCAGCTAAGATCAAAGCATCATGTATAATTTGTTTATTCATTCTTCTTTGCCTCCTTTACTAATCCAAATGCTCTAGGAACAGAGATTTTCTCGATTATCGGAACAAGTACATTGCTTAAGATTATCGAGAAAGAAACACCTTCTGCATTTGCTCCGAAGCAACGGAATATACCTGTTAAAAGTCCACAGCATATACCAAATATAATCTGTCCTTTTGGTGTGATAGGTGATGTCACATAATCTGTTGCCATGAAAAATGCTCCAAGCATAAGTCCACCACCACAAAGTTCTGCAACAACATAATTCATGTTGAACCTGTCTGCTCCAAATAAGAACATAAATACTGCAAATGTAATTATGTATGATGCAGGTATCTTAAGATCAATAACACCAAGCATAATAAGTATTATTGCTCCGATCATAATTGCGATGACTGATGTCTCGCCAATAGTTCCTGCTGTATTTCCGATAAGCATATCCTTTACGTTTACACTGTCAAGTCCCTCATTTTTGATGAGTGCAAGCGGTGTAGCTCCAGAATACACATCTACCCCGTTGCTTGTGACATTAAAGTTTGTCATGTCAGCTGCAAACGCAATGAGAAGAAAGCACCTCGCTCCGAGTGCAGGGTTCATAAAATTCTGACCCAGACCTCCAAACATACATTTAACTATTATTATAGCAAATACACCACCGAGCACTGCCTCCCACCATGGCAGTCCTGCCGGAAGGTTAAGTGCAAGTAAAAGACCTGTTACTACGGCACTTAAATCATCTACTGTGTTTTTCTTTTTAACTATCTTATTAAATACCCATTCAGATGCTACACAGGATGCGATAGTGATCACAATAAGCAAAAGTGCCCTGATTCCAAAATTGTATATTCCGAAAAAACTCGTAGGTAGAAGCGCAATGATCACATAGAGCATAATGCGGCTTGTCGAGTCCTTTGAACGTACATGTGGTGATGACGAAACATGAAATAATTCGCTCACTTTAATCCACCTCTTTCTTTATTTTTTACTAGCCTGTTTTCTTTTTTCTGCAAGAGTAAGTTTTTTCATTGTCTTGATAGGCTGTGCCACCTGACGTCTTGATGGACACGCAAACGTACAGCTTCCACACTCTATACACTCAAGTCCATGCCATTTTTCAAACTCACTCATAAGACCATTTGTTGCAAATTTAGCAAGTCTGCTTGGTATAAGCTGCTCTGGACATGCCTCCACACATCTTCCGCAATTGATGCATGCTAATGGTTCAAACTGCGTTACCTCATCCTTTGTAAAACAAAGAATTGATGAAGATGTCTTAGTTGTAGGTATGTCAAGACTAAACATTGCAAATCCCATCATAGGACCACCTGAAATAATCTTCTCAGGCTGGCTCTTAAAGCCTCCTGCTGCGTCGATAAGCTCCTGATATGACGTTCCTATACTGTAGAGGAAGTTTGATGGATTCTTGACTGCATCTCCTGTAACTGTTGAAATACGTTTCATAACCGGCAGACCATTTTTTACAGCATTATATACGGCTATTATAGTCTCCACATTATCTACTATACAGCCAGCATCCGCAGGAAGCATTTTAGAATTTATTGCACGTCCTGTTGCTGCGAATATAAGCTGTCTCTCACCACCCTGTGGATATTTAGTTTTGAGAGGGCATACCTCTATCCTTAATTCCCCGCTTGTAAGCTGTGTGAGTTTTTCTATACAATCCGGCTTATTATCCTCTATTCCAATAATTCCTTTTGCATTATCAAACAGCTGAAGGATTATCTTTAACCCGCCAATAAGTTCTTCCGGGTTTTCAAGCATCCTTCGGTAATCAGATGTAAGATATGGCTCACATTCTGCTCCATTTACGATTATGTACTCAATTTTGTCCGGCTCTTTTGGTGATAATTTGACGTGTGTCGGGAATCCGGCTCCTCCCATTCCGACAACACCTGCATTCTTGACTTTTTCGATTATCTCTTCCTTTGATAATTTTGTAACATCATCTACCGTTTCAAAACCAGTTTCGATAAAATTACCGTCATTTTCAATAACAATACATTTTACCATATCACCTGTAGCGACTCTTCTATTCTCAATTGCTTTTACTTTTCCTGATACTGAAGAGTAAATCGGTGATGATACAAAGCCGCCCGCTTCTGCTATCATCTGCCCCTTGAGAACATTATCCCCTACAGCGACAATAGGGTTAGCTGGTGCACCGATATGCTGCGATACCGGATATACCATGTCTCCCTTGGGTAAAACTTCTTTAATTGCCACATCCTTTGAAAGCTCTTTGCCATCATATGGATGTACGCCACCAACAAATGTTTTTAAACCCATTTTTGTGCCCCTCTTTCTTTAGATTCTTTAACAAAGTAATATTTTTGTACATTGTTAATTATATTATAACATTATATAAATTTAGTTAAATAGTATATTTTGTACTTTTTTTAGTACTTTGTGTTATAATGTTTACACAAAA
This sequence comes from uncultured Lachnospiraceae bacterium, assembly GCA_905209075.1. Taxonomy (GTDB): domain Bacteria; phylum Bacillota; class Clostridia; order Lachnospirales; family Lachnospiraceae; genus Roseburia. The sequence continues at coordinate 8,038 of CAJLRL010000003.1, read as the reverse complement.
AAATTTTATTGGAAGGATAAAAAGATGAAAAATACTCACAACGAAGAACTTTATATACGGCAAGACAATTTATCTGATAAACTTTTCGATAAATCATCTATTTTTTTTGATATTGAAACGACAGGCTTTTCACCTGCCTCTTCTTTTACATATATGATCGGCTGCGCATACAGAAAGGATAAGAATATATGCATCGACCAGTTTTTTGCAGAAACTCCTGCCGAAGAATCTCTTATATTAAAAGAATTTATAAAACTTCTGAAAAACTATAAAACAATGATCTCCTTTAATGGCATAGGCTTTGATATCCCATTTCTAAAGGCCAGATTTTCAAAATATGATATTGATGAAGATTTCAGCAGCTACAATTTTATTGATATATTTAAATCTATCACTCCACTCAAACCTCTATTAAAGCTTGAAAACTATAAGCAGAAAACACTGGAGAAATTTCTGCAGATAAATCGTGACGATACGTATAGCGGAGGTGATCTTATAAATATCTATTCCGAATATATCAAAAATCCGGATCCCGGATCACTTTCCTGCCTTATGCTCCACAATTACGAAGATGTTCTCGGAATGACAGAGCTACTGCCGATTTTATCTTATTTAAAACTTGCAGACAAAAAATACACTATTGTCGATTCAAGGCTTTCTGATTACAAAACTTACGATGGAAAAAACGAAGAAGAATTTTTTATCACCCTTGCAAATGATTATGTCGTGCCTAAGCCGGTAAGTATACGTGATGACAGTTTCTGCCTTTCAATATCCAAAGAAAAAACTGTCATCCGCACAAAAGTAATAAATGACAGTTTGAAATATTTTTACACGGATTACAAAAATTATTATTATCTTCCCAAAGAAGATATGGCAATACACAAAAGTGTTGCTGCATACGTAGACCGGGATCATAAAGAAAAATGCAAAGCATCAAACTGCTATATAAAAAAAGAAGGTAAATTTATCATACAGCATGAAAACATCATGCAGCCATTGTTCAAAAACGACATAAAGGATAAATACAGCTTTTTTCAGCTGACCAGCGATTTTTGTTCATCCGATGAGATGCTCCTGCGGTATGCAGACCATGTAATACGGCATTTCATTCATATCAAATAAAAATTCTAAAATAACTGCCATTAAATAAAAGTGTGCGCAAAGCGCACACTTTTGTAAGACCCTATCATGGTTTTTCGAAATAAAAACTGCTCATTCTGTTAAATCCCAACTCCCTGTAATTCGTGATCTGCTCTGTACTTCCTATAAAAAGTACACCTTTAGATTTAAGGGATTTATAAAAATTAGAATAAATCATATCCTTAGCCTCATCTGTAAAATATATTACAACATTGCGGCATAATATAAGATCATAATCTGTTGGATAAGGATCTTTCAACAGATTGTGCTCCTTAAATGTAACACATTTTTTTATTTCATCTGAAATCTGATATGATGAACCTATTTTTGTAAAGTATTTCTTTTTGAGATCTGCCGGAACAGAAGCTATTGATTTTTCAGAATACAATCCCGTTTTGGCATGTGCTATAACCTGCTTATCTATGTCGGTTGCAAGTATTTTTATGTCAGAAAGCGGTATATGTTTTGAAAATGCCATAGCAAGAGAATATGGTTCATCTCCTGTAGAACATGCTGCACTCCATATTTTAATAGGTTTTCGTTGTTCCTTGACAATTTTGGGAATTACATTTTTATCCATAAGATTCCACTGATCAGGGTTCCTGTAAAATTCAGACACATTGATCGTAAGGAAGTTTACAAACTGTTCGAACTTTTCTTTGTCAGTACTGATCATCTTTATATACTCGTCATAGTTTGTAGCCTTATTTTTTGTTGCAAGAGTATCAATTCTTCTTTTCATCTGCTTTTCTTTATAAAAGTTCAGATCGATCTTTGTCAGTTTTAGAACATCCTTTTTAAATTTCTCATACGTATCAAACATATACATCCTCCTCCGTATAGTAATATTTTCCTATCCCATTAAGTAAAAAATAGGAAGCTGCCATTTTGACAGCTTCCTGTATAAATTACTCGTTATCAGAAGCTACTTCATCAATATTAACATCTGCAGTATCTTCGCCATTATCTTCCGGCTCTTCAAGTGCTTTGATGCTTAAGCTGATCTTCTTCTCTTCTTCATTGAATTCAACGATTTTTGCTTCTACTTCCTGACCTATCTTTAATACGTCAGAAGGTTTCTCGACATGATCCTTTGAAATCTGTGAAACATGTAATAATGCATCCACACCTGGTGCTAACTCAACAAAAGCACCGAAATCTGTCATTCTTGCAACTGTTCCTTTTACAACATTTCCTGCTGCAAATTTCTCTGATGCACCATTCCAAGGATTCTCATCGTCAAATTTCATAGAAAGTGCAATTTTTGTATCATTGATATTCTTGATGAATACTCTTACTTTCTGACCTACAGTAAATACTTTCTTAGGGTTTTCTACTCTTCCCCATGACATTTCTGAAATATGGAGTAATCCGTCAACTCCACCAAGATCGATAAACGCACCGAAATCTGTAACATTTTTAACTGTTCCTTCGATAACATCACCGACTTTGATCTTTCCTAATAATTCTTCCTGTTTTTTAGCTTTCTCAGCTACAAGTAATGTTTTTCTGTTTCCGATGATACGTCTCTTTCTAGGATCAAATTCTGTGATAACGAACTCAATTTCCTGATCTTTAAACTTGTTGAGATCTTTCTCAAATGTATCTGATACAAGGCTTGCAGGGATGAATACTCTTGTTTCATCAACATTTACACATACGCCTCCTGCTAATACCTGTGTAACTTTTGCTTTTAATACTTCCTGATTTTCGAAAGCTTCCTCAAGACGTTTGCTTCCCTTTTCTGCAGCGAGACGCTTATATGAAAGGATTACCTGTCCTTCACCATCATTTAATTTGATAACTTTAGCTTCCATTGTATCTCCAACCTTAACAACAGTTGTAAGATCTACATTTGGTTCATTAGTATACTCATTACGAGTTATAATTCCGTCTGATTTGTATCCAATATTTAAGAAAATCTCGTCAGGTTTAACATCAATAACGGTACCTTCTACCACATCTCCATTTCTTATAGTTTTGAAAGATTCTTCCAGCATTTGTTCAAAGCTCATTTCTGACATTCTTTGAAACCTCCTCAATGATATTATTTGGGGTTGAAGCCCCTGCTGTAATACCTACGTTATTGTTGGACCTGATTTTTGCATAATCCATTTCGTCACTTGTTTGTATATAGTAAGTATTTTTGCATTCGTTTTTACATATTTCAAATAGCTTCTGTGTATTCGAGCTGTGCTTATCACCAATAACTATCATGGCATCCGAATTTTTAGCAACTTCCCGTGCTTCCGTCTGTCTTTCCTCGGTCGCATTACAGATTGTATTTAAAACAACTATATCATAACCTTTTTTACTTATAATTTCAACTAAATCTTGAAATTTCTTGTAGTTAAATGTCGTTTGCGACACAATACATACTTTTTGGGACTCATTTACAGAAAATTTTTCTGCTTCTTCTACACTATTTATTATGGTAACACACTTTTCGTCCTTTGCCCAGCCTTTTATCCCGCACACTTCCGGATGGCTTGGACTTCCGATTATAACTATATTGTATCCATCTTCACTATATTTTTCAACATATCTATGGATCTTTGATACAAAAGGACATGTCGCACTCAATATTTTATAACCCGATCTTTCTATTGTTTCATATTCAATCCTGCTGATCCCATGTGAACGGATTATCATGACTCCCTTTGGATAATTTCCGAGCTCATCTAACGAATTTATTACTATAACGCCCTTCGCTTTCATGTCCTTTACAACTTCATCATTATGGATTATAGGTCCATAGGTATATATCGGCATATTTTCATCAGTTATTGCCTGATAAACCATATTTACAGCTCTCTTTACCCCGAAACAAAATCCTGCACTTTTTGCGATTGTAAGATTCATATGGCGCCTCATTTATCCTTTATTATATCTTTCATTGCATTTACCACTTCATCAATATCCATATATGACGAATCTAAAAACACAGCATCATCTGCCTGACGAAGTGGTGATGTTTCCCTGTTCATATCTCTTTCATCACGGTCTATTATATCTTTTTCAATTTCATCTATATCACAGCTTATCCCTTTTGCTGTAAGCTCATCATACCTTCGTTTTGCACGTACCTTAGAGCTTGCAGTAAGGAATATCTTCACATTTGCATCTGGAAGTACAACTGTCCCTATATCCCTTCCATCCATAACTACGTTTTCACGCTTTGCAAGCTGCCGCTGGAGTTCCACAAGTTTTGTCCTTACAACCGGATAAACACTTGTAGCCGAAGCCATGTTTCCAACTTTTTCTTCCCTGATATATGCATTGATATTTTCGCCGTTTAAAATTACCTGCTGTTCGCCATCCTTGTATACAATTGATATTTCTACATTCTGGCATGCCTTAGAGATCATTTCAACATCATCGGATTTTATATTATTCATAAGAAAATAATATGCCATTGCCCTGTACATTGCCCCTGTGTCAACGTATATATATCCAAGATCCTTTGCCAGTTTTTTTGCTATTGTACTTTTTCCGGCTCCTGCCGGTCCGTCTATTGCAATATTGTATTTCATGTTATTCCTCCTTATTTATGCTTTTTCCTGCAAGTGCACCGGTAGACCAGGCGATCTGCAGATTATAACCACCTGTCAATGCATCGAGATCTAAGACCTCACCTGCAAAATAAAGATTTTTTATTATTTTTGATTCCATTGTTGATGGATTAATATCCTTTGTACTTATTCCGCCCTTTGTAACTATTGCCTCATTCCACTGCCTTGTCCCATTTAATGTCACAGGCAGCTTCTTTAGCAGATTTACCAGGCCTTCTCTTTCACCTTTTGAAATCTCATTAACTTTTTTATCAGGGTCTATCCCTGACAGTCCAATAATTACCGGTATCATTTTTGACGGAAGTAATTTATTTATTGAATTTTTAAATTGTTTATTCTTTGCGTCATCAAATTCACGCAATATACGCTTGTCAAGCGCCTCATATGAAAGTGCCGGCTTAAGGTCTATAAACATTTGCAGTGGTTTTTTTATCGTATTTTGTTTTATCGCTGCACTTGCAGATAAAATAAGCGGACCACTCACTCCAAAATGTGTAAAAAGCATTTCTCCAAAATCTTCATATAGCTTTTTTCTGCCATCATATATTGTCACTAAAACATTCTTTAAGGACAAGCCCTGAAGCTTTGCCACCCACTCCTCCTGAGCGTTAAATGGCACAAGTGATGGCGTACATTCTGTAACTTTATGTCCACTTTCTTCTGCAAATCTATACCCATCTCCTGTCGATCCCGTTGCCTGGTATGACATTCCTCCAGTTGCAACAATGACAGCATCTGCCTCTATTTTTCTGCCACCACACAGGACTACACCTGTCACCTGGCTATCTTCACATTCAATTTTTTCTACACATGTATTGAGCAGTATGTCGACATTTTGCTCTTTTAATGCACGCTCCAGTGCAGATATGACATCCGAAGAATGATCGGATACAGGAAATACCCTGTTTCCTCTTTCAATTTTTGTCTTAATTCCATGGTTTTCAAAAAAATCTATAACATCACTATTCGTGAATCCATAAAATGCGCTGTATAAGAATTTTTTGTTAGACATAACATTAGCAAACAAATCCTCTACATCACATGCATTTGTAATATTGCATCTGCCTTTTCCCGTAATGTATATCTTTTTGCCTGTTTTCTCATTTTTCTCTATAAGTGTCACCTTATTTTTATTTTTTGCAGCAAAATATGCCGCCATCATGCCAGCCGCTCCTGCGCCGACAACTATAACTTTACTCATTTTCTGATTCTCCCAGCTTTGCATAATGTACTTTGATTGAATCATCTATATAGTTTATCTCATCATTTTCATATACCTGATATTCGTTCCAGATATCTTCAAGTTCAGTAAGGGTTTTTGCTACTACATTCTGTTTTTTCATACAAAGGGCAACAATAAGCGCATTAATAACTGAAAGCGGCGCAACAAGCGAATCAACTATTGATGCCATATCACTGTCTGCGATCAGATTGCATGACGAATATAAATTCATCGGAGAATGTATGCTATCAGTAATTGTTATCACCTTTGCATTTCTATTATTGGCAAACTCCAATGCTTTTAATGCCCTCATAGAATACCTTGGAAAACTAATTCCTATTATCACATCATCATTACCGATACGCACCATCTGTTCAAATAATTCACTCGCACTGTTTGTTGTCAAAAGACAGACATCATCAAACATCAGATTCAGATAAAATGCCAGAAAACTTGCAAGCGGCGCACAGCTTCTTATTCCGACTATATATATTTTTTTTGATTGTAATATTGTATCAACTGCCAGATCAAATGCATTTACATCAATTTTTTCCAGAGTGGTTTTTATCTTATCAGCGTCCGACTGCAGAACAGTTTCAAGGATTTCCGACTGACTTATGCGTCCATATGTAACTTCCATTCTCTGGACAGAATTAAGTTTATTTCTCACAAGTTCCTCAAGAGCTTTCTGGAAATCCGGATATCCCTTATATCCAAGCGATGTGGCAAAGCGTACAACAGTAGACTCAGATATGCCTACCGTCTCACCCATCTTTGCTGCAGTAAGGAACACAGCCTTATCATAATTGTCTGTAATGTATGTAGCAAGAAGCTTATGACCTTTGCTCATCGTACTATATTTTGAATTTATTCTGTTTAGCAGATCATTCGTGTTAGACATCTTATACTCCTGATATTTTATGTATTATAATTTTAACATCCCACAAGCTAAAATTCTATCACTTAAAAATATTTTTTTCAACAAAAAATGCCACAGACATACAATCTGTGGCATTTCCTGTTACTGTTTTGACTGTTAGGTTTGAACAGCAACCATTTTCTATTATTACTTATACAGGATAAGCTTTATTCTCTGTGTCTGCTGCTTTTGCGTCAACACCGGTCTGCTGTGCCTGTCTGTACTTAAAGAAGTCTGTAGCAACCTGTGGGAAAAGAGCATATGAAAGAACATCCTCATCCTGCTGTTTCCACTGTTTCATCTCTGCCTCGATCTTATCAAGTTCTGGCTCAAGAAGATCAGCCGGACGGCATGTGATCGCATTTTTCTTGTCATCTCCTAATACCTTGTCAACAACCTCTGGGTTGAATGGCTTAACAGTCTGACCATATTTTCCGAGAAGGATATCCTTTGTTTCTTTTGTAGCGACTTTGTATCTTTCTCCCATAAGCACGTTGAATACAGCCTGTGTTCCAACGATCTGTGAAGAAGGTGTTACAAGAGGTGGCTCACCGAGGTCTTTACGAACACGTGGTACTTCTGCAAGAACCTCCTCGTATTTATCCTCTTTACCCTGCTCTTTGAGCTGTGAAATAAGGTTTGAAAGCATTCCTCCCGGAACCTGGTAACGAAGTGTATTGATGTTTACACCAAGTACCTTTGGATTCATGAGACCTGAAGCTAAAGCTTCCTCTCTCATTGGTCTGAAATAATCAGCGATCTCACTTAAGAGATTAAGATCAAGGCCTGTATCAAACTCTGTGCCCTTGAATGCCTCAACCATAACCTCTGTTGCAGGCTGGCTTGTTCCAAGTGCAAATGGAGACATAGCTGTATCAATGATATCAACTCCGGCCTCAACAGCTTTCATGTATGTCATTGAAGCAACACCTGATGTGTAATGTGTATGAAGCTCTACAGGAAGGCTTGTAGAATCCTTTAATGCCTGTACAAGCTCTGTAGCCTTCGCAGGAACTAAAAGACCTGCCATATCCTTGATACAAAGTGAGTCAGCACCCATGTCCTCTACTTTCTTTGCCATCTCCATCCAGTAATCAAGTGTGTATGCATCTCCAAGTGTGTATGAGAGAGCTACCTGAGCATGTCCCTTTTCCTTGTTACATGCTGTAACTGCTGTCTGTA